>NZ_JBITGV010000015.1:0-298279 GCF_044457385.1 Streptomyces sp. NPDC050548
GGTGGGGCGGTTGTTGTGCTGCCGGGCGGGGGTGAGCCGGTGTGCTGTCGCCTGGCGGTCGGTGAAGCTGGTGTGCTGCCGCTTGGTGTGAGGTGGGGCGGTTGTTGTGCTGCCGGGCGGGGGTGAGCCGGTGTGCTGTCGCCTGGCGGTCGGTGAAGCTGGTGTGCTGCCGCTTGGTGTGAGGTGAGGCTGCTGTTCCGCTGCCGGGCGGTCGGTGAAGCCGGTGTCCTGCCGCCCGGCGTAGGGCGAACCTGCTGTTCCGCCGCCCGGCGTGGGGCGGAGCCGCTGTGGTGCCGCCTGGCGTGAGGTGACGTCAGCGGGGTGTGCGCCGACCGGCGGCGGCCGTCCGGCCGGGTGACCGACGGCCTGGCCGTCCGGTCGACCGATCGCCCAGCCGGTCGGCCGTCCGGTCGACCAGCCACGCGGACGCCGGGATCACCGCCAGCGCGGTGCACCAGCCGCCGAGGGCGTCGGTCGGATAGTGCGCGCCCAGCCCGACCTCCGCCCAGCCCATGATCGTGCCGGCCAGCAGCCCCGCCGCGAGCACGAGTGACGTACCGGCCGTCCTGCCGAGGCCGAGCCGGTCCGTCGCCAACAGCGCCGCCATCAGCGCGAGCGCGGTGGCGAAGGCGGTGTGCCCGCTCGGGTAGGACAGGTTGCCGGGGCCGTGAATGGTCCGCCCCACCACATGCTTGAGCAACGTGGTCGTCCCCACGGTCGCACCGGCGCCGACCAGGACGAGCACCGCCGCACGGCGTTGCCGCACCAGCAGGCAGCCCGCCACGCAGGCCACGATCACCATCGCCGATCCCGCCGGTTCGCCCAAGAAGTCCAGAACCAGGGCGACTTGGCGCCACGGCGGACCCACACTGTCCGACGTCGGAGGGAAGATCCAGCTGTCCACCGCGCCGGGCGCGCTGTGCCCGGCGTACAGGATCCCGAGCGCGCCGACCACCAGCGCGGCGAGGACCGCGATCACGGCGAGCGGGGGGCGCAGCGACGGGGGCAGCACCCCACGCGCCGCGAACTCGCCCGGGCCGGCTTCCAGGTCCTCTCCTGCCGCACGATCCAACGCGAGCCCCCTCGTGTCCCCTTTGCGAGCCATCAGCACCCTAACTCCTGGGCATCGAGGACGCGCAGATGAGGGGGTGCGGGCCGCTAGAATCCGCCAGGTGGCAACGGCGGTGGAGGGGTACGAGTTCGGGCTGCTGGGGTCGTTGAGCGGTCGCCATGACGGGCGTCCACTGGATCTGGGGAGTCCGCTGCAGCGCGCGGTCCTGGTCCGGCTTCTGCTCGCGGAAGGGCGGCAGTGCGGTCTCGACGACCTCATCGACGCGCTGTGGGAGGAGTCGCCCGGCAACGCGGTGCGCTCGGTGCAGACGTGCTCTTCGTGTCCACCCGGCTGCTGTCGGTCGTGCTCGTGGACCAGGGGCGCGGCGCGGAGGCCGTCGAGTTCTTCGCCGAGTCGGAGGCCGTCGGCGGCGCGCCGGACGACCCGAACAGCCCGGCCCACTTCCTTGACGAGGTGGCCCGCCTGTTCACCGCGCTGAGTTCGGACCGGGCCGAGGTCGACATCTCCGCGGCAGAGCATGTGTACGAGGTGAGCGTCCGGCTGCGGAAGGAAGCGGCGGGGCGCTGAGCCTGTTCGCCCGCCGGGTCGACGCCGCTTTCACCCGCCGTCGACCGGACGTCGATCCGTGTTCGGCACGGTGATCGAGAACGGATCGCACCAGCTTCTCGAACAGGTGACACATATGCTCAAGATCGGACTGGGAGCTCCCCAGTACGGGTTGTTCACGGACCCGGCCACCCTCTCCGGGTTCGCCGCCGCCGTCGAAGAGATCGGCTTCGACAGCCTGTGGGTGGGCGACCGGGCCCTCGTACCGACGCGGCCCAAGGACGCGTATCCCGGCGGGGGCCCCGTACCGGAGGAGTACCGCACCTTCCTCGACCCCGTCGTGACTCTGTCCTTCCTGGCCCACGCCACCCGACGGCTGCGCCTGGGGACCAGCACGCTCAACGCACCCTTCTACTCCCCGCTTCTCCTGGCCCGCGCACTGGTGTCCGTCGACATCCTCAGCGGGGGACGGCTCGACGTCGGGTTCGGGCTCGGCTGGTCGTCCGACGAGTACGGGGCCATCGGGGTGCCGTGGCCGGGACGCGGAGCCCGGCTGGAGGAGATCCTGGACGTCCTGGAACACGTCTGGTCCGGCTCCCCGGCCGAGTACAAGGGGAAGCTGTGGACGATCCCGAGCGCGCACATCGAGACCCTCCCGGTGCAGCGCCCCCGCCCGCCGGTCCTCCTGGGCGGTTTCACCCCGGCCACGCTGGAACGCATCGGCCGGCGTGCGGACGGCTGGGCCGGAGTCGCCCTCCCGGTGCCCCAACTCGCCTACGTCATCAGCCAGATCCGGGGGATCGCGGAGGCGGCCGGACGTGATCCCGACGCCCTGCGCACCGTCGTCCGGGTCAACCCCGTGGTGACGGCCAAGGCCGCACCGGACGACGCCGTTCCGCGCCGGGGAACGGTCGTCCAGGTCTCGGACTACCTGCTCGCCGCCCACGCGGCGGGCGCCGACGAGGTCCTCGTCGACCTGCAGCAGACCGCGCGGAGCGCCGAAGAGCTGACGGACCTGGCACACCGTTTCCACGAGCAGCTGAGCAAGGGTTAGGGAGCACCATGTCCGACACAGTCACCTCGAAACCGGATGTCCACGACATGGTCGTGGTGCACCGCACGTTCCGGCAGCCCTGCGCGGAGCTGCCGGACCTGGTGCGCGGGCTGCGGCCCGGTGACACCGGGCGGGCCGCGCTGGTCGTCGACGCGGTGCGGTTCATGCTCATGGGCCTGGAAGCCCACCACACCAGCGAGGACGAGTACCTCTGGCCCCTGCTCACGGCCCGGACGGGGGTGCGGGCCGAGGCGGTCGCCCGCATGGAGGAACAGCACCACCGCCTCGAAGAACTGGTCACGGACGTGCGGGGCGCGCTGGACGCACTGGCCGCCGACCCCCGGCCGTCCCTCGCCGAGCAGGTGGCGGATCAACTCACCGAACTGGGCGCGGTGTTGACCGCGCACATGGACGAGGAGGAGAACACCATCCTGCCGTTGGCGGCCGAGTATCTGAGCGTCGCCGAATGGGAGGAACTCGGCGAGATCAGCCTGGCGAAGCTGGACAAGAAGCATCTGCTGCGATCCTTCAGCGCGCTGATGGCCGTGGCGACCCCCGAAGAGCAGCGAACGCTCCTCACCAAGGCCCCGGCACCCGCCCCTCTCCTCTGGCGCCTGTCCGGCCGCCGCTCCCACGCCCGCTGGGAGGCCCGCCTGCGCGCAGGGAACGGGGGCTGAGCGGCCGGGGACCGATGTCGGTGCGGAGTTTCTTATTGTGCGGCGTGTTGCGTGAGAGGCAACGTCGGATCCGGGGTTCACCTGTCCTCTGGATGCCTTGACAAGGGTTTGGGGGCGCCCTCAAACTGACGTTGCGCTTACCGCAATCCGTTTCGCTATACGCACCGAGGTGTCATGATGATTCCCGCGTGCCTTCTCGTGGATCTGCCGCGAGGCGAGGCCTACCGGCTCGACATCGATCCGCCGGTTTCGGTGTTCCACACCGACGACGGCGAGGTCTTCGCCATCGACGACACGTGCACTCACCAGGACGCCTCGCTCGCCGACGGCTGGCTGGAGGGCTGCGAGGTGGAATGCCCGCTGCACGCATCGAAGTTCGATCTGCGGACCGGCGCGGTGGACGCCCCGCCGGCCAAGCGCCCGGTGCGTACCCACGAGGTTCTCGTCCAGGACGGCATGATCTACGTCGTGCCGTCCACGGACGCCCCGAACCTGCCGCCCTGCGTCGCGTCCCGGCTCGCCGGCGGACCCGCGTGAGGACCGTGGCCGTGGTCGGCGCCTCGCTGGCCGGGCTGTCGGCGGCACGCTCGCTGCGCAAACAGGGCTACGACGGACGGCTCGTCGTCATCGGCGACGAACCCCATCGCCCGTACGACAGGCCGCCGTTGTCCAAGGAGTTCCTCGCGGGCACCCTCGGCGAGGCCGATCTCGCGCTGGAGTCGGACGACGAGGACCTGCGCGCCGAGTGGCTGCTCGGCGCCCGTGCCGTCGCCCTCCGAGTCGACGGCGCGGAACGGGTGTTGACCCTCGACGACGGCCGGGAGGTCCGGGCCGACGGCGTCGTCCTCGCGACCGGCGCGGTGGCGCGGAACCTGCCGGGCACCGACGGCCTGGCCGGCGTGCACACCCTGCGCACCCTGGACGACGCCCGCGCCCTGCGCGACGAACTCGCCCTGGGCGGACGGCTGGTGGTGATCGGCGGCGGCTTCATCGGCGCCGAGGTCGCCTCCACCGCGTACGCCCTCGGACTCGACGTCACGGTGATCGAAGCGGCACCGACCCCCCTCGCGGGACCCCTCGGCGAGACCATGGGCGGCGTCGTCTCCGCCCTCCACGAGGCCCACGGCGTACGGCTGTTGTGCGGTGTCGGGGTGAAAGGGCTGAGCGGCGAGGCCCGCGTCGACGCGGTGCTGCTGGCGGACGGGCGCACCGTCCCCGCCGACATCGTCGTCGTGGGTGTCGGTGCCCGCCCGTGCGTCGACTGGCTCGAAGGCTCCGGCGTCGAGCTGGACAACGGCGTCAAGTGCGGCGCGGACGGCCGTACCAGCCTCGCCGGCGTGGTCGCCGTAGGAGACTGTGCCAACTGGTACGACCCGCGGGCGGGTTCGCACCGTCGGGTCGAGCACTGGACCGGGGCGCGGGAGCGGCCCGACGCGGCGGTGGCCGCGCTGCTGTCATGGGGGGCGGCGGAGCCCGGGGTGCCCCGGCCGCCGTACTTCTGGTCGGACCAGTACGGCGTGAAGATCCAGTTCGCCGGTCACGCCGCCGGTGCCGACAGTGTGACCGTCGAGGAGGGCGCCCCGGGCGACCGGAGTTTCCTCGCCGTCTACCGGTGTGCCGGGCAGCCGGTCGCCGTGCTCGCGATGGACCAGCCGCGACTGTTCATGCGGTGGCGCAAACAGCTTGCCGCCACGGTGAGTTGACCGTAACTACGCCGTCCGGAGTCGTTCGTCCCGGCGCGTGACCGACCGATCCACGACGTTCTCCGAGGAGTGCACTGTGACCTCGACCAGCCTGCCGGACAGCCTGATCGCCACCCTGCCCGGCTCCTCCTACACGGACCCGGCAGTCTTCGCCCAGGAACAGGAACGCATCTTCGAGACGATGTGGTTCTGCGCCGTGCGCTCCTCCGAACTCGCCAGACCGGGCGCCTTCCGGACCGTGGACGTGGGCCGCGAGAGCATCCTGATCACCCGGGCCCGCGACAACTCCATACGCGCCTACTTCAACGTCTGCCGGCACCGCGGCGCCAAGCTCTGCACCGAGGAGACCGGCGAGGTCAAGCGCGCCTTCCAATGCCCGTACCACGCCTGGACGTACGACCTGAACGGCAAGCTGGTCGCGGCGCCGAACCTGACGAAGATGCCCGATGTCGGCCGTACCGAATTCGGACTGGTGAGCGTCGCCGTCCGCGAATGGCTCGGCTATGTGTGGGTCAACCTGGCGGAGAACCCGCCGTCCTTCGACGAGGACGTCATCGGCGAGGTCGTCACCCGGCTCGGCGACGTGGAGTCGCTTGAGCACTACGACACCGACCACCTCTCGGTGGGCCGGCGCATCGTCTACGACGTCAAGGCCAACTGGAAGCTCATCATCGAGAACTTCATGGAGTGCTACCACTGCGCCACGATCCACCCCGAACTCACCGAAGTACTCCCGGAGTTCGCCGACGGCTACGCCGCCCAGTACTACGTCGGCCACGGCGCGGAGTTCGGCGAGGAGGTGCAGGGCTTCACCGTGGACGGGTCGGAAGGGCTCGACCGCATACCCGGCGTGAGCGAGGACCAGGACCGCCGCTACTACGCGATCACCATCAAGCCGCAGGTGTTCATCAACCTCGTCCCCGACCATGTGATCTTCCACCGGATGTACCCGGTGGCCGTCGACCGCACGATCGTCGAGTGCGACTGGCTCTACCTCCCGCACGTCGTCGAGAGCGGCAAGGACGTCAGCCGGTCCGTGGAACTCTTCGACCGCGTCAACCGCCAGGACTTCGAGGCGTGTGAGCGCACGCAGCCCGGAATGAGCTCACGGATGTACGCCAAGGGCGGGGTGCTGGTGCCCAGCGAGCATCACATCGGCGCGTTCCACGACTGGGTGAACGAGCGCCTGGGGGGTCCGCAGGGGTGAGGCAGCCCGTGGGGCCGGCCGGGGTGACCTGGGCTGCTCAGCCCAGGTAGCCCATGCGGTGGCTGATCTCCTCGGCGCCCTTGACCAGGATCGGGGCGAGTTCGTGCAGCCGCTCCTCGGTGAACCGGTAGGCCGGTCCCGAGGCGCTGACCGCCGCGATGACCTCGCCGTCCCGGTTGCGCACCGGAGCGGCCACGGCGTGCAGCCCGACCTCCAACTCCTCCAGCGTCCAGGCGTATCCGCGCTCCCGGGCCTCGGCGAGGTTCTTCTCCAGCTTCGTCTTCGAGGTGATGGTCTGTGGGGTCACCTTCTTCAGACCGGCCTCCGACAGCAGCGCGGCGCGCTCCTTCGCGGGCAGGTGCGCCAGCAGGACCTTGCCGCTGGACGTGGCGTGCAACGGGGTGAGTTCACCGACCCAGTTGTGCGCGGTGACGGCGCCTGGGCCGCGGACCTCGTACAGATTGATCGCGTACTGCTCCTGCATCACCGCGATGTTGACCGTCTCGCCGATGTCCTCGGCGAGCCGCTCGCAGACCGGGCGGCCCTGCTGGGTGATGTCGATCCGCCCGGTGACCGCACCGGCCAGCCGCACGATCCCGAAGCCGAGCCGGTACTTGCCGCGCTCACCCGCCTGCTCCACGAGCCCCCGCGCCTCCAGCGCGCCGAGCAGCCGGAACGCGGTCGACTTGTGCACGTCGATCTCACCGGCGACCTCGCTCACCCCGGCCTCGCCGCGCTGGGCGAGAATCTCCAGCACGCTGATCGCACGGTCCACGGACTGCACCCCGCCGGACTGCGAACCTGTCGTTTCAGTATCTGGACTGTAGTTGCTCACAGCGAAACTATACGCGTAGTACGCTACAAGGTGTTTACTGTGGGGACTCTGACCAGGTCTTTTGGGTTGGTAGTTGCTGATTCGAGGGCCGCAGGGCGCACCCGTTTCCACCTGCGAGTTCCCGGAAGTTCCGGCGAAAATGTGCACTGATTGTGCGCTGGGCCCGGGTGGAGGGCCTTCGATCCCGACGCCTGGATGCGACGACTGCGACCGCTCAGCGCCCCTGGATTCCGAGGAGCGTGTCGAGGCGGGGGTAGACGGTGCGCGCGTTGTGCTCCTGCACGGCGGCCAATTCGTCGGCGGGCAACTTGGCTGCGTGTGTGTAGCGGCGGGTGTCGTCGAAGTGGTGGCCGGTGCAGGGGTCGATGTCCCGGACCGCGCCGATCATCTCCGAGGCGAAGAGGATGTTCTTCGTGGGGATGACGTCGAGGAGGAGATCGATGCCGGGCTGGTGGTAGACGCAGGTGTCGAAGTAGACGTTGTCGAGGAGGTGTTCTTCGAGTGGGGGTTTGCCGAGGGCCATGGCCAGTCCGCGGAAGCGGCCCCAGTGGTAGGGGACGGCGCCGCCGCCGTGCGGGATGATCAGGCGGAGGGTGGGGAAGTCCGTGAAGAGGTCGCCCTGGAGGAGTTGCATGAACGCCGTGGTGTCGGCGTTGAGGTAGTGGGCGCCGGTGGTGTGGAAGGCGGGGTTGACGCTGGTGCTGACGTGGACCATCGCCGGGATGTCGTACTCGACCATCTTTTCGTAGAGCGGGTACCAGGAGCGATCGGTGAGGGGTGGGGCGTTCCAGTGGCCGCCTGAGGGGTCCGGGTTGAGGTTGAGGGCGATGGCGCCGAACTCCTCCACGCAGCGGGTCAGTTCGGGTATGCAGGTGACGGGGTCGATGCCCGGGGACTGCGGGAGCATGGCGGCGGGGACGAAGCGCTCGGGGTAGAGGGCGGCCACCCGGTGACAGAGCTCGTTGCAGATCGCGGCCCATGCGGCGGAGGTCTGGAAATCCCCGACGTGGTGGGCCATGAAGGACGCGCGGGGTGAGAAGACCGTGACGTCGATGCCGCGCTCGTCCATGAGGCGCAGCTGGTTGGACTCGACGCTCTCGCGCAGCTCGTCGTCGGAGACGCGGAGGTCGGCGGGGGAGGGGGCGGCCGCGGGGTCGGTGAGCGAGGCGATCTGCCGGTTGCGCCAACTCTCCAGCGCGGGCGGGGCGGTGGTGTAGTGCCCGTGACAGTCGATGATCATGGTTTTCCCTCTCGCGGAAGCCTCGTCGGTGCCGACGGGCGTTCGGTCGTCATTGCCGGAAATATCGTCAAGGGTTTGTGGCCGGGGGTGTGCGCCGCCCATCTCCTCCGTCGCCGGGGCGCCCGGCGCCGGTGATGTGCGGGCCCAGGAATCCGTCTCGCCACATGCGCCATCAGGTGGTTGTGGCTACGGGCGACGGTGTGTGGCCGGACACCCGTGTCTGTCCCGCGCCTGACGTCCCCGCCCGGCACCGAGGTTGCCCCGGCCGCCTCGGCTTGGTCCCTTTCGTTCGCGGGGGCAGGTCAGGCAGCTGTCTGGTAACCGGCATCCAGCTCCGCGTGCAGCCGATCCCGGTCGATGGCGTTCTCCCATTTCCCGACCACGAGTGTCGCCACGCAGTTGCCGGCGACGTTGGTGAAGACGAAGGCGGCCGACAGGATGCTGTGGATACCCAGCACCAGGGCGATGCTGTCCACCGGGATCTTGTGTGTCGTGCTCAGGGTCAGTGCGAGCACGGCGATCGCGGATCCCGACACCCCCGCACCGCCCTTGGACGTGAGCAGCAGGACGAGCAGGAGACCGACCTGTGCCTGCCATCCCAGATCACTGCCGGTGGCTTGGGCCAGGAAGACGCTGACCGAGGCGAAGTACAGACACGTTCCGTCGTGATTGAAGCTGTACGCGGTGGGAAGCACCAGACCCACCACGGGCTCGTCCACTCCAAGTCTCTTGAGCTTGGAGGTGAGTTGTGGGAAGACGCTCTCCGACGAACTGGTACCGAGCACGAGGAACAGCTCCGCGCGGAAGTACCGCAACAGCTTGAACAGGCTGATGCCCGCGTACCGCGACACCGGCCACAGCACCAGGACGAAGAAGAGCAGGACGATCAGGTAGAAGACGCCGATCAGTTTCCCGAGCGAGGTCAGTGTGCCCAGTCCGTACTTGGACACGGTGAAGGCGATGGCGCCGAAAGCCGCGAGCGGTGCGATGCGCATGACCTTGCGGATGATCCAGAACAGCGTCTGCTGGACGTTGCCGACGATGTCCAGCACAGGTTGCGCCCGATCGCCGAGAGAGGCCAGACCGCAGGCGAACAGGACGGAGAACACCAGGACTTGAAGGATGTCTCCCTCGGCGAACGCCTGCACCGCGGAGGTCGGCACCAGGCTGACGAGGAAGTCGTCGAAGCCCTCCGACTTCGCGGGTGCGGTGTCGGCCGCCGCGTGCAGTGACGACGGGTCTATGTGCATACCCGCACCAGGGCGGAGCACGTTGACCACGACGAGCCCGATGACGAGGGCGATCGTCGTGATCACCTCGAAGTACACGAGCGCACGCACCGCGATACGGCCGACCTTGCCGAGATCACGGACACTGGCGATGCCGTGGGTGACCGTGCAGAAGATGATGAGGCCGACCACCATCTGGATGAGGTGGATGAAGATGTCGCCGAGGAACTGGAGGTGGTGTCCGACGGACGGGGCGAAATTGCCCACCACGACGCCCAGCGCGACTCCGGCGAGCACTTGGAAGGCGAGGTCCTGGTAGAAGCGGCGGGGCGGCTCGACCGGTTGTACAGGCACGGCCGTGGATGTTGCTTCACTCATCGTCGATTCCAGTTTCGTCGTTGAAAGACTGGCGGGAAGACCACTCAGGGAGAAACGGTCGGAGAGTCAGGGACTCGGGCTCAGACGGCGTCGCTGCCGAGAACGCTCCTTGCCGGTTCGAAGATCTCCTCCGGCGTGAGATTTCTGCGGAGCAGCCCCTGTTCCAGACAGGCCCCCACGATGTGTTCGATCGGCTCACGCAGGAGGTCGAAGCCGAAGAGGGCCGGGGAAGGTCCGGCATCGGGGCGCTCGACGGCCGCATCGGCCCTGAGCAGAAGGCGATAGGCCTCTCGGACCGCCTGCGGGTCCCGACGGCAGACCGACGCACCGGCGACGACCATGTGGTTGACGGGCAGGTAGCCGTGTTGGTGCCACCACCGCTCGTCACGCGCGTCGGCGTCGGGGACGACGCGGACGAACTCCTCACTCTCGGGGAGGTCGTTGCCGAGCACTGCGGCGTCGATCCGGCCCTCGCGCAACAGGTCGGGCAGGCCGGCCCGACCGCTCTCGCGCCTGACGAAGCCGGGGTCCGTGTACTGGGCCACGTGGGGTTCGTCGTGGGTGATCCAGCGGATGTCGCGTGCCGCCAGACCGAAGTCCTCGGCGAGGTGTGCGCGTACCCACATTCCGGTGGTCTGGGTGTACGAACGCACACCGACCCGCGTGCCCGCCAGCTGTGCCGGTGTGACCGGTCGTGCGGCGTGGGCGATGAGACACCCCCGCTGGAAGCGCGCGGCCACCACGGCCGGCAACAGGACCACGGGACGGCCGTAGGCGATGGCCTGCAAGGCGGTCACGACGGCCAACTCGCAGAGGTCGTAGGCCTCTTCGCGCACCATGGGCGCGAAGGCCCGGTGGACCGGTACGACGTCGCTGAACGACAGAGTGACCCGCTCGCCACGGATTTCGCCGCTCTTCAGCTTCGCGGTATGAGGATGATCGGCGAGAACGGTGCGCAGGACGGAGGGCTCAGGCATGTGCTTCGCCCGTCGTCGCCAGGGCGGGATAGAACGCGAGGGCCGTGCCGCCGAAGATCGACCTCAGGTCGTCGTCGCAGAGGCCGGTCAGCGCGCCCCGGGCTTTGGCGAGGATGCCGGAGAGACTCCCTTCCGCCGCAGGGAAGTTGGAGCCCCACGCGATACGTCCGGCGCCGTACGAAGCCAGCAGGTTCGCCAGGAAGGCCTCGCTCGTGGACTTGCCGACCTCGGCGGCGTCCAAGGCGCGATGGGTGAGTTTCAGGTGGACGCCGGGGTGGTGCGCCAACTCGAACAGTTCCCTCGACAGGCGGTAGGGGGGACCGTCGGACAGATCGGGGCGCGCGCAGTGGTCGAGCAGTACCCGCACACGGGGAAAACGCTCCAGCAGGTTCCGGAGTGCAGGCAGACCCTGGATCGTCATCTGCAGACACACGGGAATGTCGTTCTTCTCCGCATAGGCCCATGTGGGATACGAGCGTTCATCGCCCAGCCAGTCCGCCTGGCCAGGCATCGTGGTCCCGGTGGTGAACAGGCGGAAGCCGGACAGCCCCTGCTCCTGGCACTTCTCCATCTCCGCTGTGGCGTCGTCGGCCAGGGCGTCGATCGAGTAGACCCCGACGAACCGGTCCGGGTGGGTCCGCACGGCTTCGGCGACGTATCGGTTGTCGTGCCCGTAGACCGTCGAGGCCTGTACCACCACGGCTCTTGAGACACCCGCCTCGTCAAGTGCGCGCACCAGACCGTCGATGTCCACGGGGTGGGCCTGTGACCACGCGGACTGTCGCCCCCCGACAGGGGCGTGGGGATAGCGCGTGCTGTCCGACGAGATGACGTGCGTGTGCGTGTCCACGATCTGCACCAGGTCTCCCAAGGGTTCTCGGATGGACGCCGGTCGCTCGGCACGTTGGCCGGAACCTGCACACCGACTGAAGTCCAGGCGGACAAGATTGTCAACAATTTTATCCCATCATTTTTGCAGTGATCGGAAATGGGCGCTGTCGACCGGGTGTTGGGCAGGGGGCGTCGGGGAGAGGCGAAGCGGGTGGCCGCGCTTCGGGGGTGGTCGGCCGCGTTCTTTTCGTGCGATGACTCCGCAGGGCGCATCCCCGCGTGAGCCCCGCCGGTCAGGGGCGGCGCCCGCTGCCCGGCCGGAGGCGGCCGTCCGACCGGACAGGACCGCTTCCCCTACGCGTCAGCTCACAGGGGCGACGGATCGCGCGGCCCAGTCGTGCGCAACTCGTCGATTACGCTGGCCAGTTGGGCCTCGGCGGCGGCGTCGGCGGCGTCGGCGTCACCGGCGACGACGGCGTCGATGATGGACAGGAGCTGGGGCAGCGACTGCTGCGGACGCCCGGGCCGCATCGCGAGGCGGAACTGGAAGCGCACCATCTGTGTGTTGAGGCGCTCCAGTTGACGCTTGGCGACCACCTGGCCGCTGAACTCGATGATGAGGTCGTGCAGTCTTCGGTTGAGCGCCGAGTAGGTCTCGGGGAGGTTCTCGGCGACCGCCGCACGCAACTGCGTGCCGACCTCGGTGAGTTCGGCACGCTGTGCCTCGCTCGCACGCTCGGCCGCCCTGCGGGCGCACACCCGCTCCAGCGCGGAGCGGCACTCGGTGATCTGGATGGCCTCCTCGACCGAGATCATCCTGACCCGCGCCCCACGGTTGCGCACGATCTCCACCAGGTCGTCGGAGGCGAGGTCGAGCAGCGCTTCCCGTACGGAGCTCCGGGTCACCCCGAGTTCGTCGGCCAGGTCCTGCACGACAAGCCGCTGCCCCGGCACAAGGTCACCGACCCGCAAGGCGTGGCGGACGTGCGTGCTCACATGGCTCCGAGCGGCCGCCCCTTGGATGCGCGTGCTGGTCACCGGCTGTCGCTCTCTCCCGCGCGCGGACGTGCGCCGCCCTGTGCTCACAGGTTTCGGATCAGATCGCTGATTTTATCACCGGAGATATTGTCGGCGATCATGGGTGGTGGTGGAGCGGGTTCGTGGATGTCGCCACCCGTCGAACGCTCCGAGACCCTCAAGACCATCGGTGGGCCTGGAGGATCCTGGTGGGTCACAGGGCAGGTTCAGGCGGGTGGCCAGTTGTGGAGGGCGGCGTCCGCGACCCGTTGGAGTTCGTCGCGGGTGGCGCCCGTGGCCGCCTGGACCGCGATGCCGTTCGCCATCGTCATGAGGTAGTGGGCGAGGGCGTCCGGATCGGTGCCGGCGGGCAGGTCGTCTTCGTCGATGGCTCGCTGGAAGCGGTCGCGAAGCCGCGCTCGGCCGTCGTTGCGCCACGCGGCGAGCTCGTCGGCCACGCTCTGTCCGAGGTGGCCCGCGGCCAGGAAGCCCTGGACGCCGAGGCATCCGGCCGGACAGCCGGCCAGGGTGGAGGCGTGAACGGAGCCGGTGAGGTGGGCGGCGGCCACCTCACGGGCGGTGGGCTCCTGCAGTGCGCGGATGCTGTAGGAGGCGGGCCCCTCGGCGTAGTGGTGCAGGGCCTTTCGGAAGAGGTCTTCTTTGTTGCCGAAGGCCGCGTACAGGCTGGTCTTGGTGATTCCCATGGCCCGGGTCAGGTCGGTGAGGCTGACGCCGGCGTAGCCGTGTTCCCAGAAGACGACCATGGCCCGTCGCAGTGCCTCATCGATGTCGAACCCTCGCGGCCGGCCGATCGGTGCCCTGCTCGTTGCTTCCACGCTCCGGATCGTACCCCTTCTGTTCCGACCGGACCAGAAGTGCTACGGTCCCGTTCCGTTCTGTTCCGTTCGGAACAGAACAGAAATGTGGAGAGGTCACGTCATGGGAACGCTCGAAGGCAAGACGGCTGTCGTCACAGGCGGAGGCACACGGGGGATCGGCCGGGACCGCCGCACGGCCGGCGGCCGAGGGGGCGCACGTGTTCATCACCGGCCGACGCGAGGCGGAACTGAAGGACGCGGTCGAGTCCATCGGCTCCGCGGTCACCGCGGTGCCGGGCGACATCACCGACTCGGCCGATCTGGACCGGCTGTACGACACGGTGCGCGAGCAGGGGCGGGGCCTGGACGTACTGTTCGCCAACGCGGCCACGGCCTCGTTCGCGACGCTGGAGCAGACCACTTCCGAGGATTTCGACCGCATCTTCGCGGTGAACGTCAAGGGCACGCTCCTCACCGTGCAGAAGGCTCTCCCTCTTCTCAACGACGGCGCCTCGGTCATCCTGAACGCCTCCACGGCCGCCGACCACGGCGCACCGGCTTCGGTGCCTACGCGGCGTCCAAGGCCGCCGTCCGGTCCTTCGCGCGGACCTGGGCCAACGAACTCAGCAGCCGGGGAATTCGTGTCAACGCGATCTCACCCGGGCCCATCGACACCTCCGGTATCACCGAACTCGTCGGCGAGGAGAACTCGGCCGCCTTCAAGGCGGGCATCGGTTCGAAGCTCGCCATCGGCCGGATCGGACGCCCGGAGGAGGTCGCCGCCGCGGTCGCCTTCCTCGCCTCTGCGGACAGCAGCTACATGATGGGCGCCAACCTGTACGTGGACGGCGGCGAGAACCAGATCTGACGCGACTACGCGACTACGCGACTACGCGACTACGCGACTACGCGACTGGGTGGCGCCGGTGCCGGAGTCGACGAGCCCGTGATGGTTCGTCTTGCCGACGTCCAGGCCCAGGAAGACGTCTATCCCGTCGTTGTCGTTCAAGCCGTCCTCCCGAACGGGGGTGTGCGGTGCTGGCCGGGGCGTTGGCGTCGTGCGCGCATCCACGTTATGCAGACCTGCCGCCCGCGTACTGCCGGGCGTTGCGCCAGGCCGGGCGGTAGTCGCACCTCTCATCAGCGTCTCCAACGGCGCCTCTCGGACCCGGTGACACCACCCCCCAGGTCATCGGTTCGACAGGGGGGAACAGTCATGCCGGGCCCGGAGGCCAGCGGCCCTGTTGCAGGACCGCAGAAAACATAACGGGGGAATCCTGGCAGGGGTCCGCAGCCTGGAGCCGAGCACGCGAGAATCGCCGCGGGCGCGCTCGCGGCCCTGGGGGACAGCGGGCTCCCGGTGCTGGTCGTGCAACTCAACACAACCAGGAACCCTCCTACGACCCCGCACGACCCGACACAACGAAATCCCGGGACGGCGTTCAACTCCGCCCCGGGATTCTCTGTCCCCGGCGTCATCAAGATCCCAGTTGACGATCTCCGTGCCGTGGGTAGCGGAAAAGCGCTCGCCCTGCGGGGTCGGGGCGGCAATGATCCGCACTTGTGACGACCCCGAAGCATCCTCTGATCCGGGCAGCTGCCCTCAACAACGCCGAGTGGTGCGCGGTGATGTGCCGATCGCACGGTGTGGCGGGTGAGTTCGGGCTGCAGGCCTGGGTCGCCCCGGAACGCACTCCGTTGTACTACCCCGACGCCGTGACGCTGGAGCCGGGCGCCGATCCAGACGCGCTGCTGAACCGGATCGACACCACCGCGCCCGGCGCTTCCGTCAAGGACAGCTTCGCCGACCTCGACCTGATCGAGGCCGGCTTTCACGTGCTGTTCGAGGCGCAGTGGATCCACCGCCCGGCGAGTGCGCCCGCCATCGCCTCGGATCTGACCTGGGCCGTGGTGGGTGATCCGGAGGCGCTGGGCGCCTGGGCACTCGCCTGGGACAACGGGAACGGCAACGCCGCCCTCTTCCGCCCCGAACTGCTCGACGACCCGACCACCTTCGTCCTCGCCGGTCGGGCCCCCGGCGGTCGGCTGGTCGCCGGGGCCGTGGCCGGCCGCAGCGACCAGGTGGTCGGAATCTCCAACGTCTTCGCCGTGGACGGCGACCCGGACGTGGCCTGGCCTGTCGTCCTGGACGCCGTGCGCCGGTTGTTTCCCGCTCTGCCCGTCGTCGGCTATGAGCACGGCGACGGCCTGGCGGTCGCCGTGCGTCATGGCTTCGAGCCGATCGGTCCGCTGCGGATCTGGCTGCGTGGCGATGCTCCCGCCGTAAGAAGGACAGTGGATCCACAACTCAACTGTTCCAGTGGGTGAGTGGCCGACGTTCGGCCGTGGTCAGTTCGGTTCCGAGGGCAGTCGGGTGAGTGTCAACTCGTAGGGGAAGTCGGTCGTTTGGGACGCCGGCGTCAGATGAACGGCTCTGCCTGCGCAGCGGTAGCGATCGGGGGAGAAGGACGCGGTGCGCTTCTCGCGGACGACGTAGGTCTCGCCCACGCGGAGACTGAGTTCGCCGGGGCGGCGTAGGGCCGAACCGTAGTAGCCGATCTTGCCGTTTGCCGTGCGGTACCGGGTGGTGACGCTGCCGCTCGTTCGAAGAACCACGGGGCGGCCGTGGAGAGTCGCCGTCTCCGAGACGCCCTTGCCGTCGTCGATGATCAGGGTGCCGTCGGGCCGGAACGTCCAGGTGCCGCCCTCGCCGGTCAGCCACACGTTGCTTCCGTCGACGCGTATACGTTGCCTGGCCGGAGACGCACGCCAGCTTCCGAGGAGACAGGGGTCGTTCCTCCGGACTGATGAGCCTGAGGTGTCCTGGCCATTCAAGGGGGGCTGTGCGACAACCGCGGGGGCTGCAGGTCGCCAGAGGAGGTAGTCCTGGGGGATCCCCGCAGCCGCGCCCGCGAGCGGAAGCGCCGCCAGGAGTCCGAGCATCGGCGGCAGGAGCGTCGGGCGGCGGGTGTTCCCGCGTGCCGTGTCCGTCCCACCCTCCGACGGTCCTCGACGGTGTCCGGACAGTGCCGCGACCGCCGCGCCGAGCAGCCCGGCGGGTACCGCGGCGACCACTCCCCAGGCGACGACCTCGTGCAGATGGAAGGCCGCGTCGGCATCGGGCAGGAACTCCCTCGCGCCGCAGACGTCCGGAGCGACGCCGGTGACGGCGACGCACCGAGATGTCCCATGGCTGACGTAGAAGCCCAGAGTGCCCAGGACGGCGGTCACGGTCACGGCCAGCGGAACCAGCACGGGGCGCAGCCCGCGGCAGACGAGAGCGGTCCCCGCCGCCGCTGCCGCCTGGAGCAGGGCGGTGACCGCCAGGTAGGTGCTCGCGTGCACGACGGAGAACGGCAGGGTCCCGAGGACGGCCGACGGGTCGCCGATCCGGCGGACCTCGGGCGGCAGTGCGCCCCGGGCGGCGAAGGGCAGGGCGATTCCGGCCGCGACCGCCCCGAGGCCCGCGACCGCGCCGACCGTCAGAGCTCTGCCGATGTCTTCGGCCCCGGCGAGGGACCCGTGCCGGCGGCGGGCCAGCAGTAGCGGGATCGCCCAGACGAGGACGAGTCCTACGGGCAGGAAGGGGGTGGCACGGATGTAGGTGAGCGGGACGTAGAAGTAGGCGTCGGCGAGGTCGTCGGTGAGCGCGGTGTACCAGCCGATCGTCCGGCCCACGGCCGGTACCGCGTGCAGGGGCGTCCTCGTGAGGTCGGCCGGGTGCAGCTGACCGCTGCTCCACAGGGCCAGGAGCGGCCCCCAGACGGCTCCGGCGGTGGCGACGATCGCGCGTGGACGCGGCCCATGTGTCACGCCCGGCCCCTCCGGGGAAACCTGGCGGTGCACCGACCGTGTCCACAGTGCGAGTGGGAGCAGGATCGCCAGCTGGACGAGACCGATCAGCGCGTACTGGCCGAGGGTCGGGTTGAGCGCCGTCAGGTCGGCCGTTCCCAGCGAGATCTTCCCGCTGCACACCATGCCGCCCGTGAGCGCGGCCGGCAGAACGACGACGTCCCACCGGGAACGGGCCGCCTCCGGGGCAACCGGCGTGCGGCGGCCGGCCGTTGCGACCAGTGCCGAGGCCAGCGTCGACGTGACGACGACACCGACGGGCAGCGCGAGCAGCGTCAGGCCCACCGTGACGAAGCGCCCCGTGAGATTCCCCGTCAGCAGTACGAGATTGTGGAGGGCCAGGCCGGCCAGGAGTCCGATGCCGGCCATCTCCCAGGCGCCGGTGCGCAGCAGCCGTACGGGATCGAGCATCGCCGCCACCCGTCGACCGGGACTGGGATGGGTTCCGGTATGAGCTGCCCAGCGCGACCAACCGGCCGGAACCCGCCTCCACACCGCACGCGCGCACGGCGGCCAGGGCAGGCCGGTGACCATCCGGGGGAGGGAGCCGCGGGTGAAGCCCCAGGAGTGGGCGACCGCGTCGGCGTGCAGTTCGCGTGCGCGCAGGATCATGTTCCTGGCCAGGTAGGCGGTGATGCTCAGTACCACCAGGGCGACCAGTCGGTACGTCAGCTTCTGCCCGCCGCCCGGCAGGCCGTCCGCGCCGCCGGCCTCCAGCAGCGCGCGGGGATGCACGGACAGCAGCACACAGGGTATGAGCGCCGTCGCGACGAAGGACCACCAGAGCGAGACCGTCAGATAGGTGCGGCCGACATCGCGATGGCGATGGTGGGCCAGTTCGTGTCCGACGACGGCGCGGAAGCCCTCCCGGTCCAGGTCGTAGCGGACCAGCAGCCCCACGTCGAGACAGATCCGGGGACGGCCCGGCAGACCGTACGCCCGGCCGCCCGTCGTGGTCGCGTAGGGATCGACAAGCCAGAGGGGAAGCCGGGACAGCCCGGTCGCGCGGGCCAGGGAGTCCAGTTCCGCCAGGACGTCGGCGTTCTCCTCCCCGGTCAGCCGGACCTTCCTGGACCACCGCGGCAGACGAACGCTCCCGGCCGGGCGCCACCGCGGGCCGGACCCCACGCGCGAGGCCGGCCGCCGCTTGAGCCGCGGCCACCAGGGGTGGAGCGCGTACAGAAGGACGGCGACGGCCGCTTCGACCATGAGCCCGATCGCGATGCAGCCGGCCTCGTGCAGGAAGTACGGTCGCTCGCACGCGTTGGCCATCGTGATCTGTGCGTTCAGGCGGTCGCTCTGCTCCGCGATCCAGGCGGTCGCCGGATCGATCCGGGCCAAGCAGGGACCGACCCGGTCCCGGGAAAGGCGCTCGGAGGACGGCAGCGCGGCGCACACCACACTCAACGCCACGACACTGGACGCCAGCACCGCGCCCACCAGGACCGCGAACCGCAGGTCCGTCCTGGCCCGCAGCAGCCGTTCCGGCACCGTGGCGGGACCGGTCGGGACCGCGCGGCGAGGCATGCCTTCGAAGACCCCGACACGTTCGGTCACCGCGGCGGCTCCCCGGTCAGCCCGTCACCCACCACCGCCGCGGCCATGAGCTCCGCTCTGTCCTGTGGCATGCCACCGTGGCGAACCAGCGTGCGCAGCACGATCCGCCGTACCTCGCGCCACTGTTCGGGATCCAGCCGTACCGCCTCGGTCGGTTCTTCCGCCGAGCCGGCATCCGGCGCTCCCTCCTCCGCGGAGCCGTCGGCGGCCGGGCGGGCGAACATCCTGCGGAGCAGACCCCGTGACGCGCCGACCGCCCTGTCGCCCAGATACGCCCCCACAGCGGATGCCGCGGCCAGGAACACGGGGGTCAGCAACGGCTCCACATCCGGCCCGCCGAACCCGAGAGGCCCGCTTCCGCGCGCCTCGGTGCCGGGCGCCAGCGCCTGCTGCGGATCACTGAAGTAGGCCGCGCACAGCATGGCGAACGCCCGGCGTTCGGCGGCGACCCGTTCCGGTGCCACATCGGCGGCCCGATCGAGCATTCCCCGTGCGGCTTCCGCCACGTCCGCCGCTTCGGAGTCGTACACATGACGCGATGTCTTCACGCCGCCCCCCAGACCAGAGTCATCACGAGATGCCGCAGACGCGTCCCTGACACGCGGGCCGTCCGCTCAGCTCTTTCGATGCCCGACCGTAGGGGAATTGCGAGAGAGTGCCGTGAATATTGGTAAATGGGGAGTGATGTGCCTCGTGGTGATGTACGGGGTTCTCACCCGGCGCCGATCGGGCCGCACATCAGGTTGCCGGGTTCGGTGGGGTCGTCGCTGATCCAGAACTGGGTCCACAGCGCGGCGAACTCGGGGCGGCTGAGGTAGCCGTCGGCGTCGTGGTCGAGCCGGTCGAAGGCGCCGCCGGTCTCCACGGGCCGTCCGTGCCAGGTGTCGACGAGACGCTGGTGCTCGCCGCGGGAGATGCGTCCATCGGCGTTCTCGTCGACCGCGTCGAAGATGGTGTCGGCGGTGGCGGTGACGGCTTCGGGGATGGTCGGCAGCAGGTCCACCATGGCGAGGAGGTCGGCGAGGTCGATCCGGCCGTCCCGGTCCGTGTCCACGCTCTCCGCCAGCTGCTGCCACCAGCCCTTCAGTACGCCGTCCACGCGAGCCGCCAGTTCCGATCCCTCTCTCACGCGCGGCAGCCGGCCCCAGCGGTCCGCAAGGGCCACGAAGTCCGCCTCCTCCAGATAGCCGTTGCCGTCCGCGTCGAACGCCTCGAACATGGCCCGGAGCTTGGTCCGCCGGAACTCGCTGGACATCACATGTCTCCCCACTCGCAGTACTGGGGACATGCTTTCCGCGGCCGGCCGCCGCGCAACGGCGCTCGCGCTCACCGCGGCGGGTGTCCGCGCGCCCGCGCGCCCGCGCGCCCGCCCGGTGCGCCGAGTGCCGGTTTGCCCGCGGGGGATGGCGGACCATGCCCGGGCAAGCGTCCGTGCCCGCCGGGGGCCGCCGCCGATTCCGTACCCTGGCGGCATGCGCATGCGCCCCACCCTGAGCTGGACCCCCGCGGCGGCGGACCTGCTGCCGGGCACCACCGACCTGGAGCCGGTCGTCGACGCGCTGAGCACCGGCGGTGTGCTGGTGCTCAGCGGTGCGGGCATCTCCACGGAGTCGGGCATCCCCGACTACCGGGGCGAGGGCGGGAGCCTGAGCCGGCACACCCCGATGACCTACCAGGACTTCACCGGAAGCGCGCAGGCGCGGCGCCGGTACTGGGCGCGCAGCCACCTGGGTTGGCGCACCTTCGGGCGGGCCCGCCCCAACGCGGGACACCTGGCGGTGGCCGCCTTCGCCCGGGACGACCGCGTCTCGGGTGTGATCACCCAGAACGTGGACGGTCTGCACCAGGCCGCCGGGAGCGAGGGCGTCGTGGAACTCCACGGCAGTCTGGACCGGGTCGTGTGCCTCTCCTGCCGTGCCGTCAGCCCGCGCCGCGAACTCGCCCGGCGCCTGGAGGCCGAGAACCCGGGCTTCGACCCGGTAGCCGCCGGGATCAACCCGGACGGTGACGCGGACCTCTCCGACGCGCAGGTCGGGAACTTCCGTGTCGTGCCGTGCGTCGACTGTGGGGGCGTCCTCAAGCCGGACGTGGTGTTCTTCGGCGAGTCGGTTCCGCCGCGGCGCGTCGAGCACTGTCGGCGGCTGGTCCGCGAGTCGACCGCGCTGCTGGTCCTCGGCTCGTCCCTGACGGTGATGTCCGGGCTGCGGTTCGTCCGTCAGGCGTCCCAGGAGGGCAAGCCGGTGCTGATCGTCAACCGGGACCCCACCCGGGGCGACCCGCACGCCGGCGCCCGGATCGCGCTGCCGCTGGGAACGGCCCTGACGACCGTCGCCGACCGGCTCGGCATCCCGGTCGGCGGGCCGCCGGGCTGAGGAACAGCCAGTTGGGGCCGGTGTGCCGGGAACGGCCGTGCGGCCGGCCCCGGCACCGAGAGGGTCACGGCTTGCGCGCGACCGCCCCGTACATCGCGATGTCCTCGTCGCGGATGTTCTGCTCGCCCGTGCCGTCCGGGTGCCACTTGTGGACCTGGACGATGCCGGGTTCGACCAGCTCAAGACCCTCGAAGAACTCGTGGGCCTCGCCGATGGTGCGCAGCCGCATCGGCATGTCGCGGGCCGCGTACTCGCGGGCGACGCGCCCCACCTCCTGCGGCGCGAACTCGGCGGTGCCGATCGACATCGCGAGGTAACTGCCCGAGGGGAGGGGCTCCAGCAGGCGCCGTACGACGCCCACCGCGTCGTCCGCGTCGAGCATGAAGTGCACGATGGCGATCACCGTCAGCGCCACCGGCCGGGAGAGGTCCAGGGTCTCGCGCAGCTCCGGCGCGTCGAGGATCGTGGACGGGTCACGGAAGTCGGCCTCGATGTACGACGTCCTGCCCTCGGCCGTGCTGGAGAGCAGACCCTGGGACAGGGTGAGGACGATGGGGTCGTTGTCGACGTAGACCACCCGTGACTCGGGCGCCACCTGCTGGGCGATCTCGTGCAGGTTCGGGGAGGTGGGGATCCCGGTGCCGACGTCCAGGAACTGGCGTACGCCCGCCTCCTCGGCGAGCCAGCGCACGGCCCGGTTCATCCAGTCCCGGTTGGCGCGCATGTGGATCGGGAGCGCGGGCCACTCCCGGGACATGGCGTCGCCCGCCTCCTTGTCGGCGGGGTAGTAGTCCTTCCCGCCCATGATGTAGTCGTAGATCCGCGCGGAGTGCGCGTGCTCGGTGTCGATGCGGTCGGCCGGCCATCCGTTGTCGGGCAACGCCGTGTCTCCCATGCGAGTTGTGGAGGTTCGGGATCAACGCTCAGTAAAACAAGGGCAGTTCAGAGGAGGAAGTCGGCGTCCCCCGCCTTCACGCCCGCCACGAAGCTCGTCATCTCGCGGGGCGTGAAAACCAGCGCCGGGCCGTCGGGGTCGGTCGACTGACGTACGGCGACGCGTCCGTCGGCGAGCTTCTTCACTTCCACACAGGCGCCACCGGCGTCGTCGCTCCACGGCTTGGTCCAGCCGCGTGCGCCCAGGTTCCGGGACGGTATGCCGTTGCGTATGTGGTGGTGCACGTCAGAGCTCCTTGCGAATCGCACCGAGGAGGGCCTCGGTCTTGCGGGCGGGCGCCGCCTGGGCGCCCAGCCGGTCCAGGGCCTCGCGGTACACCACGACGTCGTCGCTCTTGTCCAGGTAGACAGCGCCCACCAGGCCGTTGAGATAGACGACGTCGGGCAGCTCGGGTGCCCGGAACCGGAAGAGGTGGAACGCCCCGGCCCGCATGGCCGGGTGCGGGCCGTTGGCGAACGGCATGATCTGCAGCGTCACGTGGGGCAGCCGGTTGACCTCGATCAGGTGGTCGACCTGGGCGCGCATCACCGCGGCACCCCCGACCGGCCACCTCAGCACCGTCTCGTCCATCACGACCCACACCCGCGGTGGCGCCTCGCGGGTCAGCAGTTCCTGGCGGCGCATGCGCAGGGCGACCCGGCGCTCCGTGGCCTCGGTGGGGGCGTGCGGGTTGCCCGCGCCGAGCAGGGCCCGCGCGTACTCCTCGGTCTGCAACAGTCCGTGGACGAACTCGTTCTCGTAGGCGCGGACCTGCAACGCCGCCTGTTCCAGGCTCAGATACGCGGCGAACCAGTCCGGCATGACGTCGCGGTACGTGTGCCACCAGCCGCGCTTGCTGGCCTCGCGGACCGACTTCAGGAAGGTGTCGATCTCCTGACGGTCCGTCACACCGTAGACCTGCAGCAGTTTTTCGGCGTCCGCCAGGCGCAGCCGGGCCACCTTGGCGGCTTCCATCCGGCGGATCGTGGAGTGGCTGACCCCGATGGCCGCGCCCGCCTCCTCGTACGTGAGCCCCGCGCGGGTCCGCAGTTCCTCCAGCTGGCGGCCGAGGATCATGCGCAGGACGGAGGGGACTCCGCCCCAGTCGGTCTCTGCGGTCACGGTCTACCTCCCTTGCGCCTCCAGCTCCGGGCGGCAGTCTGGCAGGGTTTCGCTCTTCACAGACTCTTTCGATCACTTCCTGGCGGAAGCAGCATGCACTTCGCGACATGCAATTTTCAACTTGTTGGTTGCGATGCGTTGTTGGCAGGTGTCACAGTAAGCACGTCGTCACAGCTCATCGAAGAGCGAGACGGCGCAGCCCAGTTGGGGGAAAGGGCTGCGACCTGCGTTGGCCCGGCCGGGGCGCCAACCGCGCCTCGTGCGCGGCCGGTCGGCTCGACACCGGCACCGCCCAGGGTGCGAAGGCACACGAAAGGCGTACGGCGATGGCTCCGCCCTCTTTCCCCCAGCCGCTGGACCGACCTCCCGGAGGCGGGCGTCCTGGCCGACTCCCTGGGCCCCAAGGCCCCGGCCGGCTCGCCTCCGGGAACCAACACCCCCGCCACAGCCACCTGTTCGGCCTGCCGGCGACCCCGGCGTCGGTCGGTGTGGCCCGCAGAACCGTGGACGAACTGCTCATCGCGTGGGGCGTCCGCGAAGCCGTCCGGGACAACGCTGTCGTCGTGACCTCCGAACTCGTCACCAACGCGCTCACGCACTCCGCGAGCGACTGGATCGTCTGCGAGGTACGGATCGCGGACGGAGTCCTCCGGATCGAGGTCGAGGACCAGAACCGCGGTTCCACCCTCCCGGTACCCGGCCGGCCCGGCCCCGACGACCAGGGCGGGCGCGGTCTCCTGCTCGTCACCGCGCTCAGCGCCGACTGGGGCACGGCGGACGTCCCGCACCGGTCCGGACGGATCGTCTGGGCCGAACTGGCCACGGAAGCGGGCAGACCCGCCCCGCCCTGACGTCCGCCCGAGCTTCCCCGCCCGGCCCATCCCCACACCCGGCCGAAGGGTCCCCCATGTACCGATCACGCAGCCGCGACCCCATCCCGTCCCCCTCGGCGCCCGGCTCCCCTCCGCCCCCGCATCCCGCCGAGCCACCGACGCACGACCGCACCCGCTTCGGACGCCTGGTGATCCCCGCACCGTTACGCGCGAGCCTCGGATACGACGCCGTGGGCATGCCCCGGGAACACGGGGAACGCATCCTGGACCGTCTGCAGCGCGTCGGCTGTATCTTCGCCGACGCCCGGCGCTGGTGGTGGATCGTGCCCGCCGGTTCGCACATCGGCGTCATCTGGCCGCCGTCCATCAGCTACGCGATCGGCGCCCGGGTGGCCGACCCCTCCTGGACGAGCACCCGCCCGAAACCGGGCCGGGAGCATCCCCGGCTGATCCATTCCCCCGAGACCGGGCAGCCCTACACCCCGCCGATACCCCTGTACTTCCTCACCTGCCGCGTCGCCGGCAGCCCTCCGCTCTGGTCCCTGGACGCGGCCAACTGACCTGCCGGACAGGGAGGCGCACATGCAGACGGACCTGGTCGGTCGTCTGGAAGAGGCGGCAGACCGCTTCGTGGTCCCCCTGCGTATGAACGAGGGGTTCGACGAGCAGGCGCTCCTCAAGCTGGGAGAGGAGATCGACCGCTGCGGAACGGGATGGCGGGAAGCCACCCACGTACCGAAGCGCGCGGCGTTGATCCTCGCCGAACTCCACCCGGCGATCGAGGCCTGCGCCTGGCTGTACGAAGAGGACGTGCGCCAGCGGATCCAGGAGGCGGGAGTGATGGTGTCCGAGGCGGTGATCGCCGCTCTGGACTGATCGCCTTTCTCTCTTAGGGTGGCTCGATGAGACTCCGAGGCGTGTTACTCGTGCTGTTCCTGCTGCCGCTGCTGTGGGGGGCCTTGTCGCTGTTGAGGGCCGGCGCGGCGCACGGCGCTCCCGACTGTCCGGGGCTCCAACTGGACGCGGAGGGCGAGAGTTCCCCGGGGCCCATGCGCAAGAGCGACCGCTGCGCGCTCTCCTACGACACAGCCACCGGCCGCTCGACCGGCACGAGCACGTACGACCAGCTGAAGTTCGCCCAGGAGGTGAAGCGCCGGAGCCTGAGGCGCGAGGGCGCGGTGTTCGTCCTGTACGGAGCCGCGGGGATGGGCATCACGTTCGCCGTGACCCGCAAGCGCGTGGACGGCGGTCGATAGGGCGGCTCCGGCCGCGGGTCGACGCTCGCGTCAAAACGAAGTGATCGGGCTGCTCGGTCGCCGTTACTCTGCCCGCGGAGGTCGCCCGTGGGGATGTCGTTGCTGTACGAGGTGCTGGAACCGCTGCCGGACGCCGAGAGCGCTCTGCGTCGTGCCCGTGAACTCCTGAGGGACTTCGCCGTCTGGGCGGACGACCCGGACATTCCGGTGATCGGCCAGGTCGTCACGGCGGAGCAGTACGCTCACGCGCTCAACTTCTTTCGCGAGGGCCGGTTCATGACCCGGGCCGGCAGGCGCTTTCCGGAGACGGGCCTGGAGGACTTCTGGACGCGGCTGCACGCGCTGGGCGTGCCGCGTGGCGAGAATCCGTACGGGGTGGAGGTGGAGCTGACACCCGAGCTTGAGGGGCTATGGCCGCTTCCCCCGGACATATGTCTGGAACCGTGGCGGGACGCCTGGCCGCCACTCGTGCTCTCCCGCCTTGAGGAGAACTGCAGGGAAGCCGACATCGACGCCCTGGTCGCGGACGTCGGCCCGCTCTCCTTCGACGTGGGCTGGTACGCAGCGCTGCGCGGACTGCCCCACAGCAAGCTGTGCGGTGTCCAACTGTGCCTCAACAGCGTCTGGACCTCCCAGAGTTCCGATCCGGCGCAGGGCACGCACGGTGTCTACCTCTCCATCGGGACCAGGAACCGGGACGTGCAGGAGGAGTGGCTCGCCGCCACCGGCCTGGCTCTCGGCGAGCCGCTGCTGGGCTGGTAGCCGTCAGTCCTCGTGGGGACGCGGAACATGGTCGTCCGGGCCTCGACCGGACACGCCGTCGCCGCCTGCGAGATCGCCCTCACCTACGCGGGGCGCCGCACCCAGTTCGGCAGGCCGATCGCCAGGACCCAGCTCGTCCAGGCCAAGCTCGTCGAGAGGCCGGGCGAGGTCAGCGCGATGCAGCTGTACTGCATACGCCTCGGCCGCCTCATCGACGAAGGGACCATGACGGAGACGATGGCCGCGTCGGCCAAGTACTTCTGCAGCGTCAAGGCACGCCATGTCCGCCGGCTCGCCCGCGACGTCCTCGGCGGCAACGGCATCACCCTGGACTTCCATGTCATCCGCCATCTGTGCGACGTGGAAGCGCTGGTCACCTACGAGGGCACGGCCGAGATCCAGACCCTCGTCGTCGGACGGCAGGTGACCGGCCACAGAGCCTTCGCGTGCGCCCTCGCGAAAACCCCGGCGACGTCGGCGATCGTCCCCGGGATACTGGGCGCCCATGGATGAGGTCGAAGTCGTCGTCGCCCACTCCGAGCGCACCACCCTGCGCGTCGGTGACATGTTCCTGAAGGTGGACGCCGATCAGTCGCGCATCGACAACGAGGTCGAGGCGCTGTCCCTCGTGCCGGTCCCGACCCCGCGGGTCCTGTGGCACGAACCGCATGTGCTCGCGCTCGCCGCACTCCCGGGGGCGACGCTCGGGCGCCTGGGCGGACCGGTGACCGGGTCGCCGACGGCGTGGGCCGCGGCGGGCGCCGCCATCCGGAAACTGCACGAAGCGCCCCTGCCGCCCCGACCCGGCGGGGCCGGCCGGAGCGTCGACGCGCTGACGGCGGAACTCGACACCGAGTGCGAGTCCCTCGTGACGAACGGCGTCCTGCCCGCCGACCTGGTCACCCGCAACCGCGAGGTCGCCGAGGCCGCGCTCCGGCCGTGGACCCCGGCGTTCACCCACGGCGACCTGCAGATCGCGCACGTCTTCCTCGACGGCGACGAGGTCACCGGCATCATCGACTGGTCCGAGGCGGGCCGGGGCGATCCCCTGTACGACCTCGCAACGTTCACGCTCGGACACGAGGAGCACCTCGCCGACCTCCTCGCCGGCTACGGCACCGACGTCGACCTCGACGTGATCCGCGCGTGGTGGTCGGTGCGCAGCCTGCTGGTGGTCCGCTGGCTGACCGAACACGGCTTCGACCCGTTCGAGCCGGGCTGCGAGGTCGACGTACTGAGATCCCGGATGTGAGTTCGCGCCGGCCCTCCCGACAAGGGCCCGGGCGGGAGCGACGTTCTCCTCGATGCGCTTCGGGCCGCGTGTGCCGGGGAGGTGCACGATGTTCTCGCCGCGGGTGAGCAGCCGGGCCAGGGCCGGTCGGGAGACGGTGATGCCCTTGAGTACGGCCAGGTCGGAGCGGCGGTCGACGGCCTCGGTGTTCTTCTCGAAGTTGCCCGAGGCCCAGCGCGGGTCCGAGTCGCGCATGTCGGAGGGACGCCACCCGCCACAAGGTCGAGCAGCTCCGCACGCCCAGGACGCCGGACACCTCGATCCGGCCTGGGACCCCGTCGACATCCTCGTCTTCGTCAACCAGATCGCCATGGCCTGGTCCGGCCGGCTCGACCTCGTGGACGCCGCCGCCGACCAGGCCCGTGACCCTTCCCCGGCCGCCCGGCGCGCAGCCGTCGTCACGGCAGTCCAGCGGCTCTTTCCCGTCGGCGCCTCGGGCGGCAGCGGGACCCAGGTCCTCTCGGCGGCCTTGTCGTCGGTCGTGCACCGATGAGTCTTAGGCGGTTGCGCGGTCTACCCGTCGACGAGACGAAGGGAGCGCACCATGCGCGAGATCATCGTTTGCACGTTCCTGACGCTGGACGGCGTCATGCAGGCGCCGGGCGGCCGGGCCGAGGACGCCGAGAGCGGCTTCGAGCACGGCGGCTGGCAGAAACCGGTGTCCGACGACGAGGTCGGCGCGGCCGTCGGCGGCTGGTACGAGCACTCCGACGCGATGCTGCTGGGCCGCAAGACGTACGACATCTTCGCGTCGTACTGGCCGACCGCCGATCCGGCCAACCCGTTCACCGACCGGATGAACAGCATGCACAAGTACGTGGCGTCCCGGACCCTGACGTCCGTCGAGTGGCAGAACTCCACGCTGCTGGAGGGCGACATCGTCGATGCCGTACGCGAGTTGAAGGCGTCCGACGGCGGCTCCATCAATGTCGTCGGCAGCGGCGACCTCGCCCAGACCCTCATGCGGCACGGCCTCGTCGACGAGTACCGGCTGACCATCCACCCGGTGATCATCGGCACCGGCAAGCGACTGTTCGCCGACGGAACGATCCCCACCGCGCTGGAGCCGGTCAGCGTCTCCACGACGAAGAGCGGGACCGTCGTCGGTGTCTACCGGACGAACGGCAGGCCCAGTTACGACAGCTACTAGGACGGAGCGCGGCGCGGGCCAGGTGATTTACGTCTGCGAATCGATGAGGAGTCGTGCCGCGCTCTCGTCTGTCGTAGCCGATCGGCGCCCATGCTGACCGTCGGTCCGCTGAGGTCCCCGCCCAGCGGGGTGCCGTCCTCGGAGAGCGGCATCGAGCAGACCTCCGCCGCGATGTCCTCGTGCCGCAGCGAGGCCGGCATCGCGGGCGTCGGTGCCGCGTGGAAATGCGAGCCCTCCGGGTCCCAACTGCCGATCGCCACCGCGGCCTTGGTGATGGAGGCCTGATCGACGAGATCAGCGCCTGGCAAGTCGACCGCGTGACCTTCCCGTTCGAGTCCTGTCCCGACCCCGCGGCCGTGGCCGACACCGCCGAACGGATCCGTGCCTCGGGCGCCGCCGCCTGGCTCGCGGTCGCGCCGGCGACGGAACTGGCCGCCGTCCGGCCGTACTTCGAGCTGCTCGACGGACTCCTGGTCATGCTGATCGAACCCGGCAGCACCGGCACCGCCGACCTGACCCTGACGGCCAAGGCCGAGCAGACCCGCCCCGTACTCCCGGCCGGCGTCGACGGAGGTGTCGACGCCGGCAACCTCGCGGCATGCCTCCGAGCGGGCGCGGACTACGTCGTCTCCGGCCGCGCACTGCTCTCCGCCGGCGACCTCGCGCCGTCACCGGACGCCCGACCCGTCGACGCGGCCTCGTACGCCGACACGATGCGAGGTGGAGCGGGCCACACCTGCGGGTGATCGCGCCGGGGCATCGGTAGTGTCCGCTCCGACGCACCGGGCCCGGCCGCACCGCGGTCCGCGAGGAGGAGGATCACCATGGCCGATGGCCGGCAGGGGGCCGAGGCGGACCCGTCGGGGACTCAGCACGGGAGCGCTCGGGACGCGGTACGGCTCGCGGTGGTGATCGGCGCTCTCGGCGTCGTCTTCGGTGACATCGGGACCAGCCCGATCTACACCCTCCAGACCGTGTTCAGCCCGAGCGACCCGCATCCGGTTCCGGTCAGCACCCAGAACGTGTACGGGGTGGTGTCGCTGGTGTTCTGGTCGGTGGTCGTCATCGTCACGGTCACCTATGTGCTGCTGGCGATGCGCGCCGACAACGAGGGCGAGGGCGGCATCATGGCGCTGATCACCCTGCTGCGACGGTGGAGTTCACAACGGGGCGGACGAACCGCCCTCGTCCTGACCGGACTTGGCATCTTCGGCGCCTCGCTCTTCTTCGGCGACAGCATGATCACGCCGGCGATCTCGGTGCTGTCGGCGGTCGAGGGGCTCAAGGTCGTCGAACCGTCGCTGGACGACGCGGTCGTGCCGATCACCGCGGTGATCATCGTGGTGCTGTTCCTGGTGCAGCGGCGCGGAACCGCCGCGGTGGGCCGGGTGTTCGGGCCGATCATGATCCTCTGGTTCACGGCCATCGGCGCGTGCGGTGTCGTCGGCATCGTCGATCATCCGGCCATCCTCCGCGCGCTGTGGCCGAGTTACGCGCTGGGCTTCCTGTTCGGTCACTTCGGCACCGCCTTCTTCGCGCTCGCCGCGGTCGTGCTCGCGGTCACCGGCGCGGAGGCCCTCTACGCGGACATGGGGCACTTCGGCCGCCGGGCCATCACCCGTGCCTGGCTGTTCCTGGTCTTCCCCGCCTGCATCCTGAGCTACTTCGGCCAGGGCGCGCTGATCCTCGACGACCCGGACAACATCAGCAGCCCGTTCTTCCTCCTCGTGCCCCACTGGGGACGGTGGCCGATGGTCCTGCTCGCCACGGCGGCCACGGTCATCGCCTCCCAGGCCGTGATCACCGGCGCCTACTCGGTCGTCTCCCAGGCGGCCCAGCTCGGCTATCTGCCGAGGCTGCGGATCGCGCACACCTCCGAGTCCACCATCGGCCAGATCTACGTCCCCTGGATCAACTGGCTGCTGATGGTCTCCGTCCTCACCCTGGTCTTCGCCTTCCGCAGCTCCACGGCGCTGGCCTTCGCCTTCGGCATGGCGGTCACCGGCACCATCACCATCACCACCCTGCTGTTCTTCTACGTCGCCCGCGCGAAATGGGGCACTCCCGTCTGGCTCATCGTCACCGGCGCGACCCTGCTGCTCTCCGTCGACCTGCTGTTCGTGGCCGCCAACCTGACCAAGCTCGTCCACGGCGCGTGGCTGCCGCTGCTGATCGGCCTCACCGCGTTCACCGTCATGACGACCTGGCAGCGCGGCCGTCAACTCGTCACCGCCGAACGAGCGGACCACGAAGGGTCCCTGCACGAGTTCGTCGACCAACTCCGCAACGGGGAACGGCCGGTGCTCCAGGTCCCCGGCACGGCGGTGTTCCTCAACCGGGGCAAGCGGACGGCACCGCTCGCCATGCGGGCCAACGTGGAACGCAACCATGTGCGGCACGAACAGGTCGTGATCCTCTCCATCGAGACCGAACCCGTACCCCGCGTCCCGCTCGACCGGCGGATCGTCGTCGACGGCCTCGGCTACGCCGACGACGGCATCGTCCACGTCACCGCCCGGTTCGGCTACATGGAGACACCGGACGTGCCCGGCACGCTGACGCTCCTCGAACCGGCCGACACGGAAGGGCCGTTGCTGCTCGACGACGCGTCGTACTTCCTCTCGACGATCGAGCTCCGGCGCGGTCCGGCACCGACGATGGCGCCCTGGCGCAAACGGCTGTTCATCGCCACCTCCCACATCACGGCCGACGCCGCCGAGCACTTCGGACTGCCCCGCGACCGCACGGTCATCATGGGCTGGCACATCGAGGTGTAGCGGCGGGGTCAGTCCCGGTGGACGGTGATCGTCGTCCAGAGTCCGACGTGGACGCGGTCACCGTCCTTCAACGGCACCGGCACATAGGGCGGGACGGAGTCGTCGGCGTCGTTCACCGTGGTGCCGTTGGTGGAGCCCTTGTCGACGAGGGACCAGGTGAAGTCCGGTTGCCGGACGAGGAGCGCGTGTTCGTGGGAGACGCCCGGGTCCCCGGGGCCGCTCTCCAGGTCGATCGAAGGGATCTCGCCCGTGGACCGGTGGCGACGGCCGATCGTGATCACGCCGCGGGTGAGCGGGACGTGGAGGTCGGGGGAGTGGGTGGGGACGTACAGTCCCTGGTCCTCGGGCTCGCTGCGGGCCATCACCCTGGCGAAGTAGTCGTGGTCGACACGGACGATCGCGGTCCAGGTCGCCTCGGTCGCGCCGCGGCCGGTCCGGGTGACGAAGTCGTAGCGGCAGCCCTCGCAGAACCGGGCGAGGTCCGCGCGGGGCGACCCGCAGTCGGGACAGAGTTCGGCGGCGGACGGCGCGGGCGCCGCGAGCGGCGTGGGCGCGACGGACATGCGGTGGCCGCACACCTCGCACCAGTCGTCGGTCTCGGAACGGTGACCATTCGGGCAGTTCGACATGCCGTTCATTGTCTCTTCGCCCCGCTGATCGGAGCCGGTGCAGACCGACGAGACCGGTCAGCGGCCCGGGAGGCGATGCCGTCAAGGTCCCGTCAAGCACACCTGAGAACGCGTCAGGAGGGTGTCAACGCGCGTCATTCCAGGCCGCTTCCGGACCCAGACTGATCGACACGAGGGACGGACGACCGTCCGTGGCGTGGCAGGGGAGGGACCGTGACCATCACGGCCGGAACAACGCGGAGACCTCGGCCCGAGGTTGCCGCGCCCCCGCAGGGGAAAGCGGTCGTCCCACCGGAGGGCGCTCCCGATCCTCGGCCGGGCGCCCCGGGGAACCGCCTCCGGCACCGGACCGTGGCCGCGCGGGCCGCTCTGCGCAGCCGCTACTGGGCCCATGTGCCCGCCCGGCTGCGCCTTCTGCGCGCGGCCACGGTCCTGCTCGCCGCCGCCCTGATCGTGCTTCTCACGCTGGCCGGTCTCGCCGCGTCCGGCACCTGGAACACCGTGACCGGCCGCGACGCGCCCCGCACCACCAGCGCCGCAGACCTCGAACTCGCCCTCAACGACATGGACGCGCAGGTCGCCAACCTCCTCCTCGCCAACGGCGACGCGGGCCGGGAACGGCTGCGGACGCCGTACGAGAAGGCGGTCGGGTTCTACGGCGACGCCCGGGACGGGATCGGGCACGATCTGCGGACCCTCGCCGTGGCGGCGCAGGGCGACCGCGCCGACGAGAAGACCGTCGAGTCCCTCACCGACTCCTTCGCCGAGTACCAGGAACTCGTGGGCCGTTCCCTGGAGAACGACGACCGCACCGGCGGCAAGACGTCCGCGCTCGCCGACTACCGGCGGGCGACGGATCTGCTGCGGCACCAACTCCTCCCCGAGGCAAGGGACTTGGTGAACTCCAACAACTCGGTCTTCAACTCGGAGTACAGGGCGGCCAGTTCCACCCTCTCCGCCGAGCTCTTCGCCGTCGTCACGCTCGGCGTGCTGCTGCTCGCCGTACTCGGCCTGCTGCAGTGGTACCTGTCCCGCCGGTTCCAACGGACCCTGAACGCAGGCATGTTGGCCGCCACCGCCTGCACGCTCCTCGCCGTCCTCCTCGGCACCCAACTGCTCTCCGCCACCGCGGAGAACCTGCGCGGCGCCCGCCGCGACGCCTTCGACTCCGTCGTCGCGCTCTCCAGGGCCCGAGCGATCGCCTACGACGCCAACGCCGACGAGAGCCGCTACCTCCTGGACCCGCCGCGCCGTGACCAATACGCGGGGTCGTTCCTCGCCAAGTCCCAGGAGCTGTACGGCCTGAAGGGCGCGACCCTCACGACGTACGACGCGCGACTCGCCGCCACCTGGCAGGCGTACCGGACCGACCACCACGACCTCCGCTTCACCGGCGAGTTCCGGCGCGAGCTGGACAACATCACCTTCGGCGGCGAACGGGCCGCGGCCGAGAGGACCGTCGAGACGTACGCCGTCTACCAGCGCGACGACCGCCGGATCCGGGCGCTGCTGGCGGCCGGAAAGGAGCGCGAGGCCGTGGAGTTCTGCATGGGCTGGGAGCCGGGCACGTCGAACGCGCACTTCGAAGCCTGGATGGACGCGCTGGACAAGGTGACCGCCATCAACGAACGGCACTTCGACGCGTTCGCCGACGCCGGCCGCTCGGACGTCACCGGGCCATTGCCCTGGGCGCTCGGCGCCCTCCTTGCCGCGGCCGCACTCACCGTCCTCGGACTGAGGCCACGCTTCGCCGAGTTCCGGTGAGGTGCGCGAGCGGGGGCGCCCCGGAGACTCGTGCTCGTCACCGCCGGTCGCGGTCGAGAGCGGCGACCTCGCGTACGGCGTCGGCGACGGCCGGGGCGTCCTTCTTGAGGATCGCCCCGTGATTGCTGGCGACCTTCGCGCTGATCTTGATGTGGGCGTTGCGGGCGACCACACCGTCCAGGCTGGCCCGGATCTGTTCCTGCTCGTCGCCCTTGCTGCCGAGGGACGTCCCCGAAGCGACCACATAGCGCGCCGGGACGGTGATGCTGTCCAGGACGGGGCCCAACTCCCGCTCCCGGGCGATCCTGCCCAGCTCGATGTTGCTCTCCGCCAGCTGCCCGGCGTTCATGCGTGGGGTCAGGCCCGTCGGGCGCAGCAGCGGCATGAACAGGTTCAGCCGCCGGAAGGTCTTCCGGATCCGCTGCTCCATGGCCTCGTCCAGCCAGTCGTGCGGCTGCGCGCCGTCGACCAGGACCGCGCCCAGGGCGCGTTCGGGATTGCGGGCGGCCCAGTGCGCGGCGACGAACGCCCCGTAGGACCAGCCCACCACCAGCGCCCGTTCCACGCCCCGGGCCGCGAGGACGGCGTCGACATCCCGGACGGCTGCCTCGAAGGAGTAGTCCGCGGAACGCTTCGACTTCCTGCCGCGGGCCCGCTCGTCGTAGGTGATGTGCCGCCACTCCGGGCCCAGTTCGGCGATGACCCGCCCCCAGTAACCCTGGGTGGCGAACTGGCCGTTGAGGTAGACCACGGGGATTCCGCCACCACCGGTGTCGGTGACGGCCAGGGCCGTGTCGTCGACCGGCACCATGCCGGTCCACGTCGAACCGGTCGAGGAAGTGCTGGTCGAGGAAGTGCCGTTCTTCGTCATGTTCTGTTCCTCCTGGTCGCGTGAGGGCTGCTGGTACGGCTTCCGGCTCGTGGTGCTTCAGAGGCTGCGGGCAGTGATGTCGCCGCGGGAGGTGGTGGCGCGGATGTCGAGCGCGGTGGTGCCGTCGTTCTTGAGGGAGTTGCCGACGCGGCCGTAGCCGGTGTCGGCGTCGAGGGCGGCCGAGACACCGGCGGCGGCGCCGACCGAGATGTCACCGGACTCGGTGCGCAGGACGACCGTGCCGCGCACGGCCTCGGCGATCCGGATGTCGCCCCTCGCGGTGCTGATCTCGGCGGGGCCGCCCAGCCGGCCGACCTCGACGTCGCCGTCGACCGCGGTGAGGCGGACGCCCGTGGCCTCGTCGATCTTGATCCGGCGGTACGCGCCCTCGAAGGCGAGGTCACCGAGACGTCCGACGCCACGCAGCTCGGCACCGGCGGCCGTGCCCTCGATACGGGAGCCGGCGGGCAGCTGGACCGTGACCTCCAGGGATCCGGAGGGGCCGAAGAGCTTGTTGTCGGGGGCCGGGGTCGTGATGCGCAGAACGCCGTCGGCGTAGGCGACCTGCGTCCGCTCGGCGGTCTTGGTGTCGCGGTCCTTGGACGGGTCGGCGGGCAGGACCTCGACGGTGGTGTCGGCGCGGTCCGCGGCGATGAACCGGACGCGTCCGGCGGGGATGTCCAGGACGACGGAGATCGGGGCGGTGGTGTCGAACTTCTGCATCGTGCACTCCGGGTGTCGGTGTCGGTTCGTTGTTTCTGACACCGGAAACGCTACGTTGCCTTTCTTGATTAGGCAACGCACTTGTTGCACCCGATCTATATATCTGCAGGTCAAAGGATAGATATCGTTGCAACGGACTGGGGGATAATGCAACGATGGTCAAGTCATCCATTGCAATGGATGGAAAGTGAACGCTATGGTGAGGCGATCAGGGACCGTCACGAAGGATCACCGAGGAGACCGCGATGCCGGGAGGCAGGCTCACCCAGCAGGAACGTCAGCAGATCGCGCTGGGACTGGCCGACAGCCTCCCCTACGCCGAGATCGCCCGCCGCCTCGACCGTCCGACCTCGACGGTCACGCGCGAGGTGCTGCGCAACGGCGGCCCCACCATCTACCGCGCCGACCTGGCCCACCGCGCCACCGAACGCCGCGCCCACCGGCGCAAACACACCCCACACCCGGGGCAGGGGACGCCGGTACAGGACCGCGGGCGCGACGACGAGGCCGTGCGCGAGTACGAGGAGGCGTTCACCACTCTCCTGATGCAACAGGGCCTTCCCAAGATGTCGGCTCGCGTACTGACCTGCCTCTTCATCGCCGACGCGGGGAGCCTCACCGCGTCCGAACTCGTCCAGCGCCTCCAGGTCAGCGCGGCGTCCGTCTCCAAGGCGATCGCGTTCCTCGAAGAGCAGGGCCTCGTCAGCCGGTCACGCGACGACCGCCGCCGCGAGCGCTACTACGTCGACGACGACGTCTGGTACCAGTCGACCATCGCCAGCGCCCGCGGCACCGCCCAGGTCGCCGCGATCGCCCGCCGGGGCGTCGGTGTCCTCGGCCGCGACAGCCCGGCCGCCGCCCGCCTGGAGAACATCGCCCGCTTCAGCGACTTCATCAGCGAGAGCATCCTCCGCGCGGCGGAGCAGGTCCGCGAAGTCCTTTACACGAAACCCGAAACCCGGGACGACACGGGTGACCCCACCGCAGCCGACGCGGATCGCGGATAGGCAGTCACCGCCGGACGAGACGTCAGCGGAAGCGGACGTCGTCGAGCAGGTCGGTGACGTCCGCGAAAACCCGCTCTCCCGCTGCCGCGGCGGCCGGCGAGAGGGTGTCGAGGGTGAGGAATCCGTGGACCGTCCCGGCCTCGCACCGGTGTCTGACGGGAACGCCCGCGGCGGCCAGCCGGGCGGCGTACGCGTCGCCCTCGTCCCGAAGCGGATCGTGCTCGGCGGTGACGACAAGGGCGGGCGGCAGCCCGCCGAGGTCGACGGCGTGCAGCGGGCTGACCTCGGGGTCGGCGCGCCGGGACGGATCGGGGACCCATTGCTCGGCGCCCCACGCCACGTCGTCGGTCGTCAGGCCCCAGCCCGTGCCCTTCGACCGGGTGCTGGGACAGGAGAGCGTCAGATCGGTGTTGGGGTACAGCAGAACCTGGGCGGCCGGCAGCGGTCCGCCCTCGTCGCGCAGGCGCAGACAGGCGAGCGCGGCGAGATTGCCGCCGGAACTGTCACCCATGACGACGACCGGGCCCGCGCCCCCGGGAACTCCACCCGCCGCCGCCCACCGGATGGCGTGCACGCAGTCGTCGACAGCTGCCGGCCACGGGTGCTCCGGAGCCCGCCGGAAGTCGACGCTCAGCACGGCCGTCCCGGCACCGAGCGCCAGTCGCCGGCACGCCCGGTCGTGCGACTCCAGATCGCCGATCGTCCACATCCCGCCATGCAGGAACACCACAAGCGGCCCACCCGTCGCCGAGGGCCGGTAGAGGCGGGCCCCCACGCCGGCCGAGCCGACCGTCAGATCCTCGACGTGGGCGATCTCGGGCCCCGGCGGCCGGGCTTCGGCACGGAGCCGCTGCGCGCGGCGCAACTCCGCCGCGCCCACGACCCGGGCGGGAGGTCCGGGATCCCGCCGAACTGCCCTGACGAAAGCGGTCAGTTCGGCATCGGCGAGCGGAGCGTCGATCAGTTCGGCCATGCGGGCCAGGATGCCATCTTGATCCGTACGACCCCTCGACCGCGTCGGGCCGTGGTCCGCCGCCGGGTCCTGGTCAGGCACAGCACGCGCAGCCCGGCCGGCAGCCGCACGGATCCGCCTCGGCCTCAACGGGCAGTGCTGCGGCGGAAGTCGGAGCGCAGCACCCCTTGCCCTGCCAGGCGTCGCGGCCCTCCTTGACCGCGACGGCCGCGATCACCAGGGCGGCTGCCGGGTCGGCCCAGGACCAGCCGAGGACGGCGTTGGCGACCAGGCCGGTCAGCAGCACCGCCGAAAGGTAGGTGCACAACAGGGTCTGCTTCGAGTCGGCGACGGCCGACGCCGAACCCAGTTCGCGCCCGGCCCGGCGCTGGGCGGCGGACAGGAACGGCATCACCGCGAGCGAAACGGCGGCGAGGGCGATACCGACGAACGAACGGTCCGCCTCGCCGGCCCCGACGAAGGCACGTACCGACTCCACTGCCACGTAGACCGCGAGGGCGAAGAACGAGAGGGCGATGATCCGCAGCGCCCGCGCCTCCCGGGCCTCGCGCACCGCGTGGTCGGCCGGGGAGAACTGCCAGGCGACCGCCGCCGCCGAGGACACCTCCACCACGGAGTCGAGTCCGAAGCCGATGAGCGCGCTGGACGACGCGGCGGTCCCGGCGGCCAGGGCGACGACCGCCTCGACGAGGTTGTACGCGATGGTCGCGCCCACCAACAGCCGTATGCGGCCGGCCAGTTGCTCGCGGCGGACCGGGGACGGGCTCGGCGGGGTCAGGGGTGCCCCGGTGCTCATCAGCAGCAGCCCTTCGTGTCGGCGTCCGGGCAGGTGCGGTCGCTCTCCACCGCCAGCACCGCCGTGCGCAGGTCCTGCAGGGCGTGACCGAGGCGGGGATCGGCGAGTTCGTAGCGGGTACGGCGGCCGACCGGCACGGCGACGACGAGACCGCAGTCGCGCAGACACGCCAGGTGGTTGGAGAGCCGGGTCCGGGAGATGCCCAACTCCTCCGCCAGATCGGAGGGGTGGGCCGGGGCCTCGCGCAGGGCGAGCAGCAGACGGCAGCGGATCGGGTCGGCGAGGGCACGGCCGAAACGGGCCAGCACCTCGACCTCGGAGGCGAGGCTCAGCATACGGCGACGGTACAGGAGATCCTGAATTCAGGAAATCCTGTACTGGTGACTGGTCGTGCGGTCAGTGGTCGGTCGGTCAGTGGTCGTGCGGGCCGGGTCGGTGGACGGGACCGTGGGCGTCGTCGCAGTGCGCGTCCCGGTCGTCGTCTGCGGCACTGGTGATCTGCAGCAGGTCCGGGGCGTCCTCGCCCAGATGGTCGACCTGCAGCGTGGCATGGCTGATGCGGTAGTCCTCCAGAAGCATCTTCTGCAGGCCGCGGCGCACGGCGTGGCAGTCGCCGCCCGGCTCGACCAGGACGTGGGCGGAGAGGGCGCTCTGGCCGGAGGTGATCGTCCAGACGTGCAGGTCGTGCACCTCGACCACGGTGCCCTGCGCGGCCAGGCGGTCGCCGACGGCGTCGGGGTCGATCCCGGCGGGCGCGGCTTCGAGGAAGATCCGTCCGGAGTCGCGGACCAGCCCGTAGCCGGCCTTCAGCATCAGGACGACGACGAGCAGGGAGGCGATCGCGTCCGCGCGGGCGAAGCCGGTGGTGAGGACGACGGCTCCGGCGACGGCGGTGGCGATGAAGCCGAACAGGTCGGTGAGGATGTGCTGGTAGGTGCCCTCGACGTTCAGCGAGGTGCGGTTGGCCCTGGAGATGCACCAGGTGGCCACCAGGTTGACCGCCACTCCGACCAGGGCGGTGACCAGGACCAGGCCGCCGGTGACCTCCGGCGGCGAGACGAGGCGACGTACCGCCTCGTAGGCCAGCCACACCGAAAGGAGCAGCAGGGTCAGGCCGTTGGCCTGCGCGGACAGGATCTCCACGCGCTTGAGGCCGTAGGTGAAGTGCCCCTTCGCCGGGCGGGCCGCCAGTCGCATCGCGACCAGTGCCAGCACGATGGAGGCGACGTCGGTGAGCATGTGCGCGGCGTCCGAGATCAGCGCCAGCGAGTTGGCCGCCACCCCGACCACGACCTCGGCGAGCATGAACACACTGATCAGCACCAGGGCGATCGTCAGCCAGCGCCGGTCGGCGTCCGCGGACACCCCGTGGGAGTGGCCGGAGTGACCGCCGCCGTCGTGGTCGTGGCCGCCGTGCTCGTGGTCGTGATGGTCGGACACGGGAGCTCCCAGGGTCGCGGTCTTGCGTCGGCGGAGGGCAAGTCAACCGCGTCCCGGAGGGTTTCACCAAAGCCTGCAATGAGCACCGTTACCACTGTCACCTGCGGCGATGCCGGAACCGCCTCAGCGGCAGCCGACGTACGCCGCGCACGAGGGCGCTGATGACGGACGACTAACTGGAGCCTGCGAGGGTGGCGCGGTCGAGGAGCGGGGCGAGTTCGATGCGGGCCTGCTCGGGCGTGACCACGTCGACAGGGGCGAGCTTCTCGTATGTGTAGCTTGCGGGATCGACGTAGATGCGCTCGCCGATGAGCTTGGCGTCATCGGTGTAGGCGAACATCTGGAAGATGTGATAGTTCATCAGGTAATGGGCGTCGGGGTCCGCGTCCACGTCGTGGTCGTGCAGGTGGGTGCCGGGAACGACGTGCGCCCAGTAGGCCTCGGTGGTGACGCCGAAGTCCTCGACGCACATGTTCATCGTGCGGGCGCCCATGACGTTGATCCGCGACTCGTACGTCTCGCGGTAGAAGTTCTCCACCTCCTCCTTGCCGTTCAGGACCAGGGTGGTGCCGCGGTCGCCGACCCGGTACATGGGCTCGTGGATGGTGAGTTCGGGGACGATGATCTGGTCCCAGTAGCCGGAGACCTCCAGCAGGAGGTGACGCAGGTAGTTCTTGAGGATCGCGCGGTGCAGAGGTTTCTCGGTCTGTTCGAGGTACTTCTCCACACCCAGAGGCCAGTGTGTGACGTCGAACTTTCGGGGGATGTCCAGGAGCGTCATGGCGTCCTGGGTGGGGATGGACGGACGAGGGGCCATCGGGAAACTCCGTTCGGGGGGAGGGGGAGGAGGAAGGGCAAGGGGGGATGGCCCGGAGGGTCAGAGCCAGGGCCGCAGCTGCGGAAGGGGCGAGCCGTCCGCAGTACGCACGCCGTCAGGCGTACGCCGGGTCAGCCACCGCGCGAGATCGGCGGCCGTGCCTTCGACGCGGGCCGGTCGCCCCGCCGCGCCATCGGCGCGGTCGGTTGCTCGCACGGCCAGGTCGGGGACCCTCATGGCCTGGTGCTTCGTCACCGCCTCCGCGATCAGACGGTCGAGCACGGCGGGAGGGAAGTCGGCGAAACCGCCCCCGGCACCGAGGTCAAGGGCGTGGATCCACACCTCCCGCGTGCGCATCCAGGGCAGCTCCTCGGCCGGAACCGTACGCCCCTGACCAGTGACGACCATGGCGCTCCAGGCGAGGTCGTCCAGGGCGTAGAGGGCGTCGGACAGCGCGTCCTGCTCGTCGCGGACGAAGCGCCGCAGATGCCGTCCGTCCCACTGGGCTCCCTCGGCGATCTCCTCGGCACGCGCGGTGGGGCTGGGGTACATCGGGGTTTCCTGCCCGGCGCGCGCCCATCGGACCAGTCGGCCCACCGCTCGGGCGTTGAAGCCGAGATGGGCGATCACGTGCTTGCGTGTCCAGCCCGGAAGGCTGCTGGGCTCGGTCAGCCGGTCGTCCGCCAGCCTGCCGAGGTGGGCGGCGAAGTAGTCGAAGCCCGCGGTCATCCACTTCAGCGGTTCATCGGGACGGGCCATGCGGCTCACCTGGATCCTTCCGCCTTGCGCACCGCTGTCACGGTCCTGCCGATGCCCTCGATCGTGGTGACGAGGGTCTGACCCGGCTGGAGGTAGCGCTGAGGGGACCGGGCGTGGCCCACGCCACCAGTGGTGCCGGTGGCGATGACATCGCCGGGGTTCAGCGTCAGGATCGTGGAGATGTAGGCGATCAGCTCCGCGGGGCCGAACAGAAGGTCCGAGATCTTCGAGGCCTGCATTACCTCGCCGTCCACTTCGCTGCTGATGGCGGCGTCCGCGGGAACCTCGTCGGGGGTGACCAGATGGGGGCCGAAGGGGGCCGTGGCCTCGAAGATCTTCCCCTGGAGCCATTCCTTGGTACGGAACTGCCAGTCACGCATCGAGACGTCGTTCAGAACGCTGTAGCCGGCGATCGCCCGCCGGGCGGTCTGCTCATCGGCATGACGAACCGTGGCACCGACGACGACTGCCAGCTCCGCCTCCCAGTCCACGGCGTCCGACTCCGCGGGCAGGACCAGGTCGTCGTCGGCACCGATCAGCACCTCGGGAAACTTCGCGAACAGCGTCGGATAGACCGGCATCTCGCGGCCCATCTCCTTGATGTGGGACCGGTAGTTCAGGCCCACCGCGATGATTTTGCCGGGCCGGGGAACCACGGGCGCGTACCGCAGGCCCCGCAGTGCGTGCCTCGGACCGTGCGCGGCTGCCGCGACCGACGGCCAGTCCGCTTGCGCCAGCAGAACACCGACATCGGCGTGGCCGCACTCCACCGCGCCGTCCGCGTCGATCCGAACCGCCCGGGTCCCGTGGGGCGTACGAATGGTTGCAAGCCTCATGCGCCGACCCCCGTCCCGCTCGCCCGCCGGTACTGGTGCAGAGCCTCGAAGACGGGCGCGTCACTGAAGCGGAACAGGTCCAGCTGCTCCTCCGCGCGCAGTTCGAAAAGCGCCCAGGAGGGGACCACGAACACATCCCCCTGCTCGACGCCGTGCTCCACGCCGCCGATCATCGCGGTGCCGCGGCCGGTGAAGACCTGCCAGACGCTCGACCCCACTTCCTGGTGGGCTGCCGTGACCGTTCCCCCGCGCAGACGATGGAAGTCGGCCCGGATCGTGGGAAGCGCGTCGCCGCCGGTGGTCGGGTTGGTGAAGCGCACAGCGGCGTGGCCGGCCTCCACCGTGCCCGGGTGGCCCTCGTCCTCCAGCGCCAGCTGCTCGGTCAGCGCCCGGTCGGTGTGCTCCCACCGGTACGCGGCGATCGGAGAGCTGGGGCGTCGGCCCAGCAGGGCCACCGGCTGCAGGCCGGGATGGGCCCACAGGCGTTCGGCACGGGATCGCTCGGGGGTGGAGGTGTCCGTCAGTTCGTCCGGACCGAACTCGAAGAAGCCCGTGTCGTTCTGGTGGGCCATCGGGATGTCGAGGCCGTCGAGACAGGCCATCGGCCCGTTCGTCACATTCTGGTGGCCGTGGAAGTTCCATCCCGGTGTCAGGAGGAAGTCGCCCCGGCGCATCGCGACCGGGTCACCGTTCACCACGGTCCACACGCCTTCGCCTTCCAGGATGAAGCGGAAGGCGTTCTGCGTGTGCCGGTGTTCCGGCGCCACCTCGTGCGGGCCCAGGTACTGGATGGCCGCCCACAGAGTAGGAGTGGCGAAAGGCATGCCTCCGAGACCCGGATTGGCCAGTGCGATGGCCCGTCGCTCACCGCCCCGGCCCACGGGCACCAGATCGCCCGACCGCTGGGCCAGCGGGTACAGCTCACTCCACTTCCACCGGTACGGCACCGCGCGGGGCGTGGGCCGGTGTGGCATCAGGTCGTCGATCTGCGTCCACAGGGGAATCATGTGGGCCGCGCCGAACTGCTCGTACAGCGCCTTGAGTTCCTGCTCATCACCGGATTCACCGGATTCACCGGATTCCGCGGGCGGAACGGTCGTATGTGCAGTCATGATCTTCGTGCTCCGTTTGTCTCGCTGCGTTCTGCTCGGCCACTGCGGTGGGAGCGGCCGCAAGTGCTCAGCCGGAGAGGGTGCCGCACGGCTGCGGCCGCTCGCGGCGTGGCTCAGTTCGCCGGCGGCCAGGCGCCGATCTGCTCCAGCAGGGAGAAGAGGTTCGCCACACCCCAGTGCTCGGTGATCCTGCCGTCGACCACACGCATGGCGTCCACGGTCTCGAAATGGATCTCCCGCCCGGTCGCCGGGGCACCGAAGATCTCGCCCTTGTGAGTTCCGTGGTACGTCTTGTAGGTCGTCACGAGATTTCCGTCGGCCGCCTGCCAGTGGATCACGGCATGGAAGTCGGGGAACGCCTCTCGCAGGACGTGGTAAAGCTCTTTCGCACCGGCCTTGTCGGGAGTACGGCCCGGCTGCGGAGTGTGGTCCAGGAAGTCGTCGGCGAACAACTCGTCGAAAAGCTCGAAATCGCCGCCGCCCTGCACCTCCTCGGTGTTGCGTCGTACGACTGCCTTGGCGGCTTCGCTCACATCGATGCTGCTCATGGGGGACCTTCCGTGAAGAGATTGTCGAGAGGAGAGACCGATCGCTTTTCCATCACTTTTCAGATGACCGAGGTCAGACCGCCGTCGACGACGAGAGCGGTACCGCTGACGTAACTGGACAGATCAGAACCGAGGTAGGCGACCGCGTCGCCGATCTCCGACGGCCTGCCGATGCGGCGCAGAGGCGTGCGCTCGGCGAACTTCTCCGCGGCGGCGGCGACGTCCGGTGTGGTGCGCAGGAGATGGGTGTCGATCGTGCCCGGGCAGACGGCGTTGACCCGGATCCCGTCCGGACCGAGGGCGTCGGCGAGGGCCTTGGCCATCAGCACCACACCGCCCTTGCTGGTGGAGTAGGCGACGGTGAAACCGGCGCCGACGATGCCGCCCATGCTTCCCATCAGCACGATGCTTCCGGCTCTGCCGGCGGCCTTCATCCGGCGCGCCGCCGCCTGCGCGCCGAACAGCACCCCGTCGAGGTTGACGGCCATCAGCCGGTGGAAGTCCTCCTCCGACACGTCGGCGCCGTCCGACCGCAGCGTGATGCCCGCGTTGCACACCATCACATCGACCCCGCCGAACTCGCTCGCGGCCTCGATCAGGGCGTCGACCTGAACCCGTTGGGTGACGTCGGTGCGGACGAAGCCCGCGGGAACGCCGAGACCCTCGATCTCCTGCACGGCCGGGGTGCCGCCCTCCAGGGGTGTCTCGGTGAGATCGGCGATGACGACCGCCTTCGCTCCGTGCTGCGCGGCCGAGACCGCGATTGCCCGGCCGATACCGCTTGCCGCGCCCGTGACGACGACGACCTTTCCGGCGAGAATGTCACTCATTTTGTGTCACTCATTTTGCCTGTCCGATCCAATGTGGTTTCGGATTTTCTGCAACGAGATGGCCCGCTTCCGTAACCGGCACTGCGGAAGTCGGGGAATTCGGGAAGTCGACCCGATGTGGCTTCCGGAGTCACGCTCCTTCGCCTCTCGATCGATCATCACCTTGTTGATGCATCAACAAGATAGTAGCGACGAGATGCTGTCACGTCAACAACTCGTCCGGCGTCCGCGCGTGAATTCCTGCCCGCTGCTCAGAGCCTGCTTGAACGGCCCGAAGGCGTGCTCAAGATCGAAACTGCGGAGGAACGCCTGTCGGCGCAGGTCGACCTTGCGGGAGTCCAGTGCGACTCGGATGCCGGGGTCGCCTGGTTTGCGGAGAAGGAGGAGGGGCGGCCGGCGCTGAACCTATCGGCGTCGCGGCCCCGACCCGGACGCGCCGTAACAGCGGCCCCGACCCGGACGCGCCGTAACAGCGGCTCCGGGCCGGTCGGGGCGTCAGGCCACAGTCGGTTGTTCACGTCGACGGGGACTGCGATCTGCCTGTCGACGTCGACCGCAGCTGCCACCGCGAGAAGTTCGGCCCTGCCCGTGCGGTCACCGCTGAGCGGGCGCGCGCCTGGAACTCGCCCCCACCTGGACCGCACCACTCTCGACAGGCTCAGGTGCAGCCCGCTTCAGTCTTCGGCCAGGGTGTCCAGGATGCGATCGAAGAGGATGCCGAGCGCTTTGACCTCGTCCTTGGACAACGGGTCGAAGAAGTACTTGCGGACGACATCGACATGGCGCGGGGCGGCCTCGACGATGGCTGCGCGCCCGGCGTCCGTGAGACGGATCATCGACCCGCGGGCATCGTCCTCGCATGCCTCCCTTGCGACCAGTCCGCGCTGCTCCATCCGCCGGACCTGGTGCGAGAGCCGACTGCGCTCCCAGCCCACCTCCAGGCCGAGGTCGCGGGCTCGCAGTACGCTCCCGGGTGCTTCCGAGAGCGGGGCGAGCAGCGCGTAGTCGGCGCCGGAGAGGCCTGAGTCCCGTGCGAGCTGTCGGTCCTGCGCCGCCTGCAGCTCACGCTTCAGGTCTCGGTACTTCCGCCAGACGAGAGCTTCCTGTTCGTCGAGCCAGCGTGTCTCACCCATGAATCGGATTTTAGCAGCAATGTTGATGGGTCATCTATTTTTCGAGCCCCGGGGGATCTGGGTCTCGCACGGCGACTCCCGACGCGCTCGATGACCTGTTGCGGGCTGTGGTCGGCGGGTGGGCAGCGGGCTCCCGGGTGGCTGCTCCTTGTGTTGATTCATCGATATGTCGCTACAAGGGGTGTGCATCGCGTTGAAGGTGGTGCAGTAGCAGATTTGGTTGACACGTCAATGAAGAGAGGTAATGTGGACGTGTCAGCAAAGAATTGCGGCTTCCGTCCCGTGGAGTCGCGGACCCGCAAGGAGGACCGTCATGAAGGCTCTCGTCGCCCGCGCCTACGAACCGGTCGAGGATCTTGAGATCACCGACGTCCCCAAGCCCGCCCCCGGATCCGGCCAGCTCCTGGTCCGCACCGAGGCCGCAGCTCTCAACGCGGTGGATCTCGTCCTGGTGACCGGCGCGATGAAGGAGGCGTTCGCCATCGAGCATCCCTTCGTTCCCGGCGTCGACGTGAGCGGTGTGGTCGAGGCGGTGGGCGAGGGTGTCACCCGTTTCGCGATCGGCGACCGGGTCATCGCCTGGAACGGCATCCCCTCCGGTGCGCTCGCCGAGTACGTTCTGGTGCAGGCCGCACCGTCGGCGGCCCTGCGTCCGGCCGCGCTCGACGCCGCGCACGGTGCGGCCCTGCCCACCGCGGCTCTGACGGCGGCCGCGCTGGTCGACGCCGCCAAGGTGCAGCCCGGCGATGCCGTTCTCGTGGTCGGCGCATCCGGCGGAGTCGGCTCGTTCACGGTGCAACTGGCCAAGGCGGCAGGCGCCAGAGTGCTGGCCACCGGCCGCGCCGACGAGCACGATTACCTGCTGCGCCTGGGCGCCGAAGCGGCCGTTGACTACCGCGGCGCCGATGTCACGCAGGCCGCGCTCGACTGGTCGCCCGGCGGGACCGACGTGGTGATCGACCTCGTTCACGCGGGCCCGGCACTCGCCTCGTCGGCCGACGCCACCAAGCCGGGCGGTCGTGTGGTCTCTCCGCTCGGCGGCCCCGAGGCCTTCGACCGGGGCGTCACCGCCGTCTACACCGGCACCCGGACCCCGGAGGGCCTGCTCGACGACCTCGCCGCCCGAGCCGCCGACGGACAACTCCAGGTGGAGATCAGCGCGACCTACCCGTTCGCCGACGCTCCGCAGGCTTTGGCCGACTACGCGGCCAAGCACCTGCGCGGCAAGGTCGTCATCACCTTCTGAGTGCCCGTCATGGAGACGGGTGGACCCAACGGCCAGGCAGGAAGTCACCTCATGTCCGAGCAGTTGCTGGACTTCACCGGGAAAGTCGTTCTCATCACCGGCGCCGCCACCGGCATCGGCCGCGCCACCGCCCTCGCCTTCGCGGCCCAAGGGGCCACCGTGGTCATCGGGGACGTGGACAAGCGCAGTGAGGAAACGGTCGGGGCCATCGAGGACGCCGGAGGCACCGCACTTTTCGTGCCCACCGACGTCACCGTGGCCGAGCAGGTCGAGCGGCTCGTGCGCACGGCGGTCGACAGGTTCGGCGGCCTCCATGTGGCGTTCAACAACGCCGGCGTGCTGCCGCCGATGGCGCCGTTGCTGGAACAGAGCGAGGCGGACTGGGACCGGACGATCGCGGTCGACCTCAAGGGCCTGTTCCTGTCCATGAAGTACGAGATCGCCCACATGGTCACCGCCGGCGGAGGGGCGATCATCAACACGGCGTCGATCGCCGGCGTCATAGCCGACCCCGCCATGTCGCCCTATGTGGCGGCCAAGCACGGCGTTGTCGGCCTCAGCAAGGCCGCCGCAGTGGACTACGCCACCGCGGGCATCCGAGTCAATGCCCTCGCCCCCGGGCTCGTGCACACCCCCATGACCCAGGCCTGGCTCGACGACCCGCAGATGCGGGCGACCGTCACCGCCGCCTCTCAACTGGGCCGCCCCGCCGAGCCGGAGGAGATCGTCGGTATGGTCCTCTACCTGGCGTCCCCGCTTGCTTCCTTCACCACCGGCGGTGTGTTCGTGGTCGACGGAGGCCAGACCACGCGTTGACGGGTCCTCAAGCGGCCGCGGGCGGTCGGTGCGCACGCCCGCTCGGTCGGCCGGTCCGCTGTCCTCGGCACCGTGAAGGGTGCCTGCCGGGAGTTCTCCCAGGTCAGGCACCCTTTCATTTGAGCCTAGAAGAAGCCGAGCTTCTTCGGCGAGTAGCTCACCAATAGGTTCTTGGTCTGCTGGTAGTGGTCCAGCATCATCTTGTGGTTCTCACGGCCGATACCGGACTGCTTGTAGCCGCCGAACGCCGCGTGCGCCGGGTACGCGTGGTAGCAGTTCGTCCATACCCGGCCCGCCTGGATCGCCCGGCCCGCGCGGTACGCCGTGTTGATGTCCCTGGTCCACACACCGGCGCCGAGACCGTACAGCGTGTCGTTCGCGACCTTGATCGCGTCGTCGAAGTCGTCGAACGACGTCACCGAGACCACCGGCCCGAAGATCTCCTCCTGGAAGATCCGCATCCGGTTGTCGCCCTCGAAGATCGTCGGCTGGACGTAGTAGCCGCCCTTCAACTCGCCGTCGTAGTCGATGCGTTCGCCACCCGTGAGGACCTTCGCGCCCTCCTGCCGGCCGATGTCCAGGTAGGAGAGGATCTTCTCCAGCTGGTCGTTGGAGGCCTGGGCACCGATCATCGTGTCGGTGTCGAGGGGGTGCCCCGGCTTGATCAACTCCGTGCGGGCGACAGCCGCCTGGAGGAAGTCGGCGTAGTGGCCGCGCTGGACGAGCGCCCGGGACGGGCAGGTGCACACCTCGCCCTGGTTGAGCGCGAACATCGTGAAGCCTTCGAGCGCCTTGTCGAGGAAGTCGTCGTTCGCCGACGACACGTCGTCGAAGAAGATGTTCGGCGACTTGCCGCCCAGTTCCAGCGTGACCGGCTTGATGTTCTCCGAGGCGTACTGCATGATCAACCGCCCCGTGGTGGTCTCGCCGGTGAAGGCGACCTTCGCCACACGGGGGCTGGACGCGAGCGGCTTGCCCGCCTCCACACCGAAACCGTTGACGATGTTCACCACACCCGGCGGCAACAGGTCCGCGATCAGGCTCATCCAGTAGTGGATGGACGCCGGAGTCTGCTCGGCGGGCTTGATGACGACCGCGTTGCCCGCCGCGAGCGCCGGGGCCAGCTTCCAAGTCGCCATCAGGATGGGGAAGTTCCACGGGATGATCTGCGCCACGACCCCGAGCGGCTCGTGGAAGTGGTACGCCACCGTGTCGTCGTCGACCTCGCCCAGCGAACCCTCCTGTGCCCGGATCGCCCCCGCGAAGTAGCGGAAGTGGTCGATGGCCAGCGGGATGTCGGCGGCGAGGGTCTCGCGGACCGGCTTGCCGTTCTCCCAGCTCTCCGCGACCGCGAGGGTCTCCAGGTTCGCTTCCATCCGGTCGGCGATCTTGAGCAGGATGTCGGAACGCTCGGTCACCGAGCTGCGCCCCCAGCCCGGCGCGGCGGCGTGCGCCGCGTCCAGTGCCCGCTCCACGTCCTCCGCGGTGCCGCGCGCGATCTCCGTGAACGGCTGCCCGTTCACCGGGGACGGGTTCTCGAAGTACTGCCCGCGAGCCGGCGGCACGTACTCGCCGCCGATGAAGTGGTCGTAGCGCGCCTGGTAGGAGACGATCGCGCCCTCGGTGCCGGGTGCCGTGTAACGGGTCATGCTGGTGTGCCTCCCGGAGCAGTGCTGCCCGCCGTTGGGCAGCTCTCGGCGCGAGGCTAGGGAGCGGGACGTTGCATGTACGTTGCGGCGCCTCCCGTGAGGTACGTCGGCCGAGTCAGGTCAGCTGAGTCACGTCAGCGGCCCGTCCCGCGGGACCAAGTACCCGGCGCCGCCAACTCCGACTCCAGGGCCGCGAGCCGGGAACGCACCGGTGCCGTCGGACGTATCGCCGCCAGCGCCCGCCAGACGTCGAGGTCGTCCTCGCCCCACGGCGCGTGTGCCCAGTCGGCCAGCAGGTCCGGGTCGCGGCGGGCGATCAACGCCGTACGGAGGCCGTCCGCCAGTCGTGCCCTGAGCCGTACCACCGCCGGAGCCTGCGAACCCGGCAGCAGCGGACCCGTGTACGCCCTCGCGGCTCCCGTGACGGCACCTCCTTCGAGCCGCCGTTCGACGATCGCCACATCGGACTCGACCGGCAGCGTGAGCCGGTAGGGACGCGAGGCGAGCAGACCCGGTCCCAACAGCCTGCGCAGCCGGGCCAGTTCGGCCCGCAGCGTCACCGGCGGCACCGACTCGTCCTCGTACAGCGCGCACAGCAGCTCGTCGCCGGTCAGCCCCTCGGGATGCCGGGCCAGCATCACCAGAATCTCGCTGTGCCGACGACTCAGCCTCATCTTCCGTCCGTCGATGCACAGTTGGGCCTCGTCCCGGCCGAGCGCGGACAGTTCGGGTCCGTCCACCGACGTCTGTTCCGGGGCGAGCAGCGCCAACTGTGACTCGGCGGCGCGCGCCACCGCCTGCACGAACCCCAGGCTGTGCGGATGTGCCAGCCCGTTCCCACCGGTGATGTCCACGGCACCGAGCACCCGCCCGGTGCGCGGATCGTGCACCGGAGCCGCCGCACACGTCCACGGCTGCACCCGCCGGATGAAGTGCTCGGCCGCGAACACCTGCACCGGCCGGTCCACGGCGACGGCCGTACCCGGCGCGTTCGTCCCGACCGCACTCTCCGACCAGCGCGCACCCGGCACGAAGTTCATCCGCCCGGCCTTCCGCCGGGTCGCCGGATGCCCCTCGACCCACAACAGCCTGCCCTGCGCGTCGCACACCGCGAGCAGATGCTCGCCGTCCGCAGCGAACGTGCCCATCAACTCCCGGATCAGCGGCATCACCCGCGCCAGCGGATGCTGCGCGCGATAGGCGCCCAGGTCGCCGTCCGTGAGCTCGACGTTCGCCGTGCCCTCGGGACCGACACCGGCACGAGCCGAACGCCGCCAGGAATCCGCCACCACCGAGCGCACCGGCTGCGGCACCGTGCCCGCCACGGCGAACGTCTCGTGCGCCCGGCGCAGCACCCGCACCCGCTCGGCAGGGTCGGCCCCCGGTTCCAGGGCCACCCATGGATCGGTCAACTCGGCCTCCCAGGAAGGCGACACGGCGTCGCGAGTACCGCGATACAGCGGTGACACGCCCGCGATACGGCGGGGAAACGCCTGCGGACATCGTCACTCCGGGGAAGGGTACGGACAACCGTTTCGACCGGGCCGGTCCGAACGCGGCACATCCCGGTCGGATCAGGCTGAAGTGACCAGCCTTATGTAGCGGGTCCAGTCCCACTTCGGCCCCGGATCGGTGTGGTCGGTGCCCGGTACCTCGTAGTGCCCGATGATGTGGGAACGGTCCTTGGGGAGCCCGTACTTCGCGCAGAGCGCCGCCGTGAGCCTGGCCGACTGCTCGTAGAGCGCGTCGGTGAAGTACGAGGGCTGATCCACCCAGCCCTCGTGCTCGATGCCGATGCTGCGGGTGTTGTAGTCCCAATTCCCCGCGTGCCAGGCGATGTTGGCCTCCCGGACGCACTGCGCCACATGCCCGTCGGCCGACCGCACGAGGTAGTGCGCGGACACCTTCTTCTTCGGATTCTGGAAGATGGACAGCGTCGAGGCGTACGTCTCCTGGGTGACGTGGACGACCACGTAGTCGACGGGATAGCTGCCGGGGCGGCTGGACGCCGTGTAGTTGGAGGAGGTCGCCGGCTGCCATTCTGCCGACGGATAGTCGACGGCCTGCGGCCGTGCGTCGGCCTGTGGGGCGGGGAGTAACGCGTAGGGGACGGCGGCGAGGGCGGCGCCCTTCAGGAGCCATCGCCTGCTCGGGAGCGGTGTTGCCCGTTCCATGGTCGGGTCGCCTTTCGGTTCAGTGGCGGAGGGCCGCCGCGGTCTCACGCAACCGCTCGTGCAGCCCTCGGTGAGTCTCGCGCGCGGGCAGCCACTCTTTGCGGATCTTGGCCACGCAGGTGTAGTTGGTGTCGCACACGTTGGCCAACGGCGATTCGACGGCCTGGGTCGCGAATTGATAAGCGTCCAGTTCACTGAACCCGTAGTCCCGCACCAGCCAGCGCACCAGGTCGAGCTGCGAGATCCGGAACGCGTCCTCCAACGGGCGTGCCGAACCCGTCGAGATGATGTGCGTGTCCGACTCGATGCGCGGCCAGGGCGTGGCGACGCCCTTGAGCAGCTCCACGATCACCACGGTGTTCATCGCGCACTCGACCGCGACACCACAGGTCTCGCCCTCGCCCTGCCGGGCGTGCCCGTCACCGAGGCTGAGGAGCGCGCCCTCGACGTTGACCCCGAGATAGCAGGTGACCCCGGCCCGCATCTCGGGCGTGTCCATGTTCCCGCCGTGCGCGTCGGGCACCAGCGCCGACCGCACCTCCAGATTGGCGGGGGCCACGCCCACCGTTCCGTGCATCGGGTCCATGGGCAGCTCGATTTCGATGTCGCTGTCCCGCGCGCGGAACAACGCCGTGCGGCGGGTGCGGTCCAACTGCCAGATCCAGACGGTCTCCGGAAGCGGCGGCTGCAGTGTCGCCGTCGTGTGCGTAGACGTCAGCGCGCCGAAGAGGGGGACGGTGGTCGAGGCGGCCCAGTCGCGGGCCGGTTCGATCGACACGAAGTGCACGGCGACGGTGTCGCCAGGCTCCGCGCCCTCCACATGGAAGGGGCCGGTCTGCGGGTTGAGGAACGGAAACTCGCACACCTCGGACACCAGGTCCTTCTCGGACCGCACCCGCCCGGCGAAGCAGTCCTCCGTGTACAGGTCGAGAACCGTGCCGGGCGCGATGCGCGCCACGGGCGGCGCGCCGCCGAACGTCCAGGCGTACTCGCCCGGTTCGGGCCGCACCGTCAGGATCCGGGGGTCGTTCATGGCTGCACTGCTCCGTTCTGAGAAGGACCGCCGGCGGCGGGTTCGTCGAGATGGACACGGGCGGTCTCGGCTATTCGCTCGGGGTGACGCCGTAGCAGAACCAGCAGCACTACGACCCCTGCCGCCATCCAGACGCCGACGACCGGTCCGGCGTACGAGACGGGTGCGGTCAGCTCGGTGACGAAGTCGAAGACCGGGAGGCCCGCCGCGGTGAGCAGGGCCGGGACGAATGCCACGATCCCGAGGAGTGGCACCAGCAGGTGGCGTACCGGCTTGAGCAACTCGCGTCTGCGGCGCAGGAAGTAGCCCGCACAGGCCAGGTTCACGACGATGTAGACGCCGATGACGACCGTGACGATCACCGTGGCCAGCAGGAGGAACGCGGTCACCGGGTCGTAGCCGAGGCCGAGGCCCAGTACGGCGCCCACCGCGACGACGGTCTGCACGGCGATTCCGGCGACGGGGGAGCGGTGGCGGGGGTGCAGCGTCGCGAGGACGCGGGGGAGTATCCGGATGCGGGCCAGGGCGAAGGCGGTGCGGGTCGAGACGGTGGCGCACGCATTGGCGTTGGCGATCGTCGAGTTGACCACGGCCAGGAACACCAGCACCCAGAACAGCCCGAACGACGCGCGGGCCACCCCCTCCCAGGACGCGGCGCCGGAGGCCCCGAATCCGCTGAAGCGGTCCGGGCCGTAGTACACCGTCATGGCGTAGGTCGTCAGCACGTAGAAGAGGCCGATGCCGAGGGCCGCGCCGAGCACCGCGCGGTGCATCGTCCGGCGCGGGTCCCGGGTCTCCTCGGCGAGCGGTGCCGCGGCCTCGAATCCGGCGAACGCGAGCACCGTGTAGACCGAGCCGGCGAAGACTCCGCCCAGGCCCGAGTAGTCCTTCGCGGTGTGCGAAGTGCCGAAGACGGACAGGGTGTTGGCGCTGCCGGCCTTGCCGATCAGCCACAGGGCGAACACCAGGAAGACGAGAATCTCGAAGACCCCGAGGACCGTGCCGAAGCGGGCGGAGTCGCGTGCTCCGAACCAGCCGGCCGCCGTGATTATCGCCGCGCCCGCGAGCGCCCACGGCCACCACAGGTTCTCCGGATACGAGGACCACTCCTGGTGCAGGGTGCCCGCCGTGGTGAAGCCGAGTTGGAGGAGCAGCAGTGGTGGGACCAGTGCCTCCACGAAGACATAGCCCCAGCCGACCAGGAAGCCGACGGTCGGGTGCAGTCCCTGTGCCGCGTATGTGGCGACCGAACCGGCGGCGGGCAACTCCCGGGCCAGCTCCGCCACGCAGGACGCGGTGAACAGGCAGGCCACCAGCGCGATCAGCACCGACAGCGGCAGACTGCCGCCCGCGAAGGCCGCGCCCGACGGGATCGACGCGGCGACCGCGGCGGCCGGCGCCATCGCGGTGACGCTCTGGAAGAGAACCTCGCGCAGGCCGACGGCATCCCGTCGCAGCCCCTGAACTGTCTCCGCCGACACGTGAATCCCCCCTGTCCGCCCTCACCTGTCCGCCGTTCTCACGTCACGACGGCTGCGCCTCGCGTGAATCACGGTACGGGGCTTGCGGGTTGGGCAGTAGGGCGTGGCGTGCTTCCGTGGACGACGGAGGATCTGTGGAAAACCCGGCCACCCGAACGAGCGAAGGCCGAGTGAAGTCCGTTGTGTTTCAGGCCTGTTCGGCCACGATGTCCACAGCTCGTTCAGCTCGTTCAGCTCGTTCGGCCACCGTCGCGGGGTCGTCGAGCACGCCCCGCACCACCGAGTGCGCGGCGCCCAGCAGCGGACCCTCGGGCCCCAGCAGCGACACCGACACCGGGCAGGGCGGGCCCGCAGTGCGCCGCGCCAACTCGGCCTCCAGCGACGGCAGCAGCCAGGGCGCGAGCCCGGACAACGCGCCGCCCAGCACAACCAGTTGAGGGTCGACCAGATTGACCGCACCCGTCAGCGCGATGCCGAGCGCCGTACCGGCGTCGTGCAGGGCACGTCGTACCGCCTCGTCGCCGTCGGCGGCGCGGGTGGCCAGCAGACCGACCCGGTCCCCGCCGGGCTCAAGGCCGGCGGCGCGCAGCACCGCCTCCTCGCCCGCGTACTGTTCGAGACACCCGCGCCCGCCGCACGCGCACTCCGGCCCGTCCGGACGCACCGGCACATGCCCCAACTCGCCGGCGAATCCGCGCGTTCCGCGCAGCAGCCCGCCGTCCACGACGACCGCCGCGCCGATACCGATCTCGGCCGACACATGCAGGAAGTCACGCGGGGTGGTCTCGCCCAGCCAGAGTTCGGCGAGCCCGCCGAAGTTGGCCTCGTTGTCCACAACGGGCGGGAGTTCGGCGGGCAGCAGGGCGCCGAGATCCGTGTCGTGCCAGTCGAGGTTCGGGGCACGGACGACCGTACGGCCGTCGCGGGCCACCAGACCGGGCACGGCGACCGCGAGCCCGGCCGGCCACAGGCCCTCCGCGTCCGCCTCGGCGACGACCTGCCGTACCAGCGCGGTGAGTTCGGCGAGCACCGGCTCGGGGGAACGGCCGCGGTTCACACCGTGCCGCACCGCCCGGGCCCGTATCTCGCCGCGCAGGTCGACCGCGCAGACGGCGAGATGGTCGACCCCGACCTCCGCGCCGATCCCGGCCGGACCGCGCCCGCTGACGGCGAGCGCCGATCCGGGGCGGCCCACCCGGCCGGGCCGCTCGGGGCCCAGCTCTTCGAGGAGCCCCGACCGGATCAGCTCGTCCACCAGCGTGGACACCGCCGCACGGGTCAGCCCGATGCGCGAGGCGACGGCCGCACGCGAGAGCGGACCCTCGGCACTCACCGTGTGCATCACCCGGGCGAGGTTGCGGCGGCGCATGCCCTGCTGGGTGTCGGGCAGGGCACGCCCGGGCCCGGTGGGGTGTGCCTCGTGCAGCGGTGCGGTCATGCCTCCCTCAGTCCTCGATCGGTAGTCCTTGATCGGTGTGCGTCAACGGCCGCTCGGGTCGCGTTCGAGCAGCGGAGCCGCGTCGGAGAGTACCCCGGAGATCCTCGCGAACGTCGCCTCGTCCCGCTCCACGGCGTCCAGCACCGGCCCGGCGGCCGTGTTCCAGCGCCGGGCCACCGCGGCCGGGTCCTCGCCGGTCAGCAGGCCCGCGGCCTGTGCGGCGGCACCCAGCGCGACCAGCTCCTTCGCCTCGGGCACCTGGACGGGACGCCCCGACAGCCGCCGTACCGTCTCCTGCCAGGCGGTGCCCCGCGCGCCCCCGCCGATCAGCAGCAGTGGCGTGGTGCGGTCCGCGTCCTCGTCGAGGACCAGGTCGAGTGCGCCGAGCAGGGCGTGCACGGCACCGTCGTAAGCGGCCTGGAGGAGCTGGCCGCCGGTGGTGTCGTGGCGCAGGCCGTGCAGGAGGCCCGAGGCGTTGGGGAGGTTCGGGGTGCGCTCGCCGTCCAGGTAGGGGAGCAGCGTGACCGATGTGCCGGGTTCCACGGCATTCCGGTCCAGGCCGAGCAGGGTCGCGATCCGGTCGACGGCGAGGGTGCAGTTCAGGGTGCAGGCCAGAGGCAGCCAGTCGCCGTGCGCGTCGGCGAAGCCCGCGACCGTGCCGGACGGGTCGGCAGGGCGGTGCCTCGACACGGCGTACACCGTGCCCGAGGTGCCGAGGCTGAGCACGGGCGCGCCGGGGCGCAGGCCCAGGCCCAGCGCGGCGGCCGCGTTGTCGCCGGTTCCGGGGGCGACGAGCGTGCCCTTGGAGAACGGCAGGTCGTGGCAGTCCCGCACCGTGCCCGCCACCTCGCCCGGCCGCACCACCCGGGGCAGCAGCGCCGGGTCGAGCCCGACATGCCGGAGGATCTCCTCGTCGTACGACTCGGTCCCCGAGGCCCACCAGCCCGTGCCGGAGGCATCGCCGCGGTCGGTGGTGCCCTGGCCCGTGAGCCGTTCGGTGAGGTAGTCGTGGGGGAGACGGACGGCCGCCGTGGCCCGTACCGCCTCCGGCTCGTGCTCGGCGAGCCAGGCCCACTTCGTGACCGTGAAGGAAGCCCCGGGCACGCTGCCGGTGCGCTCCGCCCAGGCCTTCGGACCGCCCAGTTCCTCGATCAGACGGGTGGCCTGCGGCGCCGACCGCACGTCGTTCCACAGCATGGCCGGGCGCACCGGCTCGCCCTGCGCGTCCAGGGTGACCAGGCCGTGCTGCTGGCCGCCGATCGACACGGCCGCCGCTTCGTGGGCCGCGTCCCCGCACTGGCGCAGGGCCTCGCACAGGGCGTCCCACCACTGCCGGGGGTCACTCTCCCGGCCCGCCCCCGAGGAGACGGTGTGCGGCGCCTGGCCACTCGCGACGATCTGGCCGGTGGACACGTCGACGACCAGTGCCTTGGTGGACTGCGTGGACGAATCCACGCCGACGACGAGCGGACCCTCGGCTGCTGACATCGGGTTTCTCCCTTGTGTGCGGCATGTGTCTCCGCCCGGAGACACATTGTCCCTTCCCAGGGACGCTCCGGCATACTAATTTGTAAACTGCCATGACGAAATAGTCGGAGCGAAGCAACAAGGAGCCGCATCATGAACTACCAGCCCACCCCCGAGGACAGGTTCACCTTCGGCCTGTGGACCGTCGGCTGGCAGGGAAGGGACCCGTTCGGCGACGCCACCCGCCGTGCCCTCGACCCGGTCGAGACGGTGCAGCGCCTGTCCGAGCTGGGGGCCCACGGTGTGACCTTCCACGACGACGACCTGATCCCCTTCGGGTCCTCGGACACCGAGCGCGAGGCGCACATCAAGCGCTTCCGCGAGGCCCTCGACGCGACCGGCATGAAGGTGCCGATGGCGACCACCAACCTCTTCACGCACCCCGTCTTCAAGGACGGCGCGTTCACCGCGAACGACCGCGACGTGCGCCGCTACGCCCTGCGCAAGACGATCCGCAACATCGACCTCGCCGTCGAACTCGGCGCCGAGACCTACGTCGCCTGGGGCGGCCGTGAGGGCGCCGAGTCCGGCGCAGCCAAGGACGTACGCGTCGCGCTCGACCGCATGAAGGAGGCCTTCGACCTCCTCGGCGAGTACGTCACCGAACAGGGCTACAACCTGAAGTTCGCCATCGAGCCCAAGCCGAACGAGCCCCGCGGCGACATCCTGCTCCCCACCGTCGGCCACGCCCTGGCGTTCATCGAGCGCCTGGAGCGCCCCGAGCTCTACGGCGTCAACCCCGAGGTCGGCCACGAGCAGATGGCCGGGCTCAACTTCCCGCACGGCATCGCCCAGGCCCTGTGGGCGGGCAAGCTCTTCCACATCGACCTCAACGGCCAGTCGGGCATCAAGTACGACCAGGACCTGCGCTTCGGCAACGGCGACCTGCGTGCCGCCTTCTGGCTGGTCGACCTCCTGGAGAGCGCCGGTTACGCCGGCCCGAAGCACTTCGACTTCAAGCCGCCGCGCACCGAGGACCTCGACGGCGTGTGGGCGTCGGCGGCCGGCTGCATGCGCAACTACCTGATCCTGAAGGAGCGTTCGGCCGCGTTCCGTGCCGACCCGGTGGTCCAGGAGGCGCTGCGCGCCTCGCGTCTGGACGAGCTGGCCCAGCAGACCGCGGCCGACGGCCTCAAGGCGCTGCTCGCGGACCGCTCGGCGTTCGAGGACTTCGACGTGGAGGCCGCCGCCCAGCGCGGGATGGCCTTCGAGCAGCTCGACCAGCTAGCCATGGACCACCTCCTGGGAGCACGCGGCTGACGGCACGCACGCGTGCGTCACTCGAACCCCAGGCTGTGACCGACCCCCGCGCGGAATGCTCCGGAATCATGCGATCCACGGCATGAGTCCGTATCAACCACCGCGCGGGGGTCGCGTCATGACCTCCACGAGACGACTCTTGTCGGTATGGCCATGCCGCCCGTACCGCCTCGACCGCCCGGGCCACCGGACGCCACCCCGCCTCAAGGAGGCGGCTTCGGACCACCTCCCGGAGACTTCGGGCACGGATCGGGAGGGGGCTACGGAGACTATGAACCGCCGCCCCGCAGGCGCCCCCGACCGCTCTTCGTCCTGCTCACCGTGATCGTGGCGGTCGGAGCCGTCGTCGCCGTCGCACTGATGGTCTTCGGGGGACACGACTCACCGGACAAGAAGCAGCCGGCGGAGAGCAGTTCGAGCAAGAGCCCGTCCCTGAGCCTCCCGACGAAACTCCCCACCAGTCTGCCGACCAAGCTCCCGACGGCGCTCCCCTCGAACCTCCCCTCGGAACTGCCGAGCGAGGTCCCGAGCGACATCCAGTCGCTGCTCCCGTCCCTGCTCGGCTAGTTCCCTCAGGAGCCGGCGCGTCCTAGACGCCGTGGGGGAGCTTCAGGTACACCAGGGTCGTCTCGATACCGCTGTCGACCAGTCGCCCCTGTGCGTCGAACGCGCCCGCGCTGTCCGTCATCCCGAAGTCGTTGTCATTGATCAGGGCGAGCGTGTCGTGATCCACGCGCGCGATGCCCTCGATCTTCTGCGGCACCCCGGAGACGGTCCCCAGGTCCACGACCAGCTTCTTGGCCAGCACCGGGACACCCGCGGCGGCGGGGTCGTCGAGCTGCTCCAGCGACGGGGACGTCGTGTCGTCGTCGTAGCGCCCGCCCAGGATGTTCGACTTCCGCTCCAGCTCGACGAGTTGGAGCCGGGCGGCCTTGTCGGTGCGCTCCTCGACCAGCAGCCGGTCGTCGCCCACGGCGACCACCGATGAGATCTTCAGTTCGGAGGTGTCGTCCTCGCTGGGGTCGACCACGTTCACCGGGTCGAAGCGGTACGCGTACTCCGCCGTGACCGCCTTCTTCTTCGTGGAGAAGCGCAGCAGACGGGTGTTGAGCGACGCGTTCCCGGCGTCCCCGTCCGGCAGCGACAGCGGGCTCTGCAGGGCCATCACCAGGTCACCGCCGGGCAGTTGGGTGAGTCCCTCGAAGCCGCGGTTGATCTTCCGGTGCAGCAGTACGGCCGGCAGCGCCTCCACCACCGGATAGTCGGCCCCGGTCAGATGCAGCCCCTTGGGCACGTACCGCGTGAGCACCTTCCCGCGCGCGGAGACATGCACCAGGGAGGGGCCGTACTCGTCGACGAGCCAGAACGAACCGTCCCCGGCCCGCACGATGCCCTCCGTGTCCAGCCCGTTCGGGTTGTACGACAGTGGCGTCTGCGCGTCGTAGGAGTACGGCGCCTCGTCGCGTCCCTGCTGGTTCGAGAGCCCCGTGACGCCCTTCCCGGAGGAGGTGGTGATCGGGATGGCGTCCAGGACCTTGATCGTGTCCCCGGAGACACGGATCTTCACGATCGCCGGGTCGAAACCGGGCACCGGGAACGTGCGGCGCTTCGTCCCGCTCGCCTTGATCTGGCCGTTGGGCCCGCGGTCGGTGATCGTCCAGTACTCGCCCTTGCGGCCGGCAGGGTAGAGGTCGCTGCCGATGCCGCCGAGGTCCACTCCCCGGTCGTTGTCCACCGACCCGGGCAGCAGCGCGTCGCTGAACGCGCCGAGCGGAATGTCGCCCAGTGTCGCCGTGCGGGTGACATGGGCGGCCCCGCTCCCGGAAGGGGCTCCGGCGGCGGTACCGGCCGCCATGAGGGCGACCGCCACGGCGAGCGGAACGCCCGCCACGACGGGACGACGGACGCGGCGCCGGGCGGGGGCGTGCGGGGACATCTGGCCTCCTGAGGGCAAATTCGTTGACAGCGGCCAGAGTTGGTCCTCAGGAGGAACCGCGGTCGACGGCCGGATGAATCCAGGGTGTCGGCCGCTCGTCGGGCAGGCGCGGGTTCGAGGGCCGCACTCAGCGCGCGGGACCGAACCACGTGGGCAGCCGATCGAGCAGGTCCTTCTGATCGTCACCGACCCAGGCCACATGACCGTCGGGCCGCAGGAGCACGGCGGGTACGTCCAGTTGGGCTTCCACGCCGACATCGACGACGTGGTCGACACGATCCGTCCACCCGGCCACCGAGAGTTTGCCCGTCTGGTCGAGCAGCAGCCCCCGACCGCCGTGCATCAGCCCGTAGAGGTGCCTCTGCGTCAACTTCACGTCCCGCATCCGTCGGCCGACGAGTTCATGGTCGTCGCCGAAGTCGTAACGGATGCCGACCGCGGTGATCATCTCGGTCACGTACCGGTTCACCTCCTCGAAGTCCATCAGCGTGGAGAACAACTCCCGTAGTGCGGTCGCACCCGGATCGGTCGCCAGGAGCGTGATCTGCGCGCGCGTGTTGTCGAGAACGCGGGCGCCCACCGGATGCCGTTCGACGTGGTAGCTGTCCAACAGCCCTTCCGGAGCCCACCCGTTGACCGCGGCGGCCAGTTTCCAGCCGAGGTTGAACGCGTCCTGCACGCCGAGGTTGAGCCCCTGCCCGCCGGTCGGCGGATGGATGTGCGCCGCGTCGCCGGCCAGCAGTACCCGGTCGACCCGGTAGCGCTCGGCCTGCCGCGTGGCGTCGCCGAACCGGGACAGCCAGCGCGGCGAGTGGACGCCGAAGTCGGTGCCCGCGACGGCCCGCAGCTGCCGCTTGAAGCCCTCCAGGGTCGGCAGTGTCGCACGGTCCTCGGCCACGCCGTCCGCGGGCACCACGACGCGGTACATGCCGTTCTCGCCGGGGCTGAGGCCGAACCGCAGTTGGGTCTTGCGGACTTCCTCGACGACGGCGGCGATCGTGGCCGGATCCTCGGCCACCGCCATCTCGCCCAGGAGGGTCTCGACCGTGGCGGGCTCCCCGGGGAAACCGACGCCGAGCGACTTGCGTACCGCGCTGCGGCCACCGTCGCACCCGACGAGGTAGCGCGAGCGCAGGCGCGTACCGTCCGCCAACTCGGCGGTCACCCCGGCCGCGTCCTGACTCAGCCCGACGACTTCGCAGCCGCGCCGGATCTCGGCACCGAGTTCGACGGCACGCTCGCCGAGCAGCCGCTCGGTGACCGGCTGCGGAGTGGCGACGCCATAGGGGTGCCCCGTGTCCAACCGGTCCGGCCAGGGCTTGACGATGCCACCGAAGAGACCACCGACAGCGAACTTCTCACTCACGGCGAGAAACCGGTCGAGAAGACCGCGCTGATCCATGATCTCGACACTGCGCGCGTGCAGACCCTGCCCGCGGGACTCCCCGGTCGGCTCGGTCAACTTCTCCAGAACGACCACGCGCACGCCGTGCAGCCGCAATTCGCAGGCCAGCATCAAGCCGGTCGGTCCGCCGCCGACCACGATCACGTCCGTCATCGAAACACCCATCTAACGAGATTGGTTCCGGTCGGCCGCCCTGAGGGCAGCCGGTCCGCGAACCCTGCGTTTCCGCAGGTCCTGGCCTCGGTCGGCCATTTTGCGGCACTACAGGGGCCTTGCCGCAAGCCCCGTACTGCGCTATACGTTGGGTGTGGCAAGGAGTGGACGACCTCCTTGCCATTGCCTTTTTCCGACGCCTTTCCGACGGACTTCTCCGGGCATCCGATTTCTTGGGACCGGGTCATCGGGGGTGTCGTCAACCCCCCTGGGAGGACCCTGGTGACCCCCGTACGGACACGGGGGGTGCCGCCATGGTCGCGACCGGTCACCGATTCGTACGTTTGCTCAGGTCACCCCGTTGCCTGAGAGAGCCGGAGACCGGACATGTCCCAGACCACCGCAGTCGTCGGCGCGCATGATCCCGGGGATGCCGTCACGGCGTCCCCAGGAAGCGAGTTCGCGCCCCTCCTGCGCACGGTCAGGAGCCGCTGCCTACTGGAGCGGCGGCGCCTCTGGTACGCGTTCTGCGTCTCCGTCAACGCCCTCGCGCTGGCCGGCATCGTGACCGGCATCGTTCTGACCGGCGACTCCTGGCTGACCCTCCTCCTGGCCCCGCTGCTCGCCGTGTTCGGCGCCCGGACGGCCTTCATAGGCCACGACGCGGGCCACTCCCAGATCGCCGGCGGCAAGGCCGCCAACCGCCTCATCGGCCTGATCCACGGCAACCTGCTGCTGGGAATGAGCTACTCCTGGTGGAACGACAAGCACAACCGCCACCACGCCAACCCCAACCACATCGACAAGGACCCGGACGTCGTCGCCGACATCCTCGTGTTCACCGGTGAACAGGCCAAGGACCGTTCCGGCTTTCGGCGTTGGCTCACCCGCAACCAGGCGTGGCTGTTCTTCCCGCTCACCCTGCTCGAAGGCGTCGCCCTCAAGGTGCACGGTTTCCAGGACCTGCGGCGACAGCCCCGGCGCGAACGGACCGTCGAAGGCGTGCTCCTGGTGAGCCATGTCGCGGCCTACGCCACGCTGCTGCTGACCTCGATGTCCCCGGGGAAGGCGCTCGCGTTCGCCGCACTCCACCAGGCCCTGTTCGGACTGCACCTCGGTCTTGCCTTCGCCCCCAACCACAAGGGCATGGAGATGCCGGACCCGAACGGCGAGCGTTGGGGCCATCTCCGTCGCCAGGTGCTCACCTCACGGAACATCCGGGGCGGCCCCCTGACGGACTGGTTCCTCGGCGGGCTCAACTACCAGGTCGAACACCACCTCTTCCCGAGCATGCCGCGGCCCAGTCTGCGGCTCGCCCAACCGCTGGTGCGCGCCCACTGCGAGGATGTGGGTATCCCCTATGTGGAGACCGGGCTCGTCGACTCCTACCGACAGGCCCTGCGCCACCTCCACGAGGTGGGGGAGCCGCTGAGGCCGGAGTGGACGGAGTGACGACGGAGCGTTGACGGCTCGGGGACAGGTGGCCCTCGGGGACCAGTAGGGGAGGCGTCTCAGGGATGTCTCAGGGTCGCGGTCCGGAACTGTGGGAAGCGCGGACCCGTTTTCAGATCAGAGAGCGGCCGCGGCCGCGGAGGAGGCGACACATGTCGAGAAACACGAAGGTCGTTGTAGGAGGCGTGGCGGTCGGACTGATCCTGTTGATCTGGCTGCCCTGGTGGGTCTCATTCCTGATAGTCGTGGGAGTGCCGACGGCCGCGTATCTCACGCTGGATCCCGCGCAGCGGCGTCGGCTGCGCCGCGTCGCGGGCAAGGAGATCGGCCGCTGACACCGACACACCGATGCCCCACCGCGCTCCCGCCCGGCCCGCGGGAGCGGAGAACAGCACAACGCCGTCCGCGCGGCTGCGGACAGCAGCTTCGCGGACGGCGCCCCACCATCTGACGCAAGTGCCCGAGGGCTCAACTGGGCCTTACGGCAAGCTTGTCCAGTGCCTCCAGGAGGCCCGGCAACTCGGGGCCCCGACCCACCGGCAGCACCTCGCCCGGCTCCTCGTCGAGCAGGACGAACGCGATGTCGTCGGTGCGGGCCACCATCGACCAGCCGGGGCCGTCAGCACGCAGCGTGCGCGCCTCGCCCGGCGCGAAGGACGATCTGACGCGGCCGAGAGGCGGCGGGGCGTCCACATACGCCCGGGCCTCCGTCAGCACCCTGCGGACCCCGCTGTGGCCCGTCTGCGGGCCTTCCCCGGTGTCGTCCGAAGCGACCTCGTCCGCCTCGGACGCGTCTTCGGAGGTGACGTTGTCGGACGACGGCTCCGCAGCCTCGCCCGCCTCGCCCTGGACGGGGAAGGTCGAGTCGTCGATCTGCTCCCGCCACAGGGCCCACTGCAGCGCGATCTCGTCGGCACCCAGCCGCCGCTGCGCCGGGCCCCATGTGGTGGTGTCCGGCGGGGCCAACGGCGGCCGGTCCACGAGGTCGGGATCCGGATCGTGCGGCGCGGGCACATTGGGAGCCGCCACCGCGACCGCGAGCGGCCAGCCCGGCAGCGCCGCGACCACCGTGCGCTCGCTCGGCGACAGGTCGTACTCCATGCCGCAGTCCCAGGACGCGATGGCGACCGCGACCAGCGACACATCGTCGATGACGACCGTCCACCGCGCACCTTCGCCGTCCTGGCCGAGCACCAGGCCGTACCCGTCGGCGAGCGGCGCCATACCGAGCGCGGCGCAGGCCTCCGGATAGTCGTCACCCAGCACACTCGGGAACTTCGCCGGCGTCAGCAGCACCGCCGTGAGCACATAGAGCGCGTCGTCCTCGGCGGCGACGGCCTCTTCATCCGTGTCGGCCATCCCAGCCTCCCCATCGTTCGTCCAACGGCGCGCACCCTAGTGTGCGCGGAAGCCGCTTGTCACGACTCCCAAGTACACCCGGAGCTGCAGTTTTCCGTCTGGACGGGGCGAAACAACCACCGGCAACCCGAAGTGTCAGGCCGCGGGGAGCCCGAGAAGGGCCCGGGCCACCGCCCGCGGCGACTCGTCACGCTCCCTGGCGAGCGCGACCACGGCCCGGCACGCCAGCTCACTCACCCCGAAGGACAGCGCCTCCGGCGACACCCAGCCCGCGGCCTCGTCGATCCGGTCCTGGTCGTCCTCCGCGCGTGCCGACACATAGACGGCCGCGGCCTCGAAGAGGTTGTGCGCCCGCCGTTCGGGTCCGTCGCCGGCCTCCGTGCGCGTGGAGGCGAGAATTCTGGCGAAAGTCTTGCGGGGCCTGTCGAACATGCTGACCACCTTCCCCCTGCGTGGTGTTCCGTCGTCGACCGTCCATTTACTGCTACCCAACATAGAGTTGGAGTTGCGGCGACAGCAGGGCGACGTTGCGGTGAAGCGCTTCGGGCCTCCCGCAGTCGCACGACTCAGTCCTCGCGCACGGCCAGCGCCAGGAAGTGGACGTCCTCGTCGGTGTACGAGGTCATGCGCCACCCCGAACAGGCGAGCAGCGGACGGAGATTGGGCTCCGCCCGCAGGTCGTCCGGGGTGATCTGCCGCCCCTGACGCGCCGCGAGCGCCGCGCGGCCGATCGGATGGAACAGGGCCAGCGTTCCGCCGGGGCGCACCACACGCGCCAACTCCCGCAGATTCGACTCCGGTTGAGGCAGATGCGCGATCAGGCCCGCCGCGAACACGGCGTCGAGCGATTCCGAGCGCAACGGCAGCGCGGCGACATCGGCGAGCAGCAGGCACCCTTCACGACCGCGTCCTGCCCGTACGGCGGCCTCCAGCATGGCCGGGGTCAGATCGGCCCCCACCACCACTCCCGAAGGCCCCACGGCCGCACGCAGCGGCGGCAGCGCGCGTCCCGTCCCGCAGCCCGCGTCGAGCACACGGTCCCCCGCGCGCAGCGCCAGTTCGTCGACAGCAGCCGCGTAGGCGGGGCCGTCGTCCGGGAAGCGGCTGTCCCAGTCCGCGGCGCGCGCACCGAAGAACTCCCGGACATGCGTGTGGTCGTCGTTCATGTTCCGCATGATCCCTCACCGACATGGATGACGCTTCGGTGCACACGTTCGAACGTGACGCGGTCGTTCAGGCACCTCTCTGCGTCATATTGCAACACCTTTCGAAATGCGCCCCCTTTGTGCGCCCATGCCCCTACTAGCGTCCCCTGGTCATGGGACACCTGGACCACGCGACCTTCGGTTGGCTGACCCCCGTGCTGTCATACGTGATGGCCTGCATGGGCTCCGCACTCGGACTGCGGTGCACCGTCCGCGCGCTCGGCGCCACCGGCCGGTCGCGCCGCAACTGGCTCATCACCGCCGCCTCCGCGCTCGGTACCGGCATCTGGACCATGCACTTCGTGGCCATGCTCGGCTTCGGAGTCAGTGGCACCGACATCCGCTACGACGTGCCACTGACCGTGCTCAGCCTCGTCGTCGCCATCGTCGTCGTCTGCGCGGGCGTCTTCGTGGTCGGCTACGGCCGCGACCGTGGCCGCGCGCTCGTCCTCGGCGGCCTGGCCACCGGACTGGGCGTCGCGAGCATGCACTACCTGGGAATGGCTGCCGTGCGACTGCACGGCGATGTGACCTACGACCCGATGCTCGTCGGGCTCTCCGTCGTCATCGCCGTCGTCGCGGCGACCGCGGCCCTGTGGGCGGCCCTCAACATCAAGTCGCCCATCGCGGTCACCGTCGCCTCACTCGTCATGGGGGCGGCCGTCGCCAGCATGCACTACACCGGGATGTTCGCGGTGCGCGTGCACGTCACCCCGTCCGGCGCGGTCCTGCCCGGGGCCACGGCGATGCAGTTCATCTTCCCCCTCGCCGTCGGCCTCGGGTCCTACCTGTTCCTGACCTCGGCGTTCGTCGCACTGTCGCCGACGACGGGAGAACGCGAGGCGACCGCCTCGGCCGAGCGGCCGGTCGAAAGCGTCGCCCACTGACAAGCGGCCCGACCGACCAGGGCCCGCCACGGCACGCCCGAACCACTCCCGAGCGAGGAGGCCATGCGTAACCCCCGTAGGACCCCGAGAACCGGCGTCGAGGCGCCGCCGCCCGTGCGCGGTCGCCGCGCACACGCCGGACCACCCGCAGAAGAACTCTTCGACGAGCTCGACGCACCGCAGGACGAGATGCCCCCGCGCGCGGGACGCTGGCGGATGCGTCCCCGCACCGTACGGGCCAAGATTGTCTGCCTGCTGATGGTGCCGGTCGTCTCGCTGCTCGCCCTGTGGGCGTACGCGACCGTCAGCACGGCCCAGGACGTCGCCCGGCTACGGCAGTTGCAGCGCGTGGACTCGACCGTACGCAGCCCCGTCGCGGTCGCCGTCGCCGCGCTGCAGGCCGAGCGGTCGGCCGCGGTGCGCTACGCCACCGACCCCGGCGCCGAGCCGAGCGGTGACCTGAGGAAGCTGGCCGCGAACACGGACCGGGCCGTCGCCCGGCTGCGGCTCGGCGACACCAGCACCGTCGCCGACGGCGAGGAACTGCCGGCCGGAGTCGCCCAGCGCCTGGAGACCTTCGTCACCGGAGCCGAGCGACTGCGCTCGCTGCGGGCCGACGTACTCGCCCACCGCGCGGGATGGGACGAGACGTACGGGCAGTACACGAGAACCATCTCGTCGGCCTTCGCCGTGGGCGGAGCCCTCACCGGAATCCAGGACGCCGCCTTCGGCTCCGACGCGCGCGTGCTGCTGGAGTTCTCCCGGGCCGCGGAATCGCTGTCCCAGGAGGACGTGGTGCTCGCCGGCGCCCGGCTCGACGGCCGCCTCGACAGGGAGCGGCTGCGGCTGTTCACCGGCGCGGTCGACACGCGCCGTACCCTCACCGACTCCGCCACCGCTGATCTGCGCGGTTCCGAACGCACCGCCTGGCGGAACCTCGCCGACTCCGGCGCCTACACCGTCATCGGCGCGGTCGAGGACAAGGTCCTCGCCGCCAACTCGGCCACCCGCGCGATCGGTTCGGCCCCGGAAACCACCTGGAACAACGCGCACGCACGCGTGCAGGACGGGATGCGCGCAATTGAAGCGGACGCGGGCAGCGGAGTCGCGGACCGCGCCGATCCGTTCGCACGAGGACTGCTCACCCCGGCCGGCGCCGCCGTCCTGCTCGGACTCGCCGCCGTCATCGCGTCGCTCGTCATCTCGGTGCGCATCGGACGCGGTCTCGTCGTCGAGCTGGTGAGTCTGCGCAACGACGCCCTGGCGATCGCCCGCCACAAACTCCCCGAGGCCATGCGGAGACTGCGCGCGGGGGAGGAGATCGACGTCCGCGCGGAGGCTCCGCCCGGACCGGCCGCGGAGGACGAGACCGGACAGGTCGCCGAGGCCCTGGGCACCGTGCACCGCGCCGCCCTGCGGGCCGCCGTCGAACGCGCCGAACTCGCGAGCGGCATCTCCGGGGTCTTCGTCAACCTCGCCCGCCGCAGCCAGGTCCTGGTGCACCGTCAACTCAGCCTTCTGGACAGCATGGAGCGCCGCTCCGAGGACCCGAACGAACTGAGCGACCTGTTCCGCCTCGACCACCTCACCACCCGTATGCGACGGCACGCCGAGAGCCTGATCATCCTCTCCGGCGCGGCACCCGGCCGGGCCTGGCGCATGCCGGTCTCCCTCACCAACGTCGTCCGCGCCGCAGTGTCCGAAGTCGAGGACTACGCGCGCGTGGAGGTACGCCAACTCCCCGAAGCCTCCGTCCTCGGAACCGCCGTCGCCGACCTCACGCACCTGCTCGCCGAGATCGTGGAGAACGCCGCCCAGTTCTCGCCGCCGCACACGCGCGTGCGGGTCACCGGTGAACCCGTCGGCAACGGGTACGCCGTAGAGGTCGAGGACCGAGGCCTGGGCATGGGCCCGGAGACGCTGGCCGAGGCCAACCGCCGCATCGAGCAGTCCGAGGCCCTCGACCTCTTCGACAGCGACCGGCTCGGCCTGTTCGTGGTCAGCAGGCTCGCCGCCCGCCACGGCATCAAGGTGCACCTGCGGACCTCGCCCTACGGCGGAACGACAGCTGTCGTACTGCTGCCGACGGCCCTGCTGCACGGCGGCGCGGCCGAACGCTCCCCCCGCGCGGCGGTGGACGACGGACAGCGGGCAGTGGTACGCGAGTACGCGCGCGTGCCGTCCCCGCCCCAGCACCAGGAGTCCGTCCCGGCGCAGGCCGACCGCCCCGCCCTGGCGTCCCCGCCCCGGGCCTCGGCGGAGCCGGCGAACGGCACCCCGCCCCCTGGAGTCACCACCTTGCGACTGCACCGTCCTCCCGAGGACACCGAAGGCCCCGAGGACGGCGACGACCTCCCCCGCCGGGTACGGCAGGCGAGCCTCGCACCCCAGCTCCGCGAACAGCCCACCGCGGACCGGGAACGGACGCCCGCCGCGCCACACGACGAACACCGCAGTCCGGAGGTCGTACGGGACCGGATGGCGGCCTACCGCGAAGGCTGGACGCGCGGCGGCGGCAGGAAACCGGGCCGTGGCGTCACCCCAGGCCCCGCGACGGGCAGCGACAGCAGCGAAGGAGACCCCGCATGATCCAGGACCCGAGCATGAGGGCCGCCCAGCGGTCCGGTGAACTCGACTGGCTGCTGGACGACTTGGTGCTGCGCGTCGGCGAAGTACGGCACGCGGTCGTGCTGTCCAACGACGGCCTCGCCATCGGCGCCTCCACCGACCTCGACCGCGAGGACGCGGAACACCTCGCCGCGGTGGCCTCCGGATTCAACAGCCTCGCCAAGGGCGCCGGGAGGCACTTCGGCGCCGGCGGAGTGCGGCAGACCATGGTGGAGATGGACGACGGCTTCCTGTTCGTGGCAGCGGCCGGAGACGGCTCCTGCCTCGCCGTCCTCACCTCTGTGACCGCCGACATAGGCCTGGTGGCGTACGAGATGGCACGGCTGGTCAAGCGCGTCGGCGAGCACCTGTACACGCCGCCGCGCGTCGGTGCGCGGCCACCCGCCGCCGGATGAGGCGAGAAGGCGGTCCGTTCCGATGACCGAAGACATGACCGGTGTCCCGCACGAGCCGGGCAGCCAGTGGTACGACCAGGAGGCCGGGCCTCTCGTCCGCCCCTACGCCATGACGGGCGGACGTACCAAACCAGGCCCTACAGGAGTGAAGTTCGACCTGATCGCCCTGGTCACGCTGGACGCGGGCGCGCCCGGTTTCGACGACGACACCGGGCTCGGACCGGAACACCGGGCCCTCATCGACCTGTGCCGCGCGGAAACACAGTCCGTCGCCGAACTGGCCGCCGGAGCCGACCTTCCCCTGGGGGTGGTCAGGGTGCTCCTGGGCGACCTGCTGGAGCTCGGCTGTGTCACCGTCAGCCGTCCGGTGCCGCCCGCGCAGCTTCCTGACGAACGGATTCTGCGCGAGGTGATCGAAGGACTTCGGGCACTGTGATGAAACTTCAGCACCACTCGAACGCGTACGACGACGACTTGTGCAGCCATCCGGACACCGAACAGGTGCGAGACGGTCACATCGGGCAAATAGCGGTCCAACCGCCCAGTGCGAGGCCGTACTTGTCAGGATGCACACCTACGGACGTCGACCGTTGCCGGTACTCCCGAGAGAAGTGATCGATGGTCTCCGAGCACTCCGATGCCGAAGGCGGCGAGACGACCGCCCTGGCGTTGAAGATCCTGGTCGCCGGCGGATTCGGCGTGGGCAAGACCACCATGGTGGGCGCGGTCAGCGAGATCAGGCCGCTGCGCACGGAGGAACTGCTCAGCGAGGCCGGCCAGTTGGTGGACGACACCGACGGCGTGGACCAGAAGGTCACGACGACCGTCGCCATGGACTTCGGCCGCATCACCATCAGGTCCGGCCTCTCCCTCTACCTGTTCGGCACACCGGGCCAGGACCGCTTCTGGTTCCTGTGGGACGAACTGTCGCAGGGCGCCCTGGGAGCAGTGGTCCTCGCGGACACCCGGCGCCTTGAGGACTGTTTCCCGGCGGTCGACTACTTCGAGCACCGGCACATCCCGTTCGTGGTGGCCGTCAACTGCTTCACGGGCGCGCGCAGTTACGGCGCCCACGACGTCTCCCGCGCCCTCGATCTCGACCGGGGAACACCGGTGGTCCTGTGCGACGCCCGGGACCGCGACTCGGGGAAGGAGGTGCTGATCCGGCTGGTCGAGTACGCCGGGCGGATGCACACCGCCCGGATGCTCGACTCGGTGAGCTGACCGGAGCTCTCACTCCGAGATCCCCTTCAGGGCCACCACCTTCTCGACCGTGACGCGGACGAGGAGTTCGCCCGGCACCCCGTTGCGGGCGCCGAACTCCTCGGCGCGCTCCTCGCCCATGTACCGGGCCCCGATCCGGGCGGCCCAGTACCGGAGTTCGCCCGGTTCCTCCGACAATGCGGCGCGCCCTTGCAGCACCACGAAGTCGAACGGCGGCCGATCGTCGTCCACGCAGAGGGCGACTCGCCCATCACGGGCCAGATTGCGCCCTTTTACCGTTCCTTTCGCGGTGTTGAACACCACGTCGTCCCCGTCGAGCAGGAACCAGATCGGCGCGACATGTGGGCTCCCATCGGCGCGAACGGTCGACAGCTTGCCCGTGCGCGTGCCGTGCGAGACGAACGCCCGCCACTCCTCGTCGGTCATGTTCTGTGCCATACCCCTATCCTCCTTGCCCGGGCGACGGGCGTGGTGAAGGCTGGCGGGAGTTCCTCCGGCCAGGGGGAGACGCGACACGGGGAGGCGGAACATGGCGCAGAACCAGGGACTGAGCTGGCTGCTGGACGATCTGACCGAGCGCGTCGAGCATGTGCGCCACGCTCTGGTCCTCTCCAACGACGGACTGGTGACCGGCGCCAGCACGGGACTTCGCCGCGAGGACGCCGAACACCTCGCCGCCGTCTCGTCCGGACTGCACAGCCTGGCCAAGGGCTCGGGACGCCACTTCGGCGCCGGCGGGGTGCGGCAGACGATGATCGAGTTCGACGATGCCGTCCTGTTCGTCACCGCCGCGGGCAGCGGCAGCTGTCTGTGCGTTCTCAGCGGCGCGGACGCGGACATCGGCCAGATCGCCTATGAGATGACACTGCTCGTCAACCGCGTCGGCGAACACCTTGGCGTGGATGCCCGACAGCCCGAGCGAACTCCCGTCACAGAACTCTGACCTGCGAGTTCTCCCCTTCCGTGGAGTTATCCACAGGCTCGCCACGAGATTCTTCGAACCGGCTACGGTTTGTCCATCGCGAACGCACACAGCGTGAGCAACGGACTCCGCGGGGGAGATCGACCATGGCAGGCAACACCATCACCACACCGCCGGAACTCTCGTGCACGCCGAGTCGTGCGGCACGGGAACTGGGTCTCAAACGAGGCGAGTTCGACCTCGCCGTCCATCTCGGCCGCATCCGCACCGTGCCCGACGAAGGGGGCGGCGGCCGACGCGTCGCCCGCACCGAGATCGACCGACTGCGCTCGGCGGAAGGGTTCCCGGAATCGCTCGCGGAGAGCGTCAGGACCGTGGGCACCACGGACGGCGCGGCCCTCATGGAAGTCACCTCCGCCAGGTTCACCCGCCTCGCGCGGCTGGGACTGGTGGTGCCGGTGAGGTTCTATCTGAACCGCTACCGAGCCGTGGTCTGGCTCTATCTCGCCGAAGAACTACGGCAGTTCGCCACCGACAAGAATCACACCTCACTACTGAACGGCCGTACGCCCGAAGGACTGCGCGACCAACTCCGAGAGGGTCTGGACCTACGGTCCCGCAACTGGCGCGGACGCCATCTGGGGTTCCTGCTGCGCGAGGCGGACGGCCCGTGGGAACGCGCGGGCGCCCTGTCCGCCTTGCTCGACCCCGTCCAGGTGGCCGAGATCGTCAAGGATCCCTACGAGCGTGCCCACGTGAACCGGTTCCGGCCCGACCCGCCCGCCCACGGCGCTCCGGGCTCGCCCTCCGCTCACCTCGCCGAGCGGATCATGACGGCGGCCGACCCGGACGAGATCAGCTGGCTGCGGGCGGACCTGGCTCAGGTACTGGACGAGGCGCGACTCCATCGCCCCGCACCGCGACCCGCTGCCCAACCGGCCGCACCGCTGCTGCCCGCGAGCGAGCACTCGTCCGAGCACTCGCCCGAGTCGGCTGCGGAACCCGAGCGATCACGCGGCATGTTGAGCTGGCTGCGCCGCAGAAGCGCGTGAGCCGCGGCGTGAACCCACCGATTACAGTGCTCTGAACAGCCCTTCCTGGACGACCGAGACGAGCAGGCGTCCCTCCAGGTCGTAGATGCGCCCGCGGGCCAGACCGCGGCCGCCCGTCGCGATCGGGGACTCCTGGTCGTACAGGAACCACTCGTCCGCGCGGAACGGCCGGTGGAACCACATGGCGTGGTCCAGCGACGCCATGTCGAAGTTCCGCGGTCCCCACAGGGGTTCGACGGGGATCCGGACGGCGTCCAGGAGCGTCATGTCGCTGGCGTACGTCAACGCGCAGGTGTGCACCAGCGGATCGTCGCCGAGCGGCCCCACCGCGCGCATCCACACGGCGCTGCGCGGCTCGGCGTCCTTGATCTCCTCGGCGCTCCAGCGCAGCCCGTCCGCGTACCGGATGTCGAAGGGCTGACGGCGTGCCATCCGCTCCAACTGTTCGGGCAGTACGCCCAGATGGGCCCGGACCTCCTCAGACACCGTCGGCAGGGACTCCGGGTCCGGGACCTCGCGGGCCGGCAGCTGGTGCTCGAAAGGACCTTGCTCAGGTTTGTGGAAGGAGGCGGTGAGATTGAAGATCGTGCGGCCCTGCTGCACGGCGGTGACCCGACGGGTGGTGAACGACCGCCCGTCCCGCACCCGCTCGACCTGGTACACGATCGGCACGCCCGGCCGACCCGGGCGCAGGAAGTACGCGTGCAGCGAGTGCACGGGGCGGTCGCCCTCCGTGGTGCGCCCGGCGGCGACCAACGCCTGGCCGGCCACCTGGCCGCCGAAGACCCGCTGGAGGGACTCGTGCGGGCTGCGGCCACGGAAGATGTTGACCTCGATCTGCTCCAGGTCGAGCAGGTCGACGAGCCGCTCTGCCGGGTTCGTCATGGGTGCGATTCTCCTGTGTTCACAGCTGGCCGACGTCGGTGACACGGACGACCGCACGGCCCTCCGCGTCGGAGGCCGCGAGATCGATCTCCGCGCTGATGCCCCAGTCATGATCGCCGTTCGGGTCGGCGAAAATCTGCCGAACGCGCCACAGGTTGTGCTGCGGCTCCTCCTCGATGAGCAGCAGCTTGGGCCCGCGGGCGTCGGGGCCGGTGCCGAGGTCCTCGTACTCGTCCCAGTACTTGTCCATCGCCTCGCCCCACGCGTCCTCGTCCCAGCCGGACTCGGCGTCCATCTCGCCCAGTTCCGCGACATGGTCGAGGGCGGCCAGCTCGACACGGCGGAACATCGCGTTGCGGACGAGGACCCGGAAGGCACGCGAGTTCGCGGTGACCGGTTTGACCTGGTCGGCCTTCTCCTGGGCCTCCTCGGCGGTCATCTCCTCCGGGTTGGCCAACTGCTCCCACTCGTCCAGCAGGCTGGAGTCGACCTGGCGCACCATCTCGCCGAGCCAGGCGATCAGATCCTCCAGGTCCTCGGACTTGAGGTCGTCCGGGACGGTGTGATCGAGGGCCTTGAAGGCACCGGCGAGGTAGCGCAGCACGATGCCCTCGGTGCGGGCCAGCTCGTAGTACGAGGTCAACTCCGTGAAGGACATGGCCCGTTCATACATGTCCCGGATCACGGACTTCGGCGACAGCGGGTGGTCACCGACCCAAGGGTGGCTCTTGCGGTACGTGTTGTACGCGTGGAAGAGCAACTCCTCCAGCGGCTTGGGGTAACTGACGTCCTGGAGGCGCTCCATGCGGTCCTCGTACTCGACGCCGTCCGCCTTCATCGCGGCCACTGCCTCGCCGCGCGCCTTGTTCTGTTGGGCGGCCAGGATCTGCCGGGGGTCGTCCAGAGTGGACTCGACGACGGACACCATGTCCAGCGCGTACGACGGCGACTCGGGGTCAAGCAGTTCGAACGCGGCGAGCGCGAAGGTCGACAGCGGCTGGTTGAGCGCGAAGTCCTGCTGCAGGTCGACCGTGAGGCGCACGATGCGGCCCTCGGCGTCCGGGGTGTCGAGTTTCTCGACGATGCCGCCGTCCAGGAGCGAGCGGTAGATCGCGATCGCCCGCCGGATGTGCCGCAACTGCTGCTTGCGCGGCTCGTGGTTGTCCTCCAGGAGATGCCGCATCGCCTCGAAGGCGTTGCCCGGTCGTGCGATGACGGACAGCAGCATCGTGTGCGTGACCCGGAACCGGGACGTCAGCGGTTCCGGCTCGGAGGTGATGAGCTTCTCGAAGGTGCCTTCCGTCCACCCGACGAAACCCTCGGGCGCCTTCTTGCGGACGACCTTCCGGCGCTTCTTCGGGTCGTCGCCCGCCTTGGCGAGCGCCTTCTCGTTCTCGACGACATGCTCCGGAGCCTGGGCGACCACGAGCCCCGCCGTGTCGAAACCGGCACGGCCCGCGCGGCCCGCGATCTGGTGGAACTCACGGGCGCGCAGCGTGCGCACCCGGACGCCGTCGTACTTGGCCAGCGCCGTGAACAGCACCGTGCGGATGGGCACGTTGACGCCCACCCCGAGCGTGTCCGTACCACAGATGACCTTCAACAGGCCCGCCTGCGCGAGCTTTTCCACCAGGCGCCGGTACTTGGGCAGCATGCCGGCGTGGTGCACACCGATGCCGTGCCGCACGTAACGGGAGAGATTGCGGCCGAACTTGGTGGTGAAGCGGAAGTTGCCGATCAGCTCGGCGATCTGGTCCTTCTCCTCACGCGAGGACATGTTGATGCTCATCAGCGCCTGCGCCCGCTCCACGGCCTGCGCCTGCGTGAAGTGCACGATGTAGACCGGCGCCTGCCGGGTCTCCAGCAGTTCGGTCAGCGTCTCGGTGAGCGGAGTCAGCTTGTACTCGTAGGACAGGGGCACCGGCCGGACCGCCGAGCGGACCACCGAAGTGGGGCGCCCGGTGCGCCGGGTGAGGTCCTTCTCGAACATCGCGACGTCGCCGAGCGTGGCCGACATCAGGATGAACTGCGCCTGCGGCAGCTCCAGGATCGGGATCTGCCAGGCCCAGCCGCGGTCCGCCTCCGCGTAGAAGTGGAACTCGTCCATGACGACCTGGCCGACGTCGGCGTGCTTGCCGTCGCGCAGCGCGATCGACGCGAGGACCTCCGCGGTGCAGCAGATGATGGGCGCGTCCGAGTTCACAGACGCGTCGCCGGTCAGCATGCCGACGTTCTCGGTGCCGAACATCTTGCACAGTTCGAAGAACTTCTCCGAGACCAGCGCCTTGATCGGGGCGGTGTAGAAGGTGACCTCGTCACGGGCCAGCGCGGCGAAGTGCGCACCGGCGGCGATCATGCTCTTGCCGGAGCCGGTGGGCGTCGACACGATCACGTTCGCACCGGAGACCACCTCGATCAGCGCCTCCTCCTGATGGGGGTAGAGCGTGAGACCGCGCTCCTGGGCCCACGACTCGAAGGCTTCGTAGAGGGCGTCGGGATCTGCGGTCGGCGGCAACTGGTCGATGAGGGTCACGACCCCATCTTGCCTGGCGTCCCGGTCGATGGGGGAATCGGCTGCGGAGATGAAGATCGCTACCGCTACGCTGTGTCGCCGACAGAGTGTCAGGGCGCCCGAGCAACTGACCGGCGGCGTAAGAGGAATGGGGCGGGGAACGGCCATGATGGGACCAGCACACTCACTGTCGGGAGCGGCGGCCTGGCTCGGCGTCGGAGCGGCGACCGCCGCGGCCGGGCATCCCATGCCCTGGCCGGTGATCCTGGTCGGCGCCCTGATCTGCGCCGGCGCCGCGCTCGCCCCGGACCTCGACCACAAGGCGGCGACCATCTCCCGGGCCTTCGGACCCGTCTCGCGGACCGTGTGCGAGGTCGTCGACAAGCTCTCGTACGCCGTCTACAAGGGGACCAGGAAGCAGGGCGACCCGCGCCGCAACGGCGGGCACCGCACGCTCACCCACACCTGGCTGTGGGCGGTCCTGATCGGGGCGGGGAGCGCGGCCGTGGCGATCCTGGGCGGTCGCTGGGGAGTGCTGGCGATCCTCTTCGTGCACATGGTGCTGGCCATCGAGGGCCTGCTGTGGCGGGCGGCCCGCGGCTCCAGCAGCGACATCCTGGTCTGGCTGCTGGCGGCGACCAGCGCGTGGATCCTCGCCGGAGTACTGGACAAGCCGGGCAACGGTTCGAACTGGCTGTTCACGGACCAGCACCAGTACCTCTGGCTGGGACTGCCGGTAGTGCTGGGCGCACTGGTGCACGACATCGGGGACGCGCTGACCGTCTCCGGCTGCCCGATCCTGTGGCCGATCCCGCTGGGCCGCAAGCGCTGGTACCCGATTGGGCCGCCGAAGGTGATGCGGTTCCGCGCGGGCAGCTGGATCGAGCTCAAGGTGCTGATGCCGGTGTTCATACTGCTCGGGGGAGTGGGCTGCGCGGCGGCCCTCAACGTGATCTGAGGTCCGGCCCCGACCTCGGTTCCGGCGCCGACGCGAGCAGTGGCTCACGCCTCGCCGGAGCCTTGGCCGCCGCCGTAGCGCCGCTCGAACTGGGCGATGCGGCCCTCCGAGTCCACCGTCCGGGCCTTGCCGGTGTAGAAGGGGTGGCTCTCCGAGGAGATCTCCACGTCCACGACCGGGTAGGTCTCGCCGTCGTCCCAGTCGATGGTCCGGTCGCTGGTCGCGGTGGACCGGGTCAGGAAGGCGTATCCGGCGGAGCGGTCGCGGAAGACCACGGGGTGGTAGTCGGGCTGCTTGTCCTGCTGCATGGCTGCTCCTCCTGCTGCGGGGATGTGGGCGACGGCCGAGGGACGGCGAGGTCAGCCGTAGAGCGAGTCCTCGTCCTCGCCGACGATGTGCATCGCGGCCTCCTCGGCGGATGCGGCCGCGCCGTCGATGCCCACGTCGGTGGCGACCAGACCGCTCTCCTCGTCCTCGTGCGCCCCTTCGTCGGGTGCCACGAGCCGGCCGGAGCGAAGGTCACCGACCTCGGTGTCCCGGAGTTCGCCGTCGGTGTCCTCGGAGTCGCCGAGGCCGTCACCGTCGGACACCACGAGATCCGGGACCTCCTCGGCGAGGCGCTGGTCGAGCGTCTCACCGTGCTGACGCTCGGCGGCCGTGACATCGGCGCGCTCCACCGCCCAGGGGCGGTCCGGTGGGGACCAGCCGCGGTCGAGTGGGTCCTCGACACCGTCGGCCAGGAGCGTGTCCTCCGCGTCGAGCAGGCCCGCGTCGTCCTGAACCTCGGATCCGTCGGGCTGGTAGACGTCGTCTCCCCATCCGTCGACGCTGTTCACGGGTACCTCCAGGTGGTGGGGACCGGCCCGTACTCACCGCGCTCGGCGGCGGGCCGCCACTGTGCGGGGCACAGGCGGAGCCCGGCACGAACCACATGGTTCCCGGGCACTCCCCGAACCGGTGCCGCTCCCCAGACTTCCACCCCTTTTCCCCCGCGCGCAACGGCACGGGCCCGGACCGGGGGTCCTGGCGCGCCGGGACCGTGCCCCGTCAGGGGCGCGGGGAACTGCGCGACCAGCCCCCACCGGTCCGCAGTCAAGCCACCGGCCCGCAGACCAGTCACCGCTCAACCGGCGGAGCTACCCGTGCCAGGACCGCCAGAGCGCCGCGTACGCACCCTCCGCCGCCACCAGCTGATCGTGGCTGCCCAGTTCGCTGATGCGGCCGTTCTCGACCACGGCGATGACGTCCGCGTCATGGGCGGTGTGCAGCCGGTGGGCGATCGCGACGACCGTGCGGCCGTCGAGGACGCGGGCCAGGGAACGCTCCAGATGGCGGGCCGCACGCGGGTCGAGGAGCGAGGTCGCCTCGTCCAGGACCAGCGTGTGCGGATCGGCCAGCACCAGCCGGGCCAACGCGATCTGCTGGGCCTGGGCCGGGGTGAGGGCCAGCCCGCCCGAGCCCACCTCGGTGTCGAGGCCGTCGTCCATGGCCCTTGCCCAACCGTCCGCGTCGACCGCGCCCAGCGCCGCCCACAGCTCCGCGTCCGCCGCGTCGGTCCGGGCGAGCAGGAGGTTGTCGCGCAGGGAGCCCACGAAGACGTGGTGCTCCTGATTGACGAGGGCCACATGGGAGCGGACGTGTTCCGCGGTCATCCGGGAGAGTTCGGCGCCACCGAGGGTGATCCGGCCGTCCCGGGGCGCGTAGATACCGGCGAGGAGCCTGCCCAGGGTGGACTTGCCCGCGCCCGACGGGCCGACCAGGGCCAGCCGGGTGCCGGGCGCGACCTCCAGGGACACCTTGCGCAGCACGTCGACGCCCTCGCGGTAGCCGAAGTGCACCCGGTCCGCGTGCACGTCCCGGCCCTCCGGGGACAGCGCGGTGTCCCCGGCGTCGGGCTCGATGTCCCGGACGCCGACCAGCCGGGCCAGCGAGACCTGGGCGACCTGGAGCTCGTCGTACCAGCGCAGGATCAGGTTCACCGGGTCGACGAGCATCTGCGCGAGCAGGGCGCCCGTGGTCAGCTCGCCCACTCCGATCCAGCCGTGCAGGACGTACACCCCGCCGAGCATCAGGACCGAGCAGAGCACCGTGACATGAGTGATGTTGATGACCGGGAAGAGCACCGACCGCAGCCAGAGCGTGTAGTTCTCCCAGGCCGTCCACTCCTTGACCCGGCGCTCCGTGAGGGCGATGCGCCGGTCGCCGAGGCGGTGTGCCTCGACGGTGCGTCCCGCGTCGACGGTCTCGGCGAGGGCCGCGGCCACGGCGGCGTACCCGGCGGCCTCGGAGCGGTAGCCGGCGGGTGCGCGCTTGTAGTACCAGCGGCAGCCGACGACCAGCAGCGGCACCGCGATCAGTACGGCGGGCGCCAGCGCCGGCACGGTCACGACAAGGCCGCCGAGCAGCAGCAGCGCCCATACGACACCGATCGCCAGCTGCGGTACGGCCTCGCGCATCGCGTTGGCGAGCCGGTCGATGTCGGTGGTGATGCGGGACAGCAGGTCGCCGGTGCCCGCCCGTTCCAGGACTCCGGGAGGGAGCCCGACCGACCGTACGAGGAAGTCCTCGCGCAGATCGGCCAGCATCCGCTCGCCGAGCATCGCGCCGCGCAACCGCACCTGCCGGATGAAGAAGGCCTGGACGGCGAGCGCGATCCCGAACAGCCCGATGGTGAGGCCCAGATGAAGTTCCCGCGCTCCGTCCGACACCCGCTCGACCAGGTCGCCGAGCAGATACGGGCCCACCATCGACGCGACCACCGCGACCGTGTTCACCGTGACGAGGAGAAGGAAGGCTCGGCGATGCCGACGGAACAGTTCGGACACGTAGGCGCGTACGGTCGCGGGGGCGCCGACCGGCAGGGTGTTGGCCGTGGTCGGGGCCGCCGGGTCGTACGCCGGGGGCGCCACGCCGATCATGCGGTCTCCTCGATTTCTTCCAGCGCGCCACGCAGCGCGACATCGTGGTCGTCCAGGGTGCTCCGCAGAGCGGCCTCGTCGTTGACGGCGTTCCTCAGTGCCGTCTCGTCCTCCGTCTCGCGGGTCACCACGGCCCGGTACCGAGGCTCGCTGCGGAGCAGTTCGCGGTGGGTGCCGACCGCCACGACCTCGTCCTCGTGCACGAGGACCACCCGGTCCGCGTGGTCCAGGAGCAGGGGCGAGGAGGTGAACACCGCCGTGGTCCGGCCGGCCCGCAACGTCCGTACGCCGTCAGCGATCCGGGCCTCGGTGTGGGAGTCGACGGCGGAGGTCGGCTCGTCCAGGACGAGTACCTCGGGATCGGTGATCAGCGACCGGGCCAGGGCGAGCCGCTGGCGCTGGCCACCGGAGAGGGAGCGTCCACGTTCGGTGATGCGGGCGTCCATCGGGTCGTCGGTGTCGAGCGAACCCTGCGCCAGCGCGACCAGCACGTCACCGCACTGCGCGGCGGCCAGGGCCTCCTCCGCGCCGACCGCGCCCGAGGAGGGCACATCGAGCAGTTCGCGCAGCGAGCCGGACAGCAGCACCGGGTCCTTGTCCTGGACGAGGACGGCGGTGCGTGCCGAGGCGAGGGGGAGTTCGTCGAGCGCCACGCCGTCCAGGAGCACCGAGGTGCCCGTCTCGGCGGGGTGTCCGCCGAGGCGTTCCGCCAGCCGTCCGGCCGCGTCGGGGTCGCCGCACACCACGGCGGTGAACCGGCCGGACGGCACAAGCAGTCCGGTGGCCGGGTCGTACAGATCCCCGGCCGGCACCTCGGCCGCGCGCGTTCCCACGGTGTCGGTGACCCGCTTCAGGGACAGCACGCGCGCGGCACGCTTGGCCGAGGGACGGGAGAAGGAGTACGCCATGGCGATCTCCTCGAAGTGCCGCAGCGGGTAGGACAGGACCATCACCGCGCTGTAGACGGTGACCAGTTCACCCACCGTGATCCGGCCCTCGCGGGCCAGGTGCACACCGTGCCAGACGACGACGATCAGCAGCAGACCGGGCAACAGCACCTGGATCGCCGAGATCAGCGACCACATCCGGGCGCTGCGCACGGCCGCGTGGCGCACCTCCTGGGAGGCACGGCGGTAGCGGTCGAGGAACAGTTCCTCACCGCCGATACCGCGCAGCACCCGCAGTCCGGCGACCGTGTCGGAAGCCAGCTCGGTGGCACGTCCGGCCTTCTCGCGCTGCACATCCGCGCGCCGGGTGGCACGGGGCAGCAGCGGCAGTACGGAGACCGCCAGCACGGGCATGCCCACGGCGACGACGACACCGAGTGCCGGCTGGTACACGAAGAGACCGACACACACGATGACGACGGTCAGCGCGGCGGCCAGGAAGCGGGACAGCGCCTCCACGAACCAGCCGATCTTCTCGACGTCGCCCGTGGACACGGCCACGACCTCACCGGCCGCGACCCGCCGGGTCAGCGCCGAGCCGAGATGGGCGGCCTGACGACCGAGCAGCTGCTGGACGCGGGCGGCGGCCGTGATCCAGTTGGTGACGGCGGCCCGGTGCAGGAAGGTGTCGCCCACGGCGATGCCCGTTCCGCACAGCGCCATCAGCCCACCGGTCAGGGCGAGCCGGCTGCCGGAGCGGTCGACCACGGCCTGGACGGCGAGTCCCACGCAGAACGGCAGCGCGCAGACGGACACGAAGTGCAGCAGTCCCCAGGCGAGCGACTTGAACTGTCCGCCGAGCTGGTTGCGGCCGAGCCACCACAGGAATCGGGGCCCCGAGCGGGCGTCCGGGACACCCGGGTCGGGATACGGAAGGTCTTGAATCTGCATGACGTCCCAGTGGCTCTGGTCGGGGCGGCGGAAGGAACCGCGGAGTGCGGCAACAAACCGTGAAAGGTTCGCCTCGCAGCGTGGTCGGAAGCAAGCGGTTTTCCCTGCCGGAGGTCAGAACCGGCGTTCACCCATCCGTGGCGAGATGTCCGTGACCTCACGCAATGTCACCGAACGCGATGTGACCATGGGCCGATGCAGAGTGGCGGCACACGACGTGCGATGGTCGCGATGGCGGCTCTCGGTTCCCTCCTGACGATGACGACCCTGTCGGCGTGCGGAAGCGCGGACACACGACACACCGGCGGCCGGGAGGGGAGACCGGGACCCCAGGCGACCCACCCGAGAAAGGCGGTCGCCGCCCCGGCCCCGACCCGCATCCCGGACGTCGGCGACCGGCTCCACCGCGACATCCCTGCCGGCACCCGCCAGGTCCTGGCGGTCTACGGCGACGGCAAGGACTCCCCGACCTCCACCGCCGTCCTGTTCACGAAGCGCGGCTCCACCTGGAACCGGACCCGCAGTTGGCCCGCGCACAACGGCAAGAAGGGCTGGACCCTCGACCACCACCTCGGGGACGAACGCAGCCCCGTCGGCGTGTTCACCCTGACCGCCGCGGCCGGTGTGCTCGACGACCCGGGCGCGGCCCTGCCGTACACGCAGGACGAGGGGTACGCGGCGCCGCGCGACTGGGACGAGTCGCACTGGCACGACTTCGACTACGTCATCGCCATCGACTACAACCGCGTCCCGGGCACCCCGCCCGACGACGCCGAACAGCCCGAGGGCGAGGACAAGGGCGGCGGGATCTGGCTGCATCTGGACCACGGCAGCGGTACGTCGGCCTGCGTCAGCCTGCCCAAGGAGGCGATGGAGTACCTGCTGCGCACGCTCGATCCGGAGCAGCATCCTGTGGTGCTGATGGGGGACAGGGTGGACCTCAAGGGGTAGAACACCGCCCATGAGAAGCCGGATAGTCATGTCCATGCTCGCCGGGGCGACCCTCCTGGCGAGCGCCCTTCTAGGCGTGAGCCCTGCCCAGGCGGTCGATGCGAAGGCTCGATCAGCCGACGTCCCCGCCGAGTTCGGCACCGACTGGCACGACCCCCTGACCGCCGCCCCGCCCATCGCCAGGCCCGCCGGCAAGTCCTGCCAAGTCACCCTCGCCGACACCGAGTTCCGCGACTTCACCCCGTACCAGGGGACGTACACACCGCCCAAGGCCTGCGGCGACCACTGGAGCAAGGTCGTGCTCCGCCTCGACGGCACGGTCAAGGGGCGCCAGTACGACCGGCTCGGCTACCTGCATGTCGGCGGGGTCGAGATCCTGCGCACCTCGACACCGGAGCCCTCGCCCGACGGCATCGCATGGTCCGTCGAGAAGGACGTCACCCGCTACAGCGCCACCTTCCGCAGCACCCAGAACGTCGAGATGCTCATCGGCAACGTCGTCGACGACACCTACACCGGAGTCATCGGCGTCAAGGCCACGCTGACGTTCTACGAGGGGAGACCCGCGGCGGCGCAGACCCCCGACCGCGTCTTCACCCTCGGCACCGACTCGACCGTCACCACCCCGCGCAACAGCGAACGCATCGTCGCCGAGGTGTACGCCACCGGATCCGGCGGCGGCTGCGAGGAGTTCTGGTATCTCGCGGTGCCCGACTCGGCGCCGTACTCCTGCCAGGCCGACAAGGGCCCCTACCGCGAGGTGCAGATCAAGGTCGACGGCCAACTCGCCGGAATCGCCGCGCCGTTCCCGAACGTGTGGACCGGCGGCTGGTCCGACCCCTTCCTCTGGTACGTCATTCCGGGCCCGCGCGCCTTCGACGTGAAGCCGATCGAATACGACCTCACCCCCTTCGCCGGGCTGCTCAACGACGGCCGCCCGCACCATGTCGACGTCTCCGTCGTGGGCGTGCCCGAGGGGCAGAGCGGTTGGAGCGCGCCGGTGAACGTGCTCGTCTGGCAGGACGCGCACCGCGCCCACGTCACCGGAAAACTCACCCTCGACCGGGCGGGCGCGCTCGCCAACTCCTCGACGTACACGCCCGGTTCGGAGGAACGCGTGGACACCGACGCGGGCCACCGGCTGACCGTCGCCGGATACGTCGACACCTCGCACGGGCGGGTGGCGACCACCGTCGACCGGAAGCTCACGAACACCTCCGTGCACCGCTGGATCGACGGCGAGAACATGGACGGGCTCGACGCGACCTGGACGGACGACGAGTCGGTGACCGTCGACGGACGGGGACCGGCCCGGACGACGACCACGTATCGGACGTACACGATCAACGGCGCGACGACGATCGGGACGGACGACCGGCTGCGTACCGTACTCACGCTGGGCGACCGGGCGGCGGTCGTCGATACGCGGGACGGTCGGCGGACCGGTTGGTCGCGGCTCGACGACACCTACAGCGGTGACGCGACGTACACGCTCAACGTGCCCCGTGATCAGCGGCATGCCGTCGGGACGTCGAGCGAGCGCTATCGGCTGTACGGCTCGGGCGGCTGCTACGACCGTTCGCTGGCGACCGCGCAGGGGGTGCTGACCGAGGACCGCAGCGGCTGCTGAGCCGTCGTGCGTGCGACGCGTCACTCAGGTGCGTGTTTTACACGGCTGTCACACGGAGGTTTTCCGGGGGATCAACAACGGCTTCAAAGTGATCCACCGGAAGCCGCTTTCCGTATCGCAGAAGTCACCCCACCCGACTTCCGCGAACGACCGTCCCCCTCCAAGGAGTGCCCGTGCCGCCGTCCGTCCCGTCCCTGCCGCGACGCGTCGCACGCATACTGCGTACCTCTCTCTTCGCGCAGGTCGCCTGCGCGCTCGTCCTCGGAATCCTCGTCGGAAAGCTGTGGCCCGACGTGGCCACGGACTTCCAGCCCCTGGGCGACGGATTCACCCGGCTCATCAAGACGATCATCTCGCCGCTCGTGTTCTGTGTGGTCGTCGTCGGCATCGCCAAGGCCGGTGACCTGAAGGCCTTCGGCCGGATCGGCCTCAAGGCGCTGATCTGGTTCGAGGTCGCGTCCACCGCGGCGCTGATCATCGGCCTGGTCCTCGCCAACGTTGTCCAGCCCGGTTCCGGGATGCACGTCGACCCGTCCACGCTCAACACCTCGGCGGTGGACGCGAAGACGGGCGGTGCCGCGCTGCCCTCGACGACCGAGTTCATCGTCAACGCGCTGCCCACCAGTTTCATTGGCGCCTTCGCCGAGAACTCCCTGCTCCAAGTCCTCATCCTGGCCTGCCTGGTGGGCGCCGCGCTGCTCCACCTCGGCCACACCAAGGTGCCGCGGGTGCTGCCCGCGATCGAGCAGGCGCAGGAGATCATCTTCGCGATCGTCGGCTTCGTGATGCGGCTGGCCCCGCTCGCCGTGTTCGGCGCGATGGCCGTCCTCGTCGGCCAGTACGGGCTCGGCGTGATCAAGACCTACGCCAAGCTGATCATCCTCTGCTATGTCGCCGCCGCGCTCTTCGTCGCCCTGCTCGCCGTAGCGCTGCGGCTGGTCACCGGGCTCAGCCTCTGGAAGTTCCTCCGCTACATCCGTGAGGAGATGCTCCTCGCCCTCGGCACCGCCTCCACCGAGTCGGTCATGCCGCGTGTGATGCAGAAGCTGCGCAAGGCCGGCGCCCGTGACGACGCCGTGGGCCTGGTGCTGCCCACCGGCTACTCCTTCAACCTCGACGGGGCCTCCCTCTACCTGTCCATCGGCACGCTGTTCATCGCCCAGGCCGTCGGCGTCGACCTCAGCCTCGGCCAGCAGATCACCGTGATCCTGGTGCTCATGCTCACCAGCAAGGGCATGGCCGGCATCCCCGGCTCGGCCTTCCTCGCCCTGTCCGCGACGGCCTCCTCGCTGGGCGCGATCCCGGCCGGCGCGGTCGCCCTGCTCCTCGGCGTGGACCGCATCATGGACTCGATGCGCGTCGTCACCAACCTCCTCGGCAACTGCGTCGCCGTCTTCGCGGTCTCCCGCTGGGAAGGCGCGCTGGACATCGAGCGGGCGAAGAAGGTCCTGGACGGCGAGATCACGGTCGTAGAAGACGACGCCGCGGAGATCGATGGGGAGGGAGACGCGGAGGTCCCCGCGCAGCTCGTCAAGGAATCGGCCTCCGAGGCCGGTTGAGCCCTGTCGTGACGGGTCGCGGCTCCTGATCCACCCAGGTGGTGGGGAGTCGCGGCCCGTTCTTCTATGCGTGGTCGACGAGGTCCGCCGGGTAGGGCTGGTCGAAGTCCGCCGACTGGCTCACCCGCTGCCATGCCTGCGCCTGTGTGATCTGGTCGCGCGAGTAGTTCTGCGCCAGCTCCACGGCATAGGCGCCCAGGAGGAGGTGTGAGGGCAGGGTCGGCTGCTTGACGACCCGGACCAGAATCTCCCCGGCGCGCTTCGGGTCGCCGGCGGCGGTCACGGGGCCGTCGAAGAGGCGGATCAGCGCGCCGACGGTCTCGTCGTACTCCGGCGGTACCTCCGGGATCTGCATCGACGAACCGGCCCAGTCTGTCGCGAAGCCGCCCGGTTCCACCACGAGGTACCTGATGCCGAACGGCGCGGTCTCGGCCGCGAGCACGCGGGTGAAGCCGTCGACCGCGAACTTCGCCGCCTGGTACGACCCGAGTCCGGGATTGCCGCCGACCCGGCCGCCGACCGACGAGAACTGTACGACCGTGCCCGAGCCCTGTGCCTTGAGGAACGGGAGCGCTGCCGTCGAGACGTTGTAGACGCCCCAGAAGTTCGTGTCGAACTGGCGGCGGAAATCGTCCTCAGGGGTTGTCTCGACCGGGGAGAGGTTGGCGTACCCGGCGTTGTTCACGACCACGTCGATCCCCCCGAAGCGGTCGACTCCCGCCTGTAGAGCCGCCGTTGCCGCCGCTCGGTCGGTGACGTCGAGCGCGACGGGGAGTACGCGGTCGCCGTACTCCTTCACGAGGTCGTCCAACTGCTCCGGCTTGCGTGCCGTGGCGACGACCCGGTCGCCGCCCTCCAGGGCGGCGACGGTGAGATTGCGGCCGAAGCCGCGGGATGAACCGGTGATGAACCATGTCTGCGTCATGGCTCTAGCAAAACACTGTTTCGTTATTAGTGCAACTGGGTTGCGCTATGCTCTGGGTCATGAGCACGCCCAGTCCGCAACGCGCCCGCAGTGCCGCTGCCAAGCAGCAGCGCGAACGGGCGATTCTCGACGCCGCCCAGGCGCTCGGCGCCGAACGCAGCGTGCGCGAGGTCACGCTCACCGACATCGCCGCGGCCGTGGGCATGCACAAGTCCGCCATGCTGCGGTACTTCGAGACGCGGGAGCAGATCTTCCTGGCGCTGACCGCCGAGGGCTGGGAGGGCTGGTCGGCGGCGCTCCGCGCACGGCTGAGTGAATTCACCGATGTCACCGATGTCACCGATGTCACCGATGCCACCAATGCCACCGAAGTCGCCGACGGGGATCGCGGCACGATCGCGGCCGTCATCGCGCAGTCACTCGTCGTGCGACCGTTCTTCTGCGACCTGCTCGCTCAGGCTCCGTTGAACCTGGAACGCAATGTGTCGCTGGAGTCCGTGTACGCGTTCAAGACCGTCGTACTCGGTGAAGTCGCCGCCGTGGCAGCCGAGTTGTGCCGACTGCTCGCGATCACCGAGCGTGCCGCCGTGGATGTGATCGCCACGGCCACGAGCATGGCCGGGGCGCTCCTCCAGATGGCCGCCCCCGGTACCCGGCTCCGTACGCTCTACGAGACCCATCCCGAGTTGGCGCACGCGCTGGTCGACGTCGAGCCCCAACTGACGCGCATCCTCACGGCGTTGCTGAACGGCATGCCATCGGCGGAGAGGTGAAGTGCCGCCAGTGACTCACGCCGTCGACGACCGCCCGCGCGTGCTCGCGAAACGGCTGCGGTAGTGCGTCGGTGTGGTGTCCAGATGGCGGGCGAAGGCGCGGCGGAGGGTCTCGTCGGTGCCGAGCCCGCTGTGGTGTGCCGCGGAGGTGACGCTGTGGCCTTCGAGGAGCAGGTGCTGGGCTCGGTCCAGACGGACCCGTTCGACCCAACGGGCCGGTGTGGTCCCGAGTTCGGTGCGGAAGAGCCGGGTCAGGTGCCGGGTGCTGACGGCCGCGGTCGCCGCCATGGCGGGCAGGCTGTGATCGGCGGCGGGGTCGGCCAGCACGGAGGCGATCAGTGACCGTAGGGGATCGGTGCGCGGTGGCGGGGTGGTGGTCGCAGTGGAGAACTGCGACTGGCCGCCCGGGCGTTGCATGAAGACGACCAGTTCGCGGGCGACGTCCCGGGCCACGGCCGCTCCGTGGTCGTCCTCGACGAGGGCGAGCGCCAGGTCGATCCCGGCGCTGATGCCCGCCGAGGTGACGAAGCGGCCGTCGCGGACGTGGATGGCGTCCGGGTCGACGCGCACCCGGGGGTAACGGCGCGCCAGCGTCGCGGCTTGTCGCCAGTGGGTCGTGGCCGAACGGCCGTCGAGCAGGCCGAGTTCGGCGAGGACGAAGGCGCCCGTGCAGACGGATGTGACTCGTGCGGCATGGTCGGTGAGGGCGCGGGTCGTGCTCAACAGCCTTTCCTCGGCGGGGTGTTGGGCCAGCAGGTCGCCCCCGGCGACCACCACCGTGTCGACCGGCCCGGCGTCGGCCGCGGTCACCGTGCCGGTCAGGGTCAGTCCGCTGGCGGTGGTGACCGGGCCGCCGTGCGGAGAGACCAGCACCAGCTTGTAGGGATGGCCGAGCTTGCCCGACTGGTGCAGCACCTCGGCCGGACCGCTGATATCGAGCATGGTCACGCCGTCGAAGACGATGAAGCCGACCCGAGGGGGCGAGGCCGCCGTCATGTCCGAATCCGTGGTTTTCGTGGCTCTGAGGACATGGTCCCAGCGTACGCCTCCGAAGATCCTTGAGGCACAGGCCATCGAGGAGAGGGAAGAACGATGAGTGAAGTGATCGCAGGCGTGGAGATCCCGGACAGCGCGCTGGCACGGGAGGTGACGGAACTGGTGCGCGAGGCCGCGTCGCCGCTGCTGTTCGACCACTCGCGGCGGGTGTTCCTGTGGGGCGCCCTGCGCGGACGGGAGCAGGGGCTCAGCTACGACCCCGAACTGCTCTATGTCGCCGCGATGTTCCACGACCTCGGGCTCACCGAGAAGTTCCGCAGGACCGACCAGCGCTTCGAGATCGACGGCGCCGACGAGGCCCGCCGGTTCCTGCACGCGCACGGCATCACCGGTGAGCCGGCCGACCGGGTCTGGACGAGCATCGCCCTGCACACCACCCAGGAGATCCCACTGCACATGTCGGCCGAGATCGCCCTGGTCAATCGGGGTGTGTCGCTGGACGTCGTGGGCATCGGCTACGACGCCGTCTCCGACGAGCAGCGCGCGGCCGTCGTGGCGGCGCATCCCCGTCCGGACTTCAAGAACGGGATCCTCGCCGCCTTCACCGAGGGCATCAAGGACCGCCCCGAGACCACCTTCGGCAACATCAAGGCGGACGTACTGGCGCACTTCGTCCCGGGCTTCGTGCGCGGCGACTTCGTCGAGAAGATCAAGGACTCGGACTGGCCGGAGTGACGCCGTGGCGACCGCCGGTGGTCAGCAGGTCCGCCCGTGCTTCTCATGGGACCCGTGCTTCTCATGGGTACCGGGCGTCCCGTCCACCAGCGTGTCCAGCAGCGTGCGCAGCACCTCGCGCTCCACATTCGTGAGCGGCGCGAGGATCTCGTCCGCGGCGCCCCGCCGGGCGCTGCGCAGCTCGCTGAGCGCCTTGCGGCCGTCGTCGGTGATCTCGATCCGGATGACCCGCCGGTTGGACGGGTCGGGCACCCGCCGCACCTTGCCGCTCGCCTCCAGGCCGTCGACCAGTGTCGTCACGGCGCGCGGCACCACCTCAAGGCGCTCGGCGAGGTCGGCCATGCGCGGCGGCGACCCGAAGTGCGCGAGGGTGCGCAGCAGCCGGGACTGGGCCGGGGTGATGCCGAGGTCGCGCTGCTCCAGATGGCGCTTCTGGATGCGGTACACCCGGCGGGTGAGCCGGAGCAGCTGCTCCGCGAGGAGGCCTTCGGAATCGGGGGTGGTCATGCGGGAACAATATCAGGACCTGGTTCATTGTGAGTATAGGTAACAATGAGCTATGCTCCACCAGATCTCATTGCTCCACGAGTTCTGAGTGCTCGACCAGTCCTGATCACCTCACCATCCGCAGGAGACCATGCCCCGCGACGAAATCAAATGGACACCGTCCCCCGGCACCTCGACCGACCAGCCCCGGCAGGTGCGCCGCATCCTCAAGCTCTTCAAGCCCTACCGCGCCCGGCTCACGGTCGTCGGCCTGTTGGTCGGCGCCGCGTCCCTGGTCACCGTGGCGACGCCGTTCCTGCTGAAGGAGACGCTGGACGTCGCCATCCCGCAGGGCCGCACCGGACTGCTGAGCCTGCTCGCGCTCGGCATGATCCTGAGTGCCGTCCTGACCAGCATCTTCGGCGTCCTGCAGACCCTCATCTCCACGACGGTCGGCCAGCGCGTCATGCACGACCTGCGCACCGCCGTCTACGGTCGGCTGCAGCGCATGTCGCTCGCCTTCTTCACCCGGACCCGCACCGGCGAGGTCCAGTCCCGCATAGCCAACGACATCGGCGGCATGCAGGCCACCGTCACCTCCACGGCCACCTCCCTGGTGTCGAACCTGACCAGCGTGGTCGCCACGATCATCGCGATGGTCGCCCTGGACTGGCGGCTCACCGTCGTCTCGCTGCTGCTGCTCCCGGTCTTCGTGTGGATCAGCCGCCGGGTCGGCAACGAACGCAAGAAGATCGCCACCCAGCGCCAGAAGCAGATGGCCGTGATGGCCGCCACGGTCACCGAGTCGCTGTCCGTCAGCGGCATCCTGCTCGGCCGCACCATGGGCCGCTCCGACTCGCTCACCCGGTCCTTCTCGGAGGAGTCCGAGGGCCTGGTCGACCTGGAGGTCAGGTCGAACATGGCGGGGCGCTGGCGCATGGCCGTCATCTCGATCGTCATGGCCGCGATGCCCGCCGTCATCTACTGGACCGCCGGAATAGCCCTCCAGATGGGCGGCCCGGACGTCTCGATCGGCACCATCGTCGCCTTCGTCTCGCTCCAGCAGGGCCTGTTCCGTCCGGCCGTCAGCCTGTTGTCGACCGGCGTCCAGATCCAGACCTCGCTGGCGCTCTTCGCGCGGATCTTCGAGTACCTCGACCTCCCGATCGACATCACCGAACGCGAGAACCCGGTCCACCTGGACAGCATCAAGGGCGAAGTCGCCTTCCAGGAGGTCGAGTTCCACTACGACGAGAAGAGCGGCCCGATCCTCGACGGCATCGACATCACCGTCCCGGCCGGCAACAGCCTCGCGATCGTCGGCCCGACCGGCGCCGGAAAGTCGACCCTCGGCTATCTCGTGCCCCGGCTCTACGACGTGACGGGCGGCCGGGTCACCCTCGACGGGGTCGACGTCCGCGACCTGGACTTCGACACGCTCGCGCGTGCCGTCGGCGTCGTCTCCCAGGAGACGTACCTCTTCCACGCCACGGTCGCCGACAACCTCCGCTTCGCGAAGCCGGACGCCACCGACGAGGAGCTGTACGCGGCGGCACGCGCGGCGCAGATCCACGACCACATCGCGGGCCTGCCCGACGGGTACGACACGGTCGTCGGCGAGCGCGGCCATCGGTTCTCCGGCGGCGAGAAGCAGCGGCTGGCCATCGCGCGCACGATCCTGCGCGACCCGCCGGTCCTCATCCTCGACGAGGCGACCAGCGCCCTCGACAACCGCACCGAAGCGGCCGTCCAGGACGCCATCGACGCCCTGTCGGCCAACCGCACCACGCTCACCATCGCCCACCGCCTGTCCACCATCCGCAGCGCCGACCAGATCGTGGTCCTCGACTCCGGGCACCTGGCGGAACGCGGCACGCACGAAGAACTGCTGGAACTGGACGGGCGGTACGCGGCCCTCGTACGTCGGGACGCCCAACTGGAACCGACAAGCTGAACCGAAACCGACAAGCTGAAGATATGCCGGGATTGTGACGATATGCGGGTTACCGTGCCCGCATGCAGATGAACACTCCGCCACGGAGCACGATTCGACTGACCCGCCGGGGCCGGGTCGCCCTCATCGCGACCGGGGCCGTCGTGGCCGGCACCGCCGTGGCGGTGCCGCTGCTCAGCCTGGAGGGCGAGGGGGACGCACGCCCCACCTCGCTGGTCATCCCGGAGGGCTGGCGCTCGGGCCAGATCTACGACGCCGTCGACAAGGCTCTCGCGCTGCCGGCCGGCACCACCAAGAAGTCCATCCCGAAAGCCGGCCTCAAGCTGCCGAACGACGCGGAGGGCAACCCCGAGGGCTACCTCTTCCCGGCGACCTATCCGCTGAAGGAGAAGGCCACACCGGAGTCGCTGCTGTCGTTCATGGTCAACACCGCGAGCCAGAAGTTCAACGGAGCACCCGTCGCCGCCGGCGCCCAACGCAACGCGATGAACGTCTACCAGGCCGTCACCATCGCGAGCATCGTGCAGGCCGAAGCGGCCTCCAAGGCCGACATGGGGAAGGTGGCCCGAGTCATCTTCAACCGCCTCGAACGCGGGATGCCGCTCCAGATGGACTCGACCATCAACTACGCCCTCAACCGCACCACGTTGAGGACGACCACGAGCGACACCCGGGTCGACAGCCCCTACAACTCCTATCAGCGCATGGGCCTGCCGCCGACCCCGATCGACAACCCGGGCGAGGACGCGATGCGCGCCGCGATCAACCCGCCCCCGGGCGACTGGCTCTACTTCGTCACGGTCAAGCCCGGCGACACGCGCTTCGCGGCCACCTACGAGGAACACCAGCGCAATGTCGCGGAGTTCAACGCGGCCCAGAAGAGCGGCAGTTCACAGCCCACGAAGTGATCCGCCCGGGACGACGTCGGGCGGCGACCGGCTCCCCGGCCGGCAGCCGTCCGATGTCCCGTGGGGCTGTGCCGAGGCGTATGCGGACGGTCTCCGCAACGGGCGGGGCGGTGCTCGGCGGCGGCTGTTTCTCCGGCGCGGAGTTGCTCGATGGTGGCCATGGCCGCGCGGCCGGCGTCGTGGGCGGTTGCTCGCAGGCCGTCCGTGGCCGACGAGCGGGAGGCGCGGATCGGCGGCGGCATGCGCGCTCTCGCCCTGGTCACTCCGCCCTGCCCACGAAGCGCCCTCGCCGGAACAACCTCAGACCGCCACCGGCTCCCCGGCCAACAGCCGTCTGATGTCCCGTACGGCCGCACGGCCCGCGCGGTTGGCGCCGATGGTGCTCGCGGAGGGGCCGTAGCCGACGAGATGGATGCGCGGATCCGCGGCCACCCGGGTGCCGTCGAGGCGGATGCCGCCGCCCGGGCCGCGCAGCTTCAGCGGTGCCAGGTGGTCGATCGCGGCCCGGAACCCGGTCGCCCACAGGATGACATCGGCGTCCACATGCCGGCCGTCGTCCCAGGCCACGCCGTCGGGGGTGATCCGGTCGAACATCGGCTGCCGGTCCAGGACTCCGTCCGCGATGGCCTGCCGGATCGCGTCGTTCAGCGGCAGCCCGGTCACGGAGACGACACTCCTCGGCGGCAGCCCCTGCCGTACCCGCTCCTCCACCAGTGCGACGGCGGCCCGCCCCACGTCCTCGGTGAAGGGCCCCTCGCGGAAGACCGGCGGACGCCGGGTCACCCACGTCGTGGCCGCCGCGTACGGCGCCAGCTCCAGCAGATGCTGCGTACCGGACGCACCTCCGCCCACCACGACCACCCGCAGCCCGGCGAACTCCTCGGGCCCCGGATACTGCGCGGTGTGCAACTGCCGTCCCCGGAACGTCTCCTGGCCCGGATAGCGCGGCCAGAACGGCCGGTCCCAGGTGCCGGTCGCGTTGATCAGCGCCCGCGCCGACCACACCCCGTCCGACGTCTCCACGAGCAGCCGCCCGCCCTCGCCCTCCCGTACCGCCCGCACATCCACGGGCCGCCGTACCCGCAGGTCGAAGGCGCGTTCGTAGGCCGCGAAGTACTCGGCGACGACTTCGGAGGACGGCCGGTCCGGATCTCCGTCCGTGAGTTCCATGCCCGGCAGCGCGTGCATCCCGTGGACCTTGCCGTACGTCAGGGACGGCCACCGGAACTGCCAGGCGCCGCCCGACGCGGGTGCGTGATCCAGCACCACGAAGTCGCGCTCCGGCTCGAAACCGGTGCGCCGCAGGTGATAGGCGCCGGCCAGTCCTGCCTGCCCGGCGCCTATGACGACCACGTCGACCTCACGGGTGTTGTTCACGCTTCTACGAACAGCACCGAGGCCGTGGATCTTCCCGAAACCCTCCCGCGCGCTCAGCGCCCGCTGCCCACCAGGAACGGCACACCCGCCCGTGCCGGCCCCTCGACCAGCCCGCGCGCCGCCAGCTCGGGAATCACGCCCTCGCCGAACCAGTACGCCTCCTCCAGGTGTGGATACCCGGACAGCACGAAGTGCTCGACGCCCAGCGAGTGGTACTCCTCGATCAGATCGGCGACCTCGGCATGGCTGCCCACGAGCGCGGTGCCCGCACCGCCCCGGACGAGACCGACCCCCGCCCACAGGTTGGGGTGGATCTCCAGATCGGCGCGCGAACCGCCGTGCAGCGCCAGCATCCGCTGCTGGCCCACCGACGCACTGCGCCCGAGGGCGGTCTGCGCCGCCGCGACGGTGTCCGCGTCGAGGTCGTCGAGCAGCCGGTTCGCGGTCGCCCACGCCTCGGCCGACGAGTCCCGCGAGATGGTGTGCAGCCGTACCCCGAACCGCACGTCCCGCCCCTCGCGCTCGGCGAGCCCGCGAATCCAGTCGATCTTCTCCTTGACCTGTGCGGGCGGTTCTCCCCAGGTGAGATAAACGTCCGCATGCCGGGCGGCGACCGGCCCGGCCGCCGCCGACGACCCACCGAAGAACACCTGCGGCACCGGATCGGGCGGCAGCGCGGTGAGCCCGCCCTCGACCTGGTAGTGCACACCGTCGAAGTCGTACGGCTCTCCCCGCCAGACCCCTCGTACGACCGACAGGAACTCGTCCGTACGCGCGTACCGCCGGTCGTGGTCGAGATGGTCGCCGAAGCGTCGCTGCTCGGCCGAGTCGCCACCGGTGACCACGTTGAGCAACAGCCGCCCGCGCGTGAGGCGTTGATAGGTCGCCGCCATCTGCGCGGCGAGCGTCGGCGAGATCACCCCCGGCCGGAACGCCACCAGGAACTTCAGCCGCTCGGTGTGCTGCGCGAGCGCCACGGTGGTCAGCCAGGCGTCCTCGCACCACGTGCCGGTCGGCGTGAGCACCGCCTCGAAGCCCAACTGCTCGGCGGCCTTGGCGATTTGGGCGAGGTACTCGATGTCCGGCGGGCGCACCCCGCGGACCGTTCCCGCTCGGCTGGGCCCGTAGGCGTGCCGGTCGACGAGCGTACGGCCGTCGCCGCCGGTCGGCAGGAACCAGTGGAGACGGACCGTCATCTCACTTCTCCTTGTAGACGCGCGGCGCGGTCGTCGAGACCGGCAGGCCGCCGTTGAAACGGGTGTCGACGAACTGCGCGAAATCGACTTTGCCGGGGATCAGCTTCAGCGAGGTGAACTGGTCCGCGATCGCCTGCTCCGAGGCGATCAGCGGCTTGTCCACGGCGACCGCGATCCGGGAGGCGTTGGTGCGCTTCACCGAGGCCAGCGCCACCGCGTACGGCAGCCCGGTGTCCTTCGCCCACACCTTGGCCCACGCGTCGGGGTGGTCGTAGACCCAGTCCTGGGCGCGCCGCAGCCGCTCAAGATAGTCCTTGATGGCCGCGGCCTTCTTGCCGTCGGCCAGCGCGGAGGGCGCCGCCACCTGGAAGTTGAGCCCGTTGACCAGGCCCTGACCGGTCGTCAGGATGCGCCCCTGCTTCGCTTCGAGGATCTGCGAGGTGTACGGGTCCCACACCGTCCACGCGTCCACCTTGCCGCTGGTGAACGCGGCCAGGGCGTCGGCCGGCTGGAGGTACTTGACCTTGACGTCGCTGAGGGTGAGCCCGGCTGCCTTGAGGGAGGCGATCAGCTGGTAGTGCGCGGAGGAACCCTGCGCCACGGCGATGGACTTGCCCTTGAGCTGCTCCAGACTGGTCAGCTTGGAGTCCTTCGGTACGAGGATGGCCTCGCCCTGGGAGTTGCCGTGCCAGGCGGCCACCACCTTGATCTTGGAGCCCGCGCCGGCGGCGAACACCGGCGGGGTGTTGCCGACGCCGCCGATGTCGACGGCCTTGGCGTTGACGGCCTCCAGGAGCGGCGGGCCGGAGGTGAACGTGGACCACTTGATTTTGTAGTTCAGGTTCTTGAGTTCACCGGCGGCCCGCAGGATCGCCTCTGAACCACCTTTCTGATCACCGACGTCGAGCGTGACGGAACCCGTGCCGTCGGTGTCGGTCCCCGTGCTGGCGGAGGAGTTGCCACCGCAGGCGGTGAGCAGGAGGGCGAAGGGGAGGAGCAGCGCGGCGGGGACGAGGTGACGTCGCATGGGGGATCCGTTCTGTGCAAGTGAGCGGTGGGTGGGGGGAGTTCAGGCGGCTTCGGCGGCGGTGTCGACGCCGAGGCGTTCCAGGAGTCCGGCGCGGAGTTCGGCGAACCGGGGGTCGGTGATGTCGCGCGGCCGGTCGAGGCCGATGTGCTGCTCGTGCGCGATGACGCCGCCGTCCATCACCAGGACGCGGTCGGCGAGCAGGACGGCCTCCTCGACGTCATGGGTCACCAACAGCACGGCGCAGCCCCGCCGTTGCCACAACTCGCCCACCAACCGCTGGGCCTTGATGCGGGTGAGGGCGTCGAGCGCGCCGAACGGCTCGTCGAGCAGCAGCAGATCGGGCTCGCGCACCAGGGCACGGGCCAGCGAGGCACGCTGCGCCTCACCGCCGGACAGCGTCTTGGGCCAGGCGTCGGCGTGGTCCCCGAGCCCGACCTCCGCCAACGCCCGCTCCGCCACGGCCCGTTCGGGCTTGCCGGGCAGTCCGAGCAGGACGTTGCGCCATACCTTCTTCCACGGCATGAGCCGGGGTGCCTGGAACGCGACGGCCTTGCGGCGTGGCACGAGGACGGTGCCCTCGATGTCCCGGTCGAGCCCGGCGAGGATGCGCAGCAACGTGGACTTGCCGCAGCCGCTGCGGCCCAGTAGCGCCACGAACTCGCCCTGCCGTACGTCGAGTTGAAGCCTGTCGATGACGGGCCGGCCGTCGAAGGAGCGGGTCAGCCCCTCGACGCGCACCGCCTGCGAGGTGACCGGCTGTGCGGTCACCGGCCCGTGAACGTCGGTCGCCATTGCAGCAGCAGCCTTTCGAGGGTTCGGACGACGAAGTCGGCCAGCAGGCCGAGGAAGGCGTAGACGATCAGGCAGACCACGATCACGTCGGTCTGCAGGAAGTCCCGCGCCTGCACCATGAGGAAGCCGATCCCGGCGTCCGCGTTGATCTGCTCGGCGAAGACGAGCGCAAGCCAGGCGATACCGAGGGAGTAGCGCAGCCCGGTCATCGCGTTGGGCAGCGCGCCCGGCAGCACCACATGCCGTACCAGCCCCCAGCGGGACAGCCCCAGCGACTCCCCGGCCTCGATCAACTGGCTGTCCACGCCCCGGATTCCGGCGTAGACGTTGAGATAGAGCGGGAAGGTCACACCGAGCGTGATGATGGCGACCTTGGGCGCCTCGCCGATACCGAACCAGATGATGAACAGCGGGATCAGCCCCACGAAGGGCACGGTCCGCAGCATCTGCACGGGCGCGTCGACCAGGTCCTCGCCGATCCTGAACAGGCCGGAGACCAGGGCGAGTCCGGTGCCGATGACGGTGCCGAGGAGCAGCCCGATCGCGACCCGCTGGAGCGAGGTGGCCATGGCCGAGGTCAGCGAACCGCTGTCGATCAGATCCCGGCCGACGTGCGCGATCCGCCCGGGCGAGGCGAGCATGTCGGAGGCCAACACGCCGGTGCTGCTGAGGAGTTGCCACAGCGCGAGCAGCACGAGCGGGCCGGTGGTGCGGCGCAGCCAGCGGGGGACGCGGGTGCGGCGGGAGGAGGTGGGGACGAGGGGGACGAGTTCGAGGGGCGCAGGCTCGTCCGGGCCGGCCTTCGAGGTGGATATGCGGGAAATGTCGGGCCCGGAGGAGCCGGGTGGGGCATGGCTGATGCTCATGGGTGCTCCACGGAGTGGGGGAGAGCGTCCGGTGAGGAGAGGAAGGGGGTACGAAGGGGGGTGCGCCTCAACGCCGCCGCGTCACGACGGTGTGCGCGGGCGCGACGGAGTGCGGGAAAAGAGGGGGGAGGCGGAAGAAGGCGTCAGCAGCCGCGACAACACGCGGCGGAGGCCACCCGCAGCAGGTCGATGTGACCGCGCGTGGTGAGCAGAACTGAACGCAACATGCGGCCGAAAATAGGTCAGATGGCGTGCCACGGTCAACGGTGTCTCGCGGGCTGAACCCCTCGTATCACGGGCCGGTCGCCCGAGCGGGTGGGTGACCCGACGCATGGGCCAGGATGGGAACATGTCAGCTGCCTTCACCACCCGAGTTCTGCACGTCGCCACCGGCTCCCGGGAGCGGGTCATGGACCTGACCCGCGACTGCGAGGCCTTCCTGCGGGAGGTGGCGGCCGGCCGCGACGGCCTCCTCAACGTCTTCGTCCCGCACGCCACCGCGGGCGTCGCGATCCTCGAAACCGGCGCCGGCAGCGACGACGACCTCCTCGCCGCCCTGCACACCCTCCTCCCCGCCGACGACCGCTGGCAGCACCGCCACGGCAGCCCCGGCCACGGCCGCGACCACGTCCTCCCGGCCTTCGTACCGCCGCACGCGACGCTGCCGGTGCTGGGTGGGCGGCTGGAGTTGGGGACGTGGCAGTCGGTGTGTCTGGTCGACACGAACCGGGACAACCCTGAGAGGACCGTTCGGCTGTCCTTCCTCGGGTGAGGGCTCGGGCGTGGCGTACCTGCGGAAAGCCGGTGGAGGCCTTGTGGCCTGCTCTGTTACGGTCCTGGGGCCGGCCGCGGGACTCCGGCGCGACTTCCGGAACCTGCCTATGAAGCAATGATTCGCAGCTCGTGCCCCCATTCCCCGGCCGGCGTCCACACCTACGGGGCCGACGGGGGAAGAGTCGGATGGATTCGTACGGGGACCTCATCGCGGCCGACGACGTCCTGCTCTTCGTCAACGCGGCGATCACCTCCACCGGCCAGCGCGAGTTCCACAGCGACGCGGGCGAGCAGCGGCTGTCCCTGGACTTCCTCCACGCGTACATGCTGGGCAACTACCGCGACCTGTACGCCGGGGTTCTCGCACTCGACATCAACGACCACAACGCGGTCCTCGTCATCCGGCACCTGCTGAAGACGAGCGGTGAGGCCACTCCTGAACAGCGGTGCAGCGAGGGCCGGTTGATCGCGGGCCGGCTGGCGACCCTGCCGCCGCAGCGCGTGTACGGGCTGTTCGACGCCCTGCGCCGGGCCCGGGTGAACAACCGTCGCACCCGCGCGATCATGCGCGACTGGCTGGCCGCCCGACCGGACGCGGTGTTCGACGCCGTGAAGTACCGCGGCGGCCTCAAGCGAGCCCTCCGCCACGCCCATCTCGCGCCCGCCACCGAGGAGTTGGGGGCGTTCGTCTTCGCGCCGCACACCCGCAAGCACTACGAGGCACCTCTCCTGGAGACCTGGCGCCGCGCCCACTACGAGCAGGGCGCGCTGTACGACCTGCCTTACACCGCGGCCGAGGGCTTCGCCGCCAAGCACGGCATCCCCCGGAAGGTGTTCCTGGAGCGCATAGCCCCGCGGATGACCCGCCTGGAGACCCTGCGGCTGCGGGAGTCCGCGCAGCGGATCGGCGTCACCGGGACACCGGCGGACCTCGCCAGGATGCCGCTGACCCGGTTGGCGACCTATGCGCTCTCACTGCCGGTCGAGGAACGCCTGCGCCGGCGCGCCGAGTTGACCCACGCCCTGGAATCGGCCGCCGGGCGGGTCGCCGGACCGCACCGGGGGAGCTGGGGCAAGGTCACCGCCGTACTCGACGACAGCTTCTCCACCTTCGGCTCGGTCCACAAGCGACGCCGCCCACTGGCCGTCGCCCTGGCCTGCCACCATCTCCTCGCGGCCCTCGCCGACGACTACACCGCACTCTGGACGTCCGGGCGGACCGACGCGCTGCTCGCCCGTCCCTACGGCCCGACGCCCTTGGGCCGCCGGATCCTGGACGCGCTGGACACCGCCCCTACCCGGCTGGTGATCGTCTCCGACGGCTGGGACAACGCGCCCCCCGGCCTGGCCGGCGAGGTGCTGCGCGTCTTCAGGACCCGGCTCGATCCCGAGCGCCGCACCAGCATCGTGCACCTCAACCCGGTCTACGACGCGGCCGACTTCGACGTACGCCGACTGTCGCCGACCGTGCCCACCGCCGGTGTCCGCGACGCCGAGGACCTTCCCGCACTGGTGGAACTCGCCCAGTTCGCGGAAGGCCGCACCGGGCTGGCCGAACTCATCGCCTACCTGGACACCAGGGCGGCCCGTATGCAGGAGCAGGCGCGATGACCACCCTGGACCTGACCGGCCTGACCACCCGCCCCTCCCAGATCTGGGGCGGCGTCCGCCTCGTGCCGCTCGTACGCGACGAGCCCGTCGTCGACCTCCGCCTGAACGCACGGCTCTACGACGACACGATCGGCCTCGTCGAGGTCGGCCCGCGGCAGGCCTACATCTCCTACGTCCCGCACGGCTTCGTCGCCACCTGGACCGGAGACGGCACACCGGCGGCCGCCTACGGCACCCAACTCTCCGCCGACACCGACTCCGTGCCCGCCGCCACCATGGGCCTGCGCATCCACCGCAGAATGGCCCGCCGTGAGGCCAAGGGCCGGCTGCGTTTCCTGCCCATGCACCTCGCCCTGGAGGGCTACCTGGCGCTGCACTTCGGCGGCCCCTCGATCGTCTGGGAGGAATGGGCCCAGCGCGCGATCCGCCAAGGACTCTCCCCGCGCGTCGAGGAGGCCTACGCGGGCGCCGAAGTACGCGGCCTCGCCGACGCGTTGCGCGTCTTCGAGATCCACCCCGGGCAGTGCGGCGTGATGGTCTACGTCTCCGACGCACTGGCGGCCGCGTTCGTGGTCCCGCATCCCGACGACTACCGGGCGCTGCACGCCTCGCTCCTCCAGGACCTGTACGGCGAACTGATCCACCACTACGCCCTGTTGATGCCGCCGGTCCAGGACTTCCGAGCCCGCGTCCTCGACACGGAGATCCGCTCCCTGGCCCAGCTGCGCACGGCGGTCGCCGAACAGGAGGACTCCTGGGCGCAGTTCCACGACACCACCATGGCGACCGAACTGCTGGAGCAGGAGCACACCTGGCAGTCGGTGTACCGCATGGGGCGTTTCACCCTCTCCCGCTTCCTGCCGCAGTTCCGCCCCAAGCAGGGCAACCACATCGGCGAGGCCATCACCGACGACCGGGGCCGGATCACCTACCTCAAGACCTTTCGTCTGTCGGAGAGCCAGGTCCGCCGCGGACACCTCCTCAGCAGACTCGCCGCCCACGACTGGCACCTGGCGGACACCGCGGCCGAACTCGGCCTCAGCGACGACCAGTTGGGGCTACGACTGGACTCCGCCGGTTTCGGGTTCCTGCTCCGCCAGGACGTCCTGGACGGATACCGCAAGCGGCGGCGAACCTGACCATGCCTACCGGTGCGCCGTATAGACGGTCGCGGTCATCGGCGCGGTGACACGGCCCGTGCCGAGCCGGTCCGTCATCTTCTGCGTGACGGCGGCCCGGAGTGCCTGGGCGTCCTCGCGGGCCTCCACGGCTGCGCTCACCGGTGTGCCCGTGAGGAACCCGGTGGCGACGGAGGCCGCGGACTCCGCGACGCCTTCCAGCGTGACCTCCTCGGCGGCGGCCAGGGGCAGTCCGGCGGCCGTGAGATCCGCGGTGACCACGGCCGGGTCGGCGTAGCCGTGGGGCACGTCCTTCAGGAACGGGGGCGCCCCGTCGGGCATGGACCGTTCCAGGGCGGTCTGGAAGGCGGCCCCGAATCCGTGCGAGGCCAGCGGACCCCAGCTGTTGAACAGGAACCGCCCCTGCGGGGCCAGGACCCGGCGCACCTCGGTGTAGGCGGCGGGCCTGTCGGGGAAGAACATCACCCCGAACTGGCACACGACGAGGTCGAAGCTTCCGTCCTCGAAGGGCAGCTCCTGGGCGTCCGCCTGCCGCCAGTCCGCGTGCGGTTCCCGGGCCGAGCCCGCGGTGACCATCGCTTCGTTGAGGTCGGTCGCCACCACCGAGGCCGTGGGCACCGCGGTGAGCAGGGCCGAGGTCAACGCCCCTGTTCCGGCGGCGAGTTCCAGGACCGTGCGGGGCCGCAGCGCCACCGCCCTGGCCGCCAGGTCGAGGGCGAAGGGCCGGAAGAAGACCGGCACCAGGTGACGTTCGTAGGCCTCGGGCATGGACCGTGTCCACCGCCGGTTCGCATCGTCCGTGCTCACCCGACAGACACTAGCCCCGTGCGGACTCCGACGGCGGACGGCCGTGGCCACGGCGGCTTCGTGTCATGTTGGTCGACCGTCCAAGACGCTGCGATAGCATGAAGGGCACACGCATTCCGTTCCGGACGCAGAAAGCGGGCCAGATGTCTCGTATGGCAGCGAAGGACCGACGCGAAGAGCTGATCGCGGCGGCGCTTCGGGTGATGATCCGCGAGGGGGTCGCGAAGGCGACGACGCGCGCGATCGTCAACGAGGCGAAAATGCCGCTGGGCGTCTTCCACTACTGCTTCACCTCGCGTGAGGAACTGCTGCAGGAAGTCCTCACCCGCTTCACCGACAGCACGGTGGCCGCCGCGCGCAGGACGTTCGAGGGGGAGGGCGACCTCGGATCACGGATCACCAGGAGCCTGAGTGCCTTCTGGGGCACGGTCGAGCTCAACCCGGGGGAGCACCAGGTCAGTTATGAGCTGACGCACTACGCCCTGCGCCAGGCCGGGTTCGAGGACCTGGCCCGACGCCAGTACCAGCACTACCGCGAGGTCCACGAGGAACTCCTGGCGGAGGCCGCCGAGGCCGCGGCCATCGAATGGGCCGTGCCCGTTCCGGTGCTGGCCCGCTACCTCAACTCGGTGCTCGACGGCATCACCCTGAGCTGGCTGGTCGACCGCGACAGCGAGCAGAGTCGCGAGGTCCTGCGGCTGACCGGCGAGCACCTTCTCTCGCTGGCCCGCGAGCGGACCCCGTCGGCAGCCGGGCCGAGCCCGGTGGCGGAGCCGAGCCCGGCGTCGTAGTCGCGTGCCGTGGGGGGCCTACTCGAACAGATCGGGCTCTTCCGCCGTGACCTGGTCCCACAGCGGACGGAACTGGAACCAGCCCGGCAACGGACCGGAGATCTGGTCACGGACCGCCAACGCCGTCCCGGAGTCGATGAGTTGAGGCTCTCCGGCGGCCATGGCCAGCAGCTGGGCCTGGCAGGACCGCTCCATGGTGATGAAGTACCAGGCGGCCTCCGCGACGGAGGCCCCGACCGTGAGCAGTCCGTGGTTCTTGAGGACGACCGCCTTGCCGTCGCCCAGGGCCGCGCCGATCCGCCGGCCCTCCTCGGTGTCGTTCACGACGCCTCGGTAGTCCGCGTAGACGCCGTGGTCGTCGTAGAAGGCGCAGGCGTCCTGGGTGATCGGCAGCAGGGGTACGCCGAGGCTGGAGAAGGCCTTGCCGTGCACGGAGTGGGTGTGTGCCGCCGCGACCACGTCCGGCCTGGCCCGGTGCACCTCGGAGTGGATGCAGAACGCGGCGTTGTTGACCGGGCGCCCGCCCTCCAGGAGCCTGCCGTCGTGATCGACGAGGATCAGGTCGGACACGCGGATCCGGCTGAACGACATGCCGAACGGGTTGACCCAGAAGGCCGACGGGTTCTCGGGGTCGCGGGCCGTGATGTGTCCGGCCACGCCCTCGGAGAAGCCGAAGCGGGCGAACAGCCGGAAGGCGGCGGCGAGTTCCCGCTTGCGCACCTCGCGCTCCTGCTCGAAGGTCAGGTTCTGCTGGGGCAGCGGCAGGAAGACGCCCTCGGGCAGGGCGGCGACGGAGGCGTGCGTGGGCGTCTCGGGTGTCGTGGTCATGGGCCGGCCTTTCGTGATCCGAACAGCGGGGTGGGTACTGCTACTTGGCACGGCCGCGGAGGCCGGCTCCGTACATGACGTCCACCAGGCGGAGGACGAACCGGTAGGCCGAGGGCTCGTACGGGATCATGTGCATGTCGCGGCGCATCGGGAACCGGTTCGTGCTGATGGCCTGGAGCCGCGTGTACTTGTGGAAGCCCTCGGCCCCGTGCCGGACGCCGAGGCCCGATTCCTTCCAGCCGCCCATGGGCAGGCCGAGGGCCATGTAGTTGGTCTGGGCGTCGTTGATGGTGACGCAGCCGGCCTCGAACCGTTCGGCGAGGCGGCGGGCGCGCCTCATGTCCGAGCCGATGATCGAGGCCTGGAGTCCGTACGTGCTGTCGTTGACGAGCCGGAGGGCCTCCTCGGCGTCGGCGACCTTCATCACGGGCAGCGTGGGGCCGAAGGTCTCCTCGCGCATGCACTTCATGCCGTGGTCGACGTCGACCAGCAAGGTCGGTTCGAAGAACCGGCCGGGTCCTTCGGGAGCGTGCCCGCCGACGAGAACCCGGGCGCCCTTGCGCACGGCGTCGTCGACATGGTCCTGGACGACCGCCAGTTGGGGCGGGAAGGTGACGGCTCCCACGTCGACGCTGCCGAGCCCGGCCGGCCTGCCCGAGGTGACCTGCTGGAACCGCTCGCGCAGCAGGGCGAGGTAGGCGTCGTAGACCGGCTCCTCGACGTAGACCCGCTCCACCGAGGTGCACATCTGGCCGCCGTTGGACAGGGCACCCTGGATCGTGACACTGACGGCCCGCTCCAGGTTCGCGTCGGCGAGGACGACCAGGGCGTCCTTGCCGCCGAGCTCCAGTGAGCAGGGGACGAGCCGCTCGCCCGCGCGGGCCGCGACCAGGCGGCCGGTCCTGGTCGAGCCGGTGAACATCACGAAGTCCACGGTGTCCACGACCGCGCCGCCGGTGGCACCCGCGCCGGTGACGACCTGGAAGACGTTCTCGGGCCAGCCGCACTCGCGGGCCATGCGCTCCATCAACAGCGCGGTCAGCGGGGTCTGTTCGGACGGCTTCAGGACGACCGCGTTGCCCGCGGCGAGGGCCGGGATCGCGTCGCCGAAGGAGTTGAGCAGCGGGTTGTTCCACGGGCCGATGACCCCGACGACACCGCGCGGCACCCGGCGCGTGTACATGGAGCGGCCAAGGACGAACGGCGAGAGGGAGCGGATTCTCGTCGTCGCGAGCAGACCGCGGGCCCGCTTCGCCCAGTGGGCGAAGGCACTCGCGCAGTAGACGATCTCGACGACCGCGTCCTCCCGCGCCTTGCCGTTCTCCTCGACGATGAGGTCGGCGATCTCCTCCCGGTGGGCCAGCAGCCAGCGGCGGCCTCGCGCGAAGAACGCGGCGCGGGCCCGTGTGTCCAGCTCGGCCCAGCCCCGCTGCGCCCGCCGGGCGCGCTCCACCGCCTGCGCCACCTCTGCCGCGGACGTGTCGCGCACTTCGCCCACGACCGCTCCGGTGGCGGGGTTGTCCACCGCGATTCCCGTGCCCGCCGGGGGGCCGTCCGCCATCAGGGCTTGATTCTGCGTCACCGAAAACTCCCCACCGGAACGTTGACTTCTCTGAACTCAGAATGAGACGGTCGCTCGTACAAGTCAAGCGTCTTGTACAAGCGTCCAAGTGTGGACGTGGAGGAGCGGTTGGATGAAGAGAACGACATCGATCGCACTGAGCGGCCTGGGAGTTCCCGAGTCCCTGCGCTGGCACCGGGGAGCCCTGTGGTTCTCGGATCTCGCGCACGGCACGGTGCACCGATGGGACGGCGCCGGGGAGCCGGAGACGGTGATCGAGGTCCCCGGCCGGGCCGGCGGGCTCGGCTGGCTTCCCGACGGCCGGCTGCTCGTCGTGTCCATGGACGGGGGCCGCGTCCACCGCCTGGAGGCCGACGGCCAACTGGTCGTACACGCCGATCTGCGGCACATCGTCGGCGGTCCGGTCAACGACATGCTCGTCGACCCCGAAGGGCGCGCCTACGTCGGCAACTTCGGCTTCGACTACCACGCCCACTCCCGCGAGCACCCGAACTCCATGCTCTACGCGCCGCCCGGCCCGCCGGGTGCCCCGCTGGCCTGCCTGGCGCCGGACGGCAGTCTGCTCGGACTGACGGAGCCCCTGCTCTTTCCCAACGGGACCCTGCTCACCCCGGACGGCGGGAGCCTGATCGTGGCCGAGACCCTGGCCATGCGGCTCACCGCCTTCTCCAGGAACCCCGACGGCACCCTGTCCCGTCCGGCACCGTGGGCACCCCTGATCGCGCCGCTCCTGTGGCGCCTGGTGAACCACCCGGGCGCGGCCGGCCGGATCACCCGCAGGATCTCGGCGCTCCTCGACCGTCCGGCGATCGCGAAACGCTCCTCGTCCCCGATCGCGCCGGACGGCATCGCGTGGGACGCCGACGGCGAGTCCGTCTGGGTCGCGAACGCCCTGCGCGGCGAGTGCGTGCGGATCGCGCGCGGCGGCCGGGTCCTCGACCGGGTGGTCACCAGCCGGCACACCCTGAGCTGCCTGATGGCCGGGCCGGACGGGCGCACCCTCTTCGCCGCCACCGTCCCGACCGACGATCCCGTCCGCGCCGCCGAACTCAACGGCGGGCGCATCGAGTGGGTGCGGCTGTGATTCCGGCCGCGCGTCCCCCGGTAACAATCCGGCAGAATTCGATCTGAACAATTGACTTGGACGATTGACCAGGAGAATCTGTGGCCATGCCAAAACCACCCGAGAAAGGCCAGATCGTCCTCGTGACCGGCGCGGCCGGCGGCATCGGAGCGGCCATCGCGGAACTGGCGATCGCGCGCGGCCATCGCGTCCTGCTGACCGACGTCGACGAGGAAGCCGTCCTGGCCCGGGCCCACGCCCTGGGCGAGCGGGCCGCCGCACACGCCCTGGACATCCGCCGCCCCGCGGACTGGAACACGGCGTTCGACGCGGCCCTGGCACGCTTCGGCGCCGTCGACGTACTGGTCAACAACGCCGGCATCACCCACACCGGAACCGCCCGCGAACTCCGCCCCCAGCAGCACCGCGACATCGTCGAGATCAACCTGCTCGGCACCATCACCGGGGTCTGCGCGGCGATCGAGCGCATGACCGCGCAGGGCCACGGACACGTCATCGACGTCTGCAGCATGACGTCGTTCCTGCCACTGCCCGGATACGCCACCTATGGCGCCACGAAGCACGCGCTCCGGGCCTTCCACCACAGCGTCGCGATCGAGGAACGCGACGGACCGCTGGACTTCACGATCGTCCATCCGCCGTCCACCCGGACCGGCATGCTCGACCAGGAGATGGCCGATCCCTCCTCCGCCATCGCCTTCGCGGAGAAGTCCTACGCCCCCGAGCGCATCGCCGAGGCCGTTGTCGACGCCATGACCGCCAAGCCGGTCGAAGTGGTGTTCCCGCCGTTCGCCGGCCGTTTCCAGCGGGCCGTCGGAGTCTTCCCCCGGCTGATGCGCCGCGTGATCCCCCTCGTCGAGGCCAAAGGCCTCAGAGAGCGGGAGAGGCTGCGCGCCGCCCAGGGGATCCCGGCAGCCGGGAACCCGCGAACCTCCCAGAAAGGACGCTGAGTTGAGTACGCACATGACGTCCCGGCCGGACACGAAGAGGCCGGTCATGAGAAGGGCCGCATCCGCCGTCACCGGGCCGGACGAGGGCCGGATGGTTCAACTCAGCGGGGCGACCGAGCACTTGGACCCGCCCTTCGCCGTGGTGGACCTGGACGCCTTCGACGCCAACGCCACGGAGCTGGCACACCGGGCCGCGGGCCTGGCGACCGTCCGCCTGGCCAGCAAGTCGGTCCGCAGCCGTGAACTGATCGGGCGTGCCGCCCGCCACGAGGGATACCGGGGCATCCTCGCCTTCACCCTGCCCGAGGCCCTGTGGCTGGCCGAGGACCACGAGGACGTGGTGATCGGCTACCCGACGACGGACCGCACCGCGCTGAAACGCCTCGCCTCGGACGAGCGGGCCGCCGCACGCGTCACCCTCATGATCGACTCGATCGGCCAACTGGACTTCGTCGACGAGGTGGTGGGCGTCCCCCGCCCCGACCTCCGCGTCTGCATCGATCTGGACGCCTCGCTCGAACTGGCGGGTGGCCGCGTCCACTTGGGCCCCTACCGCTCGCCCGTGCACTCACCCCGGCAGGCCGCCGCACTCGCCCGCGTCATCCGGGAACGGCCGGGATTCCGGCTCGTCGGGCTCATGTCCTACGAGGGCCAGATCGCCGGTCTCGGCGACAACCAGCCCGGGTCGCTGCTCAGGCGGGCGGCGATCCGCGCCATGCAGCGCGTGTCCGCCGGTGAACTGGCCGACCGGCGGGCAGCGGTCGTCGCCGCCGTCGAGGCCGTGGCGCCACTGGAGTTCGTCAACGGCGGCGGCACGGGCTCCGTCGAGCAGACCGCCGCCGAAGACGTCATCACGGAGATCGGTGCCGGATCGGGGCTCTACGGGCCCGGACTCTTCGACTTCTACCGGCGCTTCCGCCCGCGGCCCGCCGCCTACTTCGTGATGTCCGTCGTACGCCGCCCGAGTCCCAGGATCGCCACCGTGCTGGGCGGCGGCTGGATCGCCTCCGGTCCGCCCGGCCTCGACCGCCAGCCGACGCTCACCTGGCCGCACGGCCTGCGCACCAACCCCAGGGAAGGGACCGGCGAGGTCCAGACACCGGTCCTGGGCGCCGCCGCGCACGGGCTGCGGCTCGGCGACCACGTGTGGTTCCGGCACGCCAAGGCCGGCGAACTGTGCGAACGCGTCAACACGCTCCACCTGGTGTCCGGCGCGGAGATCGTCGACGAGGTCGCGACCTACCGGGGCGAGGGACACGCCTTCCTGTGATCCGCACCTGAACAGGCCCGTTTCCGTTCCCCGGAGGTCGTATGCCCACCGAGTTCCACCCTCCGGCCCCGGTGTCGGCAGCCGCCGTCGCGACGGACGCCGGACATGCGCCGGACGAGCCCGTCTCCCGTGGCTGGATCACCCTGTTCGGCCTGGTCTGGTTCGGGTACTGGATGGCGAGTCTCGTGCCCCTCCAACTGCTGCTGCCCCAGCAACTGGAGATCATCGACCCCGCCTCCAAGGTCCACAGCTTCGCCGTCGTCAACGCCCTCGCCGGAGTGGTCTCGCTGCTCGCCCTCCCGGTGTGCGGTGCGCTGTGCGACCGTTCCCGGAGCCGCTTCGGACGCAGAAGACTCTGGCTCGCGGGCGGCGCCCTGTTCTTCGCGGCCGGGCTGACGGTCACCGGCGAGCAGACGACGGTGGTGGGCGTGACCCTCGCCTGGTCGGCGAGCATGCTCGGCCTCAGCGCCGCCACCGCGGGCCTCACCGCGATGATCGCCGACCGCGTCCCCGTCGACCAGCGCGGTGTGGTGTCCAGCGCGATCTACGGCCCCCAGGCCCTCGGCGTGGTGGTCGGCATCGCCCTCGTCTCCGCGTTCGCGCTGTCCCCGGCCAGCGGCTACCTGGTGGTCGCGGCCCTGCTGGTCGTCTGTACCGTGCCGTTCCTCGCGCGCTTCCGTGACACCTCGTACGACTCCGAGCCCGCGCTGCGGCTGCGCACCCTGCTCGCCTCCATGGGCCGCTCGCTGAGGAACCGCGACTTCGCGTGGGCGTTCGGCGGACGGCTCCTGGTCAACCTGGCCAACTCCCTGGGCGTCTGTTACACCCTCTACTTCCTGACCGACGACCTGAAGGTCTCCGATCCGGCCGGCAGCCTGCTCGCCTGCACGGCCCTCTACCTCGTGGCCGGCGTCCTGGCCGGCTCCGTCGCCGGAGTGCTGTCCGACCGCCTCGGCCGACGGCGGATCTTCGTCGCCCTGGCGGCGCTGCTCCAGGCGGCGGCCGGGTTCCTGCTGGCGAGCTTTCCCGACCTCGGCGTCACGCTGGTGGCGTCGGCCGTCATGGGCGCCGGGTTCGGTGCGTACATGGCCGTCGACCAGGCGCTGATCACCCAGGTTCTGCCCGATGCCGAGAGCCGGGCCCAGGACCTCGGGATCATGAACATCGGGACGGTCGTCCCGCCCGCGCTGGCCCCACTGATCGCCACCTTCCTCATCACCTCCGACCGCGGCTATCCGCTGCTGTTCTCCTGCGTCGGCGTCGCCGCGACCGTGGGGGTCGTGCTCGTGTACCGCGTTCGGTCCGTCAGGTAGCTCCCGCGCCCTGAACAGAACCCCGCGAAGAACCCCGCGAAGAACCCCGCGAAGAACCCCGCGAAGAAAGGAAAGCCGTGGACACGCTCCCCTCCAACGCGCCCCGGCACAGAGCCAATCCGAGCCCGAAGCCGGACAGCTGGCGGAACTGGGCCGGGAACGTCACCGCACGCCCGGCCCGGGTCGTCACCCCCGCCTCGGTGGAGGAACTGCGAGCAGTCGTCCGCCGGGCGGCCGAGGACGGCCTGCCCGTGAAGGCGGTGGGCAGCGGCCACTCCTTCTCCGCCGCCGCCGCGACCGACGGCGTACTGATCCGCCCCGACCGGCTCAGTGGCATCCGTGCGATCGACCCCGAGGCCGGCACCGTCACCGTCGAGGCGGGTACGCGGCTGAGGACGATGAACATGGCCCTGGCCCAACACGGCCTGTCGCTCCGGAACATGGGCGACATCATGGAGCAGACCGTGGCCGGCGCCACCAGCACCGGTACCCATGGCACAGGGCGCGAGTCGGGCGCGATCGCGGCGCAGCTGCGTGGCCTGGAGCTGGTGACGGCGGACGGATCGCTGCTGACGTGCTCCGCGATCCGGAACCCGGAGGTGTTCGCCGCCGCACGTGTCGGGCTCGGCGCCCTGGGCGTCGTCAGCGCACTCACCTTCGCCGTCGAGCCGCTCTTCCTGCTCGCCGCGCACGAGGAACCGATGACGTTCGACGCGGTCACCGCGCGCTTCGACGAACTCCACGCGCACAACGACCACTTCGAGTTCTACTGGTTCCCGCACACGGACAACTGCACCACCCTGCGCAACAACCGGACCGTCGGCCCGCACGCCCCGCTGGGCCGGCTCAGAGCCTGGTTCGAGGACGAGTTCCTCGCCAACAACGTCTTCCAGGCGCTCAATTCGGTGGGCCGGACCATCCCCTCCGCCGTCCCCACGATCGCGCGGATCGCCAGTCGGGGTCTCTCGGCCAGGACTTACACGGACATCCCGTACAAGGTCTTCACCAGCCCGCGTCGGGTCCGGATGATCGAGATGGAGTACGCCGTTCCGCGCGCGGCCGTCCTCGACGCCCTCCACGAACTGAAGGCCATGATCGAGCGTTCCGAGCTGCGCATCAGCTTCCCGGTGGAGGTCCGCACCACGCCCGGCGACGACATCGCCCTCTCCACGGCGTCCGGACGTGACAGCGCCTATGTCGCCGTCCACGTCTACCGGGGGATGCCCCATCAGCGGTACTTCGCGGAGGCGGAGCGCATCTTCGTCGCCCACGAGGGGCGCCCGCACTGGGGCAAGCTCCACACCCGGGACGCCAGCCACCTCGCGGACGCCTACCCCCGCTTCGAGGAGTTCACGGCACTGCGCGACCGGCTCGACCCTGACCGGCGCTTCACCAACGCCTATCTGCGCAGGGTGCTGGGCGACTGATCTAAAGTCCATACCAGAGGCGTCAAGTCATGGAGGAACAAGGTGAGTTGACGTGAGTCATGCCTTCAGTTGTTGACGCTGCCCAGTAGCGCGACTACAACCCGGGGAGAGCGCTCCCAACCTTGAGGAGACCCCCCATGCAGACCACCGCCGGCACATCCGGCAGACCTTCGCCCGCCGCCGTACGCTCCCGTACGGCCCTCGGTCTGGTCGTCGTCCTGATCGTCGCCTGCTTCGCCGCCCTGACCCCCTCGCCCGCCCGCGCCGCCGACCAACTGCTGTCCCAGGGGCGGCCCGCCATCGCGTCCTCGACCGAGAGCGCGTCCTTCCCCGCGAGCGCCGCCGTCGACGGCGACACCGGCACCCGCTGGTCCTCGGCCTTCGCCGATCCGCAGTGGATCCGGGTGGACCTCGGCTCCGTCGAGCAACTCACCCGCGTCTCACTGAACTGGGAGACCGCCTACGCCACCGGCTACCAGATCCAGACCTCGACCGACGCCACCACCTGGACCACCGTCTACTCCACCACCACCGCCACGGGCGGCACCCAGAACATCACCCTCACCGGCAGCGGACGCTACGTCCGCGTGTACGGCACCGCCCGCGCCACCCAATGGGGCTACTCCCTCTGGGAGTTCCAGGTCTACGGCCCCGGAAGCACCACCCCGCCCGACGACTTCTGGGGCAGCACCAGCGACATCCCCGCGGCCAACAACGCCGTGGAGGTGAAGATCCTCAACCGCACCAACGGCAAGTACCCCGACAGCCAGGTGTATTGGAGCTTCAACGGGCAGACGCACTCCATCGCCGAGCAGCCCTACCTCGACATGCCGGCCAACTCCGCGGGCCGCATGTACTTCTATCTCGGCTCGCCCACCAGCTCGTACTACGACTTCATCGAGTTCACGGTCGGCAACAACGTCTTCAACGGCAACACCACGCGCGTCGACGCCTTCGGCCTCAAACTCGCCATGCGTCTGCACAGCAAGGACGGTTACGACACCGAGGTCGGCGAGAACCGGGCGACCTTCGCCGAGGACCGCGCGACCACCTTCCAGCGCTTCACCGACGCGGTGCCGTCCCAGTTCAAGGTGCTGGCCCAGACGCAGGCGCCGTACCGGATCATCGCGCCCGGCAGCGACCCCAGCTTCCGCGCGGGCGGCGCCAACGCCAACTACTTCACGTCCTATGCCCAGTCGGTGGGCGTGAACGCGGCGACCTCCGACATCTTCGGCTGCGCGGCCTCACTGGCGGCCGACCCGAACATGTGCGCCGCCCTCAACCGCCATGTGGCGACCCTGCCGGCGTCGCAGCAGTCCGACCCGGCGCAGTTCTACAAGGCGGCTCCGGCGAACTACTACGCCAAGTTCTGGCACGACAACGCCATCAACCAGCTTGCCTACGGCTTCCCTTACGACGATGTCGCGGGCCAGTCCTCCTTCATCTCGCACGCGAGTCCGCAGTGGCTCCTGGTCGCCGTCGGCTGGTAGGGACGTCAACAGCGTGAAACGGGGCCGCCCTTGTCAGGAAGGGCGGCCCCGCGTCATGGGGTGGTGGTCTGAGCTACTGGACGTTGATGGTGAAGGTGGACGTGGTGTTGCGGATGTCCTGGGCGTTGCCGCTCATCCGCAGGTTGACGAAGGTGGCGGAACCGACGGCCGGTCCCTGACCGGGTTCGGGCAGTTCGTTGGCCCAGATGCCCCACCCGGACTTGGCGTCGAACGCGTCTCCGCTCTTCTTGGAGTTGGTGATGGAGATGTCGGTGAAGATGGTGTCCTTCACCGGGAACTGCGGTTGTCCGCCTACGTAGTTGGTCTGGAACATCACTCCTCCGTAGGTGGAGTTGTCGATGTCGACGTCGTTGACCCGGATGCCCTGGAAGACCTTCGAGGCCGAGAACGCCCAGATGGCGGGGAAGACCTGGGAGCCCCAGAAGTGGCCGCCCGTTCTGTCCAGGGAGACGTTCTCGATCGTCGTCGGATCGGTCCCGAAGCCGTTCATCGGGTAGCCGAAGTCCAGCGAGGAGATCGTGATGCCGGAGTAGACCAGGGTGTCGGCGACCCTGATGTTGCGGAAGGTGTTGTTGTAGCCGCCGTAGACGGCGATACCGGCCGCACGCCAGGTGAGGGTCGACGTCAGGTTCTCGTAGAGGTTGTTCTTCTCGTCGGCGCCGCCCGCGTCGATCGCCGAGAAGAGGGCGAAGCTGTCGTCACCCGTGGCGCGGGCGTCGTTGTTGACGACGTGGTTGTCCGTGGAGCCGTTCGTCATGTTGATGCCGTCGGCGAACGTGTCACGGATGCGGGAGTTCGAGATGGTCATGTTGTCGGTGTTGGCGCCCCAGTAGAGGCACACCATGTGCTCGGCCCAGATGTTGTCGATGGTGATGTTGGAGACGTTGGAGAAGTCGAAGACCTTGCCGGGGCCGTCGATTCGGGACGTGTAGTTGCCGAAGTAGGCGAAGCCGGAGAACGTCGAGCCGTTGGCCGTGGCCTCGGCGCGGAAGCCGATGTCGGTGTTCTCCTGCGAGGAGGGGGCGCGGAAGCGGGTGAACCACGGTCCCGCTCCGACGACCTTGACCGCCTTGCCGTAGACCTGGAGCTTGCTGGAGGTCTCGTAGTCGCCGGCCGGCAGATAGACGCCGACGAGCTTGCCCGTGGTGTCCATGCGGACCTTGTCGAGCGCGTTCTGCACGTCCTGCTGGGAGAAGCCGGCCGGGACCGTGTAGGCGGCCGGGTCGGGGTTCGGGATCGCCGTCGCCTGTTCGAGGTTGATGAAGTCGATGGCGTAGGTGGAGGTGTTGGCCGCGTCCTTCTGGAGACGGATCTTGGAGCCTGCCGGCACGGTCCTGCCGAGGAGCAGGTTCGCCTCGTCGTAGATGTGGCGTTGGGTTCCGGCGCTGGGCGAGTTGCCGGGCGCGGTCTCGTTGCCGTACAGCCAGGCGTACTTGGAGGTGAGGTCGATCGCCTTGAGGAACTGGCCGTCCACATAGACGTCGAGCGTCGTGTCGGTGCCGTCCGGGATCGAGAAGCGGGTGACCAGGGTGTTGGTCGCCGCGCGCGTGGTCCACTCGACGTACTGGCCGGTCGAGTTGAGGGTCACCGCCTTGCGGCCGCTCGCCTCGCCCGCGATGTCGCCGATGGTCCGGTTCGGGCCGACGACCGTGGCGCCACCGCCGACCGTGCCGTCCTCGGCCTCGTACATGTCGTACGGCATGTCGGCGCCGCGGCCGACGAACAGGGGTTGTGTGGTGGTGTTGTTGGTGCGCTTGACCGGCAACTCGTTGGCGTCGTCGGCGATGACCGTCTTGACGGTGTACTTGCCGTTGGCGGCCGTCCACGAGCCGAGGCTGATCGGTGCGGTCGTCTGGCCGGAGGCGATGGTGCCGTTGTAGGAGCCGGTGAGTGTCTTGACGGTGGCGCCGTTCGCGTCCTGGACCGTCAGCGTGACGCCGTGCGTGCCGGAGGCCGAGTCCGTCGTGCCCTGGTTCTTGATCGCCACGCTGAACGCGACGTTGTCGCCCGCGGAAGGGCTGGACGGGGTCCAGGCCACCGGTGCGGCGATCAGGTCGGAGCTGGAGACCGGCTTGACGACGAGGGCGTCGGAGCGGGTGAAGGTGTTGTTGCCCTCGTTCTGCTCGATGACCTTGTTCGACGGGTCCACCTCGGCGCCGAGCGGGTAACTGCCCGCGTCCTGGGCGCCGATGCTCGCGGTGACCGTCGTCGATGCGCCGGCCGCGAGGACCGGGACGTCGGCCGTGGCGACCTTCGTGCCGCCGAGCGTGAAGTTGAGGTCGGTGGCCTTCGACGCCTTGCTGCCGCTGTTGGTGACGGTCGCGGAGAGAGTGATCGCGTCCGACTCGACAGGTGCGGCAGGCGAGTTGGTGATGCCGGTGACCTTCAGGTCCGGGTTCGCGGCCGGGGTGCCGATCACCTGGAACTCGGCGACCTGCCCGCCGGGGGCGCCCGTGTTGGAGGCGAACTTGAGCTGGATGTCGGCCGCCGCGCCGGAGACCGGGATGGTCACCGTGTTGCCGGTGGCCGGGTTGAACGTGTAGTCCTTCGCCGCGACGAGACTCGTGAACGCGGTCGCGTCCTGGTCGCGGCCGAGCACCTGGATGTTCTGGGTGCGCGTGGACCACGCGGGGTCGGGGTTGAGCTTGACGACGACCTGGCTGAGGTCGGCGTTGGCACCCAGCTTGGTGGTGAGGGTGGCCGGGTAGGCGCCGCCCCCGCTCTCCCAATAGGTCGCTATCTGGCCGTCGTTGGCGTTCGCGGCCACGTAGGTGAAGACGTACGAGGAGGCCTCGATGGGCTTGCCCTGCGCGAGGTCGGAGCCGGCGCCGTTGCCCGCACGGGTGACGCTGTTGCTCGCCACCGACACGTTCCCTGCGGCGTCCTTGGCCTTCACGTAGTAGGTGACCGTGGCCGTCGCCGACGGGGTGTCGGTGTACGACGTCACGTCACCGGCAAGGGACTTGATCACCTGGTCGTTGGCGTACACGTCGTAGCCGGTCACCTGGACGTTGTCGCTCGACGCCTGCCAGGTGAGCTTCACGTCGCTGCCCGACTGCGTGTACGCGAGGTTGCCCGGCGCGGTCGGGGCCTGGGTGTCGCCGCCCGTCCCCTTGCGGGTCACGCTGTTGCTGTTCGCGGAGACGTTGCCCGCCGCGTCCTTGGCCCGCACGAAGTACGTGACGTCGGTGGCGGCGGACTGCGTGTCGGTGTAGGTCAGCACGTTCCCGGCGACGCTCGCCCTCAACTGCCCGTTGGCGTAGACGTCGTAGCCCGTGACGGCGGTGTCGTCGGTGGCGGCGCTCCAGGTCAACTTGATCTGCCCGGTGGCGGGTTCGGTGTAGGCCAGGTTCGTCGGGGCGGTGGGCGCCTGGGTGTCGCCGGTGACCGGCCCGTAGACCTCCAGCTCGGACGCCTGCCCGGCGGGCCAGCCCGTGTTGGCGGTGAACAGCGCACGCACGTACCGAGTGGTGGTCGCGTCGAAACTGATCGTCGTCGACTGGTCGTTGGAACTGTCGAAGGTGTACGCCTTCGAGGCCGTCAGATCGGTGAAGTTCGCGTTGTCGGTCGAACCCTGGATCTTGAAGGTCTGGCTCCGGCTCGGCCAGCCGCTGGGCAGCCGCAGCGTCACCTGGTTGATCTTCACCGACGAGCCCAGGTCGACCTGGAGCCACTGCGGGAAGGCGTTGTTCGTGCTCTCCCAGTACGTGTCGCGGTTGCCGTCACCGGCGTTGGCCGCGCCGTAGACGTCCGCGTGCCCGCTCTCGCTGAAGGGCTTGCCCTGCGCCAGGTTGGGGGTCGAGGCGGCGGTCGTGAGGACCTGCATCTCGCCCAACTGGGCGGTGCCTGCGACCGAGTTGGCGCTGAAGTCGGCGCGCACGTAGCGGGCGAGGGTCGCGGGGATCGAGACCTTCACCGTGTTGTCGTCGGCGGGGCCGAAGATGTACTGCGCCGACGACTTGAGGGTGGCGAAGCTCTTGCCGTCGTCGCTGCCCTGGAGCGCGAACGTCTGCTTGCGGGACTGCCAGCCCTCGGGCAGCCGCAGCACGACCTGGCGGACGCGCTTGCTCTTCCCGAGGTCGGTCTGCACCCACTGGGCCGACTTCTTCCCGGCCTGCCAGTAGGTGTCGAGGTCGCCGTCGGTGATGTTCGCTGCGGTGTGCTTTCCACGAACGCTGCCCGCCGAAGTCCTGGCATCGGCCGCGGCGTTGGGGCCACCGGCCGCGTGTGCGCCGACCGCGGGCAGGCCGAGCACCATCACGGCGGCGGCGAGTGCGGCGGTCGCTGTGCGCCGCCTTGGGGATCTCTGCTTGTGTCTGGTCATGCGGGGGTCGCTTCCTGCGGAGGTTCGCGCGCCGGTGGGGGCGGCGAGGGCGGCTCGTTCCTGGCGGAGTGGTGCAGAAAGGTGCGGGACGAACGGGAGGTGCGGAGTGCCATGTCCTCTTGTTTTTGCGCTGTTTCATCGAAATATTGCAGAGTGACATGGACAGGTCTACAGCCGGAGCAGCACAATTTTCACCAGAAGCGCCCATGGCTTGGGAGTGGCGACGGCGCGTGCGTCACTGTCGCGTCGGACAGGCGGTCAGTCCACGACTCGATGCCGGTTGTGGCCTTGCGCTGCGAGAGTGCAAGTGGGCGCAAGAAGCGCAATTTCTTGCGCGAACAGCGAATGGCCTCCGCACGGCCGTTCTTGAGGATCCGCGGAGTCGGTCGTCGAAGTCGGCCGCATCGAAGACCGGCCCTCCAACTACGCTCCACCAGGCAGCACTTCGACACGTACAAAGGAAAATCCGTGCAGCGATCCTCGCGCCAAAGATCCCGTCGGACGTTACTGGCCGGGATCCTGTCCAGTGGCCTCGTGGCCGCGGGCTGTTTCGCCGTTCTGCCGACGACGGCACAGGCCACCCAGACCTCCACCGCCGACCGGCAGTCCGACTTCGCGGACGCGGCGAAGGAGTTCGGCGTACCGCTGCCGGTGCTCCTGGCCGTGTCGTACCAGGAGTCGCAGTGGGACGACCACGACGGGAAGTACAACACCTCGGGCGGATACGGTCCGATGAACCTGACGGACGTCACCGCGAAGATGGTGTCCGCGGGTGCGGCGGGCGCCGCGGGCCGTGGTGACCTCGCCGAGCTGACGTCCGACCCTGCCCTGCACACCCTCGACGCGGCGGCCGAACTGACCGGCGCCCCGGCGGCGAAGGTGCGCACCGACGACGGCGAGAACATCCGGGCCGGGGCCGCGCTGCTCGCCTCGTACCAGAAGGAGTTGACGGGGAAGAGATCCGCCGACCCGGCCGACTGGTACGGAGCGGTGGCCGAGTACAGCCAGTCGTCGGACCGGAAGGCCGCGCAGCTCTTCGCCGACCGCGTCTTCAAGACCGTGTCGTCGGGCGCCTCGCGCACCACCGTCGACGGACAGCACGTCCGACTCGCGGCGCAGCGCACGGTCCGGCCCGAGACGGCGCAGCTGTCCGAACTGAACCTGAAAGCCGCCACGACGGACACCGACACCGAGTGCCCGCCCACGGTGGACTGCACGTTTCTCGCCGCGGCCGCCTCCAACGGGCAGGTGGCGGGCCGACCCGGCGACGGCGTGCAGATCAAGTACATCGTCCTGCACGACACCGAGTCGTCCTACGACGCCGCGATCAAGACCTTCCAGACAGCCGGCAGCGGAGACTCGGCGCACTACGTCATGCGGTCCTCGGACGGGGCCGTGACGCAGATGACGCCCACCAAGAACATCGCGTTCCACGCCGGCAACTACTGGTTCAACATGCACTCGATCGGCATCGAGCACGAGGGCTACGCAGCCCACGGCGCCACCTGGTACACGCAGACGCAGTACCAGGCGACGGCAGATCTGGTGAAGTACCTCGCCGCGAGGTTCGACATCCCGCTCGACCGCGAGCACATCATCGGTCACGACAACGTGCCCGGCCCGCAGGACAGTTACATCCGGGGCATGCACTGGGACCCCGGCCCCTACTGGGACTGGACGGCCTTCATGAACATGGTCGCCCCGGCGAGGACGGCCCGCGCGCACAGCGCCGCCCGGCACGTCCCGACGGTCGGCTCGGCGGTCACCATCAGCCCGGAGTTCGCGACCAACGAACAGACCGTCCAGGTCTGCCCGGCCGACGATCCCACGGGCGCCACCACCGAGTGCACCGAGACGACGGCGCCCTCCGACTTCCTTCCCGTGCGCACCGCCGCCAGTGCGGACGCGCCCCTGTTCGCCGACCCGGCCATCCACCCCGGCGCCGCCGCGGGCACCGACTCGATCCACGACTGGGGCAGCACCGTAGCGGCGGGCCAGCAGTTCGTGGTCGCCGATGTCGACGGCGACTGGACCGCCATCTGGTTCAGCGGCGCGAAGGTGTGGTTCTACAACCCCGGCGGCGCCAACACCTGTGCCGCTCCGGACGCCACCGTCCTCCACTCCGGCGACCAGGCCGCCACCCTCTACGGCTCCGGCTACCCGCAGGCGTCGGAATACCCGTCCGGTCTGTCCCCGTCCACGCAGAAGCCGCTGACGCTCTACACCTTCCCGGCGGGCCAGGCCTACGTGGCCACCCAACCGCCGGTCAGCGCCGACGACTTCTTCGTCTCGGGCGACACCTACGTCACCGGCGCGGCCAAGTACTACACCATCCAGTACAACCACCGAGTGGTCCTGGTCGACGCCTCGCAGGTCTCCTGAACCGACCGGTGCGGACCCGGCCCGCTACCCGGTGACCCCGGCACGAGCCAGGCAGCGGGCCAGGTCCGAACGGGAACGAACGCCCAACTTGCGGTAGACACGGGTGAGATGGGCCTCAATCGTCTTCCGGGAGAGGAAGAGCGACGCGGCGGCCTCCACGTTGCTGAGGCCCTCACCGATGGCGCGCGCCACCTGGAGCAGGACAGCAGCGACGCGGTCAAGGACGCCCTGGAGGCGGGCGGCCTGTTCGACAGGACCCCGCTGTGGTTCTACATCCTGAAGGAGGCCGAGGTGAGGGAGCTGGGCCGACGCCTCGGCGAGGTCGGCAGCCGCATCGTCGCCGAGACCCTCATCGGCCGGCTCCGCAAGGACCCCGGTTCCTACGTCAACCGGACGAGCTGGAGCCCCGCCCAAGGCGTCCTGCTCCCGAACGGTCGGCCGGTACGCACGATCGCGGACTTCCTCCGGTTCGCCGGCGTCCTCTGACCCGACGCCACGCCCCCGCCGAGCTGCTTCGGCGGGGGCGCCGATCGCCGTAGGGAATTCCCCGAAGCGTCGTCCGTCCCGCTCCTCGGACGATGCGCCCATGAACCTACGACAGCAGCAGCAGAACATGGCGGAGCGCTACCGGGACACGGTGGCCCAACGCGCGGACATCCGGCGTCGGCAGGCGGAGACCGGCACGCCCTTCGCCGCCGACAGCGAGGAGCAGCTGCGCGCCCGCGCGGAGCGGCTGTTGCGGAGGGGGGAGGTCGATCCGGGTGCCTTGCCGTCCGACGGGGAGCCCGTGCGTCCCGCCGTCGTGTTCGAACGGATCCTCGGCGCCGCGAGCGAGCTGCAGAGCGTCAACTTCCTTGACCGCGGGGCACGTGCGGCCCGCGCGGTCGCGCGCGTCTCGATCATCGAGGACGGCCGGCGGGCCGGGTTCGGCACCGGGCTTCTCGTGGGGGAGCGCCTGCTGCTCACCAACAACCACGTGCTGCCCGACGCGGCGACGGCGACCGGGTCCTTCGCGGAGTTCGACCTCGAATCCGACGTCGACGGCACGGCCAAACCGGTCGACTCCTACGATCTCGCCCCGGACGAACTGTTCGTCACGGACCCCGCGCTCGACTACACACTCGTCGCGGTCTCGGTGGGCGCCGCCGGGACGCGGCCCGGCACGGCCCACGGCTGGCTGAAGCTGATCGCGCAGCAGGGGAAGATCGTCATCGGTGAGCCGGTGAACATCGTCGGCCACCCGGACGCACGGCCGAAGGAGATCGCCGTCCGCGCCAACGAACTCCGCAACCAGTTGCCGGAGTTCCTGCACTACCGCACGGACACCGAGCCCGGAAACTCCGGCTCGCCCGTGTTCAACGACCAGTGGGAGGTCGTCGCGCTGCACCACGCCGGCGTGCCCGATCCCGACGGCGCGGGCTGGATCGCCAACGAAGGAGCCCGGGTCAGGGCCATCCTGCGGCACCTCGCCGCGGCGGAACCGCCCCCCGAACAGCGGGCGCTGCTCGCCGAGTTGGGCCCCCAGGCGGTGCCGCGGGAAGCGGCGCCGGCGGTGTCGCCGGACGCTCGTCCCGTCCCGCCGGCCGGAGGCGGGGGTGTTCAGGAGCGGCGCGGCGTCACCGGGCGGACCGGCCACGGCCGACCCGTGGTGTTCCTGCACGGCCGCGGGCAGCAGGGCCACAACCCCGCCGACCTGCGCACCGGTTGGTGCCGCGGCCTCGCCACCGGACTGACAGCGGCAGGCCTCGCGCCGCTGGACCCCGCCGATGTCTGGTTCCCCTTCTACGGCGACGCGCTGGCCGCCGCCTCGGTCACCCGCGAGAGTGTCGCCCCCGGTACGGCGACCACCACGGCCGAGGCGTACGTGCCCGTCGACTCGGCCGCCCGTGCGGTGTACACCGCGCTGCTGACGGAAGCCGCCGAGGCCGCCGGGATGCCCGCGTCGGAGCGGACGTCCGATGCCGCGCACGAGTCGGGGCTGCTCGGCGGGGCGCTCGCCGCGCTGCAGCGGCCGTTGTCCTGGATCGCGGCGCGCAGCGGCCTCGACGACGTAGTGATCGCGACAGTGTTCCGCGATGTCGCGGCCTACCTCGGCAACAAGTCGGTACGCGACGCCGTGCTGGAGGCGGTGCTGGACGGGTTGCCCGAAGGCGGCGAGTTCGTGCTGGTCAGCCACAGCCTGGGCACCGTCGTCGCGCTCGACCTGTTCACCAGGCTGCCGCGCCGGACCTCGGTCCCCCTCCTGGTGACCGCCGGCAGCCCGCTCGGACTCGACGCCGTGTACAAGCGGTTGCTCGTCGGCGGACCGGTCCACCCCGGTCAGGTCGCCGTGTGGACCAACGCGTGGGCGGCCGCGGACGCCGTCGCCATCGGCTGTCCGCTCCACGACGACTGGCCACAGGTCCGCGACGTACTGTGCCCCAACCCCAAGGACCGGGCGCACGACATCACGCAGTACCTGTCCCACGCCTCCGTCGCGGCCGAGATCGGCCGCGCGGCCCGCCCGTAGCCCGGTGACGAAGGTCGGCGGTGCGCGGCGGGGGATCCGGCCGGGATCTCTGGAAAGATCTCCGGCATGAGCGAAAACCCGCAGCGCCTCGTCACCGTCGACCGCACCGGCCCCGGCCGGTTCACCGCCACCAACGCCCGTGGCGGCACCGTCGAGTTCGGCACCGCGAACGGCGGCGGCACCGAGTTCACCCCCGTCGAGCTGCTGCTCGCCGCGATCGGGGGCTGCACCGCGGCCGACGTCGACGTGGCCACCACCCGGCACGCGGAGCCGGACGGGTTCACCGTCACCGTGACCGGCAACAAGGTCAGCGACGACCTCGGCAACCGGATGACCGACCTCGCGGTCACCTTCGCCGTGACCTTCCCGGAGGGCGAGGCAGGGGACCGGGCCCGCGCCATCCTGCCCCGGGCGGTCACCGTCTCCCACGACCGGCTGTGCACGGTCAGCCGCACGGTGGAGACCGGCACGCCCGTCACCGCGACGATCAAGGATGCCTGACGGACACCGAAGGTCCCCTGTTCTCTGCGGGCCGGTGACAAGCGCTTCGCCGGGTGCTGCGTTCTTGTGAGCACCGCCTGATCCGTGGGGCGCGAGCGCCCTACGGTCCGGCCATGAAGACGAGTCGCAGCACAGGACGGAAAAGGGCAAGGACCTGGCGCGGTGCCGCGTTCGCGGCGCTGTTGACCGCGGGCACGCTCACCGCCGCCGCCCCGCAGGCACAGGGCGAGAGCGCGCGAACCGAGACCCCGGTCGCGTCGACGCATCCCGCCGACGGGGTGATCGAGTCGGTGGTGCGGGTGAAAGTGCCGTTACCGCAGTCGTTCGGCGCCCGCCCGGCGGCGTGCGACTGGCTGTCGTATCTGCGCTACCGCTCCGCCGACGGCCCGCGCTCCTCGGCCGACGCCGACCGGATCCTCGTGGCCCAGCCCGGCATCCTCGAAGGAGCCGGAGCCTTCGACAGCGTCGCCCGCGACACGGTCGCCCAAGCCGCCGCGCAGGGACGGCACTTCGAGTTCTGGGCCTTGGACCGGCGCTCCAACTGCCTTGAGGATCCCACCGGTATCGCCTCCGGTGACCAGCACACGGCCGTCGACTATTACTACCGTGGCAAGGCCGTCGACGGCCGGACCTTCGCCGGGTTCGTCGCCAACGACCGGCTCGGCTGGATGGCGAAGCTCGGCATCGAGCAGACCGTGCGGGACGAATACGAGCTGCTCGTCGCCGAGTTGCCCGACCAGGGCCTGCGCAAGAGCAAGGTGCTGTGCGGCGGGCACTCGCTCGGCGGGGTGATCACCGGGTACTTCGCGACGGCCGACTTCGACGGCAACCCCGCCACCATGGCCGACGCCGGACAGAACCAGTGCGCCGGCTACTTCGCCCTCGACACCACGATCTCCACCTCGCTCGGTGACCTGAGCGGCAGCATCCCCGACGACACCAACCTGCCCGACATCGGACTCGGTTACGCCGTCGTACAGGCGGGGCTCGACAGCGGAGTGCTGTCCCGCTCCCTGTCCGCGCCGGTGCTGCTCAACCCCGAGACCATGACCCTGCTCGCCATCGCGGGCCTGGGCGCCGTACAAGACCCGGACGGCGAGTCGGACCTGCCCGCCAACCTCCCCTCCAACGTCAACATCGAGGCCACGAACCGGTTCCTGTTCTCCAAGGACACCGCGACCTTCCTCACCGGCTCACCCGCCGTGAAGGACTTCCGGCTCACCGACGACGCCGTGCTCGGCGCGCTCATGGACGACAACTCCGAACCGCTGGCGTTCCTGCAGAGCAGCGTGGGCCTCTTCGACGGCGGACCGCTCACCGACAAGAACTTCCCCGCCGCCAACGGGAGTTCGGGGCAGTCGCAGCTGTTCGGCGTCGAGTACAAGGCGATTCCGGCGCAGCCGCACGGCCCGCTCTACACCTGGCGCAACTACGACCGGGTCGGCGCCGCCGACGACCCCGGGTACCGGTCCGCCGACGGCACCCCCTTCACCAACGCCTCCAAGGAGGTCACGGACATCCACGAGCTGGCCCGCAGCATGGGGGAGCAGCCGCTGGACTTCACCGAGCAGTACTTCCCGACCGAGCTGGTCACCGACATCGAGCTGGCCACCTCACCCCAGGTGAAGCAACTCGTCGTGCACCCGGGCGGGTTGACGGCCGACCCAACCCTCACCGTGCTCGCGGGCGACGGACTCCTCGCGGGCCGCATCCCGACCGACCTGCACCCGGTGATCGCCCCCGGATACCAGCACCTGGACGTCCTGACGGCGGCACCCGTCCAGAACAACGGCCGGCCCGAGGTCGTCTCCAGCAGCCTCGCGGGATTCGCCGCAGCGCCCAAGTAGCGCGCTGACAGGGGCCCGGGAGGATCAACTCCCGGGCCCCACTGTGCTGTTGGGGCTCAGGCCTTGCCCGCCGCGAACGTCGCCGCCGCACCGGCGTCGGAGGTGTAGCCGAGGTGGGCCAGCACGTCCGTCCCGCCGTTCTGGCAGATCGGGTCACCCGTGGCGCAGAAGTCGATGGTGCGGCTCTGGTACGTGCCGGTGACGCTCTTGCCGAGGGCGCGGATGGGGTTGCCGAACAGCAGCACCGCGGCGACTCTCGGTTCGACCGCCGCCGGGATCGTCGCCACGATCGGGCTGCCGACCACCGCGCCGTCGCTGCTGATCCCCATGGAGTTGTCGACGACATTCGCGCCCTGCGAATAGCCGACGAGAATGAAACGCTGATTCGGACAGGCCGCCGCCTGCGCGTTCACATGGTTCACCAGATCGGCGTTCCCCGTCGCGGCGGACGTCAGGGAAAGGTCGGCGGGATAGTTCACCGCATAGCTGGAGAGAGTCTTTCCGGTGATTTTCTGCTGGAGTGCGGAGAGCACCGGGTCGCCGACGATCAGGCCGAGAGTTCCCGGCTCGAAGGTGCCGCGAGCCGCCACGACGTCGAGGTCCGCACAGGTGGCGGCCGACGCCGTGGGCGTGGTGAGGGTGGCGAGACCGGCTCCGCCGAGCAGCGAGAGCGCGGCCAGGCACAAGCGAATACGCATGAGAATCCTTTGAGGGTGGGGCGCGTGCCACGCGCCTGTGGAAAGGACACCTCGAAGGTATTCGCGTTGTTTCACCGGGTGTTATGGACGGGAATTCAGAAACCGTCCCTGTTTTTGTCGGCGCGTGAGTCGCGCTCGTGCTCCCGCGACGCCGCCGAACGCAACGCGAGAATCAGATCCAGCCGGGTGCCCGGGTCGTGCAGGGACTCACCGAAGAGCTTCTCCAGCTGACGCAGGCGGTAGCGGACCGTCTGCGGGTGGATGTGGAGCCTCGCGGCGACATCGGGGACGTTGCTGCCGCTGAGCAGCCAGGCGAGCAATGTCTCGGCCAGCCGGGCGCGTTGGCCCTCGGACGCCGCGTCGAGCGGCGCCAGGGCCCGGGCCTCCAACTGCGCGAGCAGCGGCTCGTCGCTGTGCAGCAGCAGCGTCGACAGATGGTCGGCGCACAGCACCACGCCCTGCCGGGGCAGCACCCCGCGCCCCATCAGCCCCAGCGCCCGGGTGGCCCAGCGCAAGGACCGTGCGGCCTCGGCCACCGGGACCGTGGGACCGATCGCCGCCGGACGGCCGCCCAGGCCGAGCACGAACGACCGTCCGCCGAACCGGCCGTAGCCCTCCGGGTCCGGTACCAGTACGCGCGGCGGACGTGACTCCATGTCGGCCAGCGCGCCGGGCATCGCCGGCGGCCGGTCCTCCGCACGCGGATCCGCGGGCCCCGCCAGGGCGATGACGGCGACCCGTGAAGGCACTCGCCACCGCGCACCGTGCGCCAGGTCCTGCACCTCCTCCGGGGCCACCGGTCCGTCGCCCAGCAGCAGATCGAGCAGCCGTCGGCGCCGCCGCTCCAGCTCGTCCGCGCTGCCGGACCGCGCGTCCGCGTAACCCGCAGCGGCAGCCTCCGCGACCTCGTGCACGGTCCGGAACGCCAACTCGCCGAGCGCGGCCACGACGTGGGAGTCCAGGCCGAGTTCCTCCGCCGTCCGTCCCATCAGCCGCCAGGCGTGCAGCCCGCCGACCCGTAACGCGGACTGCACCGCGTCCAGACTGCGGCCGTCCAGCGCCACACCGCGCCCGATCTCGTAGTACGTCGTGGCCATCGCGGACCGCTGGTCGCGCGGGTCCGCGATGTGGTCGATGAACAGGGTGAGCGCCTGCACCACACCGGCCCGGAGATTCTCGCGGTAGATGGCACCAGACGGGAGCCCGTACTCGGGCACCTGTCTGCGGACCTCCTCCTCCACCTCGTCGGCGACACGCGGCAGTTGGGCGCGCAGCAGCTCGGCCAGCTCGGGCGGGACCGGGGCGGCGGCGGGATCGGCGGGTACTCCGCGCGGGGTGGGGACGGCCACGACGGACACTCCTTTCCCCCGGAGGCGGCTCCCCCACGGGCCGTTGCCCGTGGGACGAGGGGGACGTCCCGTGTTGGACGGCCGTCCCCTGCGCTCCGTTCCGTGCCCCGGCTGCACCGACATCACTCCGGCAGCCCCAGCGCGGCGGCGAGCATCGGCCACGAGGCGGTGAACTCCCCTTTCCAGTAGGCCCAGCTGTGCCCTCCGCCCGGATAGAAGTGGGTGGTGACCGGAATGCCGAGCAGTGCGAGCACACCGGTGAAACTGTGCGCGGACGGCCACAGCAGGCTCTCCAGGGCCTCGGGCAGCCAGTCGCCCGAACCCCCGGCCACACCACTGCCGTTGGACACGTACAGCGGTGTGCCGCGCAACCCGCCGGCCTGGGCGCGTGGATTGAAGGCCCGCCAAGTCAGCCCGTTCAGCAGGGGGTTGCCCCACAGCGTGAGGGGCGACAGGCTCTCCCGGGCCACGATGGCGTCCACCAGAGAGGGCACTCCGGGCGCCGTGGTGTCGAGGATCCCGCTGTAGGACGCGGCGGCGGCGAACGCGCCCGGGTGGCGGGCCGCGTGCGCCATCGCGCCGTAGCCCCCGGTGGACACCCCGGCGACCGCCCGCACCCCGGACGCCCGGTAGTCACGGGCCAACAGCGCCGGAACCTCCAGGAGTTGGAAGGTCTCGTAGTCCGACCCCTCGCGCCAGACGCTGGGGATACCGGTAGGCCCCGCGTCGGGCATCGCGACAATCAGCTCGCGCCCCTCGGTGAAGGCCTCGATGTCCGTCTCCCGGGTCCAGGACGTGTAGTCGTCGTGCGCCCCGTGCAGCAGATACAGCACGGGGTACGTCCGAGCGGGCTGCGCGGCGAAGTCCGACGGCAGGATCAGCCGCACCGGCGCGCTGCGGCCCAGCGCGGGCGAGGACACGGACACGTCGAAGGTCCGCGCCGAGACCTGTGTCGCGGCCCGCGCCCGGCCCACGCCGCCCGTGGCACCGAACAGGACGGCGAGCCCGGTGGCCGCGGCGAACCGCGTGGCGGCGCGCCGGGACATCCCGCCGGGAGGGCGCTGGGGGAGGGTGGCGCGCGGGGAGATTCCGGAGGGGTGCTGCGGTGTGACGGGGCGGTGGTGCGGCATGGCGGCTCCTCGGTCGGGTCGGCGGGAACTCAGGCCGGTGCGGTGGGTCCGCCCGGCGAGGCCAGCGCCCGCCGCAGATGGGCGGCGATCTCGTCGACGTGCGGCGGGTCGAGCAGCGACAGGTGATGCCCCGACACCGGTAGGACCGTCAGGCGCGGGCACACCTCGTCCCAGCCGAGCGCGTCGTCGTCACGCTCGTACGCCGGGTCGCGCACGGTGTGCGGCGCCGGTTCCGTGGCCCGGTACAGCACCACCGGGCCCTCGTACCGGCCCGGGCGGTGTGCCTCGCCGATCCGCAGATCCAGGTAGGAGGCACGCTGGTGCTCCAGCGCTGCGGGCGGCACCCGCACGGCCCCGCGCAGGGTGCGCAGTACGGCGTCGATGCGTGCGCGGTCGTCGTCCATGGCCACCAACTCGTCGTACGGCAAGGACAGGTGGACGCCGTACGTGTCGGCGACGTGCTGGGCGAAACCTGTGAGATGGGCGCGGACACGGCCGGGCCGGTGGAGAGGGCGTACGGAATCGATGAGCGCGACGAGTTCGACGTCCCGCCCGGCGGCGACGAGGAGGCGTGCCGTCTCCTGGGCGAGGAACCCGCCGAAGGACCAACCACCGAGCACACACGGTCCGTTGGGATGGACGGCGCTGATCGCTTCGGCATGGCGCCGCGCCTTCTCCGGCACCGTGAGGGCGTCCTCGATCCGGTCGAGACCGTGCACCGGCCGTTCGTCGCCCAGGTGTCGGGCGAGTGCGCGATAGACGTCGGTGGTGCCGCCGGCGGCGTGGAAGAGGAAGAGCGGGGCGCCCGTGCCGCCGCTGTGCAGCGTGCGGAGCGGGGACGGTTCGTCGATCAACTGCCGTACCCGGTCGGCCACTTCGTCGATCGTCATGGCGGCGAACAGGTCACGCAGCTGCAGCTCGATCCCGAACTCGCGGTCCAGGGCGGTACGGATCCGGACGGCCAGCAGGGAGTCCAGGCCGAGGTCGGCCAACGCGGTCGTCGGGGTGATGCGGGCCGTGGGATGGCCGGTGACGGCGGCGATGTGGTGACCGACGCGGGCCACCACCGAAGCGGGTGGGGGCTCCACGACAGCGGCGGGTCCCGGCGACCGATCAGCGGTTACACGTCCCCGCCCGTCCGTCCACCAGTACCGGACGTGCCGCCAGCGCGGCAGCGGAAGGTCCACGACCCGGCCTGCCGGTACCGGCAGGGACAGCCCCGCCGCGTACAAGGCACCCAACTCCCCGAGAAACGCGGCGGATCCGGCCGCGTCGCGGCGCAGCGTGCCCACGGTGAGCGCGTCGGGCACGGTGTCGGTGATGGCCCTGGCCAGGACCGGATGCGGCGAGATCTCGACGAAGGCGGTACGACCGTCCGCCGCGGCAGCCGCGAGGGCCCGGTCCAGCCGCACCGGCCGGCGCAGGTTGGCGGCCCAGTGCCCGGCGCCGAACTCGCCGGCGCCGCGCGGGTCGTCGAGGACGGTGGAGTAGACGGGGACGCGCGGCGCCCGTCCCCGCAGGTCCGCGAGAGCCTCGACCAACTCCGGTAACAACGGCTCCACCTGGGGCGAGTGCCCGGCGCCGACGACCCGCATGGCCCGGGCGGCACGCCCCCGCTCCTCCATCCGTCGCACCAACCGGGCGACCGCCACCTCGTCGCCGGTGACGACCTTCTGCCGGGGCGAGGAGTGCACGGCGACCTGGACACCCGGGAACTCCCGCTCCAGGTCGGGCAGTTCACCGTCCTCCAGATCCACGACGGCCATCGCGCCCCCGCGCAGCCCACCGAGCAACCGGGCCCGTACGGCGACGACCCGCGCCGCGTCCACCACGTCCAGCGCGTCCGCGCACACCGCGGCGGCCACCTCGCCCAGGGAGTGGCCGATCACGGCGGCGGGTTCGACGCCGTAGGACCGCCACAGCTCGGCGAGTGCCAACTGGGTGCCGAAGAGGACGGGTTGGGACACGTCGAGCCGGTCGAGCGGTCCGGCGGAGGCCAGGTGTGCGCGGAGCGAGAAGCCGAAGACGTCGGCGAGCTGGGCGTCGAGTTTTTCCACGGCGGCGGCGAAGGCCGGTTCCTCCGCGAGGAGTTGGCGTCCCATGCCGGTCCACTGGGTGCCGTATCCGGAGAACACCCACACCGGACCGCCGCGTCCCACCCGGTCGCGGTCGCCGGTGACCACCCGTGGGTGCCGGTCGCCCTGCCCCAACGCACCCAGCGCTTCCGCCAATTGGTGTCCGTCGCGGGCGACGACGGCGGCGCGCACGGGTCCCCGTCCCGTACGTCCCGCGAGTGTGCGGGCCACATCGGCGGGCCGGGCCGCGCTCCCCACGGGTGTGCGCAGCCACGCGGCGATCCGGGCGGCGGTGTCGCGGACCCGCTCGGTGTCGAGGTCGGAGAGGAGATGGAGGCGGACGGCCGACGTCCCCCCGGACTTCTCGGTCGCAGGCACGGTCGGCCGCCATTCCTCCAGCACCGCATGGGCGTTGGTGCCCCCGAAGCCGAAACCCGAGACACCTGCGGTGGCCGTTCCGCCGTAGCGGGGCCAGGGTTCGGGCTCGGTGACCAGGCGCAGCCGTGGGTCGGGGAGCGAGGTGCCGTGCAGCGACGGCGGGACGAGGTCGTGGTGGAGGGCGAGGACCGTCTTCACCAGGCCGGCGAGACCGGCCGCGCACTCCAGATGACCGAGGTTTCCCTTCACCGAGCCGAGCAGCAGGGGCTGTTCACGGTTTCGGCCCGCGCCCAGCACCGCGCCGAGCGCGCCCGCCTCGATCGGGTCGCCCAGCGGGGTACCGGTACCGTGCGCCTCCACGTAGTCCACCTGGGCCGGGGCGAGTCCGGCCCGCCCGTACGCCGTCGCCAACAGGGCTTGCTGCGCTGCCGGGTTGGGGGCCAGCAGGCCGCCCGAGCGGCCGTCGGAGTTGACCGCGGTGGCGCGGATCAGCGCGAGGACACGGTCACCGTCGCGCTCCGCGTCGGACAGCCGTTTCAGCAGTACGGCCGCGCAGCCCTCGCCGCGCCCGATGCCGTCGGCGGTGGTCGCGAACGGCTTGCATCGGCCGTCGGGCGCGAGCGCCCCCGCCCGGGCGAAGGCGACGCCGACGGCGGGCGAGAGCAGGACGTTGACCCCGGCGGCGATCGCCGTGTCGATCTCGCCGTCGCGCAGGCTCACGCAGGCCTGGTGCAGGGCGACCAGGGAGGACGAACAGGCCGTGTCCACCGCCATGTTGGGACCGTGGGTGTCCAGGACGTACGCCAGTCGGCCCGCCGTCACACTGAGTGCCGCGCCCGCCGGGGCCCAGGGGTCGACGGCGAGCGCGTCGGCGCCGGTGAGGCGGCCGTACTCCGGGGCCGAGACGCCGACGTAGATCCCGGTGGCCGTGCCCGCGAGGGCCGTGGCCGGGACGGCGGCGTGGTCGAGCGTCTCGCGGACGACCTCAAGGAGGATCCGCTGCTGCGGGTCCATCACCGCGGCCTCGCGCGGGGTGATCCGGAAGAAGTCGGCGTCGAATCCGGCGATGTCGTCCAAGTAGCCGCCGTACAACGGGGTTTCGGCGGGCGGGAACGGCGTGAAGTCGCCCCACCGGTCCTCGGGGACACGCCTGATCGCGTCGACGCCGTCGATCAGCAACTGCCAGTAGTCGTCCGGGCCGTGCACTCCGCCGGGCAGCCGACAGCCGACCCCGATCACCGCGACGGGCTCGCCCGGCGCTGCCCGCACGGCAGGTGCGGGAACGCCGAGCGGGGAAGGCCGGGAGTCCGTGCCGCACACCCGCGCCACCAACGCGTCCACGGTCGGCGCCTCCCACAGCAGCGTCGCCGGCAGCTCGTGCCCCGTCAGCAGCGACAACTCGCCCGCCAGCACGACCGCGTCCCGTGAGGACATGCCGAGTTCGGCCAGCGGCCGGTCCGTCGCCACGTCATGCGTCGGCGTGCCGCACCACTCGGCGACCCGCTCCACGATCCGCAGTCGCAGCGCGTTCTCGTCGCCGGGGATCGGCCGTTCCCTCGCCCCGTTCTCGCCGTCGACGGCCGTCATCCCGCGCTCTCCGTCGCGTAGTCGCCCTCCAGATACCGGGCGCGGGTCAGGGCCCGTGACACCTTCCCGCTGGAAGTGCGGGGCACGGTGCCGGGAGCGACCAGCACGACATCGGCGAGCCGCAGCCCGTGCCGTGCGGAGACGGCCGCGCGCACGGCACGCGTCAGGGCCGGTACGTCGAGGTCGGCGAGGCTGGTGGTGCGGGTGTGCTCGGCGACGACCACCACCCGCTCACCCGCGCCGCCCACCCCTCCCGTTCCGCCCGGCACTCCGAACGCGGCGAGCCGGTCCCGTCGTACGGCCTGATGCGCGTCCTGCGCGGTGGCCTCGACATCCTGCGGATAGTGGTTGCGGCCGTCGACGACGATGAGGTCCTTGAGCCGGCCGGTGACGATCAACTGCCCGTCCAGGACGGTCCCGAGGTCCCCCGTGCGCAGCCAGCCGCCCGGCGCGGCGGCGCCAAGTGAGGCGCCGAACACCCGCCGGGTCTGCGCGGAGTTGTTCCAGTAGCCGCGCCCCACATTGGCGCCCTGCACCCAGATCTCCCCGACCTCCCCCTCGGCCAGCAGGGCGTGGGCGACCGGATCGACGATGCGCACCCGCTGCCCCACGGGAGTTCCGCACCCCGCGAGCAGCACGGCACGCGGATCCTCGGGCCGTGCGGGCAGCGCCTTTCCGGCGGCGAGGGCGTCCCGGTCGAGGGCGAACCGGCCGAGCGGGCGGCCGGGCCGGGAGGCGCTGACGAACACGGTGGCCTCGGCGAGCCCGTACGACGGACAGTGTGCCTCCGCCGCCAACCCCTGTGCGGCAAAGGCGGCGTGGAAGCGGTCGGCGGTGCCGGGCCGGACGGGCTCGCTGCCGTTGATCAGCGCGGCGACCCCGTCCAGCCGCAGCCCCTCCTTCTGCGCCTCGGTGACGGTGGAGGCGCAGTAGTCGTAGGCGAAGTTCGGCGCGGCACTCAGTGCGCGCGGATGCGCGGCCAACAGCCGTAGCCAGCGCGCCGGTTCGTGCAGGAACGCGGCCGGGTCCATGAGGACCGACGGCACCCCGCGTACGACGGGGGCCGCAACGCTGAGCACCAGCCCCATGTCGTGATAGAGCGGCAGCCAGCCCACGCAGGTCACCGGATGCGCGTCGGCGCCGTAGGCGGCAAGCGCCTGGCGGGCGTTGGCGACGACGTTGGCATGGGTGATCTCCACGCCCGCCGGGGCCCGGGTCGAGCCGGAGGTGTACTGGAGATAGGCGGTCGCGTCCGAATCCGGTTCCGGCGCCCGCCAGTTGAGGGCGGCGGTGTCGGGCACCCGGTCCGCCGCGAGGACCGGCACCTCCGCGCGCTCGCAGAAGTCCGTCACCTCGGTCAGGACGCGGCCGGTGGTCACCACGACCGCCGGGCGGGCGTCCCCCAGCACCCCGACGAGCCGGTCGCCCTGCCCCGGCAGACCGGGCGGATACAGCGGCACGGCGACCATCCGGGCGGCCAGCGCCGCCAGGAACCCGGTGATGTACTCCGTTCCCTGCGGGCACAACAGGGCGACCCGCGCCCCGGGTTCGGCCTGCTCGGTGAGCCGGGCGGCCAGCGCCCGTACGCGCAGATCGAGCCGCTGCCAGGTCAACGTGCGGTGTACGCCACGGGAGTTGGGGGTGGGATGGTCGACGAAGGTGAACGCCCGCCGGTGCGGGGTGAGTTCGGCCCAGTGCCGCACGTACTCGGGCAGGGTCCGGTACGCGGGCGCGAGCGGCGGGCGGCGACTGTCCATCGGACGGGCTCCTCACGAACAGCAGGGTGAGCGGCGGGGGAGTGGTGTGCGAGGGGTGAACTCGGCGGTCAGAGCGGGATGTTGCCGTGCCGCCGCTCCGGCATCGGGGCGCGCTTGCCCCGCAACGCGCGCAGCGCGCGGCCGACATGGGCCCGGGTGTCGCGTGGCGCGATCACGTCGTCGACGTACCCTCGCTCGGCGGCGAGGTACGGAGTCCCGTGCGTGGCCTCGTAGGAGGCGACCAGGTCGGCCCGCAGCGCCTCCGGGTCGTCCGCGGCGGCGAGTTGACGCCGGTGCAGGACTCCCACGGCGCCCTCCGCGCCCATGACGGCGATACGGGCCGTCGGCCACGCGAGGTTGAGGTCGGCGCCGAGATGCTTGGAACCCATCACCGCGTAGCCGCCGCCGTACGCCTTGCGCACCACCACGGTGACCTTGGGGACGGTCGCCTCGGCGTACGCGTAAAGGAGTTTGGCGCCGCGCCGGATGATGCCGCCCCGCTCCTGGCACACGCCGGAGAGATAACCGGGGACGTCGGCGAAGGTCAGCAGCGGGATGCCGAACGCGTCGCAGAACCGCACGAACCGCGCGGCCTTCTCCGAGGCGTCGATGTCGAGGACCCCGGCCGAGTGCAGCGGCTGGTTGGCGACGACCCCGACACTCGCCCCCTCGACCCGGGCCAGCGCGCAGATGATGTTCGGCGCGAACAGCTCCTGGACGTACAGGAGTTCACCGTCGTCGACGACCGCGCGCAGGATGTCCCGCATGTCGTAGGCGTGGCCGAGCCGGTCCGGCACGACCTCGTCGAGCGGGTCCCCGACGGCGACGGCTCCGGGCGCGTACTCCGGGGGCCGTTCCAGGTTGTTGGCGGGCAGGTACGACAGCAGCTCGCGTACGGTGTCGAGCGCGTCCTCCTCGTCGGCGGCGAGGAAGTGGGCGTTGCCGTTCACGGAGTTGCTGGTGCGGGCGCCGCCCAGCTCCTCGGCGGTGGTGCGTTCGCCGGTCACCGCCTCGATGACGTCGGGCCCGGTGACGAACATGTGCGAGGCGCCGTCCACCATCACGGTGAAGTCGGTGATCGCGGGGGAGTAGGCGGCACCGCCCGCACACGGGCCCAGGACGACGGAGATCTGCGGGATCACCCCGGACGCCTTCACATTGCGCCGCACCAACTCGGCGTACAGCGCGAGGGAGTTGACGCCCTCCTGGATGCGGGCGCCCCCGGAGTCGTTGAGCCCCACGACCGGACACCCGGTCTTCAGGGCGAGGTCCATGAGCGCCACGGTCTTCTCGCCGAAGGCCTCGCCCATGCTGCCGCCGAAGACCGTGGAGTCCTGCGCGAACACACAGACCGGCCGTCCGTCGACCGTGCCGTACCCGGTGACGACGCCGTCTCCGTACGGGCGTTGGGCACCGTCCCCCACTGCTCTCGCCCGTACGAACACACCGGTCTCCGCGAACGAGCCCGAGTCCAGCAGTCGTTGGATCCGCTCCCGCGCGCCGAGCGCTCCATGTCTTCTCGGCGCGCCCGTGACCACCGCCCGGGCCCGTCGCTCTTCCAGGTCGGCGATGCGTCCGGCGGTGCGGTCCGCCGCGGGTGTCACTGCCGTCAGGGATGTTGTCGCCTCTAGCGTCACAGCCACCTCCGAAGTGGTTCTCGAATATGGCAGCGATTCGGCGAGGGACCGGAGGATCGCCTTTCTGTTTGCGGGAGTTGAGTCCCGGGCTGCGGAGGTTCGTCCTGAGGTGACAACGGATCGGCGAGGGGGCGGCAGGGGCTGGGGGGTTCCTTGGTCCAGACCATCATGTTGTCATGGCAATGGAAACGTTGCCCTGAGAGAGGACACCGGATGAGATCACCACTGACGCCGATCGCCGGAGCCGGGAGCCCGCTCCACCGCCGGCTGGCACTCGTACTCACCGCACTCCTGCTCGGTGTGGCGGGTCTACTGGGAATCCCACATCCCGCCCAGGCCGCGGCGGGGTCGGTGACGGCGTACCCGGTCCCGTCCATCTACCCGGCGTCCGCCGACTACAAGTTGACCGTCAACGGAACCTCCGTGCCCGTCACCAAGTACACGGGCTACGACATCGCGCAACTCGCTCTCGGGACCGGCACGGCCACCATCTCGGTCACCAAGCTCAACAACACGGCCATCGGCGCCTACAGCATCAGCCCGCAGAAACTCGGCATCGCCGGGACCGTCAACGGCCCGACCCTCACCTTCACCGTCCAGAACGACGAGTACCTGATCGTCAAGCTCGACGGCCGCCCCAACCTGGTCATCGCCGCCGACCCGGCCGAGACGAACCGCCCGGCGACCGGCGGCACCGGCATCTTCAACGTGCAGAGCGCGCCCTACTCGGCCCAGCCGAACACCGGCGCCTACACCACGACGGCCTTCCAGACGGCGCTCAACGACGCAGCCGCGTACGGCTCCGCCAACGCCACCCAGGGCATCGTGTACGTCCCAGCCGGCGTCTACACCCTCGGCAACCTCTACCTGCGCAGCAACCTCGCGCTCTACCTCGCACCCGGCGCGGTCCTCCGCTACACGGGCGAAGCCGCCCACTATGTGGTGACCGGACACAAGAACTCCCAAGGCCGGGACCTCACTTGGCTCATCTCCACCCGGTACTCCTCGACGAACATCAAGATCTACGGCCGCGGCATCATCGACGGCAACGGCCAGGCCGCGCTCGCGCCCTCCAACCTCGGCGTGAACCTCCTCGCCCCGATCTACACGAGCGGCTTCGCCGTCGACGGCATCACCTTCCGGGAATCCAGCAGTTGGGCGGTCATCCCGCTGCGCTCCTCGGACCTGACCTTCCGCGACATCAAGCTGTTCAACAGGTTCGACATGGGCGAGAACGACGGCATCGACGTCATGGAGTCCACGAACGTCACCGTCGACCACGCCATCGGCATCGGCCTCGACGACCCCTTCAGCACCAAGACCTGGCCGGCCGGCGCCGACATCTACAACTCGGTCCCCGGCACCCCCCGCCCTCTCGACGACGTCACCTTCAACGACCTTGTCTCCTGGACCTATTGCTACGGCGTCAAGGTCGGCCAGGGCGTCTACGAGCCGCAGAACAAGGTCACCTTCCAGCACGTCGTCGTCCACGACGCGGCCGTGGGCATCGGCGTCCACCACAAGTACGGCACGGCCGCCGCGACCAACCTGAAGTTCGACGACATCGACATCGAGCGGCTCAGCTTCAGCAACGACGGCAACCGGACCTGGCTCGCGATGATGACCGGCAACACGGCGGGCATCGGCCCGGTCACCGGAGTCACGATCTCCAACGTCCGCGTCCGCAACGCCGGTACTACCGCCGCCCGCATCAACGGCCTTCCGGGTGCGCCCATTTCGGACATCAACCTGAGCCATGTCGTGATGCCGGGAAGCACCACCGGGGCGACCACCCCGGCGCAACTGAATCTCACCAACCTCTCCGACTACGGCGGCCTCACGATCACGCCGTGAGACCGGACAGGACCCGGATCAGCGTTGACTGGCAGGCTTGCTGGGCAGTCCGGCGCGACTGCCCTTGCACGAGTAGACGATCTCCACCGAACCACCGGGGAGGGCACGCTCACGTCGGAGGACCAACCCGGTGTCGGCACTGAGCAGGGGCGTCAGTTGCATCCCACCGCCGAACAGCATCGGCAGGACGACCAGTTCGAGGGTGTCCAGTGCGCCGAGGGCGTGGTACGTCCCGATCGTTCGCGGGCCCCCGATGAGGTGGACGTCGCCGCCCCGGTTCGCCGAGCGGAGCCTCGCCAGCAGCCGCACCGGGTCACTGTCGGTGACGACGTGGTCGGGGGTGCCGTCCGGACGGTGTGAGCCGAGCACGAACACGTCGAGGTCCGGCCACGGCCAGCGGTTGTTGGCGAGCGCGGGCTCAAAGGTGGTGCGGCCCATCAGCGCCGCCTCGCAGCCTTCGAGGAACTCCCGGATACCGTGGCTCTCGCCGGAGACGAACGCGGGGTCGGCGGTCTGGGCGGGCCACCCGTTCGGCGTGGTCACATAGCCATCGGCACTCATGCTCATACGGGCGCGGATCTGCATGATTTCTCCTCGGGGCGTCCGACGGCCGGCCATACGGCGGGCCACCCGGACCTCTCGTCGACGGATGGACAGTACGTGCTGATCACGGAGCCGCGGCCGGTCCGGATTCCGCCTCGCGGGCCGCGCCTCCACCTACCCGTCGAACGGGGGAGCCGCAGATCGACACGCTGCCTCGACCAAGACGCCGTTCATTTCGGTGGCAGCACGAAAAGCGGGGCTGCCACAGTGATCGGTATGGAGCTGCCTCCCGCCAGCGTGCTGACGCTCACGGCCCCCGAGGGGCCGGAGGGACCGGTCGTTCTGTCCAGGACCGGCAGCGTCGACCTGGACGATCTGGAGCGGAGGATGGCCGGCTATTGGCACCGCCACCAAACGGGCCGACCCCCGCGTGGCCCGCTGCAGACAGCGCGCTTCTTGCTGGACAGGGACAAGCACTCCCGCCGAGGGTGGCTGGGCCGGGTCACCGACCTGTTGCGGCGCGACCGTGCCGGCCACGAGTAGGCGTCCGTCGGGCTCGATGCCTTCGCGGTCTAGCGAGACAGCAGCCCCCGAGCCCCCGGCAGCGCCCGAGGATGCACCGGGAACAGCTGCCGCACCCCCTCCCCGCACACCTCAAGCGCAAGCTCGCAGAACATCGCGTTGGCCCAGCCGAACCACTCCCGGGTGAAGCGGCCCGGGGCGTCGACATGGAAGCTCTCGTGCATCAGGCCCGTACCGGCCGTCGTGGCCGCAAGGATCTCCAGAGCGCGAGCCGCCTCGCCCGCGCCGCCCGTGAGACCCGCCGTCGCGATGGCCAGCGGCCACACGTGCCGGTCCGGTGTGTGCGAACTGCCGATCCCGGACGCGTAACTGCCCCTGAAGTACGAGGGGTTGGCCCCGGAGAGTGCAAAGCGCCGAGTCGCCCGGTACAGCGGATCCTCCGGCGCGCACCAGCCGCTCAGCGGAAGGCTCAGCAGACTCGGCAGGTTCGCGTCGTCGCAGAGCAGTGCCGCCCCGAGGCCGTCCACCTCGTACGCGAGGACGGAGGCGCCGTCGACCTCGGTCACCGCGTGCGCCAGGATCCCGGCATCGATCTCGTCCGCCAACCGCCAAGCCGCATGGGCGAGTTCGGTGTCGTCGAGCACCGCCGCGGCCAACTCCGCCAGCCCGTGCAGACTCGTCGACGCCAGCGCGTTGGCCGGGACCAGATAGCCGTGGACGCACGCGTCGTCGCTCGGCCGGAAGCCCGACCACGTCATACCGGTCCAACCCTCCGGCGCGCCACGGCCGTTGAGCGGCAGACTGTCACCGGCGAACGGGCCGGACGGGCGGACGAACCGATAGGGCGAATCCCGCCCGTGGGACTGCTCCGCGCGCCACAGCCGCACGATCCTCCAGGCCGCGCGGTGGAACGCCTCGTCGAGATGGTCCTCCCGGCCGGTCGCCCGCCGGATCGCGTAGGCGAGCTGCAACGGCGCGCAGAGCGAGTCGAGTTCGTACTTGCGCTCCCAGATCCAGTCGCCCGGCGTGGGCTCGTCCGCGGGCTCGCCGTGCGCGCCGGTCGGGCCGTCGTTGAAGGCGTTGGCGTACGGGTCGAGGAGCACGCAGCGGATCTGTCTGCGCGAGACGGCGGCCAGGACGTCGCCGATCTCCGGGTCCGTGGCCACCGCGAGGTAGGGGCGGACCTGTGCCGTGCTGTCCCGCAGCCACATCGCCGGGATGTCACCGGTCTTGACGAACACCTCCGGGCCGTGCGCCGACCCAGTGCCCCAACTCATCGACGTGGTCCAGGTGTTGGTCAGACACCGCTCGACGATGTCCGCCGCCGGACCGCCCCGCAACTCGCCCGCCAGCCGTCGCCCGAGCGTGCTCAGCGACTCCGGAACTGCCCACACTGTTCCGGATGTTGACCCGGGAAACGTTACCATCGCGCCTCTTGACTCCCTCATGTGGCGTGCGCCACGGTGTGATCGCCAGGGAATGGAAACGTTACCTTGCGGCGGTCGGCGACCACCAGACGGTCGGGTCGGCCCCGGTCCGGGTCTCCGCCAACTCCTCGGAGGAAGAAGGTGAGCGCGTGTGACAGCCGCTCCGCACCAAGAGACGAGAACCACCGCACCACCCGTGGACCGACCGCCGGACCGGGGGAGCCCGGGGCGCTTCGGACGCCCCTGGCGACGACGGCGCAAGCGGTCCTCGGACACCCTGGCCGCGTACGTGTTCCTGGCACCGGCGCTCATCGGCTTCACGGCGTTCGTCGTCTACCCGCTGTTCCGCTCCGCCTATTTCGCGCTGACCAGCTACAACGGCCTGTCGGACCCGAAGTTCATCGGCCTCGACAACTTCCGGCGGATGTTCACCACCGACCCGTCCTTCTGGCCCTCGGTGCGCGCCACCCTGCTGCTCGTCGTCCTCTACGTGCCGCTGTCGTTGGCCATCGGGCTGGCCCTGGCGGTGTTCTGCAACCAGCGGATGCGGGGCGTCAGCCTGCTGCGGACCCTGTGCTATCTCCCGGTCGTACTGCCCGTGGTGGCCACGATCACGCTCTGGAAGTTTGTATTCAATCCCCAGGTCGGCTTGGCCAACCAGGTGTTGAACTGGCTCCACCTGCCCACCAGCGAGTGGCTCTCCGGGGACAACTCGGCGATGCCGTCGATCGTGATCGTCATGCTGTGGAGCGTCGGCTCCACGATGATCATCTTCCTCGCCGCGCTCCAGGCGGTCCCCACCGAGCTGTACGAGGCGGCCAGACTCGACGGCGCAGGGCCTCGCACGGTCTTCTTCCGGATCACCCTGCCGCTGATCAGCCCGATCATGCTGCTCCAGGTGGTCATGCAGATGGTGACGGCCCTCCAGGCGTTCAACCAGCCGAAGATCCTCTCGCCGGACAACCAGGGCGGGCCCGGGTTCAGCACCAGGACCCTGATGCTGTCGATCTACAACAACGGCTTCCCCAAGCTCGGCCAGGTGTCCCAGTTCGGCTACGCCTCCGCCCAGGTCTGGGTGCTCTTCCTCGTCATCGTCGTCGTGATCGCCGCGACCGCCCGCTTCTCGTCGATTTGGACCTACAGTGACCACGTCTCCTGACGTCACGAGGGCGCCGACGACGGCGCCGAAGCCGGCCGCCCCCGCCCAGCCGCGCGGCCGGGCCGTACGCACGGCATCCTGGTACGCCGTCGCGCTGCTGATCGCCTCGGTGATGATCGTGCCCATCCTCTGGATGCTCACCGTCGCGCTCAAGGGCCCCTCGGCGGTCTTCGAAGTCCCGCCCCGACTCCTGCCCCACGAGTTCCACTTCAAGAACTTCATCGACGGACCGAAGGTCATCCACTTCCCGCGACTGCTGCTCAACTCCCTTGTCATCACCGGTCTTTCGGTGATCGGCGGCGTGATGACCTCGATGATGGCGGGCTACGCCCTGGCCCGGCTGCGCTTTCCCGGCCGCAAGGTGTGGTTCTACGTCTTCGTCGGCAGCATGCTGCTGCCCCCGGTGGTCGGCATCATCCCGCTGTTCCAGCTCTTCAAGGACATCGGCTGGTACGACACCTGGCTGCCGCTGATCGTCCCGGCCTTCCTCGGCGGCAACCCGCTCTTCATCTTCCTGGCCCGCCAGTACTTCCTGTCGATCCCGCACTCCATCGACGAGGCTGCCAAGGTCGACGGCGCGGGGCACGTCCGGATCTTCTTCAGCGTGATGCTGCCGATCACGAAGCCCGCCTGGATAACGATGTCAATCCTGGCCTTCCAGATGTCCTGGAACGACTACCTCAACCCATTGATCTACCTGTATTCCTCCCAGAAGTGGCCGCTGAGCGTCGGCATGGCCTCCTTCGTCACCCAGTTCGCAGGCCAGACCCCGGACTGGAACCTCTACATGGCCACCAACCTGCTCTACATGCTCCCCCCACTGGCCGTGTTCTTCGTCGCCCAGCGCTACTTCATCCAGGGCCTGAGCGCCCTGGGCACCGTCAACCAGCGCTGATCAGGACCCCGACCCACTCCTATGAGCCGTGTACCGGCCAGGTACCAGGAGGCCACGAATGAAACGATTTACCCGTCTCGCCGGAGCGTTGCTGACGGCGGGGGGACTGCTCGCGACGGCGGCCTGCGGCGGCTCGTCCGGTAAGCAGTCGGACGGCAAGGTGACGGTGACCCTGATGACCTGGGAGTCCGCCACCACCAACAAGGCCATCGACCAGGCCCTGACCGGCTTCCACGACCCGAACATCACGGTCAAGCGCGTCGACACCCCCAACGGCAACTACGGCGACAAGCTCGCCGCGCTCACCCAGGCCAAGAAACTGCCCGACCTGTTCTGGTGCGGCAACGACACCGAGCAGCAGTACACCAGCCAGGGCCTGCTCACCGACTGGGCCTCCCGGCTCTCCGGCTCCACCGACTTCGGCGCGAGCAGCTTCGTCTCCTCCACCATGAAGAACTGGAAGACCGCCGACGGCAAGATCGGCGGCGTCCCCTCCCTGCTCAACACCTACGGCATCTGGTACGACGTCGACGCCTTCAAGGCCGCCGGCCTCACCCTGCCGGCCGCCGGCTGGACCTGGGACCAGATGTTCGCCGACGCCGCGAAACTGCACGCGAAGGGCGCCAAGTACGGCCTCGTAGCAGATGCGTTGACGTCCACGGACGGCCCGTTCTCGCTCAGCACGTACTCGCTGTCGGCGGGCGGTGCGCCGTTCGCCGACGATGTCCACCACCCCACGAAGACGACCACCGACACGACGTACACCGAAGGCGTCAGCAAGGTCGTGGCGGGGATCAAGAGCGGGGCCATGGCACCGCCCGGCTACGACATCAGCAACCAGCAGGCGCTGTTCGCCGCCGGGCAGATCCCGATGCTGTGGAGCGGCCAGTGGCTGGCGGCCGGCTTCCTCACCGACAAGCCGAAGATCAAGTACGGCTTCGCGCCGCTGCCCCAGCAGACCAAGGCGGCCACCCTCTACGACGCGGTGGGCATCTGCACCCCGTCGTACACGCAGAACGCGGACGCCACCTTCAAGGTCCTGAAGTACCTCGACTCCACCGTGTGGACCAAGGTGCTGCCCGACTCCCCGGTCGCGGCGCCGGCCTATCTCTCGTCCCAGAGCGCCTACTTCGGCGCCCTCGACAAGGCCGGTCTGACGACCGTCGCGTCCACCGTCAAGGCGGGCCTGAACACCCCGACCACCATCGGCGTCCGCTTCACCACCCAGTGGGCCAGCCAGTCGAACGACCTGATCACCGCCTACTGGCCGGACATCCTCAACGGCAAGAAGCCGCTGTCCGACCTCCAGGCGATGACCGGCAAGATCAACGATGTGATCAAGAGCAACGGTTAGCGCCTGGACCGAGCGGCGGGCCGGGACCCGAAACGTATCCTGGGAGCGGTCCCGGCCCCCGGTACGCGATGGAAGGTTGGTCTTCAACTCACGTGAGAAGTCGTCCCCCGCACAGCCAGAACACCAGGCCCACGATGCGTGACGTCGCGGAGCGCGCCGGAGTCGCCGTCGTCACCGTCTCCCGCGTCGTCAACGGCATCGGCACGGTCCGCGAGGAGACGGCCGAGCGGGTGAACGCGGCGATCACCGCCATCGGCTACCAGCGCAACGAGATCGCGCGCTCCCTGCGCCCCGGCCAGAACTCGATGACCATCGGCCTGCTGCTCGGCGACCTCACCAACCCGTTCTACGCCTCCCTCGCCAAGGCCGCCGTCGAGGTCGCCAACGAGGCAGGATACGCAGTGCTGTTGAGCACCGCCGACGAGGACCCGGAGGTGGAGCGCCGGGCCGTCGGCGAGCTGATCGGACGCCGGGTCGCCGGGCTCATCATCGTCCCCGACCAGGGCGACCACGCCTTCCTCAACGAGATCAACGGCCACGACCACGTGCCCATCGTCTTCGTCGACCGCCCGGCCACGGGCGCCGAGGCGGATGTCGTCCTCGTCGACAACGAGGAGGGCGGACGCAAGGCCACCCAGCACCTCGTCGACCAGGGCCACGACCGGATCGCGATCCTGGTCGCGCCCTCCTACTACAGCACCGGCCGCCGGCTGCGCGGCTACCGCAAGGCGCTGCGCCGCAGCGGCATCGAGCCCGACAACGACCTGGTCGTCACCCTGCGCGCCGGCACCACCGAGGAGGCAGAGACCGCCACCCGCACCCTGCTCACCTCCGCGCACCCGCCCACCGCGGTCTTCTCCACCACCGGCTTCCTCACCGAGGGCGTGCTGCGCGCCTGCCGTGAACTCCAAGTCTCCGTGGCGGTGGTGGGGTTCGACGACTTCAAGCTCGCCGACATGTTGCCCACCCCGGTCACCGTCGTCACCTCCGACACCGAGGAACTCGGCCGCAGGGCCGCCCATATCCTGCTGGGCCGCATCGACGGCGACGACTCCCCCTCCCAACGCACGGTCCTCCCGGTCGAGTTGATCGCGCGCGGCACGGGGGAGATCGGGCACCCGTAACGTCAGTACAGCGTCCGCCACTTGGCTCGCGGCCAGGCGAGAACTGCGTAGAGCTGCGCCAGGGCCGCCTGCTGGATCGCCTGGGTGCCACCGGCCGTGTCGAAGTGCACGAGCCCGGTGGCGGGATCGCGCATCGTGTCCCACACCTGGTCGGCATAGTCGGCCATCGCCCGGTGGTAGGTGTCCTTCCCGGTCACCGACTCCAGGAGCAGCAGGTTCTTGAAGAAGATCGAGTTGAAGAACACGGGCTGGGTGAACAGCCGCCCCTGCGTGCGGTAGTAGGCGTACGCGGCGGCGGCAACCCGCTCTGCCTGGCGGAGGTAGGCGCGGTCCCGGGTGATCTCGTACAACAGCACCGCCACGCCGACCGGCACGCCCTGGTTGTAGGACCAGATCGTCTTCTCGACGGTCCCCTGAAGGTCGAGGTGGTCCCAGTACAGGCCACTTGGGCTCTGCAGATGTGTGTTCGTCCAGTCGTAGAAGCGCTTGGCCCAGTCCAGGTAGTCCGCCTCGCCGGTGATCTGGTGCAGACGCAGGGCGAGTTGGGCACCCGGAATGTTGGAGACGGTGTTGCGGTCGTGGCTCCAGTCGGCCTGTGTCCAGAAGACCCCGCCCGGCGCGGCGTGACCGCTGTCGGTGTCCCAACCGGACCGCACCAGGGCGAAGATCTCCTTCGCTCGGGCCAGCGCGGTGGCGTCCCCGGTCTGCAGATACCGCTGGACCTTGGCCAGGCCGACCCATTCGTTGTCGTCGTAGAACATGTCCCCGCCCGAACCGTACGGCGCGACGGGGTAGGAGGCGTAACCGGGAAGGCCGGTGGTGCCTCCGCCGGGCTTCCAGTAGTGCTCCTGCGCCGCCGCCCGTCGGGACAGTTCCGGCTCGAACTCCCCGTCCACGGCGGCGAGATCGAGGGCGGCGATGTGCACCTGCGAGAAGGGCCATTCGTACGCGTACGGGTTGTCGCCGCCCGCCGCCGGGATCTGCTCGCGGACGAGCCCGGAGCCGTCGGTGGTGTCGAAGTGTCTTCTCAGCGCGGAGTACGCGTCTCTCGCGCGGGACAACGCCTTTGCGGAGTTGGGCCGTTCGGCCGCGTCCGCCGGTGTGACAGCCGTCGCCGTCAGTGCGGCCAGACCGGAACCGATCATCACTCGCCGGGAGGGGCGCAGGGACATGGTGGCCTCCAAGGGTGCGGGTGATGGAAACGTTGCCATCGACTCAGGAGGCCGTCAACGCCTCTGACGGCACGGGCAGTTCACTCCCGGGGCATTCTGGTCCGGACCATTGACGGCCGAACCCGGCTGGTGGAACCCTCGCGATGGTTACGTTTCCAACGGTGAGTTCGGTCGGCCCCCCACGGCGAAACAGGAGACCTCGACATGACCGTCCCGGCACCCTTCAAGAGACGCCTGAGCGCCGCCCTCACCATGGTGCTGCTGCTGGCTCTCGTCCCGGCCCTGCTGGTGCTGCGCGCCGCGCCACCCGCACAGGCCCTCGACAACGGCCTCGCGCGGACGCCCCCGATGGGCTGGAACGACTGGAACGCCTTCGGCTGCAACGTCACGGAGCAGCTCGTCGAGCAGACCGCCGACTACCTCGTCTCCTCCGGGCTCAAGGACGCCGGGTACCAGTACGTCAACATCGACGACTGCTGGATGACCTCGGCCCGCAACGCGGCGGGTCAACTCGTCCCCGATCCGGTCAAGTTCCCCGACGGCATCAGCGGCACCGCCGCCTACGTGCACAGCAAGGGCCTCAAGCTCGGCATCTACGAGAGCGCCGGCACCGCCACCTGCGCCGGCTACCCGGGCAGCCTCGGCCACGAGCAGACGGACGCCAACAGCTTCGCCGCCTGGGGCGTGGACTACCTCAAGTACGACAACTGCAACCACCAGAACGTGCCCGACCAGCAGCGCTACACCGCGATGCGCGACGCCCTCGCGGCGACCGGCCGTCCGATCGTCTACAGCCTCTGCAACTGGGGCCTCGCCGACGTGTGGACCTGGGGCGCGGGCGTCGGCAACAGCTGGCGCACCACCGACGACATCAACGTCAACTTCTCGACCGTGGTGTCGATCTACAAGGCCAACGTCAAACTCGCCGCATACGCCAAGCCGGGCGCCTGGAACGACCCCGACATGCTCGAAGTCGGCAACGGCATGTCGTTCACCGAGGACCGCACCCACTTCAGCCTCTGGTCGGAGATGGCCGCGCCCCTGATCGCCGGCACCGACCTGCGCAAGGCCACGGCCGCCACGCTCTCCCTCTACGGCAACAAGGACGTCATCGCCGTCGACCAGGACTCCCTGGGCAAACAGGGCACCGAGATCTCCAACTCCGGTGGTCTGCACGTCCTTTCCAAGCCGCTCGCCAACGGCGACGTCTCGGTGGTCCTCTTCAACGAGAACTCCTCCGCCGCCACCATCACCACCTCCGCGACGGCGGCCGGCCTCCCCTCGGCGTCCTCGTACAAGCTCAACAACCTGTGGTCGCACGTGATCAGCTCCACCACCGGCACCATCTCGGCGAGCGTCCCCGGCCACGGCTCGGTGATGTACCGGGTCTCAGCGGGCAGCGGCACCAGCGTCGGCACCACCCACCCCCTCATCGGCGCCTCCTCCAACCGCTGCCTCGACGCCTACAACGGCGAGACCACCCCCGGCACCAAGATCGAGATCTGGGACTGCGGCGGCGGCACCAACCAGGCCGTGACCATCACCGCCGCCGGTGAACTCCGGCTCTACGGCGGCACCCAGTGCCTGGACGCCTACGACAACCAGACGAGCAACGGCACCAAGGTGGACCTCTACACCTGCAATGGCGGCGCCAACCAGAAGTGGAGCCTCAACTCCAACGGCACCATCACCGGCACCCAGTCGGGCCTGTGCCTCGACGTCACCGGCGGCGACCAGCCCGCGGGCAACGTCAACGGCACCGCGCTGGAACTCTGGACCTGCAACGGCGGCGCCAACCAGCAGTGGCGCCTGGGCTGACCATCCGCAACCCCCCACCTTGATGGAGCCGGCATGAACTCAACTGCTAGACATGTCAAGCGAGTCGGGACCGGTCTGATCGCCGCCCTGGCCCTGTTCGTGCCGGTCTCCACCGGCGTCGCGACCGCCGCCCCCGAGGCGACGATCTGCAACAAGTACTGCGACGCCCGCGACCCCGCCCTCTCCCCGGTGGACCGGCAACCCGTGTCGGCCACCATCTACTCCCGCACCCTCACCCTGCACTTCGACGACACCGACGCGATGGGCTGGGCCTCGATCACCAACGGCAGCCCCGGCGACGAGGTCTGGCTCGACCGCTCCTTCGACGGCGGCCGCACCTGGAGTTCGGGCAGCAAACTCGGCGACACCACCATCCCTGCGGGGCAAGGCGGTTGGCGCACCCTGATGTACAACGTCGACGACTGGAACGCCCTCGGAGTCGGCGCCCTGCGCGCCTGCGGCAAGGCCGGCGACCGGGCCGAGATCGCCTGCACGCAGTGGGCGCGGACGACGTGGAACGCGGGCAGCCGCGCCACCGCCGCCGCCACCGCGCTGATGCAGTCCTACAACGTGGGCACCGGCCTCTTCGACACCACCGGCTGGTGGAACTCCGCCAACGCCCTGACCGCCGTCATCGACAACATCCGCGTCACCGGAATGGGCAGCTACAGGTACGCCATCGCCAACACCTACGACCGCAACCTCTCCGCCCAGGGCGGCAACTTCACCAACGACTACATCGACGACACCGGCTGGTGGGGGCTGGCCTGGGTCGACGCGTACGACCTCACCGGCGACTCCCGCTACCTCAACACCGCCCGCGCGGACGCCGATTACATGGCCCGCTACTGGGACTCGACCTGCGGCGGCGGGGTGTGGTGGAGCACCGCCAAGACCTACAAGAACGCGATCGCCAACTCCCTCTACCTGGAGCTGAACGCGGCCCTGCACAACCGCATCGCCGGCGACACGACGTACCTCGGGCGCGCCAACGCCGAGTGGTCCTGGTTCAAGGGCACCGGCATGATCAACGGCTCCCACCTGGTCAACGACGGCATCAACCTGGCGACCTGCGGCAACAACGGCGACACGACGTGGTCGTACAACCAGGGCGTGCTGCTCGGCGGCCTTTCGGAGCTGTACCGGGCGACCGGTGACTCCGGCCTCCTCACCACCGGCCGCCAGATCGGTGATGCCTCGACCACCTCGACGGCCCTCAACTCCGGTGGGATTCTGCGGGAACCGTGCGAGACGAGCGGCTGCGGTGGTGACGGGCCGTCGTTCAAGGGGGCGTACATCCGGGGACTGAGTGCCTTCAACTCCCGGCTGTCCGACCGCCCTTACACCTCGTACATCGCACGGCAGGCCACCGCCGCCTACGCGAACGACCGCAACGCCCTGGACGCGTACGGGCTGCACTGGGCCGGGCCGCTGGACTCCACCGACGCGGCCCGGCAACAGAGCGCGCTCGACCTGATGAACGCGGCGAACTGACGGTCCGTCACTTCCGTTTCGTGGCTGCCGCCAAGGCCTTGAACTCGTCCCACCGGACCCGGGGACGAGTCAGGCCGCGCCGCTCCAGATAGCGGGCGGTGGCGCGGCGGGTGTCGCGCAGGACGCGGAGGGCGTCGGTCGGGCGGCCCGCGCCCATGGGCTCCACCACCTTGGCGGGGACCAGCAGCCAGCCGTGGTCCACGGCCTTCAGGGTGCCCCGGACAAGAGCGTTGTGCATGTTGTTCAGCTGCTCGTCGTGCCGGTGCACCAGGAGCGAGGCCGGGCCTTCGGTCGCCGCGCAGTCGGCGGGCACCTCCACCGCGAAGCCGTCCCCGGCCGGTACGGGCCGGGTGCGGGCGAGCACCGGAGCCCCGGACGCGTCGCGCGCGGCGAGCACCGCCGAGGAGAAACGGGCCAGTTGGGCCGCGCCCGGCAGCAAGTGCTCGACCTCCGGGGCCTGTTGGTCCGACGCGGGGAGCGGCGGTCGTACGACGATCTGGTCAGGGGTGACGGTGATATGGAGCCGGAGGTAGTACCAGGTCGTCAACGGCCGCAGGGGAGCGGAGACGTAAGTCCTGCTGTGCGGCTGCCGTTCGAAGAGCATCCGCCAGTAGTCCTCGGCTCCCTGAGGGCCCGTCATGATCTCGTCGGGGCACTCGGCACGGCCGCCGACGAAGATCTGCGGGGCGTGGTCGAGGCCGCTGCCGGTGGGGTCGGAGAAGAGGAGGGCGACACGGCCGTCCCGGCGGATGTTCAGTGCCTTCTGCGCGAAGGCCAGGGATGTGCTCAGCAGGAGCGTGCCGTCCTTCTGCCGCCGTACGGCGGTCGGCCAGACCAGCGGTGTGCCGTCGCGGCCGAGGGTGACGAACTCGCAGGTGCGGTAGGCGTCCAGGACGTCGAGCGGCGCGGAGTCGAGAAGGGTCATCCGTTCTGCTCCCCGTCCAGCGGGCCGCGTATCGCCCGGCAGGCGGCGGCGTACTGGCGGCGGCCGACGGCCTTCCACAGCAGTCGGCCGACCAGCGGGGTCCTGCCGAGGAAGTACGCCTGCTCCGCGGGCGTGGCGTCCTCCAGGATCGCGCCGAGCGCGATCAACAGCCTGTTCCTGGGGATCCGTTCGAGACCGCGGCGCCCGACCAGGTCCCATTCCCCGACCGACAGATGCTCCGCGACCAGGGGCAGCACCAACTGCTCCTCGTCGTCGAGGTGTTCGAGCAGCACGGCGGAGTGCTGCTCCAGCGCGAGCGCCAACTCCTCGCCGGCGACGGTGTCCGCGGCCCGCTCCCACGCGGCCGTCCACTCCGTCACGACGGTCAGGCTCACGTCGATGCGCTGGTGCTGTTCCTCCATGCGGGCCACCAACCGGGCGTCCGGGGCCCGGTTCTGGAGGTGCGGCCAGATGAGGTCGTCCTCGACGGAGTGGTGGCTGTGCAGTCCGGCAACGTACTCGCGCAGGTGCTCCGCGACCTTCCTCGCGCGGGCCGTGTCGCCGTCGGGGACGGCTCGTACCAGGCGGGGCAGATACGCCGACTCGCGGCGGAAGACGCGGTGGACCACGATCATCTCGTGGGTGTACGGACGCTCGGCCGTGGGAAGTTCGTCCGTGGTGCTGGTGGGTGACACGCTTGCTTGCTCCAACGATCGGATATCGGCAACAGCCTCCCAGGGTCGTGCGCCCCTCTTGGCGTCCACTTGGCGCCCTCGGCCGCAGGCTTGTGGGAAGGGCGTTTATCGTCCGTTGACCGGGCTTCGACAGGGCTCGGGTAGATTCCCGCGCCGTGCTGCGTATTCGAGTCCTGGGTTCGTTGGGCGCCGATGACGAGGGGCGACCGGTAGGGCTCGGTGCTCCACGCCAACGGGCCGTGCTGGCGCTGCTGATCGCGGCCCGCGGCACCGTCGTGCCCGTCGACCGGATCACGGACGCGCTGTGGCGCGGGGCACCGCCGAACCGTGCCACGGTCTCCCTGCACACCTATGTGTCCCACCTGCGCCGCGCCCTCGAACCGGGCCGGCCGCCGCGCACCCCGGCGACCGTGCTGGTCACCGCGCCGCCCGGCTACGCCCTGCGGCTGCCCGAGGACGCGGTGGACGCCTGGCGCTTCGAGACCTGGGTGGCCCACGCCCGGCAGGCACCGGCCGAGGAGGCCCGCGTACTGCTCGCCGAGGCGCTCGCCTGGTGGCAGGGCCCGGCCTTCGCGGAACACGCGGACGAGGCCTGGGCCGAGCCGGAGGTGACCCGTCTGATCGCGCTGCGCGCCGAGGCCCGCGAACTCGCCGTCGCTGCCGACCTGGGCACCGGACGCCCGGCCGAGGCGGTTCCGGCCGCCGAACTCCTCGTACGGGAAAGCCCGTTGCGGGAGGAGGGATGGCGGCTGCTCGCCCTCGCCCAGTGGGCCTGCGGACGACAGGCCGACGCCCTTGCCGCACTGCGGAGCGCGACCCGGATCCTGCGCGAGGAACTCGGCTGCGACCCCGGCCCGGCACTCGCCGAACTGGAACAGGCGGTACTGGGCGGACGGCTCGACGTGCTGCGCGCGCAGGTGCCGCACCGTGCTGAACTGCGCGCCGAGCCAGGTGCGTTGGTCGCCCGGAGTGCCGAACGCCGGGCCGGGACGGGCGAGTTCGGCGGCGAAACCGGCCTCGTCCCGAGCCGCAGCGGTGAACCACGCGCCGGAGCCGCCCTCTTCGTGGGCCGCGACAGTGAACTGCACGCGGTGGACACCGCCGCGCGGGTCGCCCGGCGGCGGGGCGGTGTCGTGCTGGTCACCGGTGAGGCCGGGGCGGGCAAGTCCGCGCTGCTCGGGCGGGTCGAGGGACGACTGCGGTCGGCCGGATGGACGGTGGTCGTCGGGCGCTGCCCGCAGTACGAGGGCGCGCCGCCCGCCTGGGCCTGGGCGGAGGCGCTCGGCGCGCTCGCCCGCGAACTGCCGCCCAGCCGGCCCGACGAACTGGCCGTATTGCTGCGCGAACAGGACAGCGCGGCCGTCACGACCCGGGACGAGGCGACCGCCGGCCGCTTCCGTATGCATCGCGCCTTCGCCGCCTGGCTCCGCGCGGCGGCCGGTGAGTTCCCCCTTGCCGTCGTCCTGGAGGACCTGCACCGGGCGGACGGCGAGACCCTTGCCCTGCTCGAAGCCGCGTCCACCGTCACCGGCGTACCCGTGCTCATCGTCGCCAGTTACCGGCCCGCGGAGGCGGGGGAGCAGCTGGGCAAGACCCTCGCGCACCTCGCCCCCGTGGCGCCGCGCCGCATCGCGCTGAGCGGTCTCGCCCCGCACGACGTCGCTGCCGTGGTGGACGCCGTGTGCGGTGAACCGGTGGATCCGTGGACGGTCACCGCTCTCGCCGAACGGACCGGCGGCAACCCGTTCTACGTCCTGGAGAGCGCACGGCTGCTGGCCGGCGAGGGTGCTCTCGTCGCCGTCTCCGAGGTCCCGCAGGGCGTACGCGACGTCCTGCGCAGACGGCTCGCCCTGCTGCCCGCCACAGCCCGCGCGGCCCTGCGGCTCACGGCCGTCGTGGGCCTGGAGGCCGACGCGAGTGTCCTCGTCGACGCGGCCGACACCGACGAGGACACGGTGCTGGAGGGCCTCGACGCGGCCCTCGCCGCGGACCTGCTGACCGAATCCGGCCCGGGACGCGTCCGGTTCGTGCACGCGCTGGTCCGCGACACCGTGTACACCGACCTGTCCGGCGTACGACGGGCCCGGCTGCACGCCCGCATCGCGCAGGCGCTGCGCCGCCACCGGCCGCACGAACTCGCCGCCCTGGCCCACCACTTCGCCCATTCCGGCAACACCGCGCACGCACCTCTCGCCGTCGACTACGCGCTCCGCGCAGCGGAGGCGGCCGAACGGCGCTACGCCCACGACGTCGCCGTGGACCTGATCCAGCAGGCGATCGGGACCCGCACGGCGGCCAAAGGTCCGGCTCAACTGGAGGACACCGTAGGCCTGTTGGTGCGGTTGCTCGGCGCGCAGGTCAGGGCCGGTTCCACCGAAGCGGCCCGCCGCACCCGGCAGCGCGCCGTCGAACTCGCCGAACAGGCCGACCGGGGCGACCTGGTGGCCGCGGTCTACGGCGCCTGGACCGAACCCTCGCCCTGGCGCAGCAGACTGGAGGGCTTCTGCGACCGGACCACCCTGGAGCGCCTGGAACGACTCGCGGCCGATCCCGGCCTCGACGACCCCACCCGCGCACGGGTGTTGCAGGTCTACGTCGAGGCGGTGGCGGCCGAGAACGCGCCCCGCGCTCTGGAAGCGGCCCGTACCCAATTGGAGTTGGCCCGCGCGAACGGCGAACCACGTCTGCTCGCCGCCGCGTTGATGACCTCGGCCAGGCTTCTGCCACTGGAGACACAGGCCGCCGAGCGGACCCCGCTGGTCGCCGAACTCCGCCGCCTCGCCCACGCGCACGATCTGCCCGCCTACCGCTGGATCCCCGAACACCTCGACGGCATGACCGCCGGCACCCTCAACGACCCCGCCGCCGTACGCCGGCACACCGGGCGGGGACTCGAACTCGCCCACCGCTACCGCATGGTGTGGGCACAGGGCCTGGGCGTCGCGACCTCGGCCATGCTGGCGACGGTCGCCGGCCGCTTCGGCGCGGCTGAGGCCGGGTACGCCGAGGCCGACGTCCTCCTGCGCCGCGTCGGCTCGCACCACGCCCGCGGACTGCACACCCTGGGACTGACCACGATCCGGCTCGCCCAGGACCGGGTCGCCGAGATCGAACCGGTGATGCGGAAGGTGTACGAGACCGTCGGTGCCCCCTGCGGAGTGGCCCTCGCCCTCATCCTGGCCCGCCTCGGCAGACTCGACGAGTCACTCGCGGTGCGCTGCCCGCCGGAGCCCGTGACGGACCACCTGTACGGCCTGGAACTCGACTTCCGCGCCCAACTCGCCGTGCTGCACGGTGACTTGGACCTGGCGTCGGCACTGGTCCCGCAGCTGCTGCCGGTCCGGGACCAGCTCGCCGGCGCGGCCGGAGCCGCCTACGCGACCCGCCCCCTGGCACACGCCCTCGCCGACCTGTACCGGCTCCTGGGCGAGGACGCTCCGGCCGCCGACAACTACACCCTGGCCGAGCAGACCGCCCTCGCCTGGGGCTCGACCCACCTGGCCGACCGGGCCCGCGAGGCGACGGCGGCCCTGGCGGCAGCACGGGCGCGGCGCCGGACGTTCGCGACGTAGGAAGCGACGTAGGAAGGGCGAGGAGCCGACCCTTCATCCCTGTGTCCGGCCCGTCACCCCTGGCCGGTCAGCAGCCTGCGCGGATTGGCGATGCGGAAGGCGTACGCCGCCGCTCCGCCCAGCCCGTGACCAGGATGCCGCGGCGGTTCGGCGTACGGCCGGTCCGAGCCCTGGACCACGGCGTTCACACCGAGGGCGCGGACGGTCGCCTCGACGGCGGTCGGGCCGTAGGACGACGTCTCGACGAACACCCCGAGGTCGGCCCGCGCCGGTCCGCCGCCCCGGGCGGCCAGCCGTTCCCCGTGCAGCGGGGCGAGTCCGGCCAGCAGGGCGAAGCACACCCGCAGGCGCGGGTGGCGCGGCCGGCCGAAGGCGTGGAAGGCGTACCAGGCGGCGTGCATCTGCTGGACGTACGGCACCATCGCGGGCCACCAGCCGGGGTCCGCCGGGGAACCCACCGCGGGCCCCGGGTGGACGAGGAGCGGGAGGTCGCGTTCTTCGAGCAGGTCGAGGAGCGGGGCGCAGCGGTCGTAACCGGCCGCGTCCGCAAGGGAGTTGGCGGGAAGCTGGAGACCGGCGAAGCCTCGGTCGAGGTCCTTGGCGGTCGCCGTCGCGTCGATGTCCCGCACACCGGCCGCGGCCCAGGCCCCGAAGGGCTCGGGCAGCGCCGCCGCGCCGTCGTGGTAGGCGTCGAGCAGCGGCCGTGCCTCGGCCGCGGGCAGCCACTCCACGCCGATCGGGGCCGACAGCGAGATCAGCACCCGGTCGAGACCGTCGGCGGCGGCGAGTTCCGCGCGCCGGGCGATGTCATGGTCGGTCGGCGATATCTCGTAGGGCGGTTCACCGTCCAGGAACAGGGTCCAGCCGTCCAGACACGGCGGTTGGCGACGGGCGCGCAGAGCCGTCACCAGCGAAGGGGTCCACAGATGCTGGTGTACGTCGACATTGGTCATGTCGCTTCTCCCGCCAAGGCGTTGAGTGTGCCCGTCGACGACGACCACGGTCACCCATGGTCTCTCCCCATGTCCTGTCATGAGTGAACCTAGCCCCTGGGCCGCCGATGATCGAGTGGTGGGGAGCGGGGGCCGGGCGTACCGTCGAACGGTGAGCATCCGGTGGGCGTGACCGTCCACCGTCCCCTCGCGAGTGCGAAGCACCATGAGCAGCGGCCCTCGGCAGGTCTCCCCAGCGCAGAACGCCACCACCCGGGACAAGGGCGGTGGCGGAAGCACCATGGCGCTGCTGGTCATCGCGGCCTGTCAACTCATGGTGGTCCTCGACATCACCATCGTGAACATCGCGCTCCCGCACATCCAGAGCTCCCTGGGGTTCTCCACCACCAGCCTGGCCTGGGTCGTCAACGCCTACACCCTCACCTTCGGCGGTCTGCTGCTGCTCGGCGGCAGGGCGGGCGACATCCTCGGCCGGCGGCGGGTGTTCGTGTTCGGCGTGCTGCTCTTCGTGGTCGCCTCCCTGCTCGGCGGGCTCTCCCAGAACTCCGGCGAACTCCTCGCCGCCCGTGCCCTCCAGGGCGTCGGCGGTGCCATCGCCTCCCCGACGTCCCTGGCCCTCATCAGCACGACGTTCCGCGAAGGACCGGAGCGCAACCGGGCGTTCGGGGTCTTCGCCGGTGTCTCGGCGGGCGGCGGCGCGATCGGGCTGCTGATGGGCGGGATCCTCGTCGAGTGGCTGAACTGGCGGTGGGTGCTCTTCGTCAACGTGCCCATCGGACTGCTCATCGTCCTCGCCACCCCGCGCTGGATCCGCGAGTCCGAACGCCACCCGGGCCACTTCGACATCACCGGCGCGCTGACCTCCACCGTGGGCATGGTGCTGCTGGTCTACGGCTTCATCCGGGCCGCGCAGGAGGGCTGGAGCGACTGGCTCACCCTGGCCTCGTTCGGCGCGGCCGTCGTCGTCCTCGCCGCGTTCATCATGGTCGAGCGGCGCTCCCGGCAGCCGATCACCCCGCTGCACATGTTCCGCGACCGCAACCGGGCGGGCACGTACGCGATCATGCTCTGCCTCTCCGCGGCGATCTTCGGCATGTTCTTCTTCCTCACCCTCTTCGTGCAGGACGTGCTGGGCTTCAGCCCGCTCATGGCCGGCATCGCCTTCCTGCCGGTGAGTGCCGTGATCGCGGTCGGCGCGGGGCTCGCCTCACGGTTCCTGCCGACGTACGGGCCCAAGCCGTTCATGGTGGTGGGCGCGGTCCTCGCCGCCGGGGGCCTGTCCTGGCTCACGCTGACGGACGTCCACTCCACCTACGCGGGCAGTGTCCTCGGCCCGATGCTGGTGTTCAGCCTGGGCATGGGCATGGAGTTCGTCTCGCTGACCCTGATGGCGCTCTCCGACGTCCCCGTCCAGGAGACCGGCGCGGCCTCCGGACTCCTCAACGCCATGCAGCAGGTGGGCGGTTCGCTCGGACTGTCCATCCTGGTCACGATGTTCGGCACCGCCAGCAGGAACGAGGCGAAGGACCAGATCCCCGCGTTCCTCTCCCAGGCGACCCCTGCCGAACGCCTCCGCTTCCAGCGCACCGGTCAACTCCCGGGCACCTGGGGCGATCAGGTCCTCACCTCCGGTGCGTCGGCCGCCTTCGTGGTGGCCGCGATCTTCACCGTGATCGCCGCGCTGATCGCCGTCGTCGTCATCCAGGTACGCCCCTCCGACCTGGAACGCCTCAAGGGCGGCACGGGAGTGGGGCCCGTCTGAGCGTCAACTCCCCTGATACGGCGGCTCCTTCGGGATCCGCTGCTCGAACCACACCACCTTGCCCGCGCTCAGCCGCGTCGCCCCCCAGCGCTGCGCGAGCCGGTCCACGAGGAACAGTCCCCGACCGCCCTCGTCGCCCGGCTCCGCCTCCCGCATCCGGGGCACCTGGGGCGAGTCGTCGGTCACCTCGCAGCGCAGCACGTCGGTCCGCAGCAGCCGTAGCGAGATCGGCCGCGAGGCGTACCGCACGGCGTTCGTGACGACCTCGCTGACCATGAGTTCCGTGGTGTCGAGCAGGGCGTCCAGGCCCCAGCGGCGCAGCACCCGACGGGTCAGCCGGCGGGCCTGGCCCGCGGTGAGCGGGTGCGGGTCGAGATGCCAGTAGCCGACGCTGTCCGGCGGGAAACCCTCGAAGCGGGCCGTCAGCAGCGCGATGTCGTCGTCGCGGGGACCCGGCGCCAGTGCGGCCAGGATGCGGTCGCACAGCCGCTCCAGCGAGGACAGGCGGTGTCCGTGCCGGGTGGACTGGAGGTGGGTGCGCAGGGCCTCGACGCCCGTCCCCACGTCCACGTCCCGGGACTCGACCAGGCCGTCGGTGTAGAGCACCAGGGTGGTGCCGGTGGGCGCGGGCATCTCCACCGACTCGAAGACGACTCCGCCGACGCCGATCGGGGCGCCCGGCGGGACCCGCAGGACCTCCGCCTGGCCGTTCGGGCGCAGCAGCACCGCGGGCGGGTGGCCGGCGTTGGCCATGAGGAGACGGTGCGAGATCGGGTCGTAGATCGCGTACAGACAGGTCGCGATGTGGTCGCTGCCCAGCCGCTGGGCCTGTTCGTCGAGGTGGTGCAGGACCTCGTGCGGGGGCAGGTCGAGACCGGCGAGGGTCTGCACGATGGTGCGCAGCTGGCCCATGATCGCGGCCGAGGTCATGGAGTGGCCCATGACGTCGCCGACGATCAGCGCGACCCGGTTGCCGGGCAGCGGTATCGCGTCGTACCAGTCGCCGCCGACCTGCGCGGTCTTCGACGCGGGCAGATAGCGGCTGGCCAGCTGGACACCGGTCGGCTCGGGCAGCGAGGACGGGAGCATCGTGTGCTGGAGCGTGTCCGCGACGGAGGCCTCGTGGCCGTACATCACCGCCTTCTGGACGCCGATCGCGGTGTGCGTGGCCAGCTGGGAGGCGACGAGGAGGTCGTCGCCGGTGAAGACGGCACGGTCGGGGCGGCGCAGCAGGACGACGGTCCCCATGACGTGGTGGCGGCCGTGCAGCGGGGCGATGATCAGCCTCCGGCCCTGCGGCAGCGTCCCCGGCGCGCTCGCCGCGGGTCCCAGCAGCTCGGCCACCGCGGGCCCGATGGCGTCCGCGTCGCCGAAGGCCGGCTGCCCGGCCAGCAGCAGCTTCGCGAGCCGTCCGTCGACCACCGGCTGCACCCGGTCGGTAACGTCCGCGTCCTCGGCGTGCGGCATCAGCAGCGCGCTCCTCGCCTCCGGCGCCCGGTCGACGCTGTGCAGCTGCAGGACGACGGGCGCGGACGACTTCTCGTCCCCGACGGGCAGCGGATCGTGCAGGTGGATGACGATCGCGTCCGCGAAGGCGGGCACCGCCGCCCACCGCAGCTCCCGCAGCGTCTCGTCCAGGTCCATCCCGCGGGCGATCCGCCGGGTCGCCACGTCCAGGTACTGGAGCCGGTCGGTCTGCGCCGCGGGCGCGAGAGGCACCCGGTCCCATACCGGATCCGGCGGCGGGACCGGCGCCGGGCCGCTCGCCGGACCGCCTCGCCGGGCGGTTCCGGCGGGGCCTTCGCGGGGGCTGTGTGGCTCCGTCACGCTTCGTCCCGTCCACTGGTGCGGCACAGCCGCCGGGTCGGTGCTACGGCCTCAGTCGCGCCGTCGGCAGCAGAGGAAGACCTGTTCCTCGGGCGGCACGTCGGCGACCGCCGGGGCGTAGGTGTAGGAGGTCTCCTTCACGATCTCGAAGCCCGCGTCGTCCAGGATCTTGTGCAGGTCGTCGAGGAGATAGCCGGAGACCCTGATCGTGTTGCCGAGGAACGGGATCGCGAAGTCGTCCACATGCGCCTCCACCATCGACAGGGCGAACAGACCGCCCGGGGCCAGCAGGTGGTGGATCGTGCGCAGGGCGAGGGGGATCTCCGCGCGCGGCAGCATCAGCAGGGAGAAGAACGCGGCGACGGCGTCGAAACGGCCCAGGTCGGTGGGCCCGCCCGGGCGCAGGTCGGCCAGGTCGAGCTGGTGGAACGTGCCGGCCGGGACGTACTTCCGGGACAGCTCCACCATCCGCCGGGACAGGTCCACGCCCACCAGTTCGAAGCCGGCCTCCGTCAGCTGCCGGGCGGTCGGCACACCGGTGCCGCTGCCGAGGTCCAGCACCCGGGAGCCCGCACCGAGGGACTCGATCAGCCAGTCACCTGCGGCGATCTGGCCCTCCTTGTGCGGGAAGGCCTCGTCGTAGCGGTCCCCGATGGCGTCGAAGGCCTCGGCCTGACCCGAGCGGTCGAGCCGCAGCCTGCTGTAGTCGGCCCCGTCGTTCGCTCTGCTCACTGGAGTGGCCTTTCATCCGCGCATAGAGGATTGTCCCACAAGTGGGGAAAGCGCGTTTCAAGTGGGAGAACGCCGTGAGGGGTGCCCTGGGGCACCCCTCACGGAACGTCTGGGGCGAGGAAAGCGAACGGGCTGGAATTCTTTGCAAGAAGGTGAGAAGGAAGCCCGTTCATGGCCTCGCCACGGCTGACGTTAGCAGTCAGGCGGGGATCAGGTCGCGCAGATTCTCCAGGGTCACGATCCGCGAGCCCTCGGGCAGCCCGTCCGGGCGCCGCAGGCCGATGTAGGTCACCGGACCGTCGTCCGGCACCGGCCCGCCGTCCCACAGCGTCACCTCGGTCGCCTCCCCGGTCATCAGCTCGACGAGATGCCACACCGTGAGCTGCTCACGCTCGACGATGCCGCGCAGCAGGTTCGCCACCGTCACCCGGTTCTCCTCCACCCGGTTCGCCGCCGGGCTGCCCTTGAGGTACAGGTGCAGCCACTTCGCCCGCCAACGGCCGTTCTCCCCGCGCAGGAACACCAGCGGCAGCGCGACCCGCCCCGCTCCGCGCAGCTCCGACTTCATCCGCACGGTCCGCGGCTCGAACGGCCGCCCCTTCTGCTCGCCCTCGCGCAGCATGAACCCGAAGAACGACTCCTCGACCTCCTCGAAGCCCTCGCCCGCGAAGATGTTGACCTGCGGCACGACGAACGCCCCGCGCACGGTGCCCAGCCGCAGATCGATGAACTCCGAGGCCCCGTCCGGCGCTTCGACGATGTCACCGGAGTGCTCACCCTCGACCCCGGTGAGCGAGGTGTACGACAGCCAAGTCTTCGCCGAGTAGTCCGCGTCGAGTATCAGCGCCGACAGATCGAAGTCGGTCCGCTGCTCGGACTCCTTCCAGTACACGAAGAAGCGCAGCAACTCGCCCTCCACCACCGACACGGACCCGCGCGGCAGCACCCCGAGCCCGGCCGCCGTCGCCTTCCCGCTCAACGGCAGCGCCACGTCGAGCACGTCCGGATCGATCAACAGCCGCTCCGGAGAAGGCAGTCGACGCCGCGTCTCGTCGTCCAGCACAGCGATCAGCCGCGCCCGCTCCTCCGGTCCTACGACCTTCCGCCCGTCGTCGGTCACCCAGGCACGGCCGCGCCGGTTCACGAACACCCGCAACTCCCCGGTCTCCCGGGCCCTGTTGTGCAGATGCTCGCGCACCGACAGCACCACCCGGCCCGACACCTCGGGCGCCACCTCCTCGGCGGCGGCCGTCACGGCGTCCCGCTCCTCCTGTGTGAGCGCGGTGCGCACGAGCCGGTCCAGCGCGCGGAACAGCTTGCCGGGCGCGGACTTCAGCAGCTTCACCGCCCCCAACACGTCGTTCGCCGCGAGGAGTTCCTCGACCCGGCCGTCGAACGACCGAACCTTCAGTTCACCCCGCGCGGCCGCGAACACGTCGGCGGCGTGCGGCCACCGCGGATACTCGTGCGGGTGCAGCCGCTCACCGAGCCGCTTCCACTCCTCGCGGTGCGCGGCCACGTCGGCGAGCTTGGCGGGCGACGCGGCGACCACCGCGTCAAGACCGGCGAGCAGCGCCCGCCGCACCGGACGCGACAGCGACCGGAAGCGGGTCGGCTCCGCCAGCGTCACATCGCCGTCCGAGAGCGCGCAGGCCAGCCGCAGCACATCGGTGACGGTGTCCAGCAGCAGGCCCGAACCCACCTTGAGGCGGGCCTGGTTGACGACCGCGCGGTTCTCCCGGACCGGGATCGCCTCGGGCTGCGGCCCGTCGGCACACCGCTCGGCCAGCGCCCGCAGATCGTGCAGGTGCTCCTCGCCGAGCGGAGTGACGCTGCCCGCCAACGCCAGGTACAGGGCGGTGAGTTCATCCGCTACGTCGCCGCCCGGGTGCAGCACCGTGATCCGGTCGCCGGCCGCCGCGATCAACTCGTCCTGGGCGGCGAGCATTTCGGCGTACGTGTGCTGGTACCGGCCGTAGGTCGGCAGGTCGAGCAGGTTCACCACGCCGGACCGCAACTGCTTGAGCGTCGCGGACGAGGTCTCCTCGTCGTGGAGCGCGTCGGCGATGCACGCCATCCAGAAGTCCACGGTGTCGGGCACGTCGGCCGGGAAGCCGATGAAGTACGCGTTGTGCTGGACGTGGTCGCCGACCATCTGGCGGACGGTCCGCAGCGCGCGTGTGGCGATACCGGTGACCGTCTCCTCGGACAGCCCCGACAGCCGCTCCAGCAACTCCGGGGAGAGCTTGAAGCCCACGGAGAGCAGCGCGGCGTCGAACTGCCGCGCGACGGCGGCGCCTTCACCCACGGGACCCGTGGGCGTGGGGACGCGGAGCGTGTGCCGGATGACCAGTGGTTCGAGTCGGTCGATCATTCCGACATGCTCCCAGAACCGAACAAGCGCGCGCATTCGGGTTTCGCGTTCCTGGGGTCAGCCGACCAGCCAGTCGTACGCCACCCGCGCGCTGAACTCCGCCTGGCCGCCCCGCAGCAGCAGCCCCGCCGTGGTGAACTCGGGGGCGTCGGCCTGTGCGGTCACGTACGGGATCGCGATGCAGCGCATGCCGGCCGCGTGCGCCGCCGCCGCGCCCGGAGCCGCGTCCTCCAGGACGACGCAGTCGGCCGGAGCCGCCCCGAGCCTGCGGGCGGCCTCCAGGAAGACGTCCGGCGCCGGCTTGCCCCGCGCCACCTCGTCCGCGGAGACCACCGTCCGCAGCACCGCGTCGAGCCCGGTCCCCGACAGGATCGCCTCGATCGCCTCCGGCGACGAACCCGAGGCCACCGCCATCGGCACCCCCTCGGCAGCCAGCAGCTCCACGAACTTCCGCATCTCCGGATACGCGTGCGTGGCGGCCCGGGCCAGCGCCAGATAACGGCTGTTCGTCTCCGCGAGCAGCTCCTCCACCGGCGCTTTCAGGCCGTGGCGCTCTTTGAGGAGGGCGAGGGTCTCCTGGGTGCTGATGCCGACGAAGCGCTCGTGCTGAGCCCAGGTGAAGTCCGGGGCGCCGTGCTCGGCGAGGGTCCCCCGGGTGGCTTCGTAGTAGTTCGGCTCGCTGTCCACGAGTGTTCCGTCGAGATCGAAGATGACCGAGAGGCCGCCGAGGTTGCTCATGGGTTCAGGATGCCAAGGGGTGCCGACGGATGCCGACGGATGCCGAGGGGGCTACTTCCCGGCCGCGCGGCCGACCGCCTCCACCAGTGGCAGCAACCGGTGCGGGACCCGCTCGCGCAACACCATCTCCGTACGCGTGCGGACCACCCCCGGCAGACTGATCAGTCGCTGGATCACATCCTCCAGATGGCCGTTGTCCCGCGCCACGACCCGGGTGAGCAGATCCCCGCCACCCGTGATCGAGAACGCCTCCACGATCTCCGGTACGGCGGCCAGCGCGTCCCCCACCTCGTCGAGATGCCCCTGCGTGACCTCGATGTGCACGAACGCGAGCACCGGGTGGCCGAGGGCGGCGGGGGACAGGAAGGGGCCCGTGCCGGTGATCACCCCGTCCCGCTCCATCCGGTCCAGCCGGGCCTGGAGCGTGCCCCGGGCGACGCCGAGGAGGCGGGCGTACTCGCGCACGCTGGTACGCGGCTGCTCCAGGAGCAGTCGCAGGATGCGGGTGTCGAGTTCGTCCACGCTCATGAGGCATGACTGTACCAATGGCTCAATCGAATAGCACTGTGCCAATGGTTCAGTGATTCAGGAGTCACTTGAGCCAGGCTGTCGAGTGGTGTTGTGATGGGTGCGTCGATGGCGCTGCGGACCTCCGCGGCGCCTTTTTCGTGCGGGCGTGCGCAAGGGGCGGGGAAGCAGTGCTGAAGCGGGTGTTCGTGGCTCCGGACCCGGGGCGGACGCGGTGGCGTTTCGCCGCGCGGGCCGTGCTCGGTATCGGCCTCGCGGTGGTGGTGTGCGGGCTGACCGGACAGTCCCTCGCGGGTGCCGTGACCGGCGGCCTCGCCGCACTGCTCGCCCTGTTCACGGTCACGGACGCCACGGTGCGCGGACAGGCCGTCACCACCGTCCTTCTGCCCTGCGTGGGCCTCCCGGTGCTCGCCGCAGCGGCCGAACTGCACGCCCACCCCGTCGCCCGCGACCTCACCTTCCTCGCCGTCGTCGGCGCCGGCGTCTACGCCCGCCGCTGGGGACCGCGCGGCCACAGCCTCGGTGTGTTCGCGTTCATGACCTTCTTCGTGGCCCAGTTCCTGCACGCGACGACTGACCAACTGCCCGCGCTCTACGCCGCCGTGGCCCTCTCCGTGCTCACCGCGGCAACGGTCCGCTTCGGCCTGTGGTGCTACGAGCGCCGACTGCCCCCGCCCGCCGCACCGGCCCCGCCGACCGGCCGCGGCCTGGCCCGGGTCACCACCCGACAGGCCGTCCAGGCGACCGCCGGCGCCGGATTCGCCCTCGTGGTGGGCCAGTTGGTGTCCGGCCAGCGCTGGTACTGGGCCGTCGGCGCCACCTGGTGGATCTTCGTCAACACCGCCTCGCGCGGCGAGACCGTGGTCCGAGGCTTCCGCCGCGTCCTCGGCACGGTCCTCGGCATCGCCCTCGGCCTCCTCATCGCCGTACCGGTCCACGGCGCCCCCGTCCCCACCGCGATCCTGGTCGCCGCCTGCGTCTTCGGCATCTTCTACTCGGCGGCCGTCTCCTACACGTGGATGATGCTCTCGGTGACCTTGATGGCAGAGCTGCTCTACGGCCTCCTCGGCGTCCTGACGCCCGGCCTGCTGGCCCTGCGGTTCGCCGAGACCGGCGTCGGCGCGCTCGGCGCCGTACTGTCCGTCCTGCTGGTGCTCCCGGTCACCACGCACACCACCACGGACGCCTGGATCCAGCGCGCTCTGCGCTGCGTGCACACCTGCACCGCCGAGGCCGCCGCCCGCCTCGCCGGCTCCGGCCGCGCCGACCCCGCCGCACGCATCGCCGAACTCGAACAACTCCTCGGCCGGGTACGGCTCTCCGTCGCACCCCTCGTGCACCCGCTGAACCCGATGCTCGGCCGCAAACGCCGTGCCCGCCGGGTGCTGGCCCTGCTCGACGACTGCGCCCACGAGATCCGCGGCCTGGCCACGGTGGCCGCCGACCCGCGGGCCTCCCACGACACCCGCCTCGCCGCCGCCTGCCGCCGCGTCGAGACCGCGGTCGAGGCGCTCACCGACGGCGATCCGTCGCCGCTCACGACGACTGCGGCCGCGCCACCGGCGGAACCCGCGCTGGCCCATCTCCATGGGCTGGAGCGGGCCCTCGCGGAACTCGCGGGTCCGCTGCGGGTGCGGTCGGGTTCGCGGTTCGTGGCGGCTTGAGTGGGTTCGGCCCGGTGAGAGTGAGCCTCGCGAGCCGAGCCTGCACGGCCGCCGCGTCAAGAGCGCGGTTGAGGCCCTCGCTGACGGCGCGACGCCGCCGTTCGACGCCACGTCGGGCGGACGGCCGGTGGATCCCGCGCCGGCCCATCTGAGCCGGCTGCAACGGCCCCGCGCGTCACTCGGCGAGCTTTGCGCGCGCGGTCCGACAGGTCCCGCCGGAACAGACTTGGCCCTTTGGTCTAGACCTCGCATGATCGACTGCTACCGTCACCCCGGACAGCACTGAACCGAGAGGGGACAGCGGTGGTAGAGGGCGGCAGGCCGCAACGGCGGGCCTTCATCGGGTCGTTCACGGCGGCGGGCGGCCCTGGTGTCGTCGCGGCGGCCGTGGACTCGCAGAGCGGCGCGCTGAGCGTCCTGAGCAGTGTCGACGGCGTCCCCGATCCGTCGTATCTGGCCCTGGCGCCCGAGGGGGACACCCTCTACGCGGTCAGCGAGACGGCCGAGGGCGCGCTGGCCGCGTACCGCGTCAACGGCGACAAGCCCGAACCGCTCGGCCTGCCGGTGCGCCTCGGCAGCGCGGGACCGACCCACCTGAGCCTGTACGCGGGGCACGTCCTGACCGCCGACTACGGCTCCGGCAGCGTCACCGCCGTCCCGGTCCGCCCGGACGGCACCCTGGCGGACCGCCCCTCCGGACAGCTCCGGCACACCGGCTCGGGCCCGCACGAACTGCGCCAGCAGGGTCCGCACGTCCACCAGATCCAGCCCGACCCCAGCGGCCGTTGGGCCGTCGGTATCGACCTCGGCACCGACTCCGTGCTGGTGTGCACGCTGGACGACGGACGCCCCGTACTGCACCGCGAGATCGCCCTCAGACCCGGCTCGGGCCCCCGCCACCTCGCCTTTCACCCCGACGGCGACCGCGCCTACGTCCTCAACGAACTCACCCCGACCGTCACCGTCTGCCGCTGGGACGCCGAGAGCGGCGCACTGAAGCCGCTGGCCGAGACCCCCGTACTGCCGGGCGCCCCGGCGGGCGACGCCGCCTACCCCTCCGGCATCGCGACCTCGCCGGACGGCCGCTTCGTCTGGACGGCGACCCGCGGCGAGGATGTGCTGTCCGTGCTCGCCGTCGAGGGGGAGGAGCTGCGCATGGTCGGGACGGTGCCCTGCGGGGGCCACTGGCCGCGCGCGCTCACCGAGTCCGACGGCTACCTGTACGTGGCGAACGAGCGGTCGGGCGACGTGACCTGGTTCGCCGTCGACCCCGCCACCGGCGTTCCGCGCCCCGGCGGCTCGATCGACGTGACCGCCGCGTCCTGCGTGGTGTTCGACTGACCCCACGGGCCGTGTCCACGGCATGCCGAAGGGCCCGCTCCCGCGTGAGGAGGGGCCCTTTCGGCGCTACGGCGTTACACGTGCCAGGCCGGGACAAGCCGGTGCGGGCCGGATTGGGTCAGCGGACCGGGGCGCCCTGCGGCTGCGGCGGGGCGATACCCAGCGCCGTCGTGTACTTGGAGAGCGCGAGCTTGCCGATCGCCGGGTACGGGCCGAGCGCCTCGGCGGCCGAACAACCCGCCTCGGCAGCCGCCGCCTGGAGCAGACCCGGGTCGATCTCGGGGCCGATCAGGTAGGGCGCCAACGCGAGTTGCTGCGATCCGGACCCGCGCAGCTGCTCGGCGATGGCCGCGATCGAACCTTCCTGGTCCAGCGCCGCCGCCATCACCGGCACGGCGAGACGCGCGGCGAGCAGCATGCCCGTGATACCGGCCGCCTGCACGGCCTCCTCGCCGCCCACGGACGCGAGGATGATGCCGTCCGCGGCGGTCGCCACGGTGAACAGCCTGGCCCGGTCGGCACGGGCAAGACCGGCCTCGGAGAGCCGTACGTGCAGTGCTTCGGCGAGCAGCGGGTGCGGGCCGAGCGAATCGGTCAGATCGGCCGCGACGCGGCTGTCCATGACGGCCTGGCGGACCTGGCGCAGCAGCGCGCTGTCCGGACCGGCGAGCAGCGGCACGACGACGGCCACGGGACCGTCCGGCTCCTTGACGTCGGCGCCGGCGGCCCTGGCCTGCTCGAAGCGGGCGGTGCGCTCCTCGGCCGCGTGCGCGAGCACGGCCGTCAGCGTGGGGAACTCGGCGTCGTCCCCGTCGAGGTAGCCGATGCGCCCGTCGAGGCCGGGCAGCTCGGAGCGCGCGATGCTCACGACCTCCTCGGCGAGGCTGCGCGTGGCGGCGCTGGGCGTGCCCGGCACGGCGAGCACCAGCGCGGGCGCGCCCTCGGGAGCCGCCAGCGGCTCGGGTCGGCGGTGCCGCCCGGGCTGGCGAGGTCGCGGCATTCGTACTGGCAGGCCGGACGCGGGCCCAGTGGGGGAGCTCATGGCGAGGCATGTTACTGGCTTCTTGGGCTCCCCTGTTCGGGGAGGGTGCAGGTGAGCGGTATCCGTCCTGTTTTGTCTGATGAGTTACGCACGGATCAGAAGTGATCACCTCGCCCGGCCACGCCCACCACGTGCACCATCACGCCGTCGGCCGGCAGGGTGAGCGCACCCGCCGCGAGGTCACGCGCGATCCGCACGGCACCGTCCAGCGGATCGCCCGCCGCCGCGACCAGTTGGGCGTGCGGCAGCCGTTTCGCCAACTCCTCGCGCACCGGTACGAGGAGCGGGTCGCCCATCCGGAACAGGCCACCGGTGAGGGCGACCTGAGGCTCACCGGCCGTCGGGCAGACCGCGGCGGCCGACTCGGCCATGTGCCGGGCCGCGGTACGCAGAATGCCCGCCGCCACCGGATCGTCCGGGGCGCACTGGGCGACACGGGGTGCGAAGGAGGCGAGTACGGCGGGACGATCGGGCCGTGGATACAGCTTGCCGGGCAGGCCGGACATCGGCCCGAACTGCTCCTCCGCGCAGGCCAGCAGAGGCCCGGAACCGCCGTCCCGCCCGTCATACGCCCGCAGCGCCGCCTCCAGCCCGGCCCGCCCGATCCACGCCCCGCCACCGCAGTCGCCCAGCAGATGTCCCCAACCGTCCGCCCGCCGCCAGCCGGTGAGATCGGTGCCGACCGCGATGAGTCCCGTACCGGCCGCGACCACCGCACCGGGCCGCGCTCCGAGGGCACCGACATAGGCGGTGACGGCATCGGCGACGAGCGCGACCGTCCGCACCCCGAACTCCCGCGCCAGCGCCCCCGGCAACTCCTCCCGCAACCCGTCCCCGAGGGTGGCGAGCCCGGTGGCCCCGATGACGGCCGTACCCCACTCGACGCGCCCGGCATCACCGGCCACCTCCCGCACCATGGGCACCAGTTGCTCCATGAAATGCCCGGCGTCGATCCCTCGCGCACCGGTCCGCACAGGCTCCCCGGACGCCACCGGCACGGACACCGGTCGCCCGACTTCCCCTACGACGACCCGCAGCCCGGAGCCTCCGGAGTCCACGGCGAGAAACCTGCTGCCGGCATCCCGCGCGGGGGGCGTCGAGGAGGGAACCGGCCCTCGGAGCCCACCCGGCGAACTCCCGGCCGCAGCGCCCGCCCCGCCGGTGCCACCGAAGGACACCGGCGCGTCCGGAGCGCCGACCCCGACCAAGGGCCCGACCAAGGGCCCGACCAAGGGCCCGTCCGAGGTCTCCTCGGCGCCAGGTCTGGCCTGTGCGGGTTCTCCGGAGGACACCGGTCCACTCGAAGTCCCTTCGGCGTTGCCTCTGGCCTCGACGGTCCCAGCAAGGGAATCCGGCCCGCCCGAAGCCCCCGGCGCTTCCGCCGCCCAGTCCGAACCGTCGTCCCCCGGACCGGTCACGGCAGGCGCCAGTCCACCGGTTGTCCTCCCTGCCGGACCAGCAGGTCGTTGGCGCGGCTGAAGGGGCGGGAGCCGAAGAAGCCGCGGTCGGCCGACATCGGGGAGGGGTGGGAGGACTCCACGGAGGGCAGGTCGCCGAGGAGCGGGCGCAGGTTCCGGGCGTCGCGGCCCCACAGGATCGACACCAGCGGCTTGCCGCGCGCGGCCAGCGCCCGTATCGCCTGCTCGGTGACCTCCTCCCAGCCCTTGCCGCGATGCGCGGCGGGACTGCGCGGGGCCGTGGTCAGCGCCCTGTTGAGCAGCAGCACCCCCTGCTGACTCCACGGCGTCAGATCACCGTTGGACGGCTGGGGCAGCCCCAGGTCCGTGTTCAGCTCCCGGTAGATGTTGAGCAGGCTCGGCGGCAGCGGACGTACCTCGGGGGCCACCGAGAACGACAGCCCCACGGCGTGCCCCGGGGTCGGGTACGGATCCTGTCCGACGATCAGGACACGGACGTCGTCGAAGGGCTGCTGGAAGGCCCGCAGGACATTCGGCCCGGCCGGTAGATAGGTGCGCCCGGCGGCGATCTCCGCGCGCAGGAAGTCCCCCATTTCGGCGACGCGTCCGGCCACAGGTTCCAGGGCTTTCGCCCAGCCCGGTTCGACAATCTCATGCAACGGTCGTGGTGCCACGGGCGTCACCCTACTGCCGTACACGGCACGACGATCAACCGGTGGCCCGAGCCCGACCGAGAACGACCGGACTGTGGTCGCGCGTGAACGAAGCCTCCCCATAAGGCAGTTGCCCACAAGGTGTCTCCGGTTCCCGAGTTCGCGGGCGTCGCGTGCGGGGGAGTTCCCGTCCTCATGCGATCACCGCGGCGCGCACGCACAGCACATCGGGGAGATGGGACGCCAACTGCCGCCAGCTGTCCCCGTCGTCGTCCGACGCGTACACCTCGCCGTTGCGATTGCCGAAGTACACGCCCGCCGGGTCCGCGCCGTCCGTGCACATCGCGTCGCGCAGCACCGTGCCGTAGTGGTCCTCGGCCGGCAGCCCCGCCGACAAGGCCTCCCAGCTTCTGCCCGCGTCGGCCGTACGGAAGACCCGGCAGCGGTGTCCGGCGGGCACCCGGTCCGCGTCCGCGTTGATCGGGAACACATAGGCGGTGTCGCCGCGATGGGGATGGGCCACCGCCGCGAAGCCGAACGTGGACGGCAGTCCCTCGCCGATGTCCGTCCAGTGCGCGCCCGCGTCGTCGCTGCGGTACACCCCCCAGTGGTTCTGCAGATACAGCCGGTCCGGGGTCGCCGCGTCCTGCGCGATCTTGTGCACGCACTGCCCGAACTCGGGGTTGGGATCCGGCAGGAACACCGCCGAGACACCGGAGTTGGACGGCTCCCAGCTCGCGCCCCCGTCACGCGTGCGGAAAACTCCGGCGGTCGAGACGGCGACCGTCACGGCCTTTGGGTCGCGCTCGTCGGTGAGGACGGTGTGCAGCCCCTCTCCACCGCCGCCCGGCACCCAGCGCGAGCGGGTGGGGTGCTCCCAGAGGGGACGGACGAGGTCGAAGCTCTCGCCGCGGTCCTCGGAGCGGTACAACGCGGCCGGTTCCGTACCCGCGTACACCACCTCGGATTCCGCCGCGGCCGGGTGCAGCTGCCACACCCGCTCCAGCGAAGCCCCCGTGTCCTTCGGGAACTTGACGGCCGGCTGCTCCGGCTCGACCCACGTACGCCCCAGGTCGTCGGAGTGGAACACCGACGGACCCCAGTGAGCACTGTCACCACCGGCCAGCAGTCTCGGCATGTGGCCCCTCGTGTCGACAGCGACCGAATACAGCGCCTGCGCGTTGAAGTACGGACTCTCGTCGAACTCCCAGACTCCACCCCGCCTGCGCCCGATGAGCAGGCCTTTTCGCGTGCCCACCGCGAGCAGCACCTCGGTCATGACGATCACCTCCACAGCGTTTTTGGCCACTTCGCCCCCCTCACCCCGCCAGTCTGCACCCCACCACTGACAGTCACCCCTGGAACCGACGTCACCGCAGGTCAGGGCCCTGTTCCGGGCCCGACGGGCAGATCCCGGGAACACCTCTCGCGAAAAGCCCGCGCACACCTCGTCAACCATGGGACTGTCGAGTCGGGGTATTCGTCGTGAGCATCGAGGAGACGTCTCCCGTATGGGAGGGCGGTTCGGCGTATCAGTGCGTTCATGAGGAGGATGCCTTCGATGGCGTTCCGAGGTCCGAAGGTGTGGCTGTGGCGGTGGCGGCGCAATCCGCTCAAGCGCCGCGCCGATGCGGTGGAGTCGTGGATCGTGCTCGGTGCCTGGCTGATCACCGTCCTGGCAGGCGTGCTGGTCGGTCTGACGGCTACCCGGTCCGTCGAACACGAACTGGCCCAGGAGCGCGTCGAGTGGAAACCGGTGGTGGCGCTGGTGACCCAGGACGCGCCCGGTCCCTCCCCGGCGAACTCCGGCAGAACGAACAGCGAGCTGGTCTGGGCGAAGGTCCGCTGGACGGCCGTGGACGGCTCCTCGCACACCGGCCAGATCCGCGTTCCCTCCGGCAGCGGCATCGGCACTCCGGTGACCATCTGGACCGACCCGCAGGGCCATCTGGTCACCAAGCCCGCCTCCGTGTCCCAGGCCCAGCTGCGGGCCGCACTGATCGGCACCCTGCTGGGAATGGGCGCGGCAGCCGTCCCCTTCATCAGCGCACGCGCCCTCCGGATCCGGCTGGAACGCCGACGCATGGACCAGTGGGACGAGGAGTGGGCACGCTTCGGCCCGCTGTGGAGCCGTAAGACGGGCTGAGCCCGGCATGGCATGAGCGCCCCTGGCCCGCAAGCCGATGCAGGGGCTCTCGTCATGTCGGTCACCCCTCCCCGGCATGCCTCTCCTGCGTGCCCTCCCCGCCCGTCACCACCTGCCGGCACCTCCCCAACAGCCGCTCGTCCGCCAGAACGTCCTGGCTCCCGTGCCCGCCGGCCCGCGCCAAATGCCGTCGCGGAGTGGCGAGTTCCGCCTCCACCAGGTCGCGCAGGGGTGTCCCGGCAGCCCCCATCCCGACCAGGGACGCGGCGGCAGCGCCTCGCACACGCGGATGCCCGGTCCAAGCCGACCGCAGCACCGGAAGCACCCTCTCCGCATCCCCGGTCACCCGCCACAGCGCCCAGGCCCCCGCGACCCGCTCCTCCGCGCACTCCGCCTCGACCATCCGCGCCAGCCCGTCCGACGCGACCCGAGCGGACACCCCGACCCGCGCCAGTACCTCCGCAGCCACCCGGCGCCGCTGCCCGTCCGAACCCGCCAACGCCCGCAACAGAGGAGGCAGTACGGCCGACGCATCCCCCTCCAGCGACCACAACGCACCCGCCGCGACCCCCGCACACTCGGAGTCCAACAACCCCCGCAGCACCGGTACGACACCCTCCGCCACGACCCCGAACGCGTCGAGCGCCCGGACCGACGACGCCACGACCCGCTGCCTGGACCGCACCCCGTCCGGCATCCCGCGCAACAGGCGCAGCACCTCCGGTACGGCCTCCCGGTCGGCGAGCGCGGTCAGCGCGGACAGCAGTGGCAGGGCACGGTCGGACGTCTCCGGGGAGTCGAGGGGCACACGGCCGAGCCGGTGCCGCAACGCCGGGGCGAGTGGGGCTGCCGAGCGGCCCAGGTGGACGATCACCCGACCCAGATCGTCGGGTACGACCGGCCCCGCGAGCACCTCGGCCAGTACCGGTGTGGCCCGTGGATCGCCGCTGCGGGCAAGGGACTTGAGCCCGCCGCCCAGGGCCGGCGCCCCACGCTCCCAGCGCTCGGTCCACAGATCGGGGCGCGCGATCACCAGCGCGTGCAGGTGATCGGCGGCCGGTGCCGCCAGGTGGAAGAGTTCCCCCAGCACCGACGACGCTGCATCCCGCAACCGGTAGGCCTCCGCGCCCAGTTGCTCACCGACCAGCGCGACGAGCGCCGAGTGGTCGCCCCGCCACTCGCGGAACAGCCCAGCCGACATCCACACCCCGTTGCACCGGTCGGTGGAGTCCGGGGCGGTCAACTGCCCTTCCAGCAGGGCGATCCGGTCGGCCACCCGCTCGCCGAGCGCGGTATGCAGCGTGCGCACGAGCTGGGCGCCCTCTTCGTCCGAGGGGCGGAGTCGCCGTAACCGTCCGGCGAGCGTGTCCGGGCAGTCGTTGTCGTCCCGCGCACGGGGGCCCGACCGACGCCGCTCGGACCGCTCCCCGAGCAGGCCCACGACCGTGGGGACCAGGTCGGCGGGGAGCAGATCGGGCGCGCATGCCGCGAGTTGGCCGAGCGCGGCGAGCCGTAGCCCGGGGTCGTACGGCGGCACGCCGAGAGGCAGCAGGGTGTCCAGTGCCTCGGTGGCGTGGGCCGGATACCGCCGTACGAACAGACCGAGGCACTCGACGAGGGCGAGCAGCACCCGGTCGTCTCGCTCGGCCGTGATCCGCTGCCGTAACAGGCCCAGCACGCGCGCGGGTTGATCGAGGAACCGGATCAGCCCCTCGGCGGCGGCCCGGCGCACGCCGGGGTCCCGGTCGCCGGCGAGCGCGACGAAGACCTCGGCCCCCGCCCTGAGGACCGCCTCGGCCGATCCGTGCCCCCGCCCGATGCTGACCAGAAACTCCACCAACTCGCCCCGCTCCGCGACCTCCTCGTCAGTGGCGAGCGCGAACAGAAACGGAACGCAGGCGAGTGTCGAGTCGTACACCAACCCCTCGTGGTGCACCGCGCCGTACATCCCGTCGAGCGCGCCCGCCCGCTCGACGGGGTCCGTGGAAGCCAGTCCCCTGAGCAGTCCGGGCACGTCCTCGGCACTGCCGTACGCATGGCGCAGCGAGGCCCAGTCGACCTCGTCGATCCCCGTGAACACGTTGCCCTCCCCAGACGAAGTGCCGACTGATCGTGAGTCTGCACCACGCCACTGACAACGAAGCGGAATCGAGAGGTGACCGAGGGTCAGTCCCCGTCGGGCAGGGCGCGGGAGAGGATCGCGCCGAGGTCTGCGGAGTCGGGGAGCGTGCCGAAGGCGTTCCCCCAGTCGCCGCCCAGCCGGGTCGCGCAGAAGGCGTCGGCGACCGCGGCCGGGGCGTGCCGCACGAGGAGGGACGCCTGGAGGGTGAGCGCCATCTGCTCGACGAGGCGGCGCGCACCGGTCTCGGTCGCCTCGTTCAACGCGCTCCGCAACCGGCTCACCGCCGCGTCCAGTCGGGCGTCCGCGCCCCGCGCCAGGGCGAGTTCGGCGAACAGGGCCTCCGCCGGGCCGGAGTCCCGGCTCAACGCCCGTAGTACGTCAAGGGCGTTGACGTTCCCCGAGCCCTCCCAGATGGAGAGGAGAGGAGCCTCGCGATAGTGCCTGGGCATGCCCGAGTCCTCGACGTAGCCGTTGCCGCCGAGGCACTCCAGGGCCTCCGCCGTGAAGGCCGGACCGCGCTTGGTGACCCAGTACTTGCCCACGGCGGTGGCGATCCGGCGGAACGCCGACTCGGCTTCGTCCCCGCGCACCGCGCGGTCCGCCGCACCCGCCAGCCGCAGAGTGAGGGTCGTCGCGGACTCCGACTCCAGCGCCAGATCGGCCAACACATTGCGCATCAGCGGCTGTTCGAGCAGTCGCGCGCCGAACGCACCGCGGTGGCGCACATGGTGGCCCGCCTCGACGAGCGTCTTGCGCATCAGTGTCGCCGACATCATCACGCAGTCCAGACGGGTGCAGTTGACCATCTCGATGATGGTCTTGACGCCGCGTCCCTCGGGCCCGACCAGCCAGGCGACCGTCCCGTCGAACTCCGGCTCCGAGGACGCGTTGGACCGGTTGCCCAGCTTGTCCTTCAGCCGCTGGACACGGAACACGTTGCGGCTGCCGTCGGGCAGGACACGGGGCACCAGGAAGCACGACAGCCCGCCCGGAGCCTGCGCCAGCACCAGGAACACGTCGCACATCGGCGCCGACGTGAACCACTTGTGCCCGCGCAGTGTGTACACGCCGGGTTCGGCGGTGGGAGTGGCCGCCGTGGTGTTCGTGCGGACGTCCGAGCCGCCCTGCTTCTCCGTCATCCCCATCCCGGCCAGCAGCCCGCGCTTCCCGGTCGGGACGCGCAGGCCCGGTTCGTAGACCCGGCTGGTGAGCAACGGCTCGTAGACCGCGGCCAGTTCGGGCTGGGCACGGAGCGCGGGGACGGCGGCGTACGTCATCGACGTCGGGCAGCCATGGCCCGCCTCGGTGTGTCCCCACACCAACCCGCCCGCCGTACGGGCCACATGGGCGCCGGGGCGCTCGTCAGCCCAGGGCGCACCCGCCAACCCCTCGGCGACGGCGACGCCCATGAGCCGATGCCAGCTCGGGTGGAACTCGACCTCGTCGATCCGGTTGCCGTACCGGTCGTGCGTGCGCAGCTCCGGCTCGTGCCGGTTCGCCTGCTCACCCCACTCCTGCGCCTGTGCACTGCCCGCCGCCCGGCCGAGCCGCCGTACGTCCTCCTCGGCCCAGCCGGCGCCCTCCCGGCGCAGCCCCTCAAGCAGGGCCGTGTCCTCGGAGGCGTCGTACGGGGTCAGGGGCGGGGGCTGGTTGGTGACGTCGTGCGTGGCGTTCCGGGGCTGCGGCGGTGTGTGCGCGAGTGTCTGGGCCATACGGGAAGTGTTGCACTATCTCTGCGGTCGCATCAATGATGTAACACGAGGGTCGCCCCGTAGAGTACGAGGCCATGCGGATGAACGTGACAGAAGGGCCCGGCGAGGTGGACCTGCGCCCGTTGTCCGCGCGCTCGGTCGTCCTCAGCCTGCTGCTGGGCACGCATCCGCCCGAGCTGCCGGTACGCGATCTGCTTCGCGCCGTCGAGCCGCTCGGCGTGGCCGGATCCACCCTGCGGGCCGCGCTCAGCCGGATGGTGGCCGCCGGAGATCTGCGGAGCGCGGACGCCGTCTACCGGCTCAGCGACCGGCTGCTGGAACGCCAGCGCCGCCAGGACATCGCCGTACACCCCGAAACCCGCCCCTGGGACGGCGACTGGGAGATGACCGTCGTCACCGCGACCGGCCGCGGCCCCGCCGAACGCGCCGAACTGCGCGGGGAGTTGACCGCACTGCGGCTCGCGGAACTCCGCGAGGGAGTCTGGCTCCGCCCGGCCAATCTGCTACGACCCCGACCGGACGAACTCGGCGCGGTCGCCCGGCACTTCACCACCCGCCCGGAGGAGCCCGCCCCCCAACTCGCGGCGAACCTGTGGCCACTTGAGTCCTGGGCGAAGACGGCCGAGGCGCTGCTCACTCGGATCACCGCCACCGCCAACCGTCCGGCCGACCGTTTCACCGTACTCGCCGCCGTCGTACGCCACTTGCTCGCCGACCCGGTCCTGCCCCCCGAACTCCTGCCCGCCGACTGGCCGGGCCCCACCCTGCGCGCCGAATACACCCGCCACCGGCGGGAGTTGATCGCGGCCGTGCTCGGAAATCCGGGATGACCCGAGGAACCCGGCACGGCCGCCGTCACCGCGGTGGGCTCACTTGTACGTGATGTCCGAGGCCGCGTACTTGCAGTAAGTGCCGTCCGCGCCCGTGCCGTTGGTGGTCGGCTCCGCGCCCGTGTTGTTCCCGATGTACTTCTGACAGGGGATCATCTTCTTGCTGGTGTCCCCGACGATCGTGATGGCCTTCAGGGTGGCGCTGTCGCCGTAGTTGGTGTTGATGCCGACGATCCGGCTGCCCTTGTACGTCGCCTCGATGGTGTTGAGGTTGATCGTGCGCTTGTACTGCGTCTTGCAGTTGCCGCACGAGCGGACGAACGTACCGAAGGTCTGCGCCGCGAAGTTGGAGACGTTGAGCGTTCCGGCGCCGTTGAACTGGAACACCTTGTCGCTGGCCTCCTTCGCGCCACCGCCGGAGACGGTGTACACGTTGGACGACGAGGAGCCCAGGAAGGTGGCCGCGTCCTCGCCGACGTCCTCCCACCACACGTTCTGCAGCGTGCAGGCGCCCAGGCAGTGGATGCCGTCGGCGGCGGGGGAGCCGATGATGACGTTCTTGACCACCGCGCCCGGGGCCAGTTCCAGGATGGGGCCCTGGTCCTCGTCCTGGCTGCCCGTGCCCAGGTCGCCGCTGCCGTACAGGCGCAGCATCCCGTAGTCCTTGGTGCCCGAGACCGAGATGGTGGAGGTCACCGCCTGGCTGCCGCTCGCGGTGGGCCAGGTGGCGGCACTGGCCGGCGAGAGCGCACCGGATGCCATGATCATGCCAACGGAGAGGCCGAAAGCGGCCAGCGTGCCGGTGAGCGCACGCGATCGTGCGGAAGAAGTCATGTCCCGATTCCTTCTCCGAGGTGGGGGAGTGGTCAGAGCTTTCCGGTGCCCGCGCCCGCGGTCACCGAGGCGGCGACGGTCGAGGCGGGCTCGGCGGTGTAGCTGTACGGCGGGCTGGTGAACGTGCCGACCTGCGAGATCTCGGTGGCGGCTCCGCCGAGGTCGTTGCCGCTGAGGTTGGCGTAGCCGTCCACGTCGCTGTCCCGGTTCGTCGTGACGGCGACCTCCGTGTCGCGGAAGACGTTGTTCTGGACGAACATCTGGGCGCCCATGCGCGAGTGCACGGCGGTCTCGGCGCCGACGACGTAGTTGTCGTAGAAGTGCCCGGTGCCGAAACGCAGGCTGGGGATACGGGAGTTGACCTGGTCGAACCAGTTGTGGTGGTACGTCACCCGCAGATGCCCGGTGTCCTCGCTCGCGTTGTTGTCGCTGTGGCCGACGAGCGAGCCCTTGTAGTGGTTCTTGAAGGTGTTCCAGGAGACGGTGACGTAGTCGGAGGCGTGCGTGATGTCGAGCAGGCCGTCGTAGTAGTCCTTGTCGTGGTCCAGGTCGGACGAGAAGGCGTTGTGGTCGATCCACACCTTCGTCGACGCCTGCACGGTGATGCCGTCGGCGGGCGCGACCGGCTTGCTGATGTTCAGGTTGCGCACGACGACGTTCGTCACCTTCTTCAGGCGCAGCCCGCCGCCGGTGAACCCGGACGCCGAACCGACGCCCAGGACCGTCGTGTTGGACCCGATGTCCACCTGACCGCTCAGCGAGATCAGGCCGTTGACCTTGACCACCTTCGAACTGCTGCCGGTGACGGCCGACTTGAAGGCGTCGAGCGTCGACACCGTGACCGCCGTGGCGCTGCCGCCACCGGTCGTGCCGGCGCCGAATCCGACCGGCGAGGTGTCGGCCGCGGATGCGGAGTGGGGGAGTGCGAGCACGGCCGCCGTGGCGAGCGCGACCGCCGTCAGAGCTGATCTTCGAGTACGCATGCGGGTGCGTCCCTTCGAGAGGGCATGGGTGATCGGATACGTGAACGATGTACGCCATCAAGGACCGCGCGGTCACACTTCTGAACGGAACGTAGAGTGCAAGCGCTTTCTAGTCAACGCTCCGCGCGAAACTATTCGAAGCGTGGGAGCGCTTCCATGGGGCTCATGTCCATGTCACGATGCCGATGGTTCCCCCTCGAACGACGCCGCACGAGCCGCGATCAGGAAGGGACGATGACGTGCGCCCCACAGCCGCCTGGAACACCCTCAAGTCCGCCGGAAAACCGCCCCGTTCGGTACTCGTCGCCCTCTTCGGAGCGCTGATGCCGTTGCTCGCGGCACTGACCCTCCTGGCACCCCCGGCCGCCGCCCGCACCGAGGCCGTCCCCACCGCGACCCTCACCGAGGTCACCGGCTTCGGCACCAACCCCAGCAACCTGCAGATGTACGTGTACGTCCCGGCCGCCGTCACCGCCCACCCGGCGGTCGTCGTGGCCGTGCACTACTGCGGGGGATCGGGCCCCGCGATGTACTCAGGCACCGAATACGCCTCGCTGGCCGACCAGTTGGGCTTCATCGTCGTCTACCCGTCGGTCACCCGGGCCAGCAAGTGCTTCGACGTCTCCTCGCCCCAGGCGCTGCACCACGACGGCGGCAGCGACCCGGTCGGCATCAAGTCCATGGTCGACTGGGTGAAGAGCACATACTCCGCCGACCCGAGCCGCGTCTACGCCCTGGGCATCTCCTCCGGCGCGATGATGACGAACGTCCTGCTCGGCGACTACCCCGACGTGTTCGCGGCCGGTGCCGCCTTCGCCGGCGTGCCGTTCGGCTGCTTCGCCACCACCGACGGCTCCGAGTGGAACACCGCCTGCGCCAACGGCACCGTCGTCCAAACCCCGCAGCAGTGGGGCGACTTGGTGCGCGGCGCCGACCCCGGCTACACCGGCCCCCGCCCTCGTATGCAGCTCTGGCACGGCACCGCCGACGACACCCTGCGCTACCCCAACTTCGGCGAGGAGATCAAACAGTGGACCAACGTGCAGGGCGTCAGCCAGACCCCCGCCACCACCGACTCCCCGGCCACCGGCTGGACCCGCACCCGCTACGGCGCCACCGGTGACCGGGCCCCCGTGGAGGCGATCAGCCTCCAGGGCGTCACCCACAACCTCTACACCTACGGCATGGGCGCCCGCGTCCTCACCTTCTTCGGCCTCTCCGGCGGCGGCACCACGCCCCCGCCCTCGACCGGCCCCTGCAAGGTGACGGCCACGACCAGCGCCTGGAACACCGGCCTCACCGCCTCCGTGACGCTCACCAACACCGGTACGAGCACGGTGAACGGCTGGCAGCTCGGCTTCACCCTCCCCACCGGCCAGACCATCACCAACGGCTGGGGCGCCACGTACACACCGGCCTCCGGCACGGTGACGGCCACCAACGTGTCGTACGACGGCACGATCGCCCCGAACGCGAGCGTGACCATCGGCTACCAGGCGAACCACACCGGCAACAGCGCGGCACCCACCGCCTACACGCTCAACGGGACTGCCTGCACGGTCGGTTGACCCGCACCCCACTCCTTTTCGAGGAAGGTGGATTCCGTGCACCTCACGAGACGGACCGCGATCGTCGCCACGACCTCGGCGCTGTCAGCCCCCAACTCGGTTCGTGCCAGGGGCGGTTCGACCCGCCCCGGCTCGCACTGGGTGAACACCTGGACGGCGATGCCCCAGCTCACCGAGCCCGGCAACCTGCCACCCGCGCCGTTCACCGGGACCAGGTCGGTCCTGGTCGACACCACCCTGAGGCAGACGCTCCGCGTCACCACCGGAGGCCGCACCCTGCGCCTGCGCTTCTCCAACGCCTACGGCGACACCCCGCTGCCGCTCACCGCGGTGACGCTGGCGCTCCCGCGGGACGGCAGGGCGGGCGCGAGCGCGATCGTGCCCGGCAGCGGCAGGCCGGTGACGTTCGCCGGGCGCGGCTCGGCGACCGTGCCGGTCGGTGCCCAACTGGTCTCGGATCCCCTGGACTTGGAGCTGCCCGCAGCATCCGTCCTGACCGTGACGACCTACCTGGCGACGGGCCAGCCCTCGCTCGCGCTCACCTCGCACCCGGGCTCGCGCACGACGTCGTATCTCCAACTCGGGGACCACACACGGGACGAGGACCTGCCCGGTGCGACCCCGGTCGACCACTGGTATCTGCTGAGCGACGTCGAGGTGCTGGCCCCGCGCACCACCACGGCCGTGGCGATCCTGGGCGACTCGCTCACCGACGGCCGCGGCTCCACGACCAACGCCGACGACCGCTGGCCGGACCAGCTCTACGACCGCCTCAGGGCCCACCCCGCGACCGCCGCCGTAGCGATCCTGAACCAGGCGGCGGGCGGAAACCGGGTCCTCAACGACGGTCTCGGCCCCAACGTCCTGGCCCGCCTCGACCGCGATGTCCTCTCCCGCAGCGGGGTCACCCGCCTCATCGTCTTCGAGGGCGTCAACGACATCGGCACCGCCGACGCGACCCCGGCCGCCCAACACCAGGTCACCGAGGACCTGTTGGCGGCCTACGACCAGATCGTCGTCCGCGCCCACGCGCAGGGCATCCGTGTCTACGGCGCGACCCTGCTCCCCTTCGGCGGCAACACCTACGACGACCCGGCGGGCGAACGCGAGCTCTCCCGCCGGGCCGTCAACACCTGGATCCGGACGAGCGGCCACTTCGACGCGGTCCTCGACTTCGACCGTGCCGTACGCGATCCGGCCGATCCGCGCCGCCTGTTGGAGTCCCTCCAGGTGGGCGACTGGCTGCATCTCAATCCGGCGGGGTACGGCGTCCTGGCCGCGACGGTCCCCACCGGACTGCTGCGTTAGACGACCGGCTCCTTCGCGGTGGCGGGGGCCGCGGCCGAACTGCCCTTCACCGGAAGGTGGTTGAAGACCAGGTTCAGCACGATCGCCGTCAGGCAGCCCGCGCTGATGCCGCTGTTCATCACCGTCTGGAACCAGTCCGGGAACTGCGTGTACACCGTCGGCACGCCGACCGGCAGCATGCCCACGGCCACCGAGACAGCGACGACGGTGAGGTTGTGGTTGTCCTTGAAATCGACCTGGGTCAGGGTGCGGATGCCGCTCGCGGCGACCGTGCCGAACATGACCAGACCCGCGCCGCCGAGCACCGGTGCCGGTATCGCGGCAACTACCGCGCCCAGCTTGGGGAGCAGACCGAGAACCACGAGGATGCCGCCGGCGACGGCGACGACCCAGCGGCTGCGGACCCGGGTCATGCCGACGAGGCCGACGTTCTGGGCGTACGCCGTGTACGGGAAGGTGTTGAAGACACCGCCGAGGACGGTGGACAGGCCGTCGGCGCGCAGGCCGTCCGCGAGGGAGCGCGGCTCGATCTTCCGGTCGGTCATCTCGCCGACGGCGATCAGGTCACCGGTCGTCTCCGTCATCGTCACCAGCGCCACCACCAGCATCGACACGATCGCCGAGGCGTGGAAGGTGGGCGTACCGAAGTGGAAAGGCGTGCTGATGCCGACCCAGTCGGCGTCCCCGACCCCGCTGAAGTCCGTGAACCCGAACACCACCGCGGCCACCAGCCCCACGGCCATGCCGATCAGCACCGCGATCCGGCTGAGGAACGCGGGCGCGAACCGCTGCACACCCAGCACGACCACGAGCACGAAAGCCGCGAGCGCCAGGTTCTTCGGCTCACCGAAGTCCTTCGAACCCTGGCCGCCCGCCGCCCAGTTGCCCGCCGCGGGCAGCAGCGACAGACCGATGATCAGGATCACCGTGCCGGTCACGAGCGGCGGGAAGAAGCGCAGCAGCTTGCCGAACACCGGTGCCAGGAGCGCGATGGCGAGCCCCGCGACGATCACGGAGCCGTAGATCGCGGGCAGTCCGCCGCCCGTCGTACCGATCAACACCATCGGCGACACGGCCGCGAACGTACAGCCCTGCATGATCGGCAGCCGCACCCCGAACCGCCAGAAGCCGATGCACTGGATGAGCGTCGCGATCCCGCACACCAGCAGGTCGGCGGTGATCAGATACGCCAGATCGGCGGCCGACAGCTTCATCGCCCCACCGACGATCAGCGGAACCGCCACCGCGCCCGCGTACATCGCGAGCACATGCTGCAGCCCGAAGGCGGCCAACTGCCGTACGGGTGGGACCTCGTCGACGGGATGCACGGGTGTGGTCGTTGCCATGGGCACTCCTGAGCGGCGGAGGGGGAGGGGGATGGGGGGAGAAACTTGTGGACAGCACGAGACCGTAAGCGCCTTGAACAGTTTGTTGATTTCTGAGGTGTTGCCGCCGTGTGTCATGCCCATCCGTTATGCGCGCGACGCACGAACCGCCTCCCGAAGGGCCTCCCAGCCGGGCAGTTTGACCACACCGCCGCGCCCGAGCGAGGCCCCCAGCTCGGCCTCGGCCCGCTCGATGGCCTCCCACCCGGCCCACTCGACCGGCTCGATCCCTTCGGCCCGCAGCACGGTGAGCGGGTCTTCGGACGCTTCATGTCGTACGAGCGTGGCGGCGTCCTCCAGCAGGGACGTCACCGTCTCCTTGGCGTCCGGGCGGTTGGTGCCGATGACGCCGGTCGGGCCCCGCTTGATCCAGCCGGCCACGTACTCGCGGGGTACGGGCACTCCCTCGCGCAGGACGCGGCCCGCCCGGTGCGGCACGATGCCGAACTCGGCGTCGAACGGCAGCCCGTCCAGCGGCACCCCGCGATATCCCACCGAACGCAGCACCAACTGCGCCTCGATGTCCTCCAGTTGGCCCGTGCCGCGCACTGCGCCGTGCCCGTCCGGCGCGGTCCGTTCGAAGCGCGCCGCGCCCACCCGCCCTGCGCCGGCGAGGAGTTCGACGGGACGAAGGAAGAAGCGGAGGTGGATACGGCGGGCGGCGCCCGAGGGTGGCAGGGCCGCCCAGGCGCGCAGCGTCTCCACGTTGCGGCGTTGCGCGGCGGGCAGGGCGGAGGGGTCCAGACAGTCCGGGTCGAGCGCCAACTCGGCCGGTTCGACGGTCACTTCGGTGTCCGGGAGGCCGCCCAGTTCGCGCAGTTCCTTGGTGGTGAAGCGGGCCTGCGAAGGGCCGCGCCGGCCCACCATGTGGATGTCCGTCACGCCGCTCGCGGCCAGCGCGGTGAGCGCCGCCTGCGGGATGTCGGTGCGGCTCAGCTCGGCCGTGCCGCGCGCCAGCAGCCGTGTGACGTCCACCGCGACATTGCCCACGCCGATGACGACGGCCGAGCGCGCGCCGAGCACGAATCCGTCGGCCGTGGAGTCCGGGTGGGCGCTGTACCAGGACACGAACTCGGTCGCCGACCAGCTGCCCGGCAGCTCCTCGCCGGGAATCCCCAGATGGCGGTCGGTGGCCGCACCCACGCAGTACACGACCGCGTCGTACAGCTCCCGCAGCCGCGCGGCCGACAGCCCACCGGGTCCCACCTGCACCTCGCCTAGGAACCGCACCCGCTCGTGCTCCAGCACCGTCCGCAGATTGTTCTGCAGGGACTTGATCTTCTCGTGGTCCGGCGCCACGCCGTAGCGCACCAGGCCGTACGGGCACGGGAGCCGGTCCAGGACGTCGACCAGCACCCCGGGCTCCCGCTGGACCAGGCTCTGGGCGGTGTAGACCCCGCTCGGCCCGGAACCGACCACGGCGATACGCAGCACGGCGGAACTCCTCACCCGTCAGGCACACAGGAGATCGCTGAATCGTCAGACCGCTGGCAACTCCAGGGTCCCACCACCGCGGCTCCGCTGACAGGGTGCCGTGCGTACCCGTCCGGGATGGGGGCGCGCGTGTCCGTTCGTATGGAATGTGATCATGCGGTTACGTTGCGTGTGTGCTAGAAGCATCCTTTGTTAATCTTTCCGATCGCTGCCCGGAGGACGGCGCGGTCTCCGTGTGGCCCGCGTGGGAAGTGCAGGAGCACGACGGAGCCACCGCGTGGTTCCACGTCCGGCTGGCCTTCACCGACGGCGCCCGGGTCGACGCGCTCGCCGTGGTCTCCGACCAGGGCCTCTCCGTCGAGGACGTACGGGCCCAACCGGCTCTGTCCCTCGACGACTTGACGGTGCTGGCCGACTGGATCGAGGGACCGCTCTTCGAGGCGTGCGGCTTGGAATCGGGGCACGTGTACGAGGGGGAGGAGGGGGCGGAGTCGGGTGGAGCGCGCCGGGCCCGGCCGCCCTGGCCGCGTGGCATCGAGGGGCGATGGCTGGTCGCCCAGGAGTACCGCGCCGCGCAGGAGGAGGGCGTCGATCCCGTCCTCGCGGTGATGTGCGCGACCGGACACAGTCGGCGCCGTTCTCTCCGGCTCATCTCCCAGGCGCGCGACGCGGGCTATCTGACGCCTCGTCATGCGAGGCGCTGAACCGGTGAGTCGGGGCGGCGGCCGGGCTATGCGTCGGTGGGCTCCGCGGGATGCTCGTCCGGCGACCGGTCGTCCGTCGCGAAGAACCGTGAAAGGTCCGTGTCCGCTGCCGCACTCGGTGTGCTGCCGGTCTCGGGTGGGACCCCCAACTCCCAATCGAGCCCGTACCGTTCGAACAGCTCGGTGCGCAGCACCGGGATCGGCATCGGTACCCCGGGCACGAGTGCCGCGTAGACCGCGCCCATGAGGAGGGCCCGCAGCATCGGGTAGTCGGACGGGTCGTTCCCCGACTTGTACCGGGCGATCGTCTCCCCGAGCAGTTCGGCCAGGCGCCGCTGCTCCGGGCACTGCACGAAGCCCTCACCCTGGAGCAGCCCCGCCATGTGCTGGCGCATCAGCACGGGCCGGTCGTGCGCGAGGCCCAGGATCGCGTCGACGGCCCGCGCCATGCGCTCCCGCTCGTCGGTGGTGCGCGGCTCGCGCTCCAGCGCTTCTTCCAGCGTCCGGTGCATCAGCCGGTGCACGGCGGACTGCACGAGCTGGCGTTTTCCGGGGAAGTAGTACGACACCAGTCCGCGCGCCGAGCCGGCCCGGTCCGCGATGTCACCCAAGGTCGTGGCCTCGAAACCGCGCTCACCGACCAGCTCGACCGCCGCCTGCAGAAGCCGCTCCCGGGAACGCCGTCGCAACTCTTCATTGACCGAGGCGCTTCGCGGGGACATGCTGTAACTCCTGCGTTGACTGGCTATCAGCCAACTATACTCAGGACGTTCGGGCCCCCGTCGCGAGGGCCCGTCGAATGCTGCCGTCCGTCTGGGGCGACGCGGGGGATCGTCTCAGGCGGGCGGCTCCTTTTCACCCCAATGGTTACCTCGGGCTACCTTTGACCCGGCGTCCGGCGCCGCCTTCTCGCACATCTGTCGCACGGCACGTGATCCGTCCCTAGAGTGGGCACGGGTGACGAGCCGAGGAGGCGCACGGGCATGGACCAGGACCAGCAGATTTTCGCGCGGATCAACGAGATGGTCGACGACGAGCGCAAGCTCCGGGAGGCCCTCGCCTCCGGCGCGATCGACAGCACCACGGAGCACCAGCGCCTCGGCCAGCTGGAACGCGAACTCGACCAGTGCTGGGACCTGTTGAGGCAGCGCCGCGCCAAGGTGGAGTTCGGCGAGAACCCGGACGAGGCGCGGGTGCGCCCGGAGTCCGAGGTGGAGGGGTATCAGGGGTGACTCGGCGGGCTGGGTCGGCTCCTGGACTTCTGGAGCCGACCCCGGCTCAGCGCTGACCGACCAGGTCGAGCACGGGGCGCAGCGCGTCCGGCCGTTCGGCCACCGGGCGGTGGTCCACGAAGTGCACCCCGCAGCCCAGGGCAGCCGCCCCGCCGTCCGAACGTCGCTCGTCGCCGACCATCAGTACGTCCTTCGGGTCGACCCCGAGCGCCTCGCAGGCAACCGCGAACAACCGCGGGTCCGGCTTCTGAACGCCGTGCTCGTACGACAGCGCATACGCGTCCACGTAGATGTCGAGGCCGTGCTCGCGGAACACCGGCCGCAGATCCCAGCCGATGTTGCTCACCACGCCCACGGCGATGCCACGCTCGCGCAGTGTCCGCAGCACGAATTCCGCGTCCGGGTACGGCGTCCAGGCGGCCGGCGTCATGTGCCGGTCGTACAGCGCGTCGTACAACGCCGGGTCGGGGAGCGGGACTTGGCGGGAGACGCCGGTGTACGCGGCCCGGTGCAGTTCCGCACTCCGGTCCCGGATCGCCCACATCTCGGCGAACTCCGCGGGCAGTTGCTCCGGCTGCGCCCCACCCGGCATCGCCCCCGCCGACTCCAGCGCCCGTGCCGCATCGGCCAACTCCGGCTCGGGCAGCGCGATCCCGGTCTCCCGCAGGACGGCACGCAGCCAGGACTCGGTGGACTCGACACGGAAGAGGGTTCCGGAGAAGTCGAAGAGGACGGCAGTCATGTGGTGATCCTACTCAGCCCTTCGCATCCCACCGCCGCTCGTACACCTCGACGGCCACCGCCACCACGAGGGCTCCCAGAACCCAGCCGCCCAACACGTCCGACGGCCAGTGCACACCCAGCCACACACGGGTCAGTCCCACACCCACCACGCAGATCACGGCGAGAGCCATGGCCGTACGCCACACAACACGTCCGGCGCCGTGATGGTGGAGCAGCCACAGGAGGAGGCCGCAGACCACCGTGGCGGTCATGGCGTGACCCGAGGGGAAGGCCGCGTAGTGCGCGGAGTCGACGGGGTCCGGCCACACCGGGCGGGGTCGGCCGACCAGTGCCTTCAGGGCCTGCTGCAACAGTGTGCCGAACGCGCATGTGGCCGCCAGCCACAGTGCCGTCCACCATGCGGAGCGCCGCCACACCAGCCACACCATGGTGGCCGCACATACAAGGCGGAGGGTGAGGGGGTCCCAGACCCAGTCCGTCAGGACGCGGCACAGCTGCGTCACGCCGTGGTCCTCGACCGCCCGGCGATGAGTGGTTACGGCGATCCGGCGGTCGAGGTCGATCAGTGGACGGCACTCGACCGCGACCAGGGTGAGGAGCAGCGCGGAGCACAGGGTCAGGGCGGCGAGGGTGGTGTGCCGGCGACTCGGGCGGGACGGACGGTGCATGGAACGATCCTCGCCGATCCATTCCACTCCCTGCCGATCCGCGTGGACCTCAGCCGAGCGCCCGCAGCCCCGGCACGAACGCCACCAGCACCGGAATCACCGGCACCAGCGCAGCCGTGGCGGTCAGTCCCAGGCGGCGGGTCGGCGTGAGCCGGTCCTGGGGCGTGAGCAACCGGTGCACCCGCTGCGGGACATGGGCGTGCGGGGTCGGGCAGGGCCCGAACACCCCACGGTCCTCGTTGAGTTCGACGAGTGCGAGCGCGGTCGTGAGGCGGCCGAAGCGGCGGGATGCCATGTCGTCGGCGGCGAGTTCGACCAGGCGGTGCATCTCGTCACGGAACGCGGCGAACACCGGAACCTGCGGGAACCCGGTCGCCAGCGCGGTCGAACAGTGCAGCAGCCAGTCGTGCCGGGCCTGCGCGTGCCCCTGCTCATGTGCGAGCAGGGAGTCCAGCTGCCGCCCCTTGAGCCGACGCAACGCGGCTGTCGTGATGACCAGTTGGGGCGCGGGGCCGGACATCCACCACGCGTCCGGCCGCTCGCCCTCCAGCACGACCAGCGGCTCGGCACCCGGCTCCTCGCCGGGCAACAGCGGTGCGCGCACGAGGAGTTCGGCCCTTCGCCGCCGACGGCGCGACCGGGCCCGTACGACCTCACGGACCAGCATCGCCACCGTCCACGCCCCGCCGCACGCGAGGGCGACCGCGGTCGCCGCGGCCCAAGGACCGTTCGTCATAAGGGGATAGGCGTCCAGAACGGCGTGCGGGGCGTTGGCGAAGACGTGGCCGCGCACCGCCTGCCAAGCGGCGGCGGCGCTCAGCGTCATCGACAAGGCACAGCACAGGAGGACGGCCGCCACGACGCACTGCCACACCCACAGCGCGAGCACCGGCTCATGGTCCGGCCAGTCGGCCCGGGCGAGCAGCCGTGGGGCGACGACGGCGGCCAAGGCGCCGAGCAGCAACAGTGCCGCGGGGACCATCATGGAAGCACCCTATGAGCGCCGCGGTGATCAGGGGTACGGCTTGTCACGGCAAAGTGACGCAGACCACGATTTCGTACAGTGCCCCGGATTCCTGGATGCCCGGCTCCTCAGAGCGTGAGCAGCATCGCGACCATGGCGATCCCCATCGACAGCCGGCACGCCCGGGCCAACTCCGGCCGGTCGCCCCACCCGACACTCCCGCCGTCGCCGACGGCCGCGCCGGTGACGGGCACCAGCCGTATGCCCGACAGCAGCACGTATCCCACGAAGTAGAGGAGCAACACGCCTGTCACGAGCGGGACTCCGGAGCCCTCGTGCTCATGGTGGTGACCCGGGGAGGCGCCCATCACGAGCGCCATGTAGACCATGGCGGCGGTGCCCAGCAGATGGTGCACATGGTGCGGGCTCCTGCGCGCGGTCCACAGGGCGCGCAGCGCCGCCGCGCCGAACACCGCCGCGTAGCCGGGCCAGGCCCACGACGGGGGCGCGAACACCGCGGCGGGCACGGCCATCGCGGCCATCCCGAAGCCCATGAGGGCCTCGCCGCCGGCGGCCCGTCGCTGTTCCTCGACGGGGCTGCGCATCCGCAACAGGCAGTAGGCCCCGGTCGCGGCGCAGAGCGCGACCAGCAGCCAGCCCGGCGAAGCCGGTCCGTGCATGCGCATCCCCCCGTTCGGCCCCGGTTCTCACTCTTCGTGGATGATCGGTCACAGGTTGCCCGTGCCGCACGGGGCGCAATCGAGCGCAACGGTGTACATGGGGAGCACTCGGCGGAGTGCGGCAGGTCGGAGGCGCGCTCCCGTAACTAATTTACGAGTAAAACACCTGCTAAACTTGTTCTCCATGAGCAGTGCGACCCCCGCCCCCACCCCGCGCGTCCGACGCCTTCCGCTCGCCGGTGCGCTCCGCCTCGGCAGGCCCTCCGACATCTGGTTCAAGCCCGCGCTCAGCGTGGTCGCCTCGGTCGCCCCGCCCAACCTGACCCTGCTCGCCCTGGGCCGCCTCGACCTGGCGATGTACACGATGGCCGGCTCCTTGTGCGCGCTCTACGCCCACAACAAGCCCTACGCCGCCCGGGCCCGCGCTCTGGTGTGGGTGGTGCTCGGGATGATCGGCGGCCTCGCGGTCGCACTGGTCACCGCCTCCCTCACCACGAACGCCGTCGTGCTGGTCACGGTCGGCGCCGCCCTGGCCGCCGTACAGAAGGGCCTGTGCGACGCGACCCGGATCGGCCCGCCCGGCAACGTCGTCCTCACCTTCATCAGCTCCGCCTCGCTCTTCGCGCCGCAGACGCTCGCCCAGATCCCCGGTCATCTCGCGCTCGCCGCCCTGGCGGGCGTCTGGGCGTGGCTCGTCGGCATGGCACCCGGCCTGGTTCGGCCCTACGGCCCCGAGCGGCGTGCCACGGCGCAGGCACTGGATGCCGCCGCCGCGTACGCCGCCACCCACGGCACCGGCGACGACCACGCACGCGCGCGTGCCGTCACGGCAGCGGCCGTCCAGGCGGCCTGGCAGTCCCTGCTCGCCACGGGTGTCCGCACCGAGCCCCGCCGCGCCCTCGAACGTCTCGTCGTCCGTGCCGAGGTCGCCCTCGCCGCGCCCGCGGACACCGACCCGGAGCCGCTGCGCACCTGGGCCCGCGAACTGCGCGGCGGGGGACCGGTCCCAGGGAACGACGGCCCGGTGGACGCCGTAGCCGAACTCCTCGGTGTGGACGCCGAACTCGCCGCCCCCGCAGGCCCGTTGTGGACCAGGCTCGGACCACTCGCCCCCCTCGTGCTGCGCACGGCGATCGGCTGCGCCCTCGCCGGTTACGCCTCCCTGGCCCTCGGTGTCGGCCGTCCCTACTGGGCCCTCGTCACCGCCGCCTCCCTCTATCAGGCCAACATCACCCTCACCTGGGGCCGGGGAGTGCAGCGGGTCGTCGGCAACCTCGTGGGCGTGCTCGTCTTCGCCGGGGTGGCACCGCTCGCGCACAGCCGTCCGGCGCTCCTGGTGCTGTGCTGCCTCGCGTTCAACTTCGGCGCCGAGGCGCTGATCGGCCGCAACTACTGGCTCGGCAGCGTCTGTGTGACCCCGATGGCGCTGCTCATCACCGAGTTCGCCCGGACCCAGCAGCCCGGGGAACTGATCACCGAGCGGGTCGTGGACACCCTCGTCGGCGCTCTGGTCGGCCTCGTGGCCGCGGCCGTCGTCACCAACCGGCGCGCGACGGACCGTATCGAGGAGGCGCTCACCGCAGTCGAGGGGGCGCGCGGGCGGGCCGCGCGCCTCTTGTGCGAGCCCGTTCCCGCGCCCGGAGCCCTGGATTCCGCGCATCGCGCGCTCGCCGCGGCGCTGGTCGAACTGCGTGCCACCGTCGACGCCGCGTCCGGCGAGTGGTGGCAGCGCGCCCTGCCCCAGGAGCGGGTCGTGCTCGCCGAGCAGTCCGGACACCGTACGCTCGCCGCGACGGTACGACGCCGGGGGCCGCACTCCCGGCCGACCGCGGATCGGCGCACGGGCAGGAAGACGGAGGGCGTACGGGGATGACGTCAATGAACGGACGGCCGACGGACGGAAACGGTGCCTCTCCGGATACGGCCCGGCACGACCCCTCGCCGAGCGCGCCCCGCCATGACACCGTCGCCGCCGTCGTCGGGCAGTGGCAGGCCGTGCACCCCGATCTCGACACCGGGCCGATGGAGATCATCGGCCGCATCAACCGGTGTGCCGCCCTGCTCCAGCAGGCCGAGGACGCGCCGCTGCGCCGCGCCGGGCTCAGCCGCCCGGAGTTCGACCTGCTCGGCGCGCTCCGCCGTACCGGACACGAGCTGACGCCGAGCGAGCTGACCCGGGAGACCTTCTCCTCGGGGGCCGCCGTGACCAAGCGCCTCAAGCAGCTCACCGAACGCGGACTGGTCGAGCGCCGTGGCGACACCCGCGACCGCCGTGTCGCGCATGTCCGCCTGACGGACACCGGCCGCGAGCTGGTCGACGCGATCCTGCCCGAGCAGCTCGCCTACGAGACCACCGTGCTCGCCGGTCTCGACACGCCAGGGCAGGGCGAACTCGCCACGCTGCTCGGCGAGTTGCTGGTCCAGCTGGAAGGCCGGCTGGGCGTGCTGCGCGTCTGAGCCGCCGCAGGTGAGTGGCGGCGGACCGTTGACGCGAGCCGCGTGATCTCCCTACGTTCGACCAGGTCGGTTCGGGACGCCGACTGTCGTACGACATGCCGAACAAGGGATTGATGCCGTGGCAGCCGAAGCCTCCACCCCGGAGACACTCACCATCGACCTCGGCACCGACACGGGCCCGTTCCACGGCGGTGCGAGCGGCACGCTCTACGGCCTCTACGGCGACGGTGTCCCCAGCCGCAACGTCGTCGAGGGCATGTACGTCCGTACGGTCTCCACCAAGGCCCAGGACGGCGTGCAGCACCCGGGCGCCGACGCCCTGGAGATGCTGCGCCCCTTCGTCGAGGTGGGCGGCAAGGACGTCTACGTCTACCTGACCGACATCTACCGCGGCTTCCCCTACGAATGGCCCGGCGCCACCGGCCCCGAGCGCCTCGCCGACTTCACGGCGCGCGTCCGCAGGCACGTCGAACAGGTGCTGGCGCTCGGCGAGTACAGGTCCCATGTCGTGTACGTCCCGTTCAACGAGCCCGAGGGCAACATGTTCGGCACGGGGGAGTGGAGCTACGACGGGACCTCCTGGCGCACCGACCCGCGCGCCTACTTCACCGCCTGGCGGGACATCTACCGCCTCATCAAGGGCCTCGATCCCGACGCCCGCATCGCCGGCCCCAACACCTGCGAACTGTACGACGAGGTCAAGGACTTCCTGGAGTTCGCCGAGGCCGAGGGCGTACTCCCCGACATCGTCACCTGGCACGAGCTGTCCTCGCCGGAGGAGATCCGCACGAACGTCGCCAAGTACCGTGCCCTGGAACGGGAGTTGGGCATCGGTCCGCTCCCCGTCAACATCAACGAGTACGCGCACAACTACCACTTGTCCGTCCCGGGGCAGATGATCCAGTGGATCGCCGCGATCGAGGAGTCCAAGGTCGACGCCGACATGGCGTACTGGAACATCGACGGCAACCTCAACGACTCGGCGGTCGAGGCCAACAAGGGCAACGGACAGTGGTGGCTGTTCAACGCCTACGGCCAGTTCACGGGCCGCACCGTCCAGGTCACCGCGCCCCACCCGAACGTGCAGTACACCCTCCAGGGCGTCGCCGCACTCGACCCGGACAAGCGGCAGGCGCGGGTGCTGCTCGGCGGCGCGGGCGGTTCGGCGGACGTCGTGTTCGAGCACATCGACCCCGAGGTCTTCGGTACGACCGTCCACGCGCGGCTCCTGGAGATCCCCTGGACGGGGCAAGTCGGCTCCTCCGCACAGCCGTTGCGGCTCGGCGACAGTCAACTCCTCGTCGTGGACGGCAAGGTGACGCTGCGTCTGACGGACCTGGAGGAGATGTCGGCGTACCAGGTGATCCTGTCCCCGGGCGGCGAGGGGGTCGTGGCGCTGCCGCCCTCGGTCGGCTGGCGGCGGACGTACCAGGCCGAGGACGCGACCTACCTCGGTGGCGGCCGGTCCCTGAACGGGCCCGAGGGGTCGCCGTCCGACGTCGACAAGTTCGCCACCTCGACCGGCTACCACGTGGGCGGACTCCGCACCGGCTCCGACGGCGTGCTCGCCTTCCCGGTCGAGGTCCCGCAGGACGGGACGTACGACGTGAGCGTCTTCGCCAACTCGTACAACCTGGCCGACGCGGTGCGCGAGCAGGGGCCCACGAACGTCTTCCTGCGTGTCGACGGCCGCCGGCCGCGCGAACTTCGGCTGCCGCTCGGCTACAAGTGGGCGGTGTGGGGGCACACCGACACCCAGGTCGAGCTGACCGCCGGCGCGCACACCATCACCCTCGCCGCCAAGGACGCCGACCTCGGTGTCACACGGGGCGACGCGGTCGTCGACAAGCTCGACCTCGCCCTCCGCGACGACGAGGTGAGCGGGTCCGCGGTGTACGACGCCGAGTTCGCCGCCCTGGGGGGTGGCGCCCGCGTCGACTACGCGATCCGCGGAGCCTCCGGCCCCGGTGTCGCCGTACTGCCGCGGGGTGGCACCGCCACTTTCTGGGTGCACGCGGCGGACGGCGGGGAGGCGGCGGTGATCGTCGACCGGATCGGCTCCGGGGAGGGCGAGTTGACGATCAACGATGAGAACGTGGGGATTGTTGAACGATCCCCACGTTCTCTCTTGCTCGTGTCGGGCATCAACAAGGTCACCATCACCGCCACGTCCGACGACCTCGTCCTGGACCGCCTCCGGGCGGCGCCGTCACGCGGTCTCCTGCCCACCGCGACGTACCCGGCCGAGGAGGGCGTCACGACCGGCGGCGCCCGGGTCACCGGCGCCCACACGTTCGCCACCGGCGGCAAGGCGGTCGAAGGCATCGGTGCCGGACCGGCGAACGCCCTCGCCCTCACCGTGACGGCGGAGTGGGCCGGCCGGTACGCGCTCACGATCCGCTACTCCAACGGCGAGCAGGCGCCCGCCACCCACTACAACCCGGACCCGGTCTGCCGTCACGCGGACATCGCGGTCAACGGGGCCGCCCCGCGGCGCGTCCTGTTCCCCACGACCTTCCACTTCAACAACTTCCACGACCTGACCGTCCCCGTCACCCTCGACGAGGGCGCCAACACCCTCACCTTCACGGCCGACGAACTCCCCGACCACGACGGCAAGTCCAGGAACCAGTACGGTCAACGCTCCGCGTACGCCCCGGTGATCGACCAGGTGACGGTGACGCGGCTGGCCTGACGGTGTGTCAGGTCTCGTGCGCCTGGAGGACCTCGGTTGCCGTGCGGCGAGAGCCGGAGCGCCGGTCGTCGATGTCGGCCCAGCGGTCGCCGTAGATGTTCTGAACGACGTCCGGCTCCCGTACGAAGTCGTGCGGGAAGCCGAGTTCGACCGCGCTCACCGTGTCGAGCCGGGCGACGGCGTCGGCGTCGAGGCGGATGTCGACGCTGCCGAGGTTGTCGGCGAGCTGGTGCTCCTTGGTGGCCGCGATGATGGGGACGACGGTGCCGGGGCGGCCCAGCAGCCAGGCCAGGGCGACCTGGGCCGGACTCCAGCCGCCCTGTTCGGCGATCTCCAGGACGGCGGTGATCACGTCCTCGTCCCTCGGGTTCGGCCGGTCGCTCCAGCTGTCGAGCCGGCCCGCCTCGCCCCGGCGGTATTTGCCGGTGAGCTTCCCGGCCGCGAGCGGCGCCCACGCCAGCACCGCCTGGCCGAACGCCCGGGCCTGCGGCAGCAGTTCACGCTCCGGCGTCCGCTCCAGCAGGTTGTAACGCAGCTGCGAACCGGCGAACGCGGTCCAACCCCTCAGCTCCGCAAGGGTGTTGGCCTGCGCGATCTCCCACGCGGGCCAGTCCGAGACACCGACGTACAGCACCTTGCCGGTCCGGACGAGATCGTCGAGCGCCCGCATCACCTCGTCGACCGGGGTGAAGTTGTCCCGGGCGTGCACCCACAGGATGTCGAGCCGGTCCGTGCGCAGCCGCTCCAGGCTCGCTTCCACCGACCGCACCAGGTTCTTGCGGTGGTTGCCCGCCGCGTTGACGTCCCCCTCGCGGGTCCCGCACGTGTACTTGCTGGCCAGCACGAACGACTCGCGCCGTCCTTCCAGCAGTTCACCGAGGATCCGCTCGGACGCTCCGCCGGTGTAGATGTTCGCCGTGTCGACGAAGTTGCCGCCCGCGTCGGCGTAGGCGTTCAGAAGGCGGGCGGTGGTCTCCTTGTCGGAGCCGTGGGCGGGATCGTCGCCCATGACCATCGCGCCGAGGCTCAGCTCGCTCACGCGCAGGCCGGTCTTGCCGAACAGTGTGTACCGCACGATCGGTTCCCCTTCAGGCAGGTCGTGCGGACGACGCTAGAAGCTGGAGCGCACTTCAGGGCAAGGGCCGGTCGCGGCGGGCCGGACTTCGCCTCAGTCCGCCGCGTGCACCCCGAACACCGCGCCCTGCGGATCCCGCAGCGCGGCGATGTGCCGTACGTCGCCGACGGCTCGGGGTTCCATGAGGACCGCGCCGCCCGCGCCGGTCGTCGCGGCGGCGGCCGTGCCGACGTCGGTCACCGCGAAGTACGGGAGCCAGTGCGGTGCGACCTGCGGCGGGAACTTCTCGTCCATCGCCATCAGGCCGCCGAAGTCGGCGCCGTCGATGCCCCACTGCGGGTAGTAGGCCGAGGGCCGGACGGTCCAGCCGAACACGCTCGTGTAGAAGGTCTCGGCCCGCTCGGGCGCCCGCGTCAGCAGTTCCACCCAGCCCAGCGCGCCGGGTGAGTTGAACAGTCCGGCGCCGGGGAAGGTCCGCGCCTGCCACATCTGGAACACGGCCCCGCCCGGGTCCACGGCGACCGCGAAGCGCCCCATGTCGAACACGTCGGCCGGCTCCATCAGCAGCGTCCCGCCGGCCGTACGCACCCGTTCCGCGGTCGCGTCGGCGTCCGTCACCGCGAACGACACGTTCCACGCCACCGGCTGCGACTCCTGGAACAGGGGCGTCAGACCGGCGACCGCCGCTTCCCCGACGTGCGCGACCGTGTAACCGCCCGCCTCCTGCCGGGGATCGGTCTCCGGACGCCAGCCGAGCACGTCCGTGTAGAAGCGCTTGGCCGCGTCAAGGTCACTGGTCCCCAGCTCGACCCAACAGGGCCCGCCGGTCACCGGCCTGTCGAGCTTCATGGTGTTCCTTCCGCAGGAAGTACCCCTTCCAGCACGCTAAGCCCGGGCCGCGACCCCGGCCAACCGACACGGAAGGCCGCCGTGGGAGCCGTACGCCTAGATGCCCGGCCGGTACCGCAGCGGATGATCCGCCGGCACCTCCACCAGCACGATCCGTGTCCCGTCCGGGTCCGCCACCCACATCTCCACCAACCCCCAGGGCTCCTTCACCGGCGGCCGTGCGATCTCGACGCCCTTCGCCCGCAACTCCTCGTACGCGGCCCCCGCGTCCGCGACCTGCAGCCACAGCCGCACGGCGGGCGAGGGCGGGGTGTCGGAGCGTCCGGAGACCTCCAGGAATCCGCCGCCGAGGAAGTAGACGGTCCCGCGCTCCACCCCCGTGCCGAACTCCCGGTAGACGGGCAGCCCGAGCTGCTCGCCGTAGAAGGCGCGGGAGCGGTCGGGATCGGTGGGGCGCAGCAGAATACGGCTGCTCAGTACGTGCACCATGCGGCCGGAGCCTAGTGTGCGGGCCGCGTTACTCTCGTCACTGCCGAGCCGCGCCTCTGATCGGAGTTGTGCACCATGGACACCGCCGCCACCGGACTGACCTTCCGCGACGCCACCGACGCCGACGTGGACGCCCTCGTCGTGCTGATCGAGTCGGCCTACCGGGGCGACGACAGCCGGGCCGGATGGACCACCGAGGCGGACATCCTCGAAGGGCAGCGGACCGATCCCGAGGGTGTGCTGACGGTCATCAAGTCGCCCGACAGCCGACTGCTGGTCGTCGAACGCGACGGCCGGGTCGTCGCCTGCTGCCAGCTCGAACACCGGGGCGACCACGCCTACTTCGGGATGTTCGCGGTCAGCCCGCAGCTCCAGGGCGGCGGCCTCGGCAAGGTCATCATCGCGGAGGCCGAGCGCGCCGCCAAGGAGAGCTGGGGGGTGGGGGAGATGCACATGACCGTGATCTCCGTACGCAACGACCTCATCGCCTGGTACGAGCGCCGCGGCTACCGCCGTACGGGCCGGATGACCCCGTTCCCGTACGGCGACGAGCGGTTCGGCATTCCGCAGCGCGACGACCTGCAGTTCGAGCTGCTGGTCAAGGAACTGGTGTAGTCCTCACGCGGTGAAGCGACCCGTGCGTTTGATCTCCGGGTAGTCGGTGGTCGCGCCGTCCAGGCCCAGGGCGCGTACGAGCCGCAGCTGGTCCTGGGTGTTCACCACCCAGCCGATGATTTTCAGGTCCGCCTTGCGGGCCGCCTCGACGACCTCCAGGGTCAGCCTGCGGATGTTGAGGCAGACCGTTTCGGCACCGGCCTCGGTGGCCCGCTCCACCACGTCCGGGCCGAAGCGGCTCGCGATCAGCGCGGTACGGACGCCGGGCACCAGGCGGGCGATCTCGGTGATCGCCTCGTCGTGGAACGAGGACACCTCGACCCGTCCGACCAGGTCCCGCCGGTGCATGACCTCGGCCAGCGCCCGTGCCGCCGCCAGGTCCTTGATCTCGGCCTGGAGCGGTGACCGGACCGCGTCCAGCACCTCCTCGAAGGTGGGTACGCGCTCGCCGCGGCCCGCGTCCAGGGTGCGCAGCTCGTCGAGGGTCCGTTCGGCGATCGGACCGGTCCCGTCGGTCGTACGGTCCACGTCGGCGTCGTGCATGACGACGAGGGCGCCGTCCCTGCTCAGGTGCAGATCGAGTTCGATGACGTCGAGGCCGCCCTGCTCGGCGGCGACGAAGGAACGGAGAGTGTTCTCGGGTTCGAGACCCATGACTCCGCGGTGACCGATGGTAAGGAAGTTCAAGGTTCAACTCGCTTCCGTCGACGGCGGCTCGGCACGCGCGCGTGGGCGCGGCCGGACACCGGCGTCCACGCGGCAGAGCCGCAGCCTAACGGCCGGGCCCGGCGTTGGACCCGCGCGTACACGGAGGATCGCGGAGACGTCGGCGGCCGACCTGCGCGGCACCGGTCGGGACGGTCACCCCGGGGTGGGCGAGTCCCGGGGCGATTGACCGCTGGCCGGTTTCGACGCCCCGCTCCCTGGGTAGCCGCGCGATGGCTCTTCGGCGGCCTTCACGGTTTCCGGCAGGAAAAAGTTCGGTCACGAGCAGGGGTCGGCAGGATAATTTCCCGAAGGTCCCCTTGCTGGGAGAAACCACATATGTATACGGTTTCCATACGCTGGGTTCTCCCGTGGAGGAAGTGACATGACGGAAATTCTTGTGCAGGTGGGTTCGGAGGAGCAGGTTCCTCCCGTGACCAGGGTGGTGGAGCATCCGGCATGGCCCGTGCTCAAGGATGCCGTGGAGCGGATCCGGCCATGGCAGACCAAGGACGGGTCGATCGACTTCGCGGCCGAGGGCGCCCCGGACCGCGCGGAGGCCGAGTTCGCCGTACGCCGGGTGACGGGTGCCGTCGAGGTGCTCTCCCCGCTGCTCCCGCACGATGCCGGTTATCACGCCGCTCTGGTCAGGGACCTGGAGCAGTGGGCCGCCGACGGCTTCCAGGTGCCCGACTTCCTCGACTCGCTGCTGGCCTTCCAGCCCGCCGCGAACCGCCGGGACGGACTCCAGCACCTGGTCGTCTTCCCGATGTACACGCAGAACGGCAACCCGGACCGCAACCTCGAAGCGGTCGTCCTGCGCATGGTCTGGCCCGACTGGCTGGCCGAGCTGGAGGCGACCCGCTACGACAACCCGCTGTTCTGCGGCATCACCTTCGAGGACTTCACGACCGGCTACGACACCAACTCGGCCGTGCTCTTCCCGGAGACCATCGCCGTACGCCAGGCGCCGGAACGATTCTCCTGGGGTGGCATCTTCTGCGACCGCGAGGCCGCCCGCTTCCGCCGGGTCACCGAGGCCGCCGTGGAGATTCTCGGCATGCGACTGCCCGAGGACATCGCCACGATGGTCGACGACCAGAAGCGCTGCGAGGAGGCATTCGTCCTGTGGGACATGGTCCACGACCGCACCCACAGCCACGGCGACCTGCCCTTCGACCCGTTCATGATCAAGCAGCGCCAGCCGTTCTGGATGTACGGCCTCGAAGAGCTGCGCTGCGACCTCACCGCCTTCAAGGAGGCCGTGAAGCTGGAGGCCGACGGCGTCCCGCAGGCCCGTGACGTGCAGTACGCGGTCCTCTGCGACCGCATGTTCCGCTTCCCGGTCACCGGCGAGCGCGTCCGCAACTACGACGGACTCGGCGGCCAGCTCCTCTTCGCCTACCTCCACCAGCACGACGTCGTCCGCTGGACCGACAACAAGCTGCACATCGACTGGCGACGCGCCCCCGAGGTCACCAACCAGCTGTGCGCCGAGATCGAGGACCTCTACCGCGCGGGCATCGACCGCCCCAAGCTCGTCCACTGGTTCAAGGCCTACGAGCTGGTCGCCACCTACCTCGCCCCGCACCCGGGCTCCAAGTGGGCCAAGGGTCCCGACGCCCTGGACCTGAGCCAGCCGCCGCGGAAACTCGTGGATGACGTGCTTCCGGACGAGTTTCCGCTGAGCATGTTCTATGAGGCCCTCTCCAAGAAGCTCAAGAACGTGATCGCCTCGACCCGGGGCATCACGGCGGAGAGTGCCGAGCGGATCGCCGCGTGAGCGGCCGCAGCACCGAAGTGGCTCAGGAGGCGAGGACCATGGGGAACGGGGCGCTCAACGGCGCGGTGATCGCGGTGGCCGGAGCGGGCGGGCCGGCCGGCCACGCCGTGCTGCTGCGGCTGGCGGAGGCGGGCGCGACCGTCGTCGGCTCGGACGCGCATCCCGAACGCCTGGCGGAGGCCGTGGACGCGGCCCGCTACGCGCACGGCGGCGCCACCGTCGTAGGAGACACCGTCGACCTGCTCGACCCGCAGGCCACCCGCGACTGGGCCGCGCACATCGAGAAGGACTTCGGCCGCGTCGACGGCCTGGTCCACCTCGTCGGCGGCTGGCGCGGCAGCGCCACCTTCACCGAGACCGACCTCGCCGACTGGGACCTGCTGGAGAAGCTCCTCATCCGCACCGTCCAGCACACCTCCCTGGCCTTCTACGACAGCCTGGAGCGCAGCGACCGCGGCCGGTACCTGCTGATCAGTGCGGCGGGCGCCAGCAAGCCCACGGCGGGCAACGCCGCGTACTCCGCCTCCAAGGCCGCCGCCGAGGCCTGGACCCTCGCGATGGCCGACGGCTACCGCAAGGCGGGGGGTGCGGACGGGCCCACCTCCGCCGCCGCCATCATGGTGGTGAAGGCGCTGGTGCACGACGCGATGCGCGCCGAACGCCCCAACGCGAAGTTCGCGGGTTTCACCGACGTCAAGGACCTCGCCGAGGCCATCGCCGGCGTCTGGGACAAGCCCGCCGCCGAAGTGAACGGACACCGTCTGTGGCTGACCGAGAAGCCGTGAACCCTCCGAAGACCGACGCACGGCGCCACCACGACCCGGAGATCCGCGGCTTCGCCAGCGACAACTACGCCGGCGCCCACCCCGAGGTGCTCGCCGCCCTCGCCCTCGCCAACGGCGGCCACCAGGTCGCCTACGGAGAGGACGACTACACCGAGAACCTCCAGGGCATCATCCGCAGCCACTTCGGCGCCACGGCCGAGGCATTCCCGGTCTTCAACGGCACCGGCGCCAACGTCGTCGCGCTCCAGGCGGTCACCGACCGCTGGGGCGCGGTCATCTGCGCCGAGAGCGCCCACATCAACGTCGACGAGGGCGGCGCCCCCGAGCGCATGGGCGGGCTGAAGCTGCTCACGGTGCCCACCCCCGACGGCAAACTCACGCCCGAACTGATCGACAAGCAGGCCTACGGCTGGGACGACGAGCACCGCGCGATGCCGCAGGTCGTCTCGATCACCCAGAGCACCGAACTCGGCACCCTGTACACGCCCGACGAGATCCGCGCGATCTGCGACCACGCCCACGCGCGTGGCATGAAGGTCCACCTCGACGGCTCCCGGATAGCCAACGCGGCGGCCTCACTGGACGTCCCCATGCGGACGTTCACCAACGCGGTGGGCGTCGACATCCTCTCCCTGGGCGGGACGAAGAACGGCGCGATCTTCGGCGAGGCGGTCGTGGTGATCAATCAGGACGCCGTCAGCCACATGAAGCATCTGCGCAAGCTGTCCATGCAGCTCGCCTCCAAGATGCGCTTCGTCTCTGTGCAGTTGGAGGCGCTGCTCGCCAAGGACCTGTGGCTGCGCAACGCCCGCCACGCCAACGAGATGGCCCAGCGCCTCGCCGAGGGCGTCCGCGCGGTGCACGGTGTGGAGATCCTCTACCCGGTGCAGGCCAACGGTGTCTTCGCCCGCCTCCCGCACGACGTGAGCGTGCGCCTTCAGGAGCGCTTCCGGTTCTACTTCTGGGACGAGGCGGCCGGTGACGTCCGCTGGATGTGCGGCTTCGACACGACCGAGGACGACGTGGACGCGTTCGTGGCGGCGCTCAAGGAGGAGATGGCGCGCTAGTCACGCTTGAGCAGATATTGCATAGGTATGCGGTCTCCTGAAAAGTCATTGACTCTCGTGTGATCGCTTTCCTATGCTCTCCAGTCATGGAGCTGATCCAGAACACCCCCGACCTGTCCGCCTACTTGGCAGCTGACGAGGCCATCGACCACGACCATCCCCTCGTCCGGGAGACGGCCGCGCGTCTCGCCGTGGGCGCTGCAGACTCGTATGGCTATGCACGCCTGGCCTTCGACTTCGTGCGGGACGAGATTGCCCACTCGCAGGACGTCGGTGATCCGCGCGTCACCTGGCGGGCCTCCGACGTCCTGGAGCAGGGCACCGGCATCTGCTACGCCAAGGCGCACGCGCTGGCCGCGCTGCTGCGGGCCGAGGACATCCCCACGGCCTTGTGCTACCAGAAGTTCGACGTGGTGCACGGGCTGATTGCCGTGCGGTTCAACGGGGCCTGGCACCGGCAGGATCCGCGCGGCAACAAGCCGGGCGTGGACGCGCAGTTCTCCCTCGACGGCGAGCGGCTGGCCTTCGTACCCGATCCGGAGTTCAGTGAGCTGGACTACCCGGTCCTGTACGCTGAACCGCACCCGGTCGTGCTGAGCGCTCTCAAGGCCGCCCCCGACCGGCCGCACCTGTGGCAGGCACTCCCGACCGCACTCTGAGGCACCCCATGACGCTCACCCTGACCGTGACCGACGAAGTCCGCACCCTCGCGCCCGGTTTCACGCATGTCGCGATCGAGGCGCACGGACTGGTCAACGGGCCCAGCACCGAAGCGAGTTCGGCGCTCCTCGACGACGCGGCCCGCCGACTGGCCGTACGGCTGGACGGTCGTGCCCCGCACGAGGACCCGCACATGGCGGCCTGGCGCGAGGTGTACACGGCGTTCGGGTCGAAGCCGTCGCGCACCCGCAACTCGGCGGAGGCGCTGGCCAAGAGGGCGCTCACGGACGCCGGGCTGCCCCGGATCAATGTGCTGGTCGACCTCTACAACGCCATCAGCGTCGCGTACTTGATCCCCGTGGGCGGTGAGGACATCGACCGCATCCAGGGCGGCATGACCCTCCAACGGGCCACTGGGGACGAGGAGTTCGTGACCGTCGCGGGCGGCGAGGAGGTCGTCGAACACCCGGACGCGGGCGAGGTGGTGTGGACCGACGCGGTCGGTGTCACCTGCCGCCGTTGGAACTGGCGACAGGGGCCGCGCACCAGGCTCACGGAGGAATCGACGTCCGCCGTCTTCCTGTTGGAGAGCCTGGCGCCGATGCCCGTGGCCGAGGTGGAACGCGCGGGCGCCGAACTCGCCGAACTGCTGGAGAAGTTCAGCCCCGGGGCGCGGATCACCGTCCACGCCCCGGCGTGACGATTCAGCGAGCCTCGGCCGCCTTGACCTCTTCGGCGGTGGGTGCGGTGCCGCCGAGATGGGCCGGCATCCACCAGGTGTCGTCCGGGCCCTTCGGGCGGACCGGATAGGCGCGCTGCGCGACCTCAAGCAGCTCCTGGACGCGCTCGCGCAGCCGACGGGTGATCGCGCCCGCGTACTGGTCCTGAGGGGCCTCCACCGGCTCGCCGACCCGGATGGTGATCGGGGTGTGGCTGCGCTTGAAGTTCTTCGGGTGGCCCTTGGTCCACAGCCGCTGCGTGCCCCACAGGGCCATCGGGATCAGCGGGACGCCGGCCTCCTGGGCCATGCGCGCGGCGCCGGACTTGAAGCTCTTCAGGGTGAAGGACTGCGAGATCGTCGCCTCGGGGAAGACGCCGACGATCTCACCGGACCGCAGCGACTCCAGCGCGTGCTGGTAGGCGGTCTCGCCCTGCTTGCGGTCCACCGGGATGTGCTTCATGCCGCGCATCAGCGGACCGGAGATCTTGTGCCGGAACACCGACTCCTTCGCCATGAAACGCACCAGGCGCTTCTGCGGCAGGGCGGCCAGGCCGTCGAAGATGAAGTCCAGGTAGCTGATGTGGTTGCTGACCAGCACAGCGCCGCCCGAGCGCGGAATGTTCTCCGATCCCTTGAGGTCGATCTTGAGGTCCCAGACCTTGAACAACGTTTGGGCGAGACCGACGACGGGGCGGTAGACAAGCTCAGCCATGGACGGGGTGGACCCTTCTCTCTGCCTGGAAGGGGTTCTCCGGGCGGGAAAGTTACGCAGCCGTAGGTTTACGGCATTGCGCAGATCGTGCCCGAAGAACGAACGACTGGCCAGTCCTCGTGCCGTAGAACGGCGAGATCCTCGTCACGTCCATCACTTGATCCACCTCGGACTTTTAAATTGCCTTTACTCTGTGCGAACCGTCACCCGCCGTACGAGCAGGTACATCTCGCACCCCAAGCAGTACCCGAACGCGGCATTGAGGAACGCGGCGGCGAGCGCGGCACCGGTCGCCGCGAGCCCCAGCCAGGTCGGCCCCAGGCCGAAACCGACCAGACCCACCCCCGCGAAGACCAGCCCGACGGCCTGCGCGAACCGCGGCGGCTCCGGCGACTCGAACTCGGTCGGCGGCCCGATCCGCGGCCGTACGGCCTTCCGGAACAGCCAGCCGTACGGTGAGCGGCCCACGCCGCCCGCCGCGCCCAGCGCGAACGCCAGGGTCTGCCAGGCCAGCAGCCAGAAACTGCCGGTGACCAGCACGACCGCCAGCACCGCGGTCGTCAGGGCCGCCCCGAAGCGCGGTCCTCTCACATCGATGTCCATGAACCCAGGATTCCGCAGCGGAAACGATTCGTGGTGCTGGGAATCTTTGCAGTCTCGTGAACGCTGGAGCAGGGGATGACCGGACTTGTGGTGTGCGTGGCGGTGCTCGCGGCGGCGAGCGCCTACGGAGTGCTGCATCGGCGGCGGAGCGGGAGAGTACGGGTGCGCGGGCGCGACGGCGGAAAACGGCTCGGCGCCACCGAGTTGGGCGGCGACCTCGGCGAGAAGGCCACCCTGGTGCAGTTCTCCAGCGCCTTCTGCGCGCCCTGCCGGGCCACGCGCCGGGTGCTGGGCGAGGTGTCCGGCATGGTCCCCGGAGTGCGTCACATCGAGATCGACGCCGAGGACCATCTGGACCTCGTACGGGAACTCGACATCCTGAAGACCCCCACCGTGCTGGTGCTCGACGCGGACGGGCGGGTCGTGCGGCGCGCCACCGGGCTCCCCCGCAAGGCGGATGTCATCGCGGCCCTGGGGGAGGCGGTTTGACGATTCGGGCGGAAGCGGTGAGTCATCTCCCATATGCCGGAACGTACTTGACTGCGCACACCACCTATCGTCAGCCTGACTGTATGCCTTCGGAACTCCTTCTTTTCGGGCGGGTGCACGTCGACCTCGCACGCACCGCGAGCGCGTGCTGTCCGGGCTGTTGAGCAGCCACGGTCCAGCTCGTCGCCTCCCCAAGAAGGACAGCCCCATGACGGCCACGCCCGATCTCGGCACCTCCCAGCTCGCCTCTCCCGACCTGCTGCGTTCCGTCTTCCGGCAGCACGCGGCCGGTGTGGCGGTGATCACCGCGCGCGGTGAGACCGGTCCGGTCGGCTTCACCGCCACCTCGCTCAGCTCCGTCTCGGCCCAGCCCCCGATGCTGTCCTTCGGGATCAGCACCGGCGCGTCCAGCTGGCCCGCGATATCCGGGGCCGACCACGTCGGCGTGCACATACTCGGCGAGCACCAGGAGCAGTTGGCCGCCACCTTCGCCCGTAGTGGCGCCGACCGGTTCGGGGCGCCCACCGTCTGGCACGAGGGGCCCGAGGGTGTACCGGTCCTCGACGGCGTGCTCGCCTGGCTGGTGTGCAGGGTCGTCGCGCGCGTGCCCGCGGGGGACCATCGCATCGTCATCGCCGAGGTCGTCCTCGGTGACCACGCCGGCTCCGGCCGCCCGCTCCTCTACCACCAGGGCCGCTTCAACGGGCTGCGTGACTGAGACCACTCCCGGTGGGTGACGGGCCACCCTGCGGAAGCGTCGAGTTCCGATTACGCTGCGTTGCACAGGTCACAGTTCAAAGCGCTTGCTTAGCGGGCACCTGCTGAGGGAGCGTAGTGCTGCGTACTGGCGAGTAATATTTCGCTCGGAGCACCGGCCGCCCGCACCGGGAACGGCCGTTCAAGGCGCCTATGCTGCCTGGAAGTAGGCAGCCGAAAAATGACGATGCAGTAGGAGAGCCGGCGTGAGCTTGAGGATCGTTGTCACTGTGAAGTACGTGCCCGACGCCACTGGCGACCGGCACTTCGCCGATGACCTGACCGTCGACCGGGACGACGTGGACGGTCTGCTCTCCGAGCTCGACGAGTACGCGGTCGAGCAGGCGCTGCAGATCTCCGAGAACTCGGACGACGACGTGGAGATCACCGTCCTGACCGTGGGCCCGGAGGACGCCAAGGACGCCCTGCGCAAGGCGCTTTCCATGGGTGCCGACAAGGCGATCCACGTCGAGGACGACGATCTGCACGGCACCGACGCCATCGGCACCTCCCTGGTGCTGGCCAAGGCGATCGAGAAGGCCGGCTTCGACCTGGTCGTCTCCGGCATGGCCTCCACCGACGGCACCGCCGGTGTGATCCCCGCCCTGCTGGCCGAGCGCCTGGGCGTCCCCCAGGTCACGCTGCTCTCCGAGGTCTCCGTCGCGGACGGCGTCGTCAAGGGCCGCCGGGACGGCGACACCGCCTCCGAGCAGCTGGAGGCCTCCCTGCCGGCCGTCGTGTCCGTCACCGACCAGTCGGGCGAGGCGCGTTACCCGTCCTTCAAGGGCATCATGGCCGCCAAGAAGAAGCCGGTTCAGGCCTGGGACCTCTCCGACCTGGAGATCGACACCGACGAGGTCGGCCTCGAAGGCGCCTGGACCGCCGTCGACTCCGCGGCCCAGCGCCCCGCGCGCACCGCCGGCACGATCGTCAAGGACGAGGGCGAGGGCGGCAAGCAGCTCGCCGAGTTCCTCGCGGGCCAGAAGTTCATCTAGGCCCAAGGCCCAACTCGCTTACCGCCCCTCAGACTTCGCAAGCACGCAGGAGACCATTCCCATGGCTGAAGTTCTCGTCTACGTCGACCACGTGGACGGTGCCGTCCGCAAGCCCACCCTGGAGCTGCTGACGCTGGCCCGCCGTATCGGCGAGCCCGTCGCGGTCGCCCTCGGCTCCGGTGCCGAGAGCACCGCCGCCGCGCTCGCCGAGCACGGCGCGGTGAAGGTGCTCACCCACGACGCCGCCGAGTACGCCGACTACCTCGTCGTACCGAAGGTGGACGCCCTCCAGGCCGCCTACGACGCCGTCTCCCCGGCCGCCGTCCTGGTGCCGTCCTCCGCCGAGGGCAAGGAGATCGCCGCCCGCCTCGCGGTGCGCATCGGCTCCGGCATCATCACCGACGCCACCGACCTGGAGGCCGGCGCCGAGGGTCCGGTCGCGACGCAGTCGGTGTTCGCCGCCTCCTTCACCACCAAGACCCGTGTCTCCAAGGGCACCCCGGTCATCACCGTGAAGCCCAACTCGGCCGCCGTGGAGGCCGCCCCGGCCGCCGGTACGGTCGAGGCCCTCGCGGTCACCTTCTCGGACAAGGCCACCGGTACCAAGGTCACCGCGCGCACCCCGCGCGAGTCGACCGGCCGCCCGGAGCTGACCGAGGCCGCGATCGTCGTCTCCGGTGGTCGTGGTGTGAACGGCTCGGAGAACTTCGCGATCATCGAGGCGCTCGCCGACTCCCTCGGCGCGGCCGTCGGCGCCTCGCGCGCCGCCGTCGACGCCGGCTGGTACCCGCACTCCAACCAGGTCGGCCAGACCGGCAAGAGCGTCTCCCCGCAGCTCTACATCGCCAACGGCATCTCCGGCGCGATCCAGCACCGCGCGGGCATGCAGACCTCGAAGACGATCGTGGCCGTCAACAAGGACGCCGAGGCCCCGATCTTCGACCTCGTCGACTACGGCGTGGTCGGCGACCTCTTCGACGTCGTCCCGCAGCTCACGGAGGAGATCAACACCCGCAAGGGCTGATCTCCACAAGTGCCGTCAGGCCCCTGCGACCCGCGCGGTCGTGGGGGTCTCGGCGTGTCCTGGGCCGCTCATCCCAGGCTGATCGTGGACTGCACGGGCAGATGGTCGCTGGGGAACTGGCTGTTCTCGGAGAACGTGTCGATGGCCGTACGGCGTACGGTGACCCCCTCGGTGACCAGGATCCAGTCGATGCGGTTCCCGTCGGGGACGAGCGCGCGATAGCCGTGGAAGGTGCCGTACAGCTGCCCGCGCCCGGCCGCCGCGTCCCAGGTGTCCCTGAGGCCGGCGCCGAGCATCGTGTCGTAGACCGAGGTGGTGTGGGCGGCGGTGTTGAAGTCGCCGGTCACCACGATCGGCAGGGAGCGGTCGAGACGGGCGAGGCGCTCGGCGATGAGTGTGGCGGCACGCTCGCGTGCGTACTGACTCGCGTTGTCCAGATGGGTGTTGAGGACGTAGAACTGCCGTCCGCCGTCCCCGAGGTCGCGGAAGCGGATCCAGGTGGCGATGCGCGGGTGGGCGCCGCCCCAGGTGTTCGAGCCGATCACCGCGGGCGTGTCGGAGAGCCAGAACTGGTCGTACTCGACGGGGGCGAGCCGGCGGGTGTCGTAGAAGATCGCCGTCTCCTCGTCGAAGCTGCCGCCCTTGCGGCCGCCGCCGATCCAGTCGTAGTGCGGCGCGAGGTCCTGCTTGATGTTCTGGAGCTGCGCGTAGAGGCCCTCCTGGGTGCCGATGATGTCGGGGGCCGCGCGGAGCAGCAGGTCGCGCATCACCGGGCGACGGACCTGCCAGCTGTTGGGCTCCTCGCTGCTCGCGAAGCGCAGGTTGAAGGTCATGACGTCCAGCAGGCGGGTCTCCTTCCGGGCTGTTCCGGAACGTGCCGTTCCGATGAGTGGCAGGGCGACGGCGGCCGCCACCAGTGTGGTGAGCCCGGCGCGACGCGTCACCGTCCTGACAGTGGCCATGTGCATCCCCTCCCCTTGGGAGTCAGGATGAAGGGGCGAAGAGCCGGGCGGAAGAGGGCCTCGGGGCGGGAGTGAACGGTGTCGGTTCACGCCGTGGACAGGGTGTTGACCGGCGGGAAGATCCACGGATAACTTCGTTCTACGGATTGTTGATTCCGTAGAGCGGAAACCTGGAGGCTGTGGGATGGGTCAGGGCGAGCAGGAGAAGGTGGCGACGAGCCTCGCGGGCGCGGTCGGCGAGGAGATCAGCGCCTCCCTGGCACCGGTCGACGCCGAACTGGAGCGCCGCTACCCCGGCGACCCCGGCACCCGCCAGCCCGTCCACACGGTCTACGTCCCTGGTGACGTCTTCGCCGCCGACACGATCCGCGCCTGGGGCGACCGCGCGCTGGCCGCTCTCGACGAGCACGCCCCCGACGCCGCCTCCTTCGCCGCCGTCCTCGGGCTCTCCGACGAACTCGCCGAGCCCGTCCACGCGCGCGTGCGGGCCAAGTTGGAGCGCGAGCCGATCGAAGACCTGCGCGTCGACTTCGAGGACGGCTACGGCCCCCGCCCCGACGCCGAGGAGGACGAGGCCGCCGCCCGCGCGGCCCGGCTGATCGCCGACGCGTACGCGAAGGGCACGGCGGCGCCGTACATGGGCATCCGGATGAAGTGCATGGAAGCGCCGGTGCGCGACCGCGGCATCCGCACCCTCGACATCTTCCTGACCGGACTGATGGCGGCCGGCGGACTGCCCGAGGGGCTGGTCCTGACCCTGCCCAAGGTCACCTACGCCGAGCAGGTCACCGCGATGGCGCGACTCCTGGAGGCCTTCGAGAAGGCGCACGGGCTCGCCGCCGGCCGGATCGGCTTCGAGATCCAGATCGAGACCAGCCAGTCCATCCTGGCCACCGACGGGACCGCCACGGTCGCCCGCATGATCCAGGCCGCCGAGGGCCGTGCCACCGGCCTGCACTACGGCACCTTCGACTACAGCGCCTGCCTCGGTGTCTCCGCCGCCTACCAGGCCAGTGACCACCCCGCCGCCGACCACGCGAAGGCCGTCATGCAGGTCGCGGCGGCCGGGACGGGCGTACGCGTCTCGGACGGTTCGACCAATGTGCTGCCCGTCGGTCCGACGACTCAGGTCCACGACGCCTGGCGGCTGCACTACGGCCTCACCCGGCGGGCACTGGCCCGCGCGTACTACCAGGGCTGGGACATGCACCCCGGCCACATCCCCACCCGCTACGCGGCCGTCTTCGCCTTCTACCGCGAGGGCTTCGAACAGGCCGCCGCCCGCCTCGCCCGCTACGCCAACCGGGCCGGCGGCGACGTCATGGACGAGCCCGCGACCGCCAAGGCCCTCAGCGGCTATCTGCTGCGCGGCCTGGACTGCGGCGCGCTCGACATCGCCGAGGTGGCCGACGCGACCGGGCTGACCCGCACGGACCTGGAGGGCTTCGCCGCGCCCCGCCGGGGCGACCTGACGGCGTCCGCCAAGTAGCGGACCTGTCACAGCTGCCGCCGCCCCCTCCTGTTGTCACTGCCGCCCCGTAGGCTGTACGGCGTTCATGGTTGTGCCACAGAAACGGAGCGGCAGTGTCTTCGGGGGAGAGCGGACGCGCGGACGGAGTCGGCCGACTGCTGGCCGGGCGCTATCGCGTCGTGGCCCGGCTCGGGCGCGGCGGAATGGGCGTGGTCTGGCGCGCCGTCGACGAGGTCCTCGGCCGTGAGGTCGCGGTCAAGGAACTGCGCTCCTTCACCGACGACTACGCGCCCGAACTCGCCGATCTGCGGCTGCGGATGCAGCGCGAGGCACGGGCGGCGGCGCGGGTCCGCCATCCCGGTGTCGTCGCCGTGCACGACATCGCCGAGGTCGACGGCCGCCCGCTGATCGTCATGGAGCTGATCGACGGTCCCTCCCTGGACGACGTGCTGGGCGAACGCGGCCCCATCGACCCGCGCGAGGCGGCCGGGATCGGCGCGAGGGTGATGGAGGCACTGGCCGCCGCCCACGCCGCCGGTGTGCTGCACCGCGATGTGAAGCCCGGGAACATCCTGCTGGAGCGCTCGGGCCGGGTCGTCCTCACGGACTTCGGCATAGCGACCATGGACGACCCGGGCGACGGCTCCGCCACGCACCTCACCCGCAGCGGCGAACTCATCGGCTCCCTGGACTACTTGGCTCCCGAGCGCGCGCAGGGCGCCGACCCCGGCCCGGCCTCCGACGTCTGGGCCCTGGGCGCCACGCTGTACGCGGCTGTCGAGGGCGCCTCACCGTTCCGTCGCACCTCGACGTACTCCACCCTCACGGCGATCGTCGACGAGCCCCTGCCCGAACCCCACCGCGCCGGTCCGCTCACCCCCGTCCTGCGCCAACTCCTCGACAAACGCCCCGAGTCCCGCCCCGACGCCGACCTGGCACGCAGGCTGCTGGAAGCGGTGGCGCAGGCGCCGGAGACGGACTCGCCGACGACTTTGCTGAGGGGGGCCGGGGGAGGGGCTGCCGCGGTGGCGGCGGGCTTCGGAACGGGGGCGAAGACACCGAGCGGAAGCGATGGGCCGGAAGCCCCGGTTCAGGACCCGCAGGAGTCAACGGCGGCCCGCACCACCGGTCTTGGGAGTGCGGAGCGGCCCGAAGCCCTGGCAGGACCTGGAGAGCCGTCCGAGGCCCCGGCCGGAACCGGAGAGCCGAGCGCGGCCGGTACCCCCGGGATTCCGCCCGGACCGGGAGCCCAAGCCCCCGGTTCACCGGTTCCGCCGACTGGATCGGACACCCTCCCACCCGTCTCCACGCCCGCTCCCACGCCCACTGCCACCTCTGTCCCCCAGGGCTTCGGCCCGCCCCTCGCCCCAGTGCCCCACCCGGCCCCACCGACCGGGCCCATGGCGCACCCCGCCCACCCCCGCCGCAAGGTACGCGTACTGATCGCCGCCGCTGCCGCGGCGGTCGTCCTCGCCGGTGCCGGAGTGGTCGTCGCCCACTACGTCAACTCCGGTGACACGTCGGTCACTTCGCAGGGCGGCTCACCCCCGGTCCAGGACGCCGGCGACGCCTCGCCCACCGCACGCGCGGACGTCAAGCGCTCGGACTCCGCCAAGCCCACCGGGCAGGGCGCCGACGGGACTCAGGCACCGACCGAGCAGCACACCGGCAAGGGTGAGGACCCGACGGCCAAGCGAACTCCCACCGCCTCGCCGAGCAGGTCCACGTCCTCCGGCGGCGGAGGCTCGGGCGGCAACAGCACCCCCACCGACGGAACCAGCCCCAGCTCCAGTCCCGCCCCGGCCTGTCAGTCCATCGGCGGCGGCAAATACAACTGCCAGGTGTGGCGCACCGCCAAGTCCTACACCGCGTCCGGCACGGAGGTGGGTGTGCTCGGCACGGGCACCAACTACTTCTACTGCCAGGCGAATCTGGGCCGCCGCGAGACCTACGGCCAGTGGACCAACATCTGGTGGGCGAAGACGGACGACGACAGCGGCAACACGAACGTCTATGTCAGCGACGTCTACATCAAGGGCGGGGGCAACGACGAACCGGTCCCGGGGCTGCCGGTCTGCTGAGGCCCTACGAACCGCTCCAGACCGGATACCGTCACCAGCCCCTCCTCCCGGAACAGCCGTGTACCCCGCTCGCACAACTCCCGGTCGGCGCGCGCCCGAGCACAGAACTCCTCCGGCGTCCGCCCGAACAGCTTCCTCAACTCCGGTGAGGCGGCGAGAAGTTCGGTGAGCAGCGCGCGCTCCCCCGGATGCCGGCGCGGAACACCCGCACGGTCCCTCAACACCCCGTACCGGTTGACGTAGACATACGCGCCCCGCAGCGGCTCCCCGGAGTCCGACGGCGCGAAACGGAACTCGGGCCCGGTCAACCGCGCCCGGTCGTACGCCCCTTCACTCGCGTCCACCACCGCGAGCTGCCGCGCGTCGAACCACGTCACGAACAACTCCCGCACGACACCAGGTGAGTTGAGCGGCGACGCGGACACATAGCCCACGCGGCTCACGTGCGCCGAGACACCGACGTCGACACCGGTGACCCGTACCTTCACCATCGGGACGGGGGAGTCGATCCCGAACTCCGCCATCTTGTGCCGCAGTTGACCGGGACAGGCGTTGGAACCGATGGCGAGGACCGGAGTGCGGTCCTCGTACGTGACGCGGCCGTCCAGGGGCAACAGCCGGTCCCCGACGAGGAGTCCGGAGCCTGCGGGCCAGGCGCCCGGGTAGTCGAGCGGGAACTCGCGCGGCGCCCGGGCCAGCCCCAGAGCCTCCAGCGTACGGTCGTTCACGGTTCGGCTCAGTCCGACGGCGGCAGCTCGCCCGAGCCCCGGGTGATCAGCCGGGTCGGCAACTCGATGCGTTCCGGGGCGATGAGCGTGCCGTCCAACTGGCGGAAGAGACGATCGGCCGCGGTACGGCCGAGGGCCGCCGCGTCCTGGGCGACGACGGTCACGCCGGGCTGCAGCAGGTCGGCGAGTTCGAAGTCGTCGAAGCCCACGAGGGCGATCCGCCGGGCCTGTTCGGCGAGGACCCGGACGACGGTGACCGTCACGCGGTTGTTGCCGGCGAAGATCGCGGTGACGGGGGAGGGGCCGGACAGCATCTCCTCGGCGGCCCGGCGGACCCGCACGGGGTCGGTCACACCGAGGGACATCCAGGAGTCCTCGACCGCTATCCCGGCGTCCTCCATGGCGGCCCGGTAGCCGCGCAGGCGCTCGGCCGCCGTGTGGATGCGGGGCATGTCACCGATGAAGCCGATGCGCCGGTGGCCGTGGGAGATGAGGTGGGTGACCCCGTCGTGCGCGCCGCCGTAGCTGTCGGAGAGGACGACATCGGCGTCGATCCGCCCGGCCGGACGGTCCACGAACACGGTCGCGACACCCGCCTTGATCTCAGGCTCCAGATAACGGTGGTCGTCCCCGGCCGGGATCACCACCAGACCGTCCACCCGCCGGGCGCACAGCGCGAGCACCAACTCCTGCTCGCGGTCCGGGTCTTCGGCGCTGGAGCCGTTGATGAGCAGGGCGCCGTGGGCGCGGGCCACCTCCTCGACCGCGCGGCTGAGGGGACCGTAGAACGGGTCGGCGAGGTCCTCCAGGACGAGGCCGATGCTCGCTGTGCGACCCTTGCGCAGGACGCGCGCGCTGTCGTTGCGCCGGAACCCCAGTGCGTCGATGGCCTCCTGGACGCGGCGCTCGGTGTCCGGGGTGACGCCCGGTTCGCCGTTGACCACCCGCGACACCGTTTTCAGGCCGACACCGGCGCGCGCGGCCACGTCCTTCATGGTCGGACGGTTGCCGTAGCGGTTCTCGGGGCGGCGGGCGGTCTCTGGCACGATGCGCTGTCCTGTCCTGTCGTCCACGGGGGATGCATAGGTCCATGGGTTTGTATGAGGATGTGGCGTCGAGCATAGAGCCTGGACAACGTTGTCATATGCGAGAGAGACTGTCCACCGACATCTACGGCCTGCGCCCCCACCGCGAGACCGGTCCAACTCACCTTCTGGTGGTTCTCATGTTTGACGGGGAGATCTGACACTGATGCACACCGACCTCGTGGCCGCGCTCGACATCGGCGGCACCAAGATCGCCGGGGCGCTGGTGGACGGCCACGGCAAGATCCTGGTGCGCGCGCAGCGCCCGACGCCCTCGCAGGACGACGGCGACACCGTGATGCGGGCCGTGGAGGAGGTGCTCGCGGAACTCACCGCATCGCCCTCGTGGTCCCGCGCGAGCGCCCTCGGCATCGGCAGCGCGGGTCCCGTGGACGCCTCCGCGGGCACCGTGAGTCCCGTCAACGTGCCCGGCTGGCGCGACTATCCGCTCGTCGAGCGGGTGCGTGCGGCGGCCGGGGACCTGCCCGTGGAGCTGATCGGCGACGGCGTGGCGATCACGGCCGCCGAGCACTGGCAGGGAGCGGCGCGCGGGCACGCCAACGCGCTGTGCATGGTGGTCTCCACCGGAGTCGGAGGCGGCCTCGTCCTCAACGGGCAGCTGCATCCCGGGCCGACGGGCAACGCGGGCCACATCGGCCACATCAGCGTGGACCTGGACGGCGACGCCTGTCCGTGTGGTTCGCGCGGCTGCGTCGAGCGGATCGCCAGCGGTCCCAACATCGCCCGGCGGGCGGTCGAGGGCGGCTGGCGGCCGGGCCCGGACGGTGACACCTCGGCCGCCGCGGTGGCCGCCGCCGCCCGCGCGGGCGACCCGGTCGCCGTCGCCTCCTTCGAACGGGCCGCGCAGGCCCTCGCGGCCGGTATCGCGGCCACCGCGACCCTCGTCGAGATCGACATCGCCGTGATCGGCGGGGGCGTCGGCAAGGCGGGCGATGTGCTCTTCACGCCGCTGCGCAAGGCGTTGAGCGACTACGCGACGCTGTCCTTCGTACGGCGTCTGACGGTGACGCCGGCTCAGATGGGCACGGACGCCGGGCTGGTGGGAGCGGCCGCGGCCGCGCTCGCCGGGCAGGCGAGCAGCGCGACCGCGGCCGGGGTGTGAGGGCGCAGAACGGACGAAACGTTCGTTCAGTGCCCTACGCCCTTGTCCGGCACGTGAGTTGTACGTCGCTCAGCAAGTGAGCCGCGCGTCCGCCCAGTCCGCGTGGTCCGAGTCGATCCCGTCGCCGCCGTCGGTGACGACGAGTCGGACCACCTGGGCGCCGGTCACGTCCGCCGTGACCGGCTGGGCGGGCATCGCGTTGGTGAGGACGCCGGTCGAGGCGACCTTCGTGCCGTCCGCCCAGATCTCGAAGGCGACGGTCCCGTTGGCCCCCTTCTCGTCGTCCACACCGACGTCCGCGGTGACCTTCTCGCACGCCTTCCCGGTGTAGTACGCCACCTCGCTCTCGGCGTGTACGCCAAGTCCCTTGGCGTACACGACTCCGCCGAGAGTGATGGGATTGCCGTCCCCGGCCGCGCTCTCCCCGTTGCTGGTGTTGCGCTCAACGGGCCCCCATCCATTGGCCGTTGACATCCACGGAAGGTCACCGAGGTACGAGGTGCCCGCGGGCGGAGCGACCACCACGGACGCGGTGAACGGCAGGGTGTTGGTGACCCGCGCACCGCTCGGCGAGCGGTAACTCGCCTTCAGCGCAAGGTCGTACGACCCCGTGGGCGTCCCCGCCGGAGCGGTGACCGTCCACTTGGTGCGCAGCGACCTGCCGGTCGGCACGGCCTTCGCGGTCGTCGAGGACTTGGCCCGGATCTTCCAGCCGGCGGGTCCGGTCAGGCTCACCGAGACGCGCTCGGCGGTCGTCCGGCCGAGGTCGGTCACCGTCGTGGTGAGCGGGGTCGCGGTCGCCGCCTGGACCAACGGGGCGCCGTCCAGGCCGAGTTCGACGGCGGGCGGGTTCTTGACCGCGTGCCGGTCGGCGGAGACCCGTACGAGCACCGTGCCGTGGGCGGGGACGGTCGCGGAGATCGTGCCCGCGGTGTTGTAGCTCTTGTGCTGCCACAGGTCGCGCAGGGTGTAGGCGCGGGAGTTCGGGAGGCCGACGGCGGTCGCGGTGGTGGCGATGCGCTGGGCGCTGCCGGACTCGTTGAAGAGTGCGACCGTACGGCTGCCGTCCTTCATCTCCTTGGCGACGACCCAGCGTCCGCCCTCGGACATGACAACGTTGCCCTGCTTGCCCAGCGGGTCCTGGTCGACCGCGATGACCTCCTTGTTGTCGAGGATGTCGAAGGTCGCGTCGGTCGCCTTGCGCAGGTCCGAGCCGATGAGGAGCGGTGCGGCCATGATCGACCACATGGAGAAGTGCGAGCGGTACTCGGTGTCCGTCATACCGCCGTTGCCGACCTCCAGCATGTCGGGGTCGTTCCAGTGCCCGGGTCCTGCGTACTGCGCGAGCGGCAGGTTCTGCTTGAGGATCGACAGCATCGAGCCCCAGTTGTCGCTGATGTCACCGGTGGTGCGCCAGAGGTGCCCGACGTCCGAGGCCCACTCCCAGGGCTTGTTCTCGCCCCATTCGCAGATGCTGAAGACGATGGGCCGGCCGGTCGCCTTCAGGGCGTCGCGCATGGTGGTGTAGCGCAACTTGGCGTCCACGCCCTGGTTGTTGCAGTTGTCGTACTTGAGGTAGTCCACGCCCCAGTCGGCGAACTGCCGCGCGTCGCTGTACTCGTGGCCCAGCGCGCCGGGGAATCCGGCGTCGTTGCAGGTCTTGGTGCCCGCGCTGGTGTAGATGCCGAGCTTGAGCCCCTTGGAGTGCACGTAGTCCGCGACGGCCTTGATGCCGTGCGGGAAGCGGACGGGGTCGGGGACGAGCTTGCCGTCGGCGTCGCGGGTCGGCAGGGCCCAGCAGTCGTCGAGGTTGACGTACTGGTAGCCGGCCGCCTTGAGGCCCTTGGCGACGAAGAGGTCCGCGATTCCCTCGACCATCGACTCGTTGAACTCGGCGCGGCAGTTGGTGGAGTTCCAGTTGTTGAAACCCATCGGAGGTGTGAGCGCCTGACCATCGGCCAGGGCGGGGGAGACGGGGTCCTGTACGGGGGCGGCGACCGCGGGCGCGGCGAGGCCCGCCGTGCACAACAGCCCTGCTGTGAGCACTCCTACCACTCTTCGGCGGGTCGTGCGGGTGTGGGGGTGACGCATGGTGACGTTCCTCCGGACTCGCGAGAGATGGGATCACTTCCTGTGCATGTCATGTGCGCGATTACGGTAGGACGTGTCGAACTCTGTTGGAAGAGTTGCGTATTCATTGTTCGACTTTCCATCGCGTGAGTTTTGAACACGTTCAACTTTCTGCGCTAGGCTCACTCCCGAACAGAAGGGGGAGCCCTGTGAAGATCGTCATTCCCGGCGGTACGGGACAGGTGGGCGCGATCCTCGACCGCGCCCTGACCGAGGCCGGCCACGAGGTCGTCGTCCTGACCAGGCGGCCGAAGCGCGACCGCGAGGTGTGGTGGGACGGCGAGCACCTGGGCTCCTGGGCCCGGGAGATCGACGGCAGCGACGTCGTGATCAACCTGGCGGGCCGCAGCGTCAGTTGCCGCTACACCCCCGCCAACCTGAAGGCCATGATGGACTCGCGCGTGCACTCCACCCGGGTCGTCGGCGAGGCGATCGCAACCGCCGCGCAACCGCCGCGCGTCTGGCTCCAGATGAGCACCGCCACCGTCTACGCCCATCGCTACGACGCCCCCAACGACGAGGCCACGGGCCTGATCGGCGGAGCCGAACCGGACGTCCCCGGCTGCTGGTCGTACAGCGTCGAGATCGCCAGGAACTGGGAACGCGAGCAGGAGCGCGCCGGCACCCCGGGCACCCGCAAGGTGGCCCTGCGTGCCGCCATGGTGATGAGCCCCGACCGGGGCGGTGTCTTCGACGTGCTGCTCGGGCTGGCCCGGCTCGGGCTCGGCGGTCCGGTCGCGGGCGGCGCCCAGTACGTCTCCTGGATCCACGACCAGGACTTCGTCCGCGCGGTGGAGTTCCTCATCGCTCGGGAGGACATCGCCGGGCCGGTCAACCTCGCCGCCCCGGGGCCGCTCCCGCAACGCGCCTTCATGCGCGTCCTGCGCGCCGCCCGGGGCATCCCCGTGGGCCTGCCCGCCACGAGGTGGATGGCCGAGCTGGGCGCCTTCACGCTGCGCTCGGACACCGAACTCCTCCTGAAGAGCCGGCGGGTCGTCCCGGGGCGGCTGCTGGCGGAGGGGTTCACCTTCGACCATCCGCAGTGGCCCGAGGCGGCCGTGGACCTCGTACTACGGTCGCGCGGCGGAGCGGTTTCCACCCGGCGGCCGGTCCGGGCGTGACCCCGGCGCGCTTCGTCAGTTGAACGGGGCATGAAGAAGCGCAGCATGCTGGCCATCGCCTCCCTCGCCACCGGGTTCGTCGTCGCCGCGATCACTCCGTCGCACTCCCACGACCACGACGTACTCGGCGATCTCAACGTCAAGGACACCGTGGGCTCCATGGACCACCTCGTCAGCGACGGCAGCCTCGCCGTCGACGAGGGCGCCCTGGGAGAGAACAGCTGATACCGGTCCATGGCGCACGGCGCCGGTGCCCCGTCGGAGGGGGTGCCGGCGCCGTCGTATGTACGCCCTCAACTGCGGCTGGTTTCCGTGGCAGGGTGGAACGGGCAAGCCTCAGGGGGCCAACAGAAGAGGGGGACCTGTGACCGTCGTCTGGATCAACGGCGCGTTCGGTGCAGGCAAGACCAGCACCGCACGGGAACTGATCGACCTGATCCCGAACAGCACGTTCTTCGACCCCGAGATCATCGGCGGGGCACTTCCGAACCTGCTCCCGCCCAAGCACCTCGCGGAGGTCGGCGACTTCCAGGACCTGCAGATCTGGCGACGGCTCGTGATCGACACGGCCGCCGCCATGCTCGCCGAGCTCGGCGGGACCCTCGTCGTCCCGATGACCCTGCTGCGCCAGGAGTACCGCGACGAGATCTTCGGCGGCCTCGCGGCCCGCCGGGTCGCGGTCCGGCATGTTCTCCTGGCACCGGCGGAAACGATCCTGCGCGAGCGAATAGCCGGCCGGGAGATCCCGCCGGACCTCCCCGACGGCGAGCTGCGGATACAGCAGTGGGCGTACGACCACATCGAGCCGTACCGTGCCGCACTCGCCTCCTGGCTCACCGCCGACGCTCATCTCGTCGACACCAGTGCCCTCACCCCGTACGAGACGGCCCGCCGGATCGCCGACGCCGTCGGCAGCGGTACCGTCCCCGTCTGCGACATCGTGCAGACCCCGGAGCCCACCTCCGAGACCATCGCGGCCGGAGTGCTCCTCTTCGACGAACAGGACCGGGTGCTGCTCGTCGACCCCACCTACAAGGCCGGCTGGGAGTTCCCCGGCGGGGTCGTCGAACCCGGCGAGGCACCCGCCCGGGCCGGCATGCGCGAGGTCACCGAGGAGACCGGCATCGTCCTCGACGACGTACCCCGACTGCTCGTCGTCGACTGGGAACCACCCGCACCACCCGGCTACGGCGGTCTGCGCCTTCTCTTCGACGGCGGCCGGCTGGGCGCCGCCGAGGCGGACCGACTGCTGCTGCCGGGACCGGAGTTGCGCGGCTGGTGCTTCGCCAGCGAGCAGGAGGCCGCCGACCTGTTGCCGCCGGTCCGCTACGAGCGCTTGCGGTGGGCGCTGCGCGCCCGGGAACGCGGGGCCGCGCTCTATCTGGAGGCAGGCGTACCGGTTGGCTGACGATCCGTCAATTTGCGGACTGATCAACGATGTTGAACGGGACTTTGCCTTTTCGGGGACGCGACCTGGCGATTTTGCGGGGCATGGGTCATTCCGATAACAAAGCGAGGGCGAATTGTCGCCGTCCCGGTATGAACAAGAACGTGAAGAAGGTACATCGGAGCTCTAACGTCTTTGCGCAGCTCAGTTCTCTCGCGGCCGCCGGCCGCCTCGACGGGACCGGACATTTCGCCGGTCGAAGGAGAGGAACATGCGCGCGCCATCCTCGGCCCTCACCCGGGCACTCACTCTCGCCGCCGGGCTCACCCTGGTGCTCACCGCCTGCAGCAGTGGCGGCGGTGGGGGCGGCAGCCCCAGCAAGGGCAGCTCGGCCGGACTCACGTCCTGCAACACCGTGGGCAAGGCCAACACCTGCAACTCGGCCGCCACCAAGTCCGGCGGAACGTTCACCTATGTGCTGGAGAAGAACATCCAGCAGTGGAACGTCCAGGACGTCAACGGCAACACCTTCGAGAACGCCGAGGCCATGGAGGTCGTCCTGCCTCAGGTGTTCGTACCCCAGCCGGACTTCACCGTCACTCTGAACACCGACCTGGTGACCTCGGCGACGCAGACCAGCACCAGCCCGCAGACCATCGTCTACAAGATCAACCCCAAGGCGGCGTGGAACGACGGCACGCCCATCACCGCCGACGACTTCGTCTACTACTGGCGCACCAACAACGGCAAGGACTGTCCGCCGCCGCCCGCCAGCGACTCCACGCAGACCAAGGGCTGCCTGCCCCAGAGCACCGCGGGCTACGACCGGATCAAGTCCCTCACGCCTTCCGACAACGGCAAGACCTTCACCATGGTGATGTCCAAGTCGTACTCGGACTGGAAGTCGCTGTTCGGCGGGGGCTATCCGCTCTACCCGGCCCACACCGCCGAGAAGCTCTCCGGCGCCAAGGCCGGTGACGCCGCCGCCATGACGGCCACGCAGATGGCGCAGGCCTGGCAGTACTTCCTGAAGACGCCGCCCACCAAGTACCCCACCGCGGGCGCCTACAAGATGCAGCAGTGGGTCGACAACGACCACGCCACCTACGTGCCCGACCCCAAGTGGACCGGTGCGAAGAAGGCGACCCTCCAGCGGCTGATCTTCAAGGTGATCTCGGACGCCACCCAAGAGCCGACGGCGTTGAAGAACAACGAGGTTCAGGGCATCTACCCGCAACCCGAGGTGGACCTGGTCAACCAGGTCAAGGACATCCCCGGTGTCACCTACACCATCGGCAACGGTCTGACCTGGGAGCACTTCGACCTGAACCTGCACAATCCGGTGATCGGCAAGTATCTGGCGCTGCGGCAGGCGATGTTCACCGCGATCAACATCAAGGACATCATCGCCAAGACGGTCGGCCAGTTCGACCCGGCCGTGAAGCCGCTCGGCAGCCACAACTTCGTTCCCGGACAGGCCGGTTACAAGGACCTGGTCACCAGCACCGGCCAGGGGTCGGGTGATCTGACCAAGGCCAAGAAGTACCTCACGGACGCCAAGTTCACCGGGGTGGGCACGGCGTTGAAGACGCCGGACGGCAAGGCCGTCGGACCCTTCAACTGCCGCTACACCACCGGCAACCAGATCCGGCAGAGCGAGTGCCAGATCCTGCAGAGCAACCTGGCGAGCCTCGGCATCAAGGTGACCATCAAGCCGATCGGCGCCGCCGACCTCGGCACGGTCCTCGCGGGGCACCAGTACGACATCATCGTGTTCGCCTGGGTCGCGGCACCGTTCCCGACCAGCAACGCCCAACAGAACTGGTTCACCGGCGGTGGCGGCAACTTCGGTGGCTACAGCAACAAGACGGCCGACTCCATGATCTCCCAGGCCGTGGGCGAGACGGACGCGACGAAGGCCGCGGCCCTGCTCAACCAGGCCGACCAGCTCATGGTGAACGACGCCTACGTCCTGCCGCTGTACCAGAAGCCGACGTTCCTCGCCGTGCAGACGCGGTTCGTGAACATGAGGAACAACGCCACGAACGTGGGCCCGGCGTACAACACCGGCGAGTGGGGCCTGAAGAAGTAGCCCCGCAGGAAAGCCTGTTGGGCTCGGCTCCGGTACCGGAGCCGAGCCCGACCCCGACGGCATCCCCGACCCGCCGGCCTCCGAGAGAAGACCGCATGCTCGCCTACACAGTGCGTCGCGTCCTCGTCTCCATACCCGTCCTCCTCGTCTCGACGTTCATCGTGTTCCTGGTCGTCGTCAACTCCGGCGACCCGGTGGCCAACTTCGCCACTTCCCGGCAACCCGCGCCCAGCAAAGCGGCGGTGGCCGCCTTCGCCCGGCACATCCACGCCAACCAGCCGGTGATGGAACGCTATTGGAACTGGATCATCGGTGTCCTGCACGGCGACTTCGGCCCGTCCGTGCAGGCCAACCTGGACATCGGACACGACCTGTTCACCCGCTTCAAGGTGACCATCACCCTGGTCGCCGCCGCGATGATCCTCGCGCTGATCATGGCCGTGGTGTTCGGTGTGTTCAGTGCCATCCGCCAGTACTCCGCCGCCGACTACACCATCACCTTCTTCGGCTTCCTCTTCCTCGCCATGCCCGTGTTCTGGTTCGCGGTGCTCCTCAAGCAGGCCGGAATCTGGTTCAACGAGAAGACCGGCAGCCAGTTCCTCGGCACCATCGGCGAGAAGTCCCCGTACCTCGAAGTCGACACCACCTGGAACCAGTTCACCGATCACGTGGGCCACCTCATCCTGCCCACCATCACCCTCGCCCTGGTCTCCTTCGCGTCCTGGACCCGCTACACCCGCGCCTCCATGCTGGAGGTCCTCAACAGCGACTACGTACGGCTCGCCCGCGCCAAGGGACTTCGGCGCGGCAGGGTGATGACCCGGCACGCACTGCGCACCGCCCTCATCCCGCTCGCCACCGTCACCGCCCTCGACATCGCGATCATCCTGGGCGGCGCGGTGATCACGGAGACGATCTTCCAGTGGCACGGCATGGGCGAGATGCTGGTGCAGGCGGCGACCACGCTCGACGTCTACCGCACCATGGCCTGGTTGTTGCTCTCCGCCGTCGTCGTCATCGGGTTCAACCTCATCGCCGATCTCCTCTATGCCGTACTCGACCCGAGGATCCGCTATGACTGACATCGAGGCACCGGGGTCCGCGGGCACTCAACTGCCGCCCGGCGACCATGAGTTCACCGTACGGCAGCGCACCCAGACCCAGCTGGTGCTGCGCCGCTTCCTGCGGCACCGGGCCGCGATGGTCAGCCTGGTCGTGTTCGTGCTGATCCTGCTGTGGGCGTTCATCGGCCCGCACCTCTGGCACTACTCCTACGAGAAGTACACCGAGGACAACTCCAAACCGCCGTCCTGGAAGCACCCGTTCGGCACCAACTCCTCGGGATACGACGCCTACGCCCAGGTCATGCGCGGCACCCAGACCTCGCTGAAGATCGCCATCATGATCGCGCTCGGCTCCACCCTGGTGGGCGCGATCTGGGGCGCCATCGCGGGCTTCTACCGTGGCGTCGTCGACGCGGTCATGATGCGCATCGCCGATCTCGTGCTGACGCTGCCCCTGTTCGCGATCGCCCTGGTCATCTCCTCCCGCACCGGCGGCTCCTGGTACTGGATCGCGATCGTGATCGCCGGACTGACCTGGGCGTACGTGGCCCGTGTCGTGCGCTCCTCGGTGCTGTCGCTGCGCGAGAAGGAGTTCATCGAGGCGGCGCGGGCGCTCGGCGCCTCCGATGTGCGGATCATCTTCCGGCATCTGCTGCCCAACGCCCTCGGCCCGATCATCGTCAACGCGACGATCCTGGTGGCCACCGGCATCCTCACCGAGACCGCGCTGTCCTTCCTCGGCTTCGGTGTCCAACCCCCCGACACCTCCCTGGGGTTGCTGGTCTCCCAGGCGCAGACGGCGGTCGACACCCGGCCCTGGCTCTTCTACATCCCCGGCGCGTTCATCATCGCCATCGCGCTGACCATCAACTTCATCGGCGACGGCCTGCGCGACGCCTTCGATCCCCGGCAGCAAAGGGTGCGACAGTGACGACCACGAGTCATGGAGTGCGCGAGGTCCCCGTGACCTCGGCCGTGCTCGAAGTCGAGGACCTCAGTGTGGAGTTCGGCACGGAGGACGGGACGGTGCGGGCCGTGCGCGGCGTCGGCTACCGGCTCGACCGGGGCGAATCGCTGGGCATTGTCGGCGAGTCGGGGTCCGGGAAGTCGGTGACCGCCCTCGCCGTGATGGGGCTGCTGCCGACCGGCGCCAAGGTGCGCGGCTCGGTGCGCTTCGAAGGTACCGAGCTGCTGGGTCTGTCGGACGCCCGCCTGTCCGACCTGCGCGGCAGCGGCATCGCGATGATCTTCCAGGACCCGATGACCTCCCTCAACCCCGTCTACAACGTGGGCTACCAGATCAGCGAGACCCTGCTCCGCCACAACCCCGAGATGACACACAAGGACGCCCGCAAACGCGCCGTCGAACTCCTCGGCACCGTCGGCATCCCCAGCCCCGAGCGGCGCGTCGACAGCTACCCGCACGAGATGTCCGGCGGCATGCGCCAGCGCGTCGTCATCGCGATCGCCATGGCCAACGACCCGGACGTGATCATCGCCGACGAACCGACCACCGCCCTCGACGTCACCGTGCAGGCGCAGATCCTCGAAGCCCTGGAGACCGCCCGCGCCGAGACCGGCGCGGCGCTCGTCCTCATCACCCACGACCTCGGTGTGGTGGCCGGCCACACCGACCGGGTCGCGGTCATGTACGCGGGCCGGATAGTGGAGACGGGGTCGGTCGAGGACATCTTCTACACCCCGCGCATGCCCTACACCCTGGGCCTGCTCGGCTCCTTGCCGCGACTCGACCGCGAGGAGGCACGCCTCACCCCCATCAGCGGCTCACCGCCGAGTCTGCTGAACCTGCCGCCCGGCTGCCCCTTCGCGCCCCGCTGCCCGATGCGCCGGGACGTGTGCGACACCGACGAACCCGTCCTGCGCAGGGCGGGCGGGGACCTCCATCTCAGCGCCTGCCACTTCGCCGACGAACTCGTCGACACCGGCGCGGACCAAGTCTTCGACGCGGTCGGCGCGGACACCGAGGCCCTGGCCCGCTTCGCCGACGCGGCCCCCGCCACGAACCCCGAGGAGGACGCCGTATGACCGCGCCCGCGCAGGCCGTCACCCCCCTGCCGCCGCTGCCCGGCCATGGCGGCACCGGCGAACCGGTCCTCCAGGTACGGGACTTGGTCAAGCACTTCCCGGTCATGTCCAAGGGCGTCATCCGCCGCCGCGTCGGCGATGTGCACGCCGTCTGCGGAGTCTCCTTCGACCTCCACGAGAACGAAACCCTGGGCCTGGTGGGGGAGTCGGGCTCCGGCAAGACCACGATCTCCCGCACCGTCCTCGGTCTGGAACGGGCGACCGCGGGCCAGGTCCGCTACGGGCAACACGAACTGACTCGGCTGAGCAGACGTCAGATGCGGCCTCTGCGGCGGGAGTTGCAGATCGTCTTCCAGGACCCGTACGCCTCGCTCGACCCGCGGATGACCGTCCACGAGATCGTCGCCGAACCGCTGCGCATCCACGGCCGCTACGGGTCCGGGGCGGGCGCAGAGGTGAGCGAACTCCTGCGGCTGGTCGGACTCAACCCCGAGCACGGCAACCGCTTCGCCCACGAGTTCTCCGGCGGACAGCGCCAACGCATCGGCATCGCAAGGGCGTTGGCCCTGCGGCCCAAGGTCGTCATCCTCGACGAACCCGTGTCGGCCCTCGACGTGTCGATCCAGGCGGGCGTCCTCAACCTGCTGATGGACCTGCAGAGCGAACTCGGCCTGTCCTTCCTGTTCGTGGCCCACGACCTGTCGGTGATGCGGCACGTGGCGGGCCGGGTCGCCGTCATGTACCTGGGCCGCCTGGTCGAGATCGCCCCCGCCCGACAGCTCTTCGCCCGCCCGGCGCACCCGTACACCCAGGCCCTGGTCTCGGCCATCCCGCTGCCCGACCCGCGCAAGGAACGCGCCCGGAAGCGCATCACCATCCAGGGCGACGTCCCGAGCCCGGTCCGCCCGCCGAGCGGTTGCCGCTTCCGCACGCGGTGCCCGAAGTTCGCCAATCAGCTGACGGAGAGCGAACGTACCTCCTGCGTCGAGGAGGCACCGGCACTCGTCGACCGGGGCGGGGGGAACCCGGTCGCCTGTCACTATGCGGAGAGCGTGGAACTGTTGTAGGCGCGGCTCAGTTCGGCGTCGGGGTACGGGGTGAGCCGACTCTCGTTCTGCACACGGCGGTTGAAGTCCGCCAGCACGACGGTGAGCGGCGCGTGCCGGGTGATGATCGAGGCGGCGGCTTCGGGGATTCCGCCGGGCCGCTCACCGTCGGCGCAGGCCCGCACGAAGGCCTCGCGCTCCGGGAGGTCGTACCCGTACAGGGCGACGACGAGCCAGTTCACCAGCCGGGCGGTGGCGTAGGAGCGGTCGTAGTGCTGGTGCCGGTCGAGGAACTCCCGTTCCTCGGGGGCGAGTCGGAAGCGTGAGGAGACCGCCAGGCCGAAGTCGGTGAGGTAGAGCCGGCGGCCGTCGGTGAGGATGTTCTCGAAGTGGGCGTCGAAATGCAGCAGTCGGTGCTCGTGGAGGAATTCCGTGGTGCTCTTGAGCTGCTGCTCCACGAGGGTGCAGGCGGTGTCCGGATCGCCGGTGCGCAGCTGGTCGTCGAACCAGTCGTGCAGCGTGTGCGGGAAGTGCTCGACGAACAGTGTCAGGCTCGCGCTCGCCGTGCGCCGTGCCTCGATGTGCTCGCGCACCTGTCGGCTGCCGCCCCAGTAGGCCACGACCCTTTCGATATCCGCCAGTTCGTCGTGCAGTGGCTGGGGCGTGTCGGGCAGTACCCGCCAGTGGTACATCAGCGGAAAGCCCGGGAATCGGTCCGCCAGCACCCAGTTGGTGGTCATCGTGTGCACGGCCAGCTCCCGCCAGACACCGAAGCCCGGACTTCCGAGGCCGTAGTGGCAGTAGGCGGGCATTCCGAACACATTGGCCGTGGACCGGACGTTCTCCGCCAGCCGCTCCACATCCGTGAGCGGCATCCGCTTCACGAACACCTTTCTGCCGTCCACCTCGATCAGCGCCGAACGCCCGCCGATACCTGTCCCCAACGGCGTCCCCGCGTCGACCAGTTCGGCGAGTTCGTGGTCGGAGAGGAGGGCGAGGGTGGTGGCGATGTCGCTGTGGGCGGTGATGCGCTCGGTGCGGGACATGGGTTCATCCTCGTTCAGGCGACGCCCAGCCGGACGGTCATTTCCACGGTCACCTCGTCGTCCGCGCCGAGACCGCACGGCATCCGCACGGCGGCCTTGAGCGGCAGCAGGTATCCGCCGTCCTTGGGGAAGAGCGACGTCGCGAACGCGGTCTCGCCGATCCGCGCCTCGACGGGGATCACTCCCCAGCCGTACGAGGCCATGGTGGCGACCTCGCGGATGTCCGCCGACTCCTCGCCCGGCACGGGGACGAAGTAGTACGGCGATGGGCCGCGCCACTCGACCACCCGGCCGGTGAAGACGAACCGCATGCCGTCGATCCCCCAACACCCCTCAGGACGCGCTCAGTTGCCCGCGTAGTTCTGCAGGAACAGCGCCTCCGCCACCGAAAGCCGTTCCAACTCCTGCGGTGACACGCTCTCGTTGACCGCGTGGATCTGCGCCTCCGGCTCGCTGAGGCCGATGAGGAGGATCTCGGCCTGGGGGTAGAGGGCGGCGAGGGTGTTGCAGAGCGGGATGGAGCCGCCCTGGCCGGCGTACTGCATCTCCTGGCCGGGGTAGGCGACCGCCATCGCCTCGGCCATCGCCGTGTACGCCGGGCTGGTCGTGTCGGCGCTGAAGGGCTGGCCCTGGCCGATCTGTTCGGTGCTGACGCGGGCACCCCACGGGGTGTGGGCCTCCAGGTGGGCCGCGAGCAGCTTGGTCGCCTCGGCCGTGTCGACCCCCGGCGGGACGCGGAGGCTGACCAGCGCGCGGGCGCCGGCCTGCACGGACGGGGTGGCGCCGACGACCGGCGGGCAGTCGATGCCGAGGACCGTGACGGCCGGGCGCGCCCAGATGCGGTCGGCGACCGCGTCGGAACCGATCAGCTCGACACCGTCCAGCACCTTGGCGTCCTGGCGGAACTGCCCCTCGTCGTACGACAGTCCGTCCCAGGTCGCGTGGGCGGCGAGCCCGTCGACGGTCGTCGAGCCGTCCTTGGCGCGCAGCGAGTCCAGTACGCGGATCAGCGCGGCCAGCGCGTCGGGCGCGGCGCCGCCGAACTGGCCCGAGTGCAGGTTGCCTTCGAGGGTGTCGATCTGGATCCGGACCAGGGTCATGCCGCGCAGGGTCGAGGTGACCGTGGGCAGGCCGACACGGAAGTTTCCTGTGTCGCCGATCACGATCGTGTCGGCGGCGAGGAGTTCGGGGTGTTCTTCGGCGTACCGCTCCAGGCCGCCGGTGCCCTGCTCCTCCGAGCCCTCGGCGATCACCTTGACGTGCACCGGGATGCCGCCGTTGGCCTTGAGGGCGCGCAGCGCGAGCAGGTGCATGATCACGCCGCCCTTGCAGTCGGCGGCACCGCGCCCGTACCAGCGGCCCTCGCGCTCGGTCAGTTCGAACGGCGGGGTCGTCCAGGCGGACTCGTCGAGCGGCGGCTGTACGTCGTAGTGGGCGTACAGGAGCACGGTCTTCGCGCCCTCGGGGCCGGGCAGGTAGCCGTAGACCGACTGTGTACCGTCCGGGGTGTCGAGCAGGGCCACGTCCTGGAAACCGTCGGCGCGCAGCGTGTCGGCGACCCAGTTCGCGGCGCCCTCGCTCTCGCTCTTCGGGAACTGGTCGAAGTCCGCCACCGACTTGAAGGCCACCAGCTCGCCGAGCTCAGTTCTTGCCCTGGGCATCAGCGAGGCGACGGTCTCGGCGACCGGATTCGACGACATGGGCACGCTCCTTGTGGGTGCGACGTTGTACGAATGATGCCGTCGATCCTCCCACAACGGCCTGGGGCGATGTCCGCCGTAGGATGCGGGGGACAGGTGCGGCAGCGGCTTGATCGGGAGCAGTAGACCATCGTGAGCAGCGAGAACTCTTCGGCGGACGACGTGCAGCGGGTGTGGGACGTCGTCGTGGTGGGCGCGGGACCCGCGGGGGCCTCGGCCGCCTATGCGGCGGCCGTCGCGGGACGGCGTGTGCTGTTGCTGGAGAAAGCCGAGTTGCCCCGCTACAAGACGTGCGGCGGCGGCATCATCGGACCCTCGCGCGACTCCCTGCCACCCGGCTTCGAGCTGCCGTTGAAGGACCGGGTGCACGCCATAACGTTCTCGAACAACGGACGTTTCACGCGTACCCGCCGGTCCCGGCAGATGCTGTTCGGGCTGATCAACCGGCCCGAGTTCGACCAGCAGCTCGTCGAGCACGCGCAGAAGGCGGGCGCCGAGCTGCGCACCGGCGTCACAGTGACACGAGTCGAGCAGCACGGCTCCGCGGTGCCGGACCGCCGTACGGTCGCCGTCGTCCTCCAAGGCGGCGAGACGGTCCTCGCGCGGGCCGTCGTCGGCGCGGACGGCAGTGCCAGCCGCATAGGGGCGCACGTCGGGGTCAAGACCGACCAGGTGGACCTGGGCCTGGAGGCGGAGATCCCGGTGCCGGACACCGTCGCCGAGGACTGGAAGGGGCGGGTCCTCATCGACTGGGGCCCGATGCCCGGGAGTTACGGCTGGGTCTTCCCGAAGGGGGACACGCTCACGGTCGGCGTGATCTCCGCGCGCGGTGAAGGCGCCGCCACCAAGCGGTACTTGGAGGACTTCATCGCCCGGCTCGGCCTCGCCGGCTTCGAACCGAGCATCTCCTCAGGGCACTTGACCCGGTGCCGGGCGGACGACTCGCCGCTCTCTCGCGGTCGCGTGTTGGTCTGCGGGGACGCGGCGGGACTCCTGGAGCCGTGGACCCGGGAGGGCATCTCGTTCGCGCTGCGCTCGGGACGGCTCGCGGGGGAGTGGGCGGTGCGGATCGCCGAGGCGCACGACGCCGTGGACACCCGCCGCCAGGCGCTGAACTACGCGTTCGCGATCAAGGCGGGGCTCGGCGTGGAGATGAGCGTCGGCAAGACCATGCTGGCGATCTTCGAGCGGCGCCCCGGACTTTTCCACGCGGCCCTCACCGGCTTCCGGCCGGCCTGGAAGGCCTTCATGGACATCACCCGGGGTTCGACCACGCTGGGCGAGCTGGTGCGCAGCCACCCCATGGCACAGCGCGCGCTGACCGCGTTCGACCGCAGGACCGCGGAGGTCGAAACGCCCGTTGAGCCTGAGGAGGGCGAGGTCAGCTCCTGACCGTGACGTGGAAGACGGGGTGGTCGGGGGCGATCCGGCGCAGCTCGTCGTCGGAGGAGTCCGGGCCGACTCCTCCGAAGAACACGCCGACCTCGGCCTTCCAGCGCTTGAGGTAGGCGCGCAGCAGCGGCACCTTGTCGTCGCCGGTGACCTCGGTCGCGGTGAACACGTCCACCTTCTTGCCGAGCCGCAGCTCGCCGCCGCCCGCCGCGCGCATGTTGTGCGTCCACTGGACGTGCCCGCGCGGGGCGACGAGGTACTGCTGTCCGTCCACCGTCAGCAGGTTCACCGGGGTGGTCCGCCATTCGCCGCTCTTCCGGCCGCGGACCGCCAGCACCCGTGAGCCCCACACGCTGAGACCGCGGCGGGTGAACCAGGCGACGGCGCGGTTGAAGACGTTGACCGTGAACCAGCCGGGCTTCTGCACATGCGTGCTCATGACGACTCCTGGGTTTTGGAGAGCGCGGCTCCCTTTTGTGAGCACTGCTCTCGCTCTCGGGAACAGTCTGCATCGGCTCGGCGATCCAATGCAAGAGCGGTGCTCTCTTTTTTGTTCGCCGCTCTCGTTTGTGTGCGCTGCTCTGATTCCGTGCCAGACTTGCTCGCATGAGCACCACACAAGGCGCCCGCGCCCGAGCCAGGATCGAGGTCACCGCGGCCATCAAGGACGAGGCACGCAGACAGCTCGCCGCCGAGGGCGCCGCGAAACTCTCGCTGCGCGCCGTGGCCCGTGAACTGGGCATGGTCTCCTCCGCGCTGTACCGGTACTTCCCCAGCCGCGACGACCTGTTGACCGCTCTCATCATCGATGCGTACGACTCCGTCGGCGAGAGCGCGGAGGTGGCCCACGCCAAGGTGGCCGACGCGGGCCCGCTGCGGCGCTGGACGAGCGTGTGCGAGGCGGTACGGGGCTGGGCGCTCGCGCATCCGCACGAGTACGCGCTGATCTACGGCTCACCGGTCCCCGGTTATGTCGCCCCCGAGACGACCGTCCCGTCCGCCGCCCGTGTCGCCCTCATCCTGATCGGCGTCGTACAGGACGCCCACCAGGCCGGCACCCTTACCGAGCCCCCGCTTCCGGCCGGCCTGCGCCCCGAGGCGGACCGTATGATCGCGGACTTCGCGGGCGGCCTTCCGCCCGGATCAGCCGTGGCCCTCGTCGCCGCCATTGCCGAGACGTTCGGACTGGTCAGCTTTGAGCTTTTCGGCCAGTTCCGCCGGGTGGTGGAGGACCGTGAGCCGTTCTTTCGTCATGCGGTACGACGGCTTGCGCTCGGGGTGGGGCTTGCGGACGTGTGACTTCGTCGGCTGCAGGCCGGTGGGGGCTGGGCGCGCCCACGCGGCGGAGCCGCATGTTGATACCGCCCCGCGCCCCTTACGGGGCGCTGTCGTGGACGGGAGTCGACGGGTATCGCTTCGTACTCCCCGGGAAGTACACGTGATCACCTCGCTCGGCTGACGCCCCCGACCCCGCCCGGCGTCTAGCGTGACGTGTATGGACGAGCAGCGCGTACGGTGGCGTCACGGACCGCCGTGGGGCGGGGAGGCGGCACCGACCCGGTGGCCGTGGCGTTCCACGCTGCTGGTCACCGTGTTCGTGCTGGTGGGCAGCAGCTTCGCCGGGCACGGCCAGCCCGACCGTGTCCAGCTCGACCTCTACGCGCGCGTGCTGCTCGTCGTCGGCTCGGCGCTGCTCCTGTGGCGTCACCGCTACCCCGTAGGGGTGGCCTTCGGGACCGTGCTCGCCGCCGTGCTCTACTTCGGTGCCGGATACCCGTACGGCCCCGTCTTCCTGCCCGTCGCGCTCGGCTGCTTCGGCGCGGTCGTGGCCGGGCGTCGGTGGGCGGCCTGGACCGCGCTCGGCGCGCTCTGGGCGTCGCATCTCCTGATCGCGCACTGGCTGTACCGATGGCTGCCCCCGCAGCACGACCACGCGATGCCCTGGGGCCGTGAACTGGCCGTCGCCACCTGGTTGGTGGCCGTCGCTGCGATCTCCGAACTGGCCCGCACCCGCCGCGACCAGTGGGTCCGCGAGCGCGCCGAGCGCGCCCAGGCGGCCCGTCGCCGCGCCGACGAGGAGCGGCTGCGGATGGCCCGTGAACTGCACGACGTCCTCGCGCACAGCATCTCCGTCATCAACGTCCAGGCGGGCGTCGGCCTCGCGCTTCTCGACTCCGACCCCGAGCAGGCCCGTACGGCCCTCACCACCATCAAGGCCGCCAGCAAGGAGGCGCTCGGCGAGGTCCGTCAGGTCCTCGACAGTCTGCGCGCCCCGGGCGACGCGCCGCGCACCCCGGCCCCCGGCCTCGACCGGTTGCCCGAACTGGTGCAGCAGGCGGCGAGCGCGGGCCTCACGGTGGAGGTCGAGGGAACCCCGCCCCGCCTCCCGCCCGGCACCGACCTCGCCGCCTTCCGGGTCGTCCAGGAGGCCCTGACCAATGTCGTACGGCACTCGGGCTCGCGGCACGCGCGCGTGCACGTCGACCACGATCCCCGGGAGCTGCGGCTGCGCGTCGACGACGACGGGCCCGCTACCGGCACGGACGCCGGGGGCAGCGGCAACGGGCTGGCCGGGATGCGGGAGCGGGCCGCCGCGCTCGGTGGCACCATCGAGGCGGGCCCGCGCCCGGACGGCGGCTTCCGGGTGCTCGCCGTACTGCCGTTGAAGGTCACACCGAAGGAGGACGACCGGTGATCCGGGTACTGCTCGCCGACGACCAGTCGCTGGTCCGCGCCGGGTTCAAGGCGCTCCTGGACGCGCAGCCGGACATCGAGGTCGCGGGCGAGGCCTCCGACGGCGAGGAGGCGGTGCGCAAGGTGGGCGAACTGCGCCCCGACGTCGTCCTGATGGACATCCGCATGCCGTCGCTCGACGGCCTCGCGGCGACCCGACGCATCACCGGGAACGGCGACCTGGAGGCGGTGAAGGTCGTCATGCTGACCACCTTCGAACTCGACGAGTACGTCTTCGAGGCGATCCGCTCCGGCGCCTCCGGCTTCCTGGTGAAGGACACCGAACCGGACGAACTCCTGCGCGCCGTAAGGGCGGTGGTCGACGGCGACGCGCTGCTGTCGCCCGGGGTGACCCGCCGTCTGATCGCCGAGTTCGCGGCGCGCTCCAAGGAACCGGCGACGGCCGACGCCCTCACCCGACTCACCGAGCGGGAACGGGAGGTGATGGCCCTGGTCGGTATCGGCCTCTCGAACGAGGAGATTGCCCGGCGCCTGGTCGTCAGCCCGCTCACCGCGAAGACCCATGTCAGCCGCACGATGGTGAAGCTGGGCGCCCGGGACCGGGCCCAACTGGTCGTGCTGGCCTACGAGTCGGGGCTGGTCCGCCCCGGCTGGCTGGGCTGACCAGCCGCCCGCCGATACCGGTACAGCACGCTCGCCACACGCACGAAGAACACGACGGGCAGCAGCACGAGCCCCGCCCACATCAGCCCCGTCTCGACCGCGCCCGGCAGCTCGAACAGCCACACCGGACCGGCGACCGCCCCGAACACGACGACAGCCGCGAACACCGCGCTGACCAGCGCATACCCGATCTCGACGGTCATCGCGTCCCGCTCGGCCTGTGTACGCCGTCCCCCGGTCATGCTCATTCCACGAGTCTCACACACGCGCGCCCGACGGAGCAATCGGCTCCGCCGGGCGCACACGTGAGAGGGGTTTCTCCGGGGCGAGGCGTCGAACACCGGCCCAGTCGGTCGCGCCCCTTAGTGGCGCGGGGAACTGCGCGACCAGCCACAGTGCACCCGCGGACGAAATCCGACGCGTCTAGTCGTTGACCGCCACCCGCTCCGCCTCCGTCACCGTGGACTTGGCGACCACGAGGGTCTCTTGAGCGCGACGGCCGCGCAGCCCCGGCAGAGTGATCAGCAGTCCGGCGACCGCGATGAACGTCACCACGACCAGCCCGGGCCGGTAACTGTCCAGCACCGCCTGCGGGGTGGCGTGCGCGGGGGCGTGGGCGGTGACCACGGCGGTGACGACCGCGAGGAAGATCGCGCCGCCCACCTGCACCGAGGTGTTCAACAGCCCGGAGACCATACCCTGTTCGTGGTCCTCGACCCCGTTGGTGGCCTGGATGTTCAGCGAGGGGAAGACCAGCGCGCAGGCCGCGCCGATCAGCAGCATCGACGGCAGGATCACCGCCGCGTATCCCGGATCGAGGCTGACCCGCAGGAACAGCGCGTACCCGACGACCATCAGCGCGAAGCCCGTCGCGATCAGCCGCTGTGTGCCGAACCGGTCGACGATCGAGCCGACCTTCGTCGAGGAGACCGCCACCACAGCCCCGGCCGGCAGGAAGGCGAGCGCCGTGTGCAGCGCGGACCAGCCGAGCAGCGACTGCATGTACAGCGTGACGAGGAACTGGAAGCCGACGTACGACCCGAAGAACGCCATCGCGCCGAGCTGGGCGCGGATCTGGTTGCCGGAGCGCAGCACCCCGAGCCGGATCAACGGCCCGGCGGAGCGCCGCTCGACGTACACGAAGACGGTCAGCAGGACGGCAACGGCCAGGAAGGACAGGAGAGTTCGGGCAGAGGCCCAACCGACCTCAGGCGCCTGTACGACGGTGAAGACCAGCAGCAGCATCGACGCGGTGCCGAGGACGGCGCCGGGGACGTCGTAGCCGTTGTGGTCCTTCTCGCGTTCGCTGCGCGGCAGCAGCTTCAGGCCGACGAGCAGGGCGATCAGCGCGATGGGCGCGGGCAGCAGCATGGTGAGCCGCCAACTGGCCTCCGTGAGCAGGCCGGAGAGCACCAGGCCCATCGAGAAGCCGGTGGCCGCGCAGGTGGTGTAGATGGACAGGGCGCGGTTGCGCAGCGGGCCCTCGGCGAAGGTCGTCGTGATGATCGACAGGCCGGCCGGTGCCGTGAAGGCGGCGCTGAGGCCCTTGATGAAGCGGCTGGCGATCAGCAGCGGACCCGAGTCGACGAGCCCGCCGAGCAGGGAGGCCACCGCGAAGACTCCCAGGGCGACCAGGAAGACCTGGCGTCGGCCGAGCAGGTCGGCGGTCCGGCCGCCGAGGAGGAGCAGCCCGCCGTATCCCAGGATGTAGCCGCTGACGATCCATTGGAGCGTCGAGGTGGAGAGGTCCAGTTCGGAGCCGATGGAGGGCAGGGCGACGCCGACCATCGAAACGTCCAGCGCGTCCAGGAACATCGCGGCGCAGAGCACCAGCAGGGTGCCCCAGAGCCGTGGGGTCCAGCGTCCCTCGGACCGTGTAGGGGAGAGCGGAGAGGTCATGCCGCAGAGACTACATGCGTATGCATCGAATGCAAACGCATTTAATTACGATGCAACAAACCCGCTTCTCTGCTACGGTGCCCTGTCATGGCGGCGAAGAAGGCCGAGCAGGCGCTCGTGGACCAGTGGCGGGAGATGCTGGCGCTGCACGCCCGCACGCAGTGCGAACTCGACCGCACCCTCCATCAACACGGCCTGTGCGGCAGTGACTTCGAGGTGCTGGACGTGCTGGCCGGTGACGCGTGCGCCTATCGCGTCCAGGAGATCTCCGAGCGCGTCCACCTCAGTCAGAGCGCCCTGTCCCGGCTGATCGCCCGGCTGGAGAAGGACGGTCTCGTCGAGCGCGGCATGTGCGCGGAGGACCGCCGGGGCGTGCGCGTGACCCTCACGGACAAGGGGCGCGACCTGCACGGCGAGGTACTCCCGCTGCAGCGCGCGGTGTTGACGCGGATGCTGTCCGACTGACGGACCGTCAACTCCAGGTGATCGCCGACTTCTCCCGCCACAGCGCGGCGAGCGACGCGTCCCCGGAGACGGCCGGGAACGGCGTCCGGTTCCACAGCGCCGTATACAACTCCCAGGCGGGACCGGTCAGTTCGCAGTCGACGTCCCCGGAACCGCCCCGCTCGGCCGCGGGCGGCTCCTGAGACAGCCGTACGGTCCACACGGCGTCGTCCGTGTCCGTGGCCCGCACCCGCAGCACCCGGGGCTCCACGCTGCGCACCCTGCTGCGGTCGCGGGCGTGGAAGCCCCGCAGCAACTCGTCGATGCCGTCGGCCGCGAAGTCCGGGGCGATCGCGGTGGGGGCGCCGCCGCGTGCCGACTCCGCGTCCAGCCGGTGCACGGTCGTCTCGTGCGCCTGCCGGCGGGCCCAGAACGCGAGCGGCGACGGAGCCGGCAGGAAATACCAGCACGCCACGTCGGGCGGTGCGGCGGAGAGGGTGTCCACCAGGCGACGGTGCCCCTGCCGGAACCAGGCCACCAACTCGGCGCCGTCCAGGTCCGGCAGACCGCCGTCGGGGTGGTACGCGGTGTGTCCCTCGGCGACGAACGCGGTCGCCCAGCGATGCACCATCCCCGTGTGCCGCAGTAGATCCCGCACCCGCCACTCCGGGCAGGTCGGCACCTCGGCGTCGACACCCGCCTCCTCGGCGGCCGAGGCCAGCAGGCCGCCCTCCCGGTCCAGGGTCCCCACGAACGCATCGGTGTCCATGGGGCGAGTGTGCCGCACGGAAGGCGGAGACGGGTGCTCCCGGGATCAGTCGGTGGCGAGCGCCTTGCGCAGTGTGGTGACGGCCAGGGTGATGGCGGCTTCGGCGGCGTGGGTCTCCCGCAGGGCGTTGAGCATGACGAAGTCGTGGATGATGCCCTGGAAGCGGACGGCGGTGACGGGGACCTGGGCCTCGCGGAGTTTGTTGGCGTAGGCCTCGCCCTCGTCGCGCAGGACGTCGGCCTCGCCGGTGATGACGAGGGCCGGGGGCAGTCCGGTGAGCTGCTCGGTGGTGGCGCGCAGTGGGGAGGCGGTGATCTGGGCGCGTTCGGTCTCGTCGGTCGTGTACTGGTCCCAGAACCACTGCATGCCGTCGCGGCGCAGGAAGTAGCCCTCTGCGAACTGGTGGTAGGAGGCGGTGTCGAAGCTCGCGTCGGTGACCGGGTAGAAGAGCACCTGCTGGACCAGGGGGACATCGCCGCGTTCCTTGGCCATCAGGGTCAGTGCGGCGGTCATGTTGCCGCCGACCGAGTCGCCGGCGACGGCGATGCGGGTGGCGTCCAGGTCCTTGGTCGCGCCCTGCTCCACAACCCACTTGGCCACCGTGTAGTTCTGCTCGGTGGCGACGGGGTAGCGGGCTTCGGGGGAGAGGTCGTACTCCGGGAAGACGACGGCGGCCTGCGTGCCGACGGCGAGTTCGCGTACGAGGCGGTCGTGGGTGTGGGCGTTGCCGAAGACCCAGCCGGCGCCGTGGATGTAGATGATCACGGGGAGCGGGCCGGTGACGCCTGCCGGACGCACGATACGCGTCCTGACCTGGCCGGTGGGGCCGCCGGGGACGGTGATCCACTCCTCGTCGACGGCGGGCTTGGCGATCTCCCCGGACTGGACCTCGTCTACTGCCTTGCGGCCTTCGGACGGGGTGAGGTCGAAGAGGTAGGGCGGGTTCGCGGTCGCCTCGGCGAAGGCCTGGGCCGCCGGTTCGAGGACGGGGCGGGGTGCGGTGCTGTCGGTCATGACGGTCTCCTCACGAGCGGGCGCCGCGGACGGGCCCGGTGAGGTCCGGGGCCGGTGGTGCGGCACGAGGATGAGAGTAGCGCGCGATTAAGTCGTGCACAACTAAAGCGGGCTCGATAGGATCGACCGGACCTGAACGATAAGGTGGTGATTGCCCTGAAGAGCACCGGAGCACCGCAGCGAGGAGTCGCACCATGAGCCCAGCCGCCGCGGAACCGGCCGAGGGATCGCTGCTCCTCGACGACCAGCTGTGCTTCGCCCTGTACGCGGCCTCCCGCGCGGTGACCGCCCGCTACCGGCCGCTGCTCGACGAGCTGGGCCTGACCTACCCGCAGTACCTCGTCATGCTCGTCCTCTGGGAGCAGGACTCGATCTCCGTACGGGAACTGGGCGCCGCGCTCCAGCTGGAATCCAGCACGCTCTCCCCGCTGCTGAAGCGGCTGGAGGCGAACGGACTGCTGCGCCGCGAACGCCGGCTCGACGACGAGCGCTCGGTCGCCATCCGGCTCACCGACACCGGCGCGCGGATGCGGGAGCGAGCCGCCGCCGTGCCCCTCGCGATCGGCGACGCGATGGGTCTGACCCCCGACCAGGACGCCCTGGCGAAGCAGCTCCTCCGGCTGATCACGGCCAACGTCGCCACCGGCTGACCGGCCTCCCACCTGCGCGTTCATGCCCCGCGGAGCGGTGTGTCGTCGCCGCTGTTCAGCTTAGTTTGCAGGTCCAACGGCATCTCCAGGACCGGGTCCCCGGTATACGGTCCGAAGCGATTTCCCGAAACGAAATGGCTTACGTCAATGGAGATTCAAGCCGAACAACCACGTCAGCCTCCGGGCCACGGGACACGACTGACGGAGTCGGCACCGTCACCCCCGCCGTAGCCACGCCCGGAACGCCACGCGCAGTTCACACCCGGTCAACCCGCCCCCGTACGACGACGTTTAGAGGTGCCATGCCGACCCTGGTCTCCGAAGTCTCGCCCCCCTCCCCCCAGCCGGACTCCCCGTCCCGCCACGTCACCGGCACCATCCTGCTGGCCTGCCTGGGAGTCTTCGTCTCCTATCTGCCGGTCGTCGGTGTGTCGGTGGCGCTCCCGGTGATCCAGCAGGCGCTGGACGCCTCCACCACCGGGCTCCAGTGGATCACCGACGCGTTCATCCTCCCGACCGCCGCCCTGCTGCTGACCTGCGGTGTCATCGGTGACCTCTTCGGCCGCAAGAAGATGTACCTGATCGGTCTGGCGCTGTCCTGCGTGGGCTGTCTCGTCGCCCTCACCGCGCACAGCGTCGTCCAGGTCTGCGTCGGCCAGGCGCTCACCGGGATCGGCACCGCCGCGCTGCTCCCCGCGACCCTCGGCCTGATCAGCCACGTCTGTCCCGACCACCGCAAGCGGGCCGGCGCGATAGCCCTGTGGACGGCCGCCCTCGGCCTCGGCCTGACCCTCGGCCCCCTCTTCAACGGACTGATCGTCGAACACACCACCTGGCGCTGGATCTTCCTGCCCACCCTGGCCATCGGCGCCCTCACGATCCTGGTCGGCGCCTTCGTCCTGGTCGACTCCCGCTCCGACCGCGAACGCCACCTCGACATCCCCGGCCAGCTCCTCGCGATCGTCGCCATCACCGGCATCGTCTACGGCGTCATCGAGGGCGGCGGCGCTCCGGGCTGGGGTTCGGCGGAGGTCGTGACCGCGTTCGTCGTGGCGGCCCTGGCGCTGCCGGCCTTCGTGGTCGTCGAACTGCGCTCCCGCTGCCCGATGTTGGACATGCGCCTGTTCAAGTCCACGGCGTTCTCCGGGGCCGCGTTCGTCATGGCGCTCACGCTGTTCGCCCAGGTCGGTCTGGTCTTCTCGCTCAGCGAGTACTTCGGCCTCGTCCACCACGCCTCGACCTGGGACATCGGGGTGCGCCTGATCGCGCTCAACGGCTTCACCGTCGTCCTCGGTCCGGTCGTCGGCCGGCTGATGCACCGCTTCTCGCCCGGCCTCGTGCTGGTGACCGGCCTGCTCGTCGGCGGCATCGGGGCGCTCCTGGTGAACCTCTTCGACGCCACCACCGGCACCGGTGAAGCGGCCCTGGTCATCGCGGTGTTCGGCATCGGCATCGCGCTGGCGATGGCCCCGATCACCACGATCGCCATGAACAGCCTGCCCCGCCGCCTCGGCAGCACTGCGGGCGCCGCCAACAGCGCGCTCCGCCAGATCGGCAGCGCCCTGGGCCCCGCCATCTTCGGCGTCGTCCTCACCAACCGCACCCTGGACACCCTGCCCGGCCACGTCGCCGCGTCCGGCCTGAGCCCCGCGGACCAGGGCCAGGTCATCGGCACGGTGAACGGCGTCGGCATCCAGGCGGGCGCCTTCCTGCACCTCAACTCCGGTGAGGCGACCGGCCAGGCCCTGGCCGCCTACGGGGCGAGCTTCACCGACGCGCTCCACACCTGCGCCCTCGTCGGCGGAGTCGGCATGCTCGTGGCCGCCGCAGTGGCCCTCGTCACGATCGGCGTCCGCTCCCGCGCCCCGCACATGGAGACAGAGCCCGCGGTGGCGGCTCAACCGGCCGCCGGTGCAACGGCCGTCGGCGAGACCGGCTGACCAACGACCGCTGTTCCAGGGGTGGTTGGTCATCGGCTACGACACCGATGGCCAACCACCCCTGTCGTACGGTCCGTTCAGGCCGAGGTGTCGTCCTTCTCCAGCGCGGGCGCGAGGAGATGACAGAGCGAGTCGGCCAACAGCCGCAGAGGGTCGGCCGTTTCCAAGGGCCACTCGACGGCGATCCAGGCGGAGAAGAACGACTCGGTCTGCAGTACGGCCATCAGCGCACGCTGCCGGGCCTCCGCGGGATCCACGCCCCGCCATCGCCCGTAGTCGCCGACCAGCATCCCGACATACCGCTCGTGCGCCTCGACGTACTGCGTCCGGCCGTCGCCCAGACTGCGCAGCGCCGTCGGGGCCGCCGCGTTGGCGACACGACGGATGGGTGCCATCTCCCGCCAGCGGACCGCCGCCTCCTCCAGCCAGGCCCGGATGTCCGCCGGCGTCCACCGGGGCAGCGCGGCCAGGTCGGCGTAGGCCTCGCCCATCAGGCCGTACAGGCGCTCCACCAGCGCGTCCACGATCTCGGCCTTGCCGGGGAAGTGGGCGTAGACCGTCACCCGGGTCACCCCCGCGGCCTGGGCGATGTCCTCCATCCGCGCTTCGAGAAAGGGCTTCTCGGTGAACACCGTGACGGCCGCTTCGAGCAGTCGGCGATGGGTGAGGATCTTCTGCTCTTCGCGCAGGTTCCTGCGGGGCGTCGGCTCCATCCGCCCAGTCTCTTGCATGACGCGACTATACGGCGGGTGGGGCGCGGTCCGCTGACCGATGCCGCCCTGACCTGGTGTTTTGGTGAAGCTGACGGCTACGGCCGGTGGAAGGGCTTGTAGATCTGCCACAGCGCCGACGCCGCCATGGCCGACTGGCCGAGGATGTTGGGGTGCGCGGCCATGGTGTTGGCGGCCGGGCTCAGCGACTCGATCCACCGTTCGTCGCGGGGGCGGCACATGTCGTGGCCGATCGTCGGCGTATAGGTGTCCGCGAAGGACGTGCCGGTCCCGGCGGCCACCGCCTGGCGGGCCAGTGCCTGGTTGGCCTTCTTCGTGGTGTCCCGCAGATAGGCGAAGTCGCCCTTGGCGAACGGGACTTCGGGGCAGGCGACGCCGTCGTCGGGGAAGAGTGCGGGATACCCCACGACGATCACCTTCGCGCGCGGGCTGCGCCGCCTGATGTCGGCGAGCACGTCGTGGACACGCCCCTCCATGGTGGCGACGCGCTCCTCCAGTACGTCCTTGCCGTCCGCCGTGAAGTACCGCTCGCAGGGGCTGCCGTCCCGGTCGGAGGAGGCGAGGCGTGCGCAGGTGGCGAGCACACTGGAGAAGCCGACGTCATTGCCGCCCAGGGTCAGGGTGACGAGTCTCGTGTCGGCGGTGAGCGCGTCGATCTGCGGAGGCTTGCTGCCCTTGCCGTTCCAGAAGTCGCGTGTGGTGGCGCCGCTGCAGGTGACGTCCTTGAAGGCGTGGCGCGGTCCGACAGCGGCGAAGAACTTGGCGATGAGACTGGGGTAACTGCCGTTCGTACGGTCGCACTCCGTGTCCTTCACCCCGGCCAGTCCGGCGCCGGACGCGTAGGAATCGCCGAGCGCGACGTAGGGGGATCCGCCGCCGCTACTGGCCACCGAGGTCCCGGCGGACACGGCCGAGACCGGGGTTGCACTGGGCGCGCTCATGGTGAACGCGGCTGCCGAGGTGACCACGACTGCCGTGGCGGTACGGAGATTTCGCGACCGGCGGCCGGCGAATTGGGGCAATCCGAATAGGGGCACAACGCCTCCGCGCTCTCGTGGAATGGGATCGCCGCGGCGCGCCGTACTGCCGGCGCCGCCGCGTACCGGAGAGCGGGCGGCCGGCTCCGTCGAGGGGCCGCGCGCTTTCTCGATGTGATCGAGGCTATGGCGGGGGCGGGGCGCCGTCCTCGTGCCCCGGGACGATCACCGAGTCCAACCGGAGATAGAGAGTGCCTGCGTGTCAGCCGTGGCGAGTGCCCTGTGATCCCTGGAGGTTGTGGGTGAGCAGTTCGACGGACTGCGGTACGCCGACTCCGGTGTCCCCCGTCTCCGGGAGCCGTCCGTCGGTCACCTTGAGGTCGGTCAGAGCCCTGTCCATCGCCTCGTGCGCGGCGAAGAGACAGGGGGTGCTGTAGATCGCCACGTCCACGCCGAGTTCCGCCAACTCGCCCAGGGACAAACGGGGGGAGCGGCCACCGGCGATCTGGTTGAACAGCAGCGGCTTGTCGCCGATGGAGTCGCGGATCCGGCGGATCGTGTCGACATCGCGCACCCCGTCCACCAGCACCACATCGGCGTCGGTGGCGGCGAGCGCCTTGGCGCGCGTGAGGATCTCGGCCTCGTCGGTCGCGTCGGTCCGCGCGACCACGGTCAAGTCGCCGGTCCGGCAGGCCAGTACGCGTTCGAGCTTGTCGAGGTACTCGTCGAGCGGGAGGAGTTGCTTGTTCGACACATGACCGCACCGGCGCGGACGCTTCTGGTCCTCCAGGATCACCCCCGAGGCACCGGCCCGCTCCAGCCGCCGTACGACATGACAGGCCACCTCCGGGTCGCCGTAGCCGTCGTCGATGTCCACCAGCAGGTGGTGGCGGGGGAAGGCCCAGCGGAGCCGTTCCGTGAAGGCCACGATGTCCGGCCACGCGATGAAACCGATGTCCGGCAGGCCGTAGAAGGACGCCGCGAATCCGAACCCGGAGACGAAGAGGCCGTCGTAGTGCTGGGCGGCGATCGACGCCGAGTACATGTCGTACACGCCGATCAGAGGAGTCGTGCCGGAAGCGGTGATCGCGCTGCGCAGTGCGCTGCCGTGAGGCATTGAACGGGTCCTCTTGTCTTTTGCGATGGTTGTGATGTGCGCTTACGCAACGACCGTTATGTTTTTGGGGTTACGCGGGTACCCGTCGACCAGGGCCGCGTCGTTCAGGTGATGTGTCCTGGTTGATCACATGATGCCGAGGGTGGTCAGTGGACGGTTGGCGTCGCGGGTGTGGTGGCGGAGTCCAGCGGCGATGTTCGTCTGGTTGCCGAGTCGGAGAGCGCCGATGGCCAGGTTGCGCAGGGATGCCATGGCACGTGGAGCGGTGCCGGTGCGTACGCGGGAGGCGTCCTCGGCGTACGTGGTGTCCCTGACCAGGCCTCATGGAAGGGGATGAACTGCGGATGGGTTGAACCGGGATCCTTACTGTGCGCCAACGTACAGCGAACATCCCCTGCCTACCCTGGCATTTTCGCCGCCCAAGCGGAGCCGACCTCCCCTCTTCGCGCGGGCCTGTGTCGGCCGTGGGGAACCCTGTGACAAGATCCGCTGGCATGTCATCTGTCATGTCGTCAGCCATGCCTTCGTCGCCCACGGGCCCCTCAAGAACCGGTCGCCGTCTGCTGGTCGCCCTGCTCGCGCTGCTCGCGACGGCAGGCTCCACCGTGGCCGAGGCCGGCACGCCGTCCGGCCCGGCGCCCGGCGCCGCGGTGAGAGCGGCCGAACCCGCGACGCCCGACCGCCCCAGCTACGACGTGAAGCTGCGCGCCGACGCCGACGGCTCTCACTGGGCGGGCCGGCAGACGGTGTCCTTCCGCAACGCCTCCAGCCGGCCCCTGCGTGAGGTGTACATACGCCTGTGGGGCAATGGCGAGGACGGCTGCGGGACATCCGGAAGACCGTCCCCCGTCCGTGTCTCCCACGTGCGCGGCGGCACTCCGGGCCGCCCCGGCGTGAAGTGCACGGCGCTGCGCATCGCTCTGCCGAGGCCGCTCGCACGCGGCGAGCGGACGGCCGTCTCCTTCGACTTGGCCCTCACCGTGCCCGCACGCAACAACCGCTTCGGCCGCGAAGGCGCGTTCCGCTTCCTGGGCAACGCGCTGCCGGTCCTCGCCGTGCACGACGCGAGGGGATGGCACCTCGATCCGTATGTGTCGTACGGCGAGAGCTTCTACACCCTGGCGAGCGACTTCCGGGTGCGCCTTGACCACCCGTCCGCCCTCAAGGTGCCGGCGACCGGCAGCACATGGACCCGCCCCGGCGGTACCGGGCGTACGGTCACCCACAGCGTCGCCAAGCGGGTGCGGGACTTCGCATGGGCGGCGGGCCCGTTCCGCACCGCGACCCAGACCTCGCCCGACGGCGTGCGCGTGAAGTCGTACTGGTCGCCGAACACGCCCGCCGCCGGTGTCCGCCTCAACCGCAAGGACGGCGTCGCCGCCATCGACCGGTTCGGCAGGGAGTTCGGCCGCTATCCGTACGGCGAGATCGACCTCGTGATGACTCCCGGGTTCGCCGGCGGCATGGAGTACCCCGGCCTGGTCATCCTCGGCACCGAGGAGGAGGGCGGCGCCACCGTCCATGAGATCGCCCACCAGTGGTGGTACGGCGTCGTGGGCAACGACGAGTACAACTCACCCTGGCTGGACGAGAGTTTCGCTCAGTACGCCAACGCGCGCTACTACCGCTGGGACGGGTTCGAGTGCTCGCCGGACGACTCCTGGCCGAGCGCCACCGCCGCGCTCACCAACTCGATGACCTACTGGTCTGCACACCGTGGCGAGTACTTCCAGGTCGTGTACGGGATCGGCCCCTGCGTCCTGGCCGACCTGGAGCACGTCCTCGGGGCCGGCACCATGGCGCGCCTCATCAAGAAGTACGCCCACGACCACTGGTACGGCGTCTCCACCACCGCCGGCTTCAAGAAGGCCGCACAGTCGATGACGCACAGGGACCTCGGCCCCTTCTGGCGGAAGCACCGCATCCGCTGAAGTCGCACTCCGCTCGCGGGTGACGGGCGTACCCCGTCGGCGCCACGACGACGGTGACCGACGGGGTACGCGGGCAGGGCGGCGTCGTTCCGGCGTGCATCCGGGTTGATTGGGCTTCAGGAGCTGGGGCAGGACTGCGGGGGCTGACGCGGAGGCAGGCACGACTTCCCCGATGACCTCCCCGGCCAGCTGACCTGCCTGGCTCAGGTGCCCGATCCCCGCCGGGACCAGGGCCGACGCCACTCGCTCGCCTTCGTCCTCTCCCTGGCCGCGTGCGCGGTCCTGGCCGGAGCGAAGTCCCTGGCCGCGATCGCGGAGTGGGCCGCCGACGCCCCGCCCAACGTCCTGGCCCGGCTCGGTGGCCCATGCCGGGAGCCGGACCGCGGCCCCGTCGCCCCGGCCGAGGCCACCGTGCGTCGTGTCCTCCGACGCATCGACGGCGACGCGCTGGACACAGCCGTCGGAAGTTGGCTCGCCGGGCGCGAACGCGCCGCCGGCCAGGAGGAGAGCGACAGCGACCGGCGGCCCCTGCCCTCCCTCGCCGTGGACGGCAAGACCGTGCGCGGTGCCCGCCGCACCGACGGCACCCAGGTCCATCTGCTCGCCGCGATGACGGGGGCCGGTCTGGTCACCGCCCAGCGCGAGGTGGACGCCACGACCAACGAGATCACCGTCTTCCCGCCCCTGCTTGCCCCGCTCAACCTGCACGGCACGGTGGTCACCTTCGACGCCCTCCACTCACAGACCGCCCGCGCGCGCTTCCTCGTCGAGGACAAGCACACCCACTACATCGCGCTGGTCAAGGGCAATCAGCCCACCCTGCACCAGTGGCTGAAGGCCCTGCCATGGCGGGAAGTGCCACTCCTGGACAAGACGCGGGCCACCGCGCACGGCCGCGACGAGATCCGCCGGATCAAGGCCGCCGCCGTCGCCGGGATCGCGTTCCCACACGCGGTGCAGGCCGTCCAGATCGTGCGCCGCCGACGGATCGTCACCACCGGCAAGGTCACCCTGGAACGCATCCACGGGGTGACCGACCTGACCGCGGAGCAGGCCGACGCAACCGAGATCGCCCGCCGCGTCCGCGGCCACTGGGGCATCGAGAACAAGATCCACCACGTCAGGGACACCACGTACGCCGAGGACGCCTCCCGCGTACGCACCGGCACCATCAACCAGGACACATCACCTGAACGACGCGGCCCTGGTCGAACAGGCAGAGCGGTAGCGGCCGGTCGGTAAATGGGTGGCGTGGTGTTGGGGGTGTCGGGACACTGCTTCGGTGATCCGTACCGTGCTGCCTCGACTGCTTCGGCCCTGTGCTCTGGTGCCCGGGGATCTCGTCGTCATCGCCTCGCTGTCCGGACCGCTGCACGCCGTCTACGAGCCCGACCTTGAGCAGGCGGTGGTCGTGCTGGAGCGGATGGGGTTTCGGGTGCGGCGGGCGCCCCTTCTGCAGGCGGGACGGCAGCGTTGGTGGAGTGCGGCGCGGCCGGCGGAGATCGCCGAGGAGTTCAACGGGCTGCTGCGTGACCCCGAGGTGCGGGCGATCGTCGCGCACGACGGCGGTCAGACGGCGCTCGGTTACCTCGACCTGATCGACTTCGAGGCGGTCCTCGCCGACCCCAAGCCGGTCCTCGGGTACAGCGACATCTCGCTGCTGCATCTGGTGCTCTACGCCCGCACCGGACTCGTCGGATTCCACGCCGACTTGGCCACCCCCGGACTCGGCGGCCACTGGCAGAGAGCGTCCGCCGCGCGCCAAGTGGTGCTTGAGCGGCTCTACTTGAGGCTGCTGACCGGCGGCGAGGCGACCGGCGCGCTGCCGACCACCCCGTCCTGGGAGTGCTGGCGCCCCGGTCGCGCCGAAGGCCCGCTGATCGGCGGAGTGATCAACCGCATCGTGTTCGCGCAGGCGACGCCGTACGCGCTGCCGGTCGAACGGTTCGACGGCGCCGTGCTGTTCTGGGAGGAGATGGGCGGCCAGGCAGCGCATGTGTGGAGCCTTCTGCACGTGCTACGGCACTGCGGCATCCTCGATCGGATCTCCGGCATGGTCGTGGGCGTCCCGCACGAGATCGACGGGCTCGGGACGTCCGACGACGGGCTCCCGACTCTCCGGGAAATAGTTCTCGACGTCCTTGGCGACCGTGACATCCCGGTCCTGGGCAACGTCGAGATCGGGCATGCCGGGCCGAATCTGCCGATGCCGGTCGGTGTCCGTGCCCAACTGGACGCCGGGCAGCGGACGTTGTCATTGCTCGAACCGGCGGTCGCCGTCTCTCAGGCCGATCTCTCGTCCGCCGCGAGGTCCGAGGGGTGACGTGCCAGAGGTGTCACCTCGATCGCCATGTAGGGGAACAGCGGTAGATCCCACAGGAGTTGGTGCAGCTCCTCGTTGTCGGCGACGTCGAAGACGCTGATGTTGGCGTACTGGCCGACGCACCGCCAGATGTGCACCCACCGTCCCGACTTCTGCAGTTCGCGGCAGTAGTCCTTCTCGCGGGTCACCAGGTCGTCGCGGATCTCGGGGGCGAGGTCGCGGGGGAGGGAGACCTGTATGTGTACGGCGAACAGCACGCCGCATCACGCCTTGTCGAGAACGAAGTCGTACGTGACCTCCCGGCCGTCGCCGTCCGCGACCGGGGTGGGGGCGAGGATCAGTTCGGGCTTCACCGCGGTGGCGATGTCGTCGGCCACGTGCTCGCCGCCCTCGAAGTACAGCTGGGTGGTGATGAGTTGGTGTCCCGGGGCCGAGACCTTGAGGTGCAGATGGGCGGGGCGCCAGGCGTGCCAGCCGGCCGCGTCGATCAGCTTGCCGCAGGCGCCGTCCGTCGGGATCTGGTACGGCGCCGGCTGGACGGTGCGGATCCGGAAGCCGCCCCGGTCGTCGGCGACGATCGTGCCGCGCAGGTTCCATTCGGGCAGGCCGGGGGCGAACTGGGAGTACAGGCCGTCGTTGTCGGCGTGCCACATCTCGATGGTGGCGCCGGGCAGCGGGGTGCCGTCGACGGAGCGGACCCGGCCCTGGAACAGCAGCGCGGTGCCGTCCTCGCCGTCCCGCATGGGAAGGGCCGACTCGGCAGGAAGGACAGGGGAGTCGGGCACGTAGTAGGGGCCTTCGATGGTGCCCTTGCTGCCCTCGCGGCTCGCGCCTGCGACCTCCTCGACGGCATGCTCCAGCCATACGTCGAGGAAGAGTGGCCACTCGCCGTCCTCACCGACCTGGATCAGCCAGGACTTCAGCGCGTCGTACTCGGCGTACGTCACCTCGTGGCGGCGGATGATGTCGTGCGCGGCGGCGAGCAGTTCGGTGACGAGGGTGTCGACGCGTTTGGTGTCGACGCCGGCCGCGTCCGTCCGCAGCCTGCTGCGGAACTGCTCGGTGGCGGCGGCTCCCGAAGCGGCGGCGGTGGCCTGCTCGGTGGTGGTGTCGGTCATGGTGATCCGTCCCTCGGAATCAGTTGCGGCAGCTGTGTCAGCGGTCCTGGCGGTAGCGCGCCAGCTTGTCGGGGTCGATGTCGATGGCGAGCCCGGCACCCTCGCGGATGCGGAGCGTGCCGTTCTCGATGGTCAGCGGCTCGGTGAGGAGGTCGTCGGTCATGTCGAGGAAGTTGGAGAGTTCACCCGCGAAGCGCGAGCTGCCGCGGTGGGCCGCTCCGAAGGTCACGGTGCACAACGTCCCTATCTGGCCGTCGATCTGATTGCCCATCACCACTTCCACGCCCAGTCCCTCGCAGGTGTGCAGGACGCGCTGGGAGGCGGTGAAGCCGGTGCGGGCGGTCTTGATGCTGATGGCGGTGGCGGATCCGCCGAGCAGTTCGCGGGTGACCTCGGCGGGCCGGGTGGCGCTCTCGTCGGCGATGAACGGCACGGGGCACTGCGCGACCAGCCATCGGCGGCCCAACACGTCGTCGGCGGGGCAGAGTTCCTCCGCGAAGGTCAGGCCGAGGTCGGCCATCTCCCGTAGTGCGCGGGCGGATTCCGAGGCCGTCCAGCCCCGGTTGCCGTCGATGTACAGCTCCACGTCCGGGCCGAGTGCCTCGCGCAGCGCGCGGCAGGCCGCGACGTCCTCGGTGTAGGGGTGGCGCCCGACCTTCACCTTGAAGGTGGTCACGCCGTAGGTGTCCCGGATCCGTTCGGCCTCGTCGACCATGGCGGCGGCCGGGGCGAAGCCCACCATGTGGCTGACCCGCATCCGGTCGGTGTAGCCGCCGAGCAGCCCGGACACCGGCATGCCCGCGGCCTGGCCGAGGATGTCCCACAGCGCCATGTCGATCGCGGCCTTCGCGGCCGGGTTGCCCACGGTCCGGTCGAGGCGTGCGTGCACCGCCTCCCGCTCCAGGGCCGACAGACCCAGGAGCTGCGGGGCGAAGATCTTGTCGATCACCGCCACGATGGACTCCTGTGTCTCGCCGTAGGTGTACGGGCGTGGCGGCGCCTCGGCCGTACCCGTCAGGCCCTCGTCGGTGTGGACCCGCACCAGTACGTGATCGGCGGAGTGCGCTTCCCCGCTCGCGAATCTCAGCGGCTTCCGGTAGGGAATCGCGAAGGGAACGGCTTCAACTGCGGTGACTTTCACGGCGATTCCCCTGCGCTTTCGTGGATTTCCTGCGAGGCGTCCGCCAGAAACACGTCGTTTCTTTCGAGTACGTCGAGCAGGCGCCGCAGCAGTGGCGAGTCGTCGTCCGCCCGCCAGGCCAGCACCAGGGGCACGGACAGCGCGTCCTCGATCGGCTTGCACACCACGCCCTCACGCGGTGCCGAGCGGATCGAGTCGGGCAGGACCGCGATGCCGAGGCCGGCCGCGACCAGGGCCAGGGCCGCGGAGGTCTCGGTGACCTCGTAGGCGGCGTGCGGGTAGAAGCCGGAGGTGAGGCAGCTGCGGACCACGGCGTCGTTGACGACGGAGCCGAGCGTCGCGCCGTACATGATGAAGTCCTCGTGGCGCAGCTGCTCGACGCGGACGGTCCTGGCCTCCGCGAGCCAGTGTTCCTCGGGTACGGCGGCGACGAGGGGTTCCTCGGCGATGAGCCGGTGGGCCATGCCTTCCTGGCGGATCGGCGGGCGCAGCAGTCCGATGTCGAGGCGGCGCTCGATCAGCCCCGACTCCTGGGCGGGCGTGAGCATTTCGGTGTGCACCTCCATCATCACGTGCGGCAACTCCCGTTTCAAAAGCCGTGCCAGGACCGGCAGTTGGCGGTACGAGGCCGAGCCCGTCAGGCCGACCCGGAGCACTCCCTCCACCCCCGAGGCGAAGCGGCCCGCCCGCGCCACCGCCTCGTCGACGGCCTTGACGATGCGTTCGACATCGGTGCGGAACACCTCGCCGGCGCCGGTCAGGGCCACCTGCCGGGTGGTCCGGGTGAACAGCTCCACCCCCAGTTCCGTCTCCAGGCGGCGGATCGCCTGGGAGAGCGGCGGCTGAGCCATGTGCAGCCGCTCGGCCGCCTTGCCGAAATGACGTGTCTCGGCGACGGCCAGGAAATAGCGGAGATGGCGAAGCTCCATCGGGTTGCCCCTTTCTTGCGGGGCCCTCGAATGCGCTCCAGCGTAGGAAGCGAACCCCATACGACACAAATACTTGATTGCATCGTATTGAGACGCCCTCGATATCAATACCCCCCTGGGTCAACCCTGGGGGATTGTCCGGTGCCGGCACTTCACCGCGCTGTCATGGTGCTGAAAAGCAATGGCAACGAGAGGGACGGGATCATGGCCGACGACTTCAGCCGTGCACGGACCATCCTCGAAGACGCGCTCGTGGAGGACCCGGACCGCGGGGTGTACCGGGTCCGCAGGAGCGTCTTCACCGACGAGGAGCTCTTCGAGCTGGAGATGACGCACATCTTCGAGGGGAACTGGGTCTACCTCGCGCACGAGAGCCAGATCCCGGAGACCGGGGACTACTTCACCACATACATCGGCCGTCAGCCGGTCGTCATCTCCCGTGACAAACAGGGGGAGTTGCACTGTCTGATCAACGCGTGCAGCCATCGTGGCGCGATGCTGTGCCGCCGGAAGACCGACAACCGTACGACCTTCACCTGCCCGTTCCACGGCTGGACCTGCAGCAACAGCGGCCGACTGCTGAAGGTGAAGGACCCGCGCGAGGCCGACTATCCGGAGCAGTTCAACACCGACGGCTCGCACGACCTGAAGAAGGTCGCCCGCTTCGAGAGCTACCGCGGCTTCCTCTTCGGCAGCCTCAACCCCGATGTGAAACCGCTGACCGAGCACCTCGGTGACGCCGCCGTCGTCATCGACATGATCGTCGACCAGTCCCCGGACGGCCTGGAGGTGCTGCGCGGATCGTCGACGTACCACTACGACGGCAACTGGAAGCTCCAGGCGGAGAACGGCGCCGACGGCTACCACGTCTCCGCCACCCACTGGAACTACGCGGCGACCCAGGCCCGCCGCACCTCCGGCGAGTCCAAGAACGACACCAAGACGATGGACGCGGGCGGCTGGTCCAAGCAGAAGGGCGGCTTCTACTCCTTCGAGCACGGCCATCTGCTGCTGTGGACGAAGTGGCTCGACCCGACCAACCGGCCGCTGTACGAGAAGCGGGACGAACTCGCCGCCGAGTTCGGGGCGGAGAAGACCGACTGGATGATCGGTGTCTCCCGCAATCTGTGCCTGTACCCGAACGTCTATCTGATGGACCAATTCAGCTCCCAGATACGGCACTTCAGGCCCATCGCCGTGAACAGGACCGAGGTCACCATCTACTGCATCGCGCCCAAGGGCGAGCCGGCCGAGGACCAGGCCCGGCGCATCCGGCAGTACGAGGACTTCTTCAACGCCACCGGGATGGCGACCCCGGACGACCTGGAGGAGTTCCGCTCCTGCCAGAAGACCTACCGGGCGGGCGCCATGCCCTGGAACGACCTCAGCCGCGGCGCCGTGCACCAGCTCGCCGGTCCCGACGAGGACGCCAAGAAGATCGGCATCAACCCGGTCGCCAGTGGGGTGCGGACCGAGGACGAGGGCCTCTACCCCATCCAGCACGGCTACTGGCGACAGACCCTCAGCGACGCCCTGGAGTTGACCAAGTGAGCACTGTCGTCAAGGAGTCGACGCTGGAGGACATCCGGCAGTTCCTGTATCGCGAGGCCCGTCATCTCGACGACCGCGAGTTCGAGCAGTGGCTGGAGTGCTACCACCCCGACGCCGAGTTCTGGATGCCCGCCTGGGCCGACGACGACGAACTCACCCGCGACCCGCAGCGCGAGATCTCCCTCGTCTACTACCCCAGCCGGGCCGGCCTTGAGGACCGCGTCTTCCGCATCCGCACCGACCGTTCCAGCGCCACCAGCCTGCCCGAACCGCGCACCGGCCACAACATCACCAACGTCGAACTCACCGGCCGGGACGGCGACTTGGTCGGCGTGCGCTTCAACTGGTTCACGCTCTACTACCGCTACCAGACGGTCGACAGGTACTTCGGCACGTCCTTCTACCGGCTGGACGTCTCCGGCGCGGTTCCGCTGATCACCAGCAAGAAGGTCGTCCTGAAGAACGACTACGTGCACCACGTCGTCGACATCTACCACGTCTGAACCCCTCGAAATGAGCGCTCCCATGCCCTTCCAGGTCGCCCTGAACTTCGAGGACGGCATCACCCGGTTCATCGAGTGCCGCCCGGAGGAGACGGTCGCCGAGGCCTCCTACAAGGCCCGTATCAACATCCCCCTCGACTGCCGTGACGGCGCCTGCGGCACCTGCAAGTCTCTGTGCGAGTCAGGGAGTTACGACGGCGGCGACTACATCGACGAGGCGCTGACCGACGACGAGGCGGCGCGTGGCTACTGCCTCCCCTGCCAGATGACCCCGCACAGCGACCTCGTCCTGCGCATCCCGTCCACCTCGGCCGCCGCCAAGACCGCCGCCGCGACCCACGGCGCCACGCTCGCCGCCGTCCGCCAACTCTCCGCCACCACGGTCGAGTTCAGCCTCGACGTCGACGACCGGGAACGGCTCGACTTCCTCCCCGGCCAGTACGTCAACATCACCGTCCCCGGCACGGACCAGGCCCGCTCGTACTCCTTCAGCTCGGGTCCCGGCCAGGAACGGGTGTCCTTCCTCGTGCGGATCGTCGAGGGCGGCGCGATGTCCGGCTACCTCACCCGGCGCGCCCGCGTCGGCGACCGGCTCGACCTCCCCCACCGCCTGGTCCACCGCCCCGGAACTGGCATCGACCGGCTTCCTCGGTGCCAACGGCCTGAAGATCCGGGACGGGGCGCTCTGGGTCACCAACCTCGACCAGGGCACCGTCGTACGTATCCCCGTTCTCCAAGACGGACTTGCGGGCCGGGTCCGCACCGAGGCCACCGGCCTGCCGGGGATCGACGACTTCGCCTTCACCGGCCGCGGAGACCAACTGCTCGCCACCGTCAACGGTTCGAGCGAGGTGGTCCTCGTCGAGCCGTACCACGGCTCCGCCGTCGTACTGACCAAGGCCGACGGCCTGCGGAACCCCACCTCCATCGCCCTGCGAGGCGACACGGCCTACGTCCTGAGCGCGGCCTACGTCACCGCCGAGGACCCCAACCTGCTGCTCGCCCACCTGAACCGGTGACGAAGGTCCGGCGGTCGCCCGGTCGCCCGGTCGCCCGGTCGTGCCGGTCGTGCCGGTCCACGGGGTCATGTGGCCACGGGCTCCTAGTCTCGCTCTCCTCGCGTGCGGGATGCAGTCGCGCCGCTGTCTGTCGCCGCCATCGCGTCGTCGACCTCGGAGCAGGGAATCAAACCTGGCCGCCGGGCGCTTTGACCTGCGTGAAGAAGATAGGTTTTCTCTCGTTCGGTCACTGGTCGCCGAGTCCGCATTCCAAGACCCGGTCCGCCGCCGACTTCCTGCACCAGTCGATCGATCTGGCGGTCGCCGCCGAGGAGCTGGGCGTGGACGGCGCGTATTTCCGCGTGCACCACTTCGCGCAGCAGGCGGGCAGCCCGTTCCCGCTGCTCTCGGCCATCGGCGCGCGGACCTCGAAGATCGAGATCGGCACCGGCGTGATCGACATGCGCTACGAGAACCCGCTGTACATGGCCGAGAACGCGGGCGCGGCCGACCTGATCTCCGGTGGCCGGCTGCAGCTCGGCATCAGCCGTGGTTCACCGGAGCAGGTGATCGACGGCTGGCGCTACTTCGGCTACGCGCCCGAGGAGGGGGAGACCGGCGCGGACATGGCCCGTCATCACGCCGAGGCGTTCCTCAAGGTGATCGAGGGCGAGGGTTTCGCGCGGCCGAACCCGCGGCCGATGTTCCCCAACCCGCCGGGGCTGCTGCGCGTCGAGCCGTACTCCGAGGGTCTGCGCGAACGGATCTGGTGGGGCTCCAGCTCGAACGCGACCGCCGTCTGGGCCGCGAAGCTGGGGATGAACCTGCAGAGCTCCACGCTGAAGGACGACGAGACGGGCGAGCCGCTGCACGTCCAGCAGCGCAAGCAGATCGAGGCGTACCGCGAGGCCTTCAAGGAGGCGGGCCACACGCGTGAGCCGCGGGTGTCGGTCAGCCGCAGCATTTTCGCCCTGACCGACGACGTGGACCGGGCGTACTTCGGCAACGACCGCAACTCCCGCGACCAGGTCGGCATGATCGACGACACGACCAGGGCGATCTTCGGCCGCTCGTACGCCGCCGAGCCGGACGTCCTGGTGAAGCAGCTCCAGGAGGACGAGGCGATCCAGGCCGCGGACACGCTGCTGCTCACGGTCCCCAACCAGCTCGGGGTCGACTACAACGCCCATGTGCTGGAGAGCATTCTGACCCAGGTGGCACCGGAGCTCGGCTGGCGCTGAGCCGTCGGCCGCCCAGCGTGCGGGGCGGCTCGGCGGCGTGGTGGCCAGGCTGCCTCGAAGCCTTGCCCTCTGGCCGTCCCTGGTCGGCGAAGTCGCGATCGGAGAGGCTGGGGGCATGCTGCTGCCGCCAACCCATGGGAAGACCGAGCTGATTGAGGTCGTCCGCATCACCGATCCCGCCAGGCACCTCAGTTCGGAGAACCTGGCGGGCGACACCGCCGCCATCTGGGCGGGCGACCAGGCGCAGCAGGCACTGTCTCTGATCGCCGACCTACCAGACGGTGAGCTGTACCGCTGCTTCCTCCCGGGCTGGGGAATCCGGGCGCACGACTCCACCGATCTGCTCTTCGAGATCGCCTTCTGCTTCCGCTGCCACGGTGCCCGCATCTGGGCGCCGCACCTTCCTGCGGAACAACAGGCCCAGACCTTCGACGCGGAGAGCCCTGCCGCACGTGAACTGCTCCGCCGGGTCCGCTCCTGCCTGCCGGACTGAAGTGCGGGTCTTCCATGGGCACTGGTGGCCGACCGGCAGAGGTGATGGGCTGGCGGTCCGGATCAGCGCGTGCCGATGTGTTCCGGGGCGGTGGCGAGCACCGCGTTCAGAAGGCCGGGGAAGTAGGCGTCGAGATCGTCCCTGCGCAAGCTGAGCATGCGCCTGGCCCCGTCGACCCGGACCTTGAGGACGCCTGCCTCGCGTAGCACCCGCTGGTGGTGGGAGAAGGTCGACCGGCTGATGGTGAGTCCCGCGGCCTGCTGCAACTCCGTGCACGGTGACTCGCCCATCGCGGCCAGGGCGCGCACGGCGCCGAGTCGCGCGGGGTCGGCCAGTGCTGCCAGGACCGTGGCCAACCGCAGGTCGGCCGGGTCCGGGTGGGGTGTCTCGATCGGCGTGCTCACTCTGGCGAGCGTAGTGGAGCCTTGCCGTCATGTCGATGATCATCGTAGTGTTCGATGACTATCGACATGACGGCTCTCCAACGGAGGCGGCTGAGTATGAGCATCGAGAAGGTAGCCCTGGTCACCGGCGGATCTCGTGGCATCGGCGCGGCCATCGTCCGGCGTCTGGCCGGCGACGGCCTGCGGGTGGCACTCACCTACTCGGCTTCGCCGGACCGCGCGGATCAGGTCGTGCGGGAGATCGAACGCGCCGGCGGGCGTGCGCTGAGTCTTCGTGCCGACGCTGCCGATCCGGACGCGGTCACGGCAGCGGTCGAAACAACAGCCGCTGCTTTCGGGCGTCTGGACGTTCTCGTCAGCAATGCCGGTGTCGCCAGTGCCGGCCAGGTGGAGGAACTCGAACCCGAACAGATCGACCGGATGATCGATGTGAATGTGCGCGGTGTCCTCCACGTCATCAGGGCCGCGCTATCCCACCTCGGTGAGGGCGGACGGATCATCACCATCGGCAGCATGATCGCCGAACGCGTGCCCTTCGCCGGGGGCGCCGCCTACGCCATGACCAAGGCCGCCGTCGCCGGACTGGTGCGCGGCCTGGCAAGGGACCTGGGCCCGCGGGGCATCAACGTGAACAACATCCAACCCGGCCCCACCGCCAACGATCGCATGTCGGCCGACAGCCCGGCCGCGGACGCCATGCTCCAGTGGCTCGCGCTGCCCCGCATAGCGACCCCGGACGAGATCGCGGGACTCGTTTCCTACTTGGTCGGTCCGGAGTCCGGCTACATCACGGGGGCCTCCCTTTCCATCGACGGCGGTTTCACCGCCTGACAGACGGATGCCGGCCAGGCAGCGGCCAAGGGTGCGAGGAAGGGGCACAGATCATTGCTCCGCAGGTCTGAACGCCCATCACGCCATGCACCGGCTCCCCCGTGCCTCTCCGTGACCCAGGGCCCCTGCCGGCATCTCTCCCCCTTGTCTCCGATCCCGGCAGGGGCCCCTGGGACGGAACGATGACAGGGCGGTGCTGAAGGGACCCTGAAGGTTCCTGAGGGCCGACGGCGGCGACAACATCGGCGTCTACGTGCTGCCGGTGGTGTGGTGCTTTGCAGGCCGGTTCTTCGCGACCCGTCCGGTCACCGGCCGTCCCTGTGGGACCGGTTCGGAGTGCTCGCGATGGACGGGAGGCCCGTGGCACCCCGACTTCGGGTGTCACGGGCCTCGTTGTCATCGGGGTGCTGAGCCGCGTTCTCGGAGCAGGTCGGCCATGACCTTCATCTCCGACTGCTGAGCGTCGACCATGCCCTGGGCGAGATTCTTCTCCCGGGGGACCGTGCACTGCCGCGCGCAGTCGCGGGCCATGTCGATGCCGCCCATGTGGTGGGCGTACATGAGCTGTAGGTAGAGGACCTCCGCCTGATTGCCGCTGAGTTTGCCGAGTCGGCGTAGTTCTGTGTTGGTGGCCATGCCCGGCATGAGGGAGCCGTCCTTCACCTGGTGGCCCATGCCGCCCATGGGCATCCAGGTCGTGTAGCCGTCGGGGGAGGTCACGGGCAGGTTCCACAGGGAGAGCCAGCCGAGCAGCATGCCGCGTTGGTTGGCCTGGGTCTGGGCGATGTCATAGGCGAGGCCCCGGACTTCGGCGTTCCTCGTACGGTCGCGGACGATGTACGCCATTTCCACGGCCTGTTGGTGGTGGACGGCCATGTCGCGGGCGAAACCGGCGTCGGCGGAGTCGGCCGTGGGGACGCCGGGTGACTTGTTGTCGCCGCGGTCTGTCATGGCCGGCAACGAGAGGGCCAGGACGACGGCGACCAGGGCCGCGGCGCCGGCGATGAGCCAGCGGCTGAGCGCGGGCTTGCGGCCGGGTACGTCGTCCAGGTCGGTGTCGTCCGGTGCGGTGGCGGTCGTGTCGGTCATGCGGCGGTCAGCCCGTTCGTGCAGGCGGCGCCAGGTTCGGGGGTCTGCGCGCCCTGGACGTACTTGGTGAGGAACTCGTCCACCCGCGGGTCGGAGGCCGTTTTCACGCCGAGTTGGTGGCCCCAGGCCGAGAGCATGATCGGCCCGGACTGGGTCTTGTCCGGGCTCATCAGCGTGTAGGGGGTCTTGGTGACCTTGTCGGCGAGCGTCTTGAGGTCGGCGGTGGCGGCCTTGTCGTTGTACGTCACCCAGACCGCGCCGTGTTCGAGGGAGTGGACGGCGTTCTCGTTCGGTATGGCCTGGGTGTAGACGTTGCCGTTGCAGGTCATCCACTGCGGGGCGTGGTTGCCGCCGACGGGCGGGTTCATCGGGTAGTTGACCTTGGTCTCGACATGGTTGCGGCCGAGCTTCTTGGCGTCCCAGGTCTTCTCGCCGCTGATCGGCTCGGCCGCGGCGGCGGCCTTCCGGTCCTTCTTCTCGTTGGCGTTGTTGACGGCGTACGCGCCCCAGCCGACGAGTCCGGCGACGATGACCGTGCTGAGGGTGATGGTGAGGACGCGGTTTCTGCGGTCGCGGGCCTTCTCGGCGCGGCGCATCGCCTCGATACGGGCCTTGCGGTCGACGGCCGCCTTCTTCTTGCTGGTCTTGCTCATGGGTACGTCCTTGTCCCCGCCGCACAGTGTCGTCGTGCGGCGGTGGGTGAGTGCAGGGGTGAGTGGATGCCGGTGCGCTTGAGCGCGGGCATCTCTCTAGGTCCGTTGCACCTGGAGGACGTGGAGATCGGGAGCGCCGCGAGCGGGCGGGAGAGCGGGGCAGCGTGCGGGGGTGCCCGGCCCAGGGCTGCCTTGCAGGGCGGGCAGGGGCGCCGACAGGGGTTCGGCGGGCGCGTGGCGGACGGCTCGTACGCCGTGGGCGACCGGATCGCAGCACACGTCACCGGCCGGACAGTCGCCCGGATCCGAGAACGTCTTGCCGTGGTGGTTCCCCCAGGTGTCCGCCGGGACCGTCATGCCGGACATGGTGGTCATGGAGGCGGCAGCCGGGGCGTCGGTGCCGTGGGCGAGGGCGCCCAGACACATCACCAACGCGGCGAACAGCACCGCCAGGGCAGGGCAGAGTGCCACGGTTCGCGTGGTCCGCCCCGCGCCATGTGTCCTGTGCTGCCTCCGGCCGGTCATCACGGTGATGCTAAGCGGTGCCTGTGAGCATGCCTTCGGCCGGGCCAGGGAGATCAGTCATTGTCATCGTGCTGGTCGGTATCGGGGTGGACGAAGGTGCCGCTGCCGTAGGGCTCGCGGCGAGGAACTCCTTTCCGGTGATGGGGAGTTGCTTGAGGTCGCCGAGTCCGAGGGCGACAGGGGTACGGACGAGCCGCTGACGCCGACCGGCTGGTCGAAGACGAGGACCAGCGAACGCGTTCCGCTCGCAGGACGCACCTTCCGCATCGGCCACCACCCGCGTGCCGGCCTGGCCGGAGCCCCGCTGCCTAGCGTCATGTTCGGCCTCGGCTGGACCCCGTGCATCGGCCCCGCCCTCGCCGCCGTGATGAGCCTGTCCTGCACGACCGGCAGCGCCGGGCGCGGTGCCCTGCTCGCCTTCGTCGGCGTCCTTCAAGTCACCGGCGCCTGGACGTACTTCACCGGACAACTGCGCTACGGGGGGCTTCCAACCGTGGCTGTGACTGCGGGCTCGACCGGCCGGACGATGCGTGGGAGCACGGCATGGTGTTGGGCCCCCGTTCGTCATTACGCGTCACGGCAGATGATGAAGTCCCGGTGGGCATGGCGCCCCGGCCGGTCGTTCAGGTCCTCGGTGGCCTCCAGCACCTGTCGCAGGTGGTGGGTCGTCAAGGGGAGTGGCGCTTCGTCCGGCTGGTAGGTGGTGCGTACGGGGTAATCGACTCCGGGTTCGCGGGTCATCTCGATGTGGCAGCCCAGCACATGGGTCACCCGTCGAGCGGCTGCGAAGTCGACGAGACGCCGCGCGGTGCGTGTGAAGGCGTGCCAGTCGTCCACGTAGAGCCGGCCCGGGTACAGGGTGTCGCCGGTGAGGAGCCAACCGGTGTGGGCGTCGTGATACGTGACCGCCGTCTCGTGGTGCCCCGGGGTCGCCAGGCACTCGATGATCCGCCCGCCCAGGTCGATCCGCGCGACGCCCTCGGGGTCGCGGTCGAACCCGAAGAACGGCCAGGCGCCGGCACGGTCGGCGGGCACCACCACCGTGTCCGGCCGTCCGGCGAACTGGGCGTCGCCGGCCACGTGGTCGCCGTGGGCGTGGGAGTGGAGCACGAGCAGCGAGTAGTCCTGCCGGGGGTTGCGGGCTCGCCATTCGTCGACCAGCCCATCGACGACCTGACGCAGCGGGAACCACTCCGGGGATTCGGTGGCACCGGTGTCGACGAGTACGGCCCGCTCATTGCCGAACAGCAGGTACAGGAACGGTGCTTCGTAGTGGACGGCCTTGTTCTGGCGCAGGACGTAGCTGTGTTCGTCGTAGGCGTGCACCTGGATGTCCGGATCAGTGTTGTGCTTCGCGGACGGTGAGCCGTGGATCCAGCGGACGTCGAGCGGGCGCGGTTCGAGCGCGCCGGACGTGAAGTCGATCTGTTGGCTGCTCTTGTTCATGGGCGCTCCTGTTCGCGTCCTGTGTGCGCCGTGACGCGGTATCCCACTTCGTGCCCGGTGATGTCCGAGAGACCGACCTGGCGGATCGCTCGGTGATTCAAGCGGACCGGGAACCATCCTGGCCCTTGTGCAGGGCTCGGCTCTCCCATGTATGCGTCGGATTCAGCGGACCGGCGGTCGGCCAGGCTGCCCTGGCCCCGTGCGGGCCGGTGGGACCAGGGCAGGTGTCACATGGGTCGGTCAGTCGATGAGTCGGGCCCGCGCGGCCTTGACCCTCGTGCCGTTGCGCGTCTTCGCGCACGTCGTGGCTCCGCTGTCACGTGCGCGGCCGGTGCCGCTCGAACGGCCGATCTTCCGAGCCGCGGGCGGGACCGTGCCGTTCACAGGCACTGCGAGATGACGCGCAGGACGACGCCCGGATAGTTGGTGGATGCCGAGGCGTACCAGCCCGAGAGGTACGGAGCCGCGTTCCGGACGACCTCCGAGTAGACGAGGGTGCTGTTTCCGACCGGCGGATCCAGGGAGGCGCCACCCGACAACGGCACATGTCCGGCGGGGCAGTTGCCGTAGCCGCCGGCCGAGCCGTTGACGGCGTACGGCGTGGACACCAGCGTGGGAGCCGGCAGGGGCGCGCACTGCGTCGTGACGACCAATGTGTCGACACCGCTTCGCGCGAAGGTGGCGAACGACCAGCCGGTCTGGTCCGCTGTCGGCGCGTCGGTCTGCATGTTGAAGCCCGCGGGTGTCGGAGAGCCGGAACCGTCCACGAAGTATCCGCCGCCGCCGAACGCGTACGTCCCCGTGGGGCAGGTGACCGTCTGGCTGAACAGAACGTAGTCGCCGACGTTCCCGGTGTGGGCCTGGAACGTCACCGACCGAGAGGTGCTTCCGGCCAGTTGCGCCGCGGGGACGCAGTCGGCGACGAGCGGCAGGTAGAGGTAGTTGGGATTGTTCAGGACGCCCACCACGAAGGCGCCACTGCCGTTCGGTGTCAGGCCGACACTCGCGAGGTTCGCGTTGCCTCCTCCCGCGGAGACGGCCTTCATGCCCGCCGGGCAACTGACCGAACCCGACACCTGGTCGTACGCCTGACCGCCGAGGCTGGCCCATCGCTGGGTGAAGTTCACCGGCGCGAACGCCGCCGCCGACGTGGCGAACAGTAAGCCGGCTGCGAAGAGTGCCGCGACGAGGGCCAGAATTCTTCGTGATCTCACGTCATGCTTCCTTCCGTTCCGGATGCCGACCCGTGTCCGCGCCCGGCCCGCCGCCGACCGGCGGCCGGCGTCACATGGCGGCACGGAATCGGCGCTGCCTGCGCAGGAACTACGGTGAGATTCGCCAGTACCGCCGTCGAGCGCTGTTCCGGTCAACGGACCGTTGCCATGCTGAGACGAGACAGGCAGCACGGTGTCGTCCTGCGTGCCGACGGGCGGGTTGACGGGCGGTGCGTCAGCGGGAGCACCGTCAGCCCCCGTCACGCGATCGAACGACGGGTGTGCGTACGGCCTGGGACCGTGACGCCCGTCGTCTTAGCACCCCGTATCGACGACAAGGGGTGGACGGCGGTGCGGAGTTCCGCGCCGGTCTTCGCCCTGACCTCCGGTCGGCCGGCGGGTGGACGCGGACGCTACGGTCCGCGCCTCGCTGCGGTGCGCGGGACCCCGGGCCGGCGCGTCCGTGGTCACTGCGTCGGCGAAGGCAGCACCGGATTCGGTGACACGGTCAGGACACCGGCCACCTGGCGAGCACCAGGATCACCCCGAGCACGCCCGCTCCCAGGAGCGCGCTGACGACGCTCCGGCGGGCGGCCGGCAGTCACACCGCGGCTGCGGTCAGGACCCCGTACACCTGGTCGTCGGCCCGCAGCCGGTCGAACCGGGGCCCGCCGACGATCACGAACAGGAAGGACGGCACGAAGGCCACCGTCCGCCATCCAGCTCGCCCGTACTCAACTCGCGCCGCTCCTGGCCCCGTTGGCCCTGCGCGCGGGCGGCCCGCGCGGGCGGGTGACCGATTGCCCGACCTGCCGCGCGGGCTCCAGGCACGAACCGTCGTGGCGTGATGAGCGGCTCGCGCCGACCCTGCACGGACGGGAGGGCCTCCGAACGCCCTGCGTGAGATCAGTGCTGTGCCGCCACCCCGAGGTCGTCAAGGAGCCCACGGACCCGGCGCTCGATCTCGTCCCGGATGGGGCGGACGCCGTCGACGCCCTGGCCCGCCGGGTCCTCCAACTGCCAGTCCAGGTACCGCTTGCCGGGGAAGACCGGGCAGGTGTCGCCGCAGCCCATGGTGATGCAGACGTCCGACTCCTTCACCGCGTCCACGGTGAGGATCTTCGGGACCTCGGCGGAGATGTCGATGCCGACCTCGGCCATGGCCTCGACGGCGGCCGGGTTGACGCCCGCGCCGGGGTGGGAGCCGGCGGAGCGGACCTCGACGCGGTCCCCGGCCAGGTGGGTCAGCCATGCGGCGGCCATCTGGGAACGGCCGGCGTTGTGGACGCAGACGAACAGCACGGAGGGCTTGTCGGACATCTGAGGTCTCACTTGTCTCGCAACAGAACGGGCACGACATATCAGTACCTGGTGGTGTCAGTCACCGCTGATGTGACAGTATCAGTGCATGCTGACGTCAGTCGACACTGATCTGATCCGGGTTCTGGCCGACCCGCTGAGGCTCCAGATCGTGACCTTGCTCGCCCAGGAAACGCTGTGCACCACTCACCTCGTGGAGGAGACCGGTGCACGGCAGACCAACCTCTCCAACCATCTGAAGGTGCTGCGCGAGGCCGGGGTCGTAGAGACAGAGCCGTGCGGCCGGTACACGTACTACAAGCTGCGCCCGGAAGTCTTCGCCTCGCTCGCCGGTCAGTTCGCCGACCTGGCTGAGTCCGCTCGCGCCGCCGTAGAGAACAAGAGGGCCTGTCCATGACCGCCGCCGAAGCGGTCCCGACCGCGGAGTCCGCGACACCCGCCGCCGTCGCACCCGCGCCGGGTGCGACCTCACCGCGCAACCCCCTGGTCGCCCGCGCCGCCGCCGAACTCATAGGTACGGCGCTGCTGGTGGCTGTCGTGGTCGGCTCCGGCATCCAGGCCACGAACCTGAGCCACGACGTGGGCGTGCAGCTCCTGGCCAACTCGCTCGCCACGGTCTTCGGCCTCGGCGTCCTGATCCTGCTGTTCGGACCTGTCTCCGGCGCGCACTTCAACCCGGTCGTCACGCTGGCCGAGTGGTGGACGGCGCGACATGGCGGCGCCGGGGTGACCCTGCGGGAAGCGGTCGTGTACGTGCCCGCGCAGGTCGTCGGCGCGATCGCGGGCGCGATCCTGGCGGACGCGATGTTCGGCGAACCGCTGGTGAAGTGGTCCACGCACGACCGCTCGGCCGGGCACCTGTTGCTCGGTGAGGTGGTCGCGACGGCCGGTCTGATCCTTCTCGTCTTCGGCCTGGCGCGCGCCGACCGGCTCCAGTTCGCGCCAGTGGCCGTCGCCTCCTACATCGGCGCCGCGTACTGGTTCACCTCGTCGACGTCCTTCGCCAACCCGGCGGTGACCATCGGACGCGCCTTCACCGACACCTTCGCGGGCATCGCGCCGGGTTCGGTCCTCGGGTTCATCGGCATGCAACTCGTCGGTGGGGTGCTCGGGTTGGCCCTCGTGGGGCTCGTCTTCATGCGCGCCCGCCCCGCCGCATGATGTACGCGGGCGGCTCGGGAGGTGGCGATCGGCGGCTGTCAGGACTGGCTGCCGATCGCCACAGGCGCCTGTCCACGTAGTTCCAGAGATCCCAAAGGCTCTCGGCGAAGCGTTCCTCGAACTCGCCCGCTGCTACTGGTCGGTCGTGAGGAAGTCCTCCAGGATCTCGACGAAGCGCGTCGGCTGCTCCTCGGCCGGGTAGTGGCCGCAGTCGTCGAGGACGACCCCCGTGACGTCGTCGGCCGCCAGCCGCATCGTCTGTGCGGCATTCTCGCCGCTCCACAGCGCGCCGCCGACGCCGAGCACCGGCAGCGTCAGCCGGGTCTTGCCGCGCTGCTCGTTCTGCGCGATCGTCTCGTCCAGTGCCCGGTAGTACGCGAAGCTCGCCCGCAGCGCGCGAGGATCCGCGGTGATCGCGTCGACGTAGACGTCGACGGCGTACTCGGGGATCGCGGTCGGCGTGGCGGCCTTGGTGGCGAACTGCCAGCCGAAGAAGAGCCGTTCCCGTCCCCGGACCAGTTCCTCGTTGAGGTCGGTGAGCCGGTTGAAGCCGAACTGCCAGAGCTTCAGGTTGGCTTCAACCGGGGCGAAGAGCGGCGGGGACGGCGTGAGACCGGGGATCACCGCTTCGACGATGGCGAGCCGGCCCACCCGCTCGGGGTGATCGGCGGCGAGGGCATAGCTGGTCCACGTACCGATGTCGTGGCCGACCACGTCGAACCGGTCGTGCCCGAGCGCGGCCATCAACGCGACCAGATCGGCGGCGAGCGTGCCGGCGTCGTACCCGTCGTCGGGCTTGCCGGAGAGCCCGGCCCCGCGCGAGTCGACGGCGACGACGGTGTGCTCGCGGGCGAGCGCGGGCATCACCTCCCGCCAGGCGTACCAGGTCTGGGGCCACCCGCCGATCAGCAGCAGCGCCGGGCCGTCCCCACCGGTGACCGCGTGCAGCCGTAGCCCGTTCACCTCCACGAGCCGGCTGGTGAAGACGTCGAGGAATCCGTCGGGCAGTCGCAGCGAGCGCAAGTTGGTCATGCCGACGACCATACCCATCTTTGAACGATCGGTACAAGATGTGTAGAGTGAGGACCATGGCAGGCCGCAAGCAGTTCGACGTGGACGAGGCGCTACGACGTGCGATGCACGTCTTCTGGCGCTGGGGCTATTCCGAGGCCTCGATCGACCGCCTCGCCGAGGGCACGGGCCTGGGCCGGGGCTCGCTCTACGGCACCTTCGGCGACAAGAGCACCCTCTTCCGCAAAAGCCTCGAACGGTACGCGCAGACCTACCACCCGCTGTACGAGCAGGCACTGTCCGGCCCCCACCCGAGCCCGAGCGCCGTCGTGGCCGCCTACCTGCAGGTCGCCCTGAACCGCATCGCCGACCCGACGGTCCCGGACGGCTGCCTGCTCACGATGTCGGCAACGCAGATCCCGGCCCTCGACGCGGAGGGCCGGGCGATGGTCCGCGCCATGATCGACGGTCTGCGGGCGATGCTGGAGCAGGCGTTCCTGGCGGCGGGGGCCGGTGAACAGGAGGCGGCAGAACTGGCGTTGTGCACGCTGGCGACAAACAAATCCCTGGCGGTGCTGAGCCGCGCCGGCTTCTCGGGCGAAGACCTGGCAACAGTCGCGGCAGCCGCCGCCAAGAATGCCAAGGCTCTGCCGAATTGACCGACCGAGCCGTCGGGGCCTCGATGGGCGGGAACGACTCCGCCGCCAATGGATCCGCAGAGACCGGGGGGCTGGTGGCTCGACGTTGGTCATCGGCGGGTCAGCAGGTGCCGCCTTCCTGCTTGGCGAGGCTGTCGGCGTCGGCCTTGACGACGTAGACCTCCCAGGGTTCCTGGCCGGGGCCGTGGACCCAGACCTTGTCCTGGAGTGCGTAGCAACAGGTGGTGTCGTTCTCCTCGAAGGTCGCAAGTCCCGCCTCGGCGAGCCGAGTTGTGGCGCCGTGGACGGCCTCGGTCGTCTCGACCTCGACGCCGAGGTGGTCCATGCGCGTGTCCTCGCCCGCTGTTCCCTCGATGAGGACGAGCTTGAGCGGGGGCTCGGTGATCGCGAAGTTGGCGTAGCCGTCGCGGAGTTTGGCGGGCTCGGTGCCAAATAGCCTGCTGTAGAAGGCGATTGACGCTTTGAGGTCGGGGACGCGCAGGGCGAGCTGTACTCGGGACATGACTGTCCTCCTGCCGTGGGAAGGGGGGCGTGGTCCCGGTCGGGGCGTCGGCCGGGGCCTTGGGACTCCGGCTGTTCAGCAGCCGCCGGACGTCTCGGGCTTGCCGATCTGGAGGATCCCGCTCGCGGACCCGATCTGTACGAGTGCGGGTGCGGGAGCGCAGCATCCGCCTCCCGTGTTCTGCTCGGCGTCCGGGTCCTCGAAGAGGCCGGCGCCGCCGCACACCCCGGTGTCGGGCAGCGTGAGTTCGACGCGGTCGGCGGATTCGAGGTCACCGGCGAGGGCGGCGGCGACGGAGCGGACCTGTTCGTATCCGGTCATCGCGAGGAAGGTCGGGGCACGGCCGTAGGACTTCATGCCGACCAGGTAGACGCCCTGTTCGGGGTGGGACAGTTCCTTGTGGCCGTGCGGGTAGACCGTGCCGCAGGAGTGCTGGTTGGGGTCGATGAGCGGGGCGAGGGCGACCGGGGCCTGGAGCCGCTCGTCCAGACCGAGGCGCAGCTCGTCGAGGAAGGACAGGTCGGGGCGGAGGCCGGTGAGCACGATGACCTCGTCGACCGGGTCGAGGCGGCGGCCGTCCTCACCGACGAGGACGAGGCGGTCGTCGTCGGCGCGTTCGATGGCCTCGGTGCGGAAGCCGGTCACGGCGTCGGCGTGGCCGTCGTCGACGGCGGCCTTCGCGGCCAGGCCGAGGGCGCCGCGCGCGGGCAGCTCGTCTGCTTCGCCGCCGCCGTAGGTCGAGCCGCTGATGCCTCGGCGCAGGATCCACAGGGCGTGGGTGCCGCTGCCGTCGTCGGCCTTCGCGAGGTCCGCGAGGGAGGCGAGGGCCGTGAAGGCGGACGCGCCGGAGCCGATGACCGCGGTGTTCTTGCCCGCGTAACGCGCCCGCACGGCAGGGTCCTTGAGGTCCGGGACGCGATATGTGATGCGGTCGGCTGCCGCCTTCTCGCCGAGCGCGGGCAGTCCGCTGCCGCCCGCCGGGCTCGGGGTCGTCCAGGTGCCGGAGGCGTCGATCACGGCGCGCGCCAGGATGCGCTCCTCGCTGCCGCCGGCGCGGGTGACGTGGACGACGAACGGCTGGGATTCGCGGTCGGCGTCGACGACGCGGTCCCGGCCGGTCCGGGAGACACCGGTGACCGTGGAGTCGTAGCGGACCCGCTCGCCCAGGACGTCGGCCAGCGGCTGGAGGTACTTCTCGGCCCAGTCGGCGCCGGTGGGATACGTGGTCGCGTCGGGCTTGGTCCAGCCGGTGGGTGCCAGCAGCTTCTCGGCGGCGGGGTCGGTGAGTTCGCCCCAGGTGGAGAAGAGGCGTACATGCGACCACCCGCGTACGGCGGAGGCCGCGGCCGGTCCCGCTTCGAGCACCGTGGCGGTGATGCCGCGCTCGGTGAGGTGCGCGGCTGCGGCCAGGCCGGCAGGTCCGGCTCCGATGACAACGACGGGAAGGTCGGGGTGAGCGGGCGCGGCCACGGGAACTCCTTGGTTTCGACGTCTATCGATGTGCTGCGAGTCTCAGAGTGCATCCTGTATCGACGTTCGTCAACATCGAAGTTCATCAAAATCGTGTCCGACGGGTGGATCCGCCCTGGCTCTTGGCGAATGATTCGACAGGTGTCAACATAGAGACATGTCTAAGTTGGCTTCGGGCTCCAGCGTTCTGGACGTCACCACGTCATTGGAGTGCTGTCAGCCGCTGGGCCGGGAGGAACTCTCCCCGGCGGACGCGGTGAAGATCGCGGCCATGTTCAAGGCCCTGTCGGACCCGATCCGTCTGCGTCTGTTCTCAAGGATCGCCGCCCAGCCCGGCGGGGAAGCCTGCGTCTGCGACATCCAGGACGTCGGCGTCTCCCAGCCCACGGTCAGCCATCACCTGAGGAAGCTCCGCGAGGCCGGGCTACTGGTCTCGGAACGGCGGGCCAGCTGGGTGTACTACCGAGTGGCGCCCGGAGTTCTCGCCGGTATGGCCGGTCTGCTCTCCGCGGCCACCTGAGGGGACTGACGGACGGAGAAGGCACCCGCGGCAGCCGCCGGGACTGCCGTCTCCGCGGCTCGTCGCGGGAGTTGCGGGTCCGGATCGGTACGCAGGAGTGCCAGCTGGTGGTAGAGCGGCGCCGTGGCGGCGATCAGCAGGCTCCGTGCGTCCGTCTGCTGTGCGGGGAGTTCGCCGCGTTCGACGGCGCGCTCGACGAGCATCTCGCACTGGGCGTACCGGTCCCTCCACAGTTGCGTCTGGGCCCGCGCGGCCTGTTCGAAGTGGAACGAGGCGGCCATCAACGCGACGGCGAACGACGGCTGTACGGCCAGAGACTCCTTGATCTCCTGGTTGAGGGCCGTCAGATCGCCGCGCAGCGAACCGGTGTCCGGCGGCTGCCGGTCCATCTCGCCGGCGGCGTCGATGACGTCGACGAGCAGGCCGCCGACATCGCGCCGACGCCGGTAGACCGTGGCGCGGTGCACTCCGGCCCGCGTCGCGACCCCCTCCATCGTGAGTCCTTGATGACCGCTCTCGGCGAGTTCGGCGCGCACCGCGTCGAGGACCTGGGCGCGGATGCGGGCGGTGCAACCGCCCGGACGGCGGTCCGATGTCGTGTCCAGCGGGTCTGTCATCGGCAGTCAGTATCCGGTTGGTCAGGGCGGCAGGGCTGTGCCAGCGTCTTAACGCGACGGTTGTCGCCATAGGTCTACTGGAGAGGAACCGCGATGCCGCCTGTTCCCGCCGACCCCACCGTGCTCCACCCCATGCCCGAGCACCCGCGCGTGGTTCTGCTCAAGCCGTTGGTGAAGTCGCCGCTGATCGAGGTCGGTGCCTTCTCCTACTACGACGATCCGGACGACCCGACCGCGTTCGAGACGCGCAACGTCCTTTACCACTACGGTCCCGAGCGGCTCGTCATCGGCAAGTACTGCGCGCTGGGGACGGGCACCCGGTTCATCATGAACGGCGCCAACCACCGCATGGACGGTCCTTCCACCTTCCCGTTCCCCACCATGGGGGGCTCCTGGGCGGAGCACTTCGACCTGATCACCGACCTGCCCGGCCGGGGCGACACGGTCGTCGGCAACGACGTGTGGTTCGGCCACGGTGCCACGGTCATGCCCGGCGTACGCATCGGTAACGGCGCGATCATCGCCGCCGGCGCCGTGGTCACCGGCTACGTCCCCGACTACGGCATCGCCGGCGGCAACCCCGCCCGGCTCATCCGCACCCGCTACGACGCCGCGGACATCGCCCGGCTCCTCGCCGTGGCGTGGTGGGACTGGCCCGTGCGGCACATCACCAGGCATGTACGGACGATCATGTCGGGGACCGTCGCCGACCTGGAGGAGGCCGCCGCGCAGATCGACCAGCCCTGACACCGCGCGCATCCGTGAGCTGGTGGCCCGCGGGCAGACCCTGATCCGGGACGGCCACCTCCACGAAGTCGCCGTGCCTCAGCCCACTGGTAGGTCCGGGTGATCGTCCGACCGCCACAACCAGCGCAGGGCATCGGGCAGCAGGACCCCGCCGTGGTTGGGGCTGTGGCCGCCATCGCCCAGGACGAGGCGGAAGTCGTAGCCGGCTTCCGCGAGCGCGGCCGCGACGCGCAGGTTGTTGGCCAGCCAGTTCGCCTCGGGCTCGTTCCAGCGCAGGTCACGATGGCCCGCCTGCATGAAGATGCGCAGTGGCTTGCGGGGGACGCGGGGGATGAGTTCGGGGTACGGGTTGCCGCCTGGCATCTGCGTGAAGCTGGACAGGTACCCGATCACCCGGCGGAATGTGTCCGGGCGCAGCCATGCCGCGGTGAAGGCGCAGTTCCCGCCGCTGCTGCCACCACAGATGCCCCATCGGTCGGGGTCCTCGGCGATCGCGTAGTGCTTCGTGACCTCAGGGATGATCTCTGTCAGGAGAAAGCGGACGTACCGGTCGTCGTAGGCGTCGTACTCGGCATTGCGGTTCTTCGGATTCTCGGCATCCGGGAAAACGCCCGGGTCGACGAACACGCCGATGGTGACCGGGATGTCACCGCGGTGGACGAGATTGTCCAGAACGATCGCGCCGCGGACCTCCCCCTCGGGGTCCAGGTACCACCATCCGTCCTGGAACACCATCAGAGACGCCGGCTCCGAGGGGTCGTACCGCACGGGCACATGCACCCAGAACTTCCGTGACGTTCCCGGGTAGATCTCGCTGTCGCTCCAGTCGAACTCGATCGTCTCGCCGGCGGGCACGCCGAGTTGCACGGCGGAGTCGGGGCCATGGGCGTAGCGCACATCTGACTGGTGCGTCGGAAGCGGCTGGTAGGGCACCTCGATCGTCACGCGGGTCAGCTTAGAAGAGATCACGCTATACGCCATGTATGGTGAAGCGATATCGCTATACATGGCGTATAGCGAACTGGTCGCTGGGGGGTTCGTCGGATGAGTGCGGCAGTGAATGGGGCGAGTCCCACGGGCACGTCCCCCGCGGTCCGTCGCGAGGTGTTGAAGGCGCTCAGTGGGCTGCTGCTGGCGCTGTTCGTGTCCACCCTCAGCAGTACGGTCGTCTCCAGTGCGCTGCCGAAGATCATCGGGGCGGTGCACGGATCGCAGACCCAGTACACGTGGGTCGTCACCGCGACCCTGCTCACCACCACGGCGACGACGCCGATCTGGGGCAAGCTCGCCGACCTGTTCAGCAAGAAGACCCTCGTGCAGGCGTCCATCGCCGTGTTCGTGCTGGGCGCCGTGGCCTCCGGGATCAGTCAGACCGCCGGGCAGCTCATCGCCGCGCGGGCTCTGCAGGGCGTTGGTGTGGGTGGTGTGCAGGCCCTTGTCCAGATATCCCTGGCGGCGATGATTCCGCCCCGGGAGCGCGGTCGCTACAGCGGCTACCTCAGCAGTGTCACGGCGACTTCGACCATCGGCGGGCCGCTGCTCGGCGGGGTCATCGTCGACACCTCGTGGCTGGGGTGGCGGTGGTGCTTCTTCATCGGCGTGCCGATCGCCGTCGTGGCCCTGCTCCTGCTCCAGCGGACGCTGAACCTGCCCGTCATCCGCCGTGAGAACGTCAGGATCGACTATCTGGGGGCGACCCTGGTCGCCGCCGGGGTCAGTGTGCTGCTGGTGTGGGTGTCCTTCGTCGACAACTCCTTCGGCTGGGCCTCCTGGCAGACCGGGGCCATGGTGGGCGGCGGGCTGGTGCTGATCGCGGTCGCCGTGTGGGTGGAGTCGCGGGCCGCCGAACCCGTCGTACCGCTCGGCATCGTGCGGCAGCGGACGACGGCCCTGGCGATCGTCGGCAGCCTCGCCGTCGGTACGGCGATGTTCGGTGCGGCCGTCTTTCTCAGTCAGTACTTCCAGCTCAGCAGGGGGCACAGTCCGACCGAGGCCGGCCTGCTGACGATTCCCATGATGGCGGGCATCCTCGTCGCCTCCACGGTCGCGGGGCGGCTGATCAGCAGGACCGGGAAGATCAAGCCGTTCATCATCACCGGCGCCGTCCTGCTCACGGTCGGCTTCGCCGGTCTCGGCACGCTCGACTCCAGGACGCCGATCCTCCTGCTGAGCGTGGAGATGCTCTGCGTCGGGATGGGCGTCGGGACGACGCTCCAGAACCTGGTGCTCGTGGTGCAGAACACCGTGCCGTTGAAGGATATCGGCGCGGCCAGCTCCACGGTGTCCTTCTTCCGCTCGCTCGGCGGCACGATCGGTGTCTCCGTGCTCGGCGCCGTACTGGCCCGGCACGTCCAGGACCAGATCGCGCACGGTCTCGCCGACGCCGGACTGCGCAGCACCGCCACCGGATCGGACGCCGTCGCCGTGCGGGAGATCGTCCGGGTCGCCTACGGCGACGCCACCGCGCAGATCTTCCTGCTCTCCGCCGGGGCGGCCCTGCTCGCGGTGATCGCCGCGATCCTGCTCAAGCCGGCCGGCCTGCGCAGCAGCCTCGACCTGGCCGAGAAGGGCGAGGGAGCGGCGGTTCCCGCTGAGGCGGGATGACGGTCGCCCGTCGCCGGACCGAGGTGTTCCGTTCACGACTGCCCGCTGTGCCCACCTGGCTAAACTGTGCGGATACGCCAAGCCTTTGAGGGGGAGTGGGGATGCCGCCGCACAGCCCTTCCGCGGCCGGGGTTCCGGACGAAGGCGACGAACCGAGCGTGCCGCCCGTCCGGCTGGCGCTGTCGGACAGCGTGTACGAGAGCATCAAGGCGATGGTCATGGACCACGAGATCGCCCCCGGCGCACGGGTCGGCATCGATTCGCTGGCCCGCACCCTCAAGGTCTCGCCGACCCCCGTCCGGGAGGCGCTGGCCCGGCTGGAGTCCGAGGGCCTGGTCGTGAAGCGCGCGCTCTCCGGATACCGGGCCACGCAGTTGCTGACCCGCCGGGGCCTTGAGGAACTCTTCGAGATGCGGCTGCTGTTGGAACCCAGGGCAGCCGCGCTGGCCGCGGTGAACGCCACCGAGGCACAACTCGACGGCCTTGAACGGATCGTCGAGGAACTTCAGGCCCACCCGAGCCCCAAGGGCCGGTACGCCTCCTACCGCGACTTCGCCGCCCTCGACCAGCGTTTCCACGAGGCGATCGGACAGGCCACGCACCGGCCGCTGCTCGCGGACGCGGTGGAACGACTCCACGCCCATCTGCACATCTTCCGGCTCAGCAAGGTCGTCGGCGCCGAGGGCCCGACCGTCGCGGAGCACGAACGGATCGTCCGCGCGATCCTGCGCCGCAACCCCGAGCGGGCGGCCGAGGCGATGACGGAGCACCTCACCCGGAGCCTGGAGCGGCAGCTCGACGACGGCGACGAGCCGGCTACTCCATGAGGAACACCTGCTCCGCCGTCGCCCACCAATCGCCGGGCGCCGCCTCCGGCACGGGCACCTGACAGGGAGCGGTGAGCTTCCACCACCGCTGGGTGGCCTCGTCCTCGGCCATCGCGACCAGGTCCGCCGCGAGATCGTCGCCGTGGTACTCGAAGTAGCTGAACAGACGGTCGCCCAGCAGATGGATCGAGTAGTTGGAGATGTGACTGCGCCGGATCCGGTCGAGCACCGGCTCGGGCACAGCCCGGTGCAACTCCCGGTATTCGTCGAGCAGTTCCGGGCGTACGGCGATCACCTGGGCCACGCGCCTCATGAGCGCACCGCGTCGCGGTCGTGGATCAGGCGGATCACCCGGCCGCTCACGCGGTCGTAGTCGCGGTCGTAGTCGCGGTCGTTGTCGATCTCGCCGCGGACCCGGTGGTCCGTCATGACGACGATGCGGTCGGCGAGGGTGACCATCTCGGCGAGGTCGCTGCTGATGAGGAGGATGGGCAGACCGTCGGCGGCCAGGTCCCAGATCAGTTCGTGGAAGGCCCGCTTGGTACGGACGTCGACGCCCACGGTCGGTTCGTCGATGACCAGCAACCGGGTATCCGCGGCAAGCCACTTGGCGAGGCTGACCTTCTGCTGGTTCCCGCCCGAGAGTTCACCGGCGTTCTGCTGGAGTCCCGAGACCCGGATGCCGAGCCGGTCGACGAGATCCTGGGCGGTGTCGCGCTCCTCACGGGCCGACACGAACCCGAAGGCCTTCGCGAGCCGCTGCCACACCGTCACCGTGATGTTGCGGACGACGGGCTGCTCCAGGAAGACGCCCTCCTCCTTGCGGTTCTCGGTGACGTAGCCGATGCCGAACTCGTGCAGGGCCTGGCGGGGTGAGGTGATGCGGGCGGGCGTGCCGTGTACCCGGACCTCGCCGCCGGTGATGCGGTCCAGACCGAGTACGGCCTTCACCAACTCGCTGCGTCCGGCGCCGACCAGGCCGTAGAGGCCGACGATCTCGCCGGGGCGGACCGCCAGGCTGATGTCGCGGTGTCCGCCGGCCGTGGACACCGCGTCCAGGACGAGAGCCGGGACGGCGGAGCGGTCGACCGTGCGTGGGCGCAGCTCCGTCGCCGTGTGGGCGCGGCCCACCATGAGGCCGACGATGTCGTCGTGGGTGTGCTCGGCCAGGGGCGCGGACTCCAGGACCGACTTCCCGTCGCGCAGCACGGTGACCGTGTCGCAGACCGCGAACACCTCCTCCAGCTTGTGGCTGACGAAGACCACACAGGCACCCCGCCCGGCCAGTCGCCGGATGACCTCGAAGAGGTGCTCCGCCTCCTGCGGGGAGAGGGAGGCGGTGGGTTCGTCCAGCAGCAGCACCCGGCTCTCGGTGTGGAGGGCCTTGGCTATCTCCACCAACTGCTGCTGGGCGACGGACAGTTCACCTACCGGTTGGTGCGGATCGAGGTCGACTCCCAGCTCCGCGAGGCACGCCAGGGCCGGTGCGGTCATGGCCTGACGGTCGATCAGGCCGCGGTGGGAGGGCGGGTGTTGCAGGGTGATGTTCTCCGCCACCGAGAAGCCCGGGATCAGATTGCGTTCCTGGTGGACGACACCGATACCGGTACGGGTCGCCTCCAACGGCGAGCGGAGATGGACCTGTTGGCCGCACCAGGTGAGCGTGCCGCCGTCGGGGGAGTGCACTCCGGTCAGGACCTTGATGAGGGTGGACTTGCCGGCGCCGTTCTCACCGAGGAGTGCGTGGACGGTACCGGCGGTGAGCCGGAGGCCCACGCCGGCCAGTGCCCGTACACCGGGGAAGAGCTTGACCAGGTCGTCGCATTCGAGCAGGACCGTGTCGCTCACTGGGCACCTCCCGGCTGAGGCAGGGCAGTTGACGAATGCGGGCTCTTCTCCAGGCGGGTCCGGTGCAGCCTGCCACCGGCGACCGTCCCCAGGACCACCAGACCGATGAGGAGGTTCACCCAGCTGGGGTCCAGCGAGAACTGCGCCCGTGCCGCGTCGATGAGCCGGGTCACGAAGGCCGCCAGCACGGTCCCCAACACCGCGACCGAACCGCCGGTGAGCGCCACGCCCCCGATGATCGGCGCCGCGAAGCTCGGCAGCAGCCAGTCGCCGCCGACGCTGCGGTTGACGCCCGGCAGCGAGGCCGTGGCCGTCACCGCGGCCACCCCGACCAGCAACCCGGACAGCGTGTGCGCGACCACGATCTGCCGGTCGGTGGAGATCCCGGACAGCCGGGCGGCGAGGGGGTTGCCGCCCGCGGCGAGGAGCCGGCGGCCCGCGACCGTGCGGTACATGAAGGCGGCCAGCCCCGCCGCCGCGACGAGCGCGGTGACGAAGACGAGCGGGATGTTCAGCGGCGCCGACGTGCCCAGGTCGCGCAGGGTGCGCGAGTAGCCGTCGACGGTACGGGTGCCGGTCAGCCGGTACTGCGCCCCGAGCAGGATCGTCATGGTGGCGAGGGTGACGATGAACCCGTTGATCCGCGTGGCGACGATGACGACACCGGTCGCCAGGCCGATCGCCGTCGCGGTCAACAGGCCCACCAGCACGGCGACTTCGGCGGGCACACCGTGGTCGGCCATCAGGACACCCATCAGACAGGCGGTGAAACCGCCCAACGCGCCGACGGCGAGGTTGAGTTGGCCCACGCACAGCGCCACCATCTGGGCCAGGCCGATGAGGATGGGCGTGGCCAGGTACTGGAGGAAGACCCGCACCGAGGGGCCCTCGAAGAAGGCGCCCGACGAGGCGATGCCCAGCGCCACATATCCGGCCACGACCACGGCGAGCAGCATCGCCGCCGTGGAACGGGAGAACCGGCGCAGCGCTCCGACGGCCCAACTCCCTTGATCAGTCGGTGTGTTCATGTGGAGCGCACCACCTTCCGATAGGACATCACGGCGCGGATCCGGTCCGCCGACAGGGCCAGCAGCAGGACACAGCCGAGATAGATGTTCAGGCTCTCCAGGCCGACGCCGAGCAGATCGAGCCCCTTGCGGATCACCCCGACCAGCGCGGTGCCCAGCAGCGTGCCCAGCACCGACACCACCCCGCCGGTGAGCAGGGTGCCGCCGAGCACCGCGCCGAGGAAGGACGGCAGCATGAAGTCGTCGCCGATCGAGGCGCGGAACGTGCCCGTGCCGGCCGCCGCCATGAATCCGGCGAGCGCGGCGAGCAGCCCGGACAGCGTGTGCGCGAGCACGATCCGGCGGCCGGTGGGGATGCCGGACAGTTCGGCGGCGGCCGGGTTCGCTCCGGTGAGCAGCAGGTCGCGGCCGATGCGCGTACTGCCGTAGAGGAAGCCGAGGCCGAGCATGGCGAGGACGGTGAACTGGGCGATCTGCGGGATGGCGGGGGAGCCGCAGATCGGGCCCGCGCAGATGTCGGCGAGGGAGTAGGAGCGCAGTTGGTCGATGCCGGACGGGTGGGTGGTGAACGCGGCGTCGTCGGTGAGGGCCGAGTAGAGGAGGGAGACCAGGCCCAGCAGGGCGAAGTCCATGGCCAGGGTGACGACGAAGGAGCTGACTCCGGTGCGGGCGATGAGCCAGCCGGTGAGCGCGCCGACGGCGGCACCGGCGGCCAGGCACAGGAGCAGGCCCACCTGCATGGGGACGCCGAGACGGTCGTAGCCGAGGCCCGCGAACAGCGCGCCGAAGGCCGCCATGCGGCCGACCGCGAGGTTCATGTGGCCCACGGACAGGGCGACCATCTGGGCGAGCGCGACCACGGTCAGGGTGGAGATGTCCCGCAACAGCGGGAAGAGCACCAGCCGTTGGTCGAGGAATGCCGGGCGCAGCACGCCGAACAGGACGCCGAGCGCGATGACCAGGAGCAGGAGGCCGAGGCGCTGGTTGACCCAGAACGGCAGGCGCCGTGGTGCCGTTCGCTCCTCCGGGACGGTGCCCGGCGGGCCGACGGCGGTCGTCACGCCACCCTCCGGTCGTCCAGCGCGTCCGGGTCCCAGTCGATACCGATGCCCGGTACGTCCGGGGCGACCGCCATGCCGTCCCGGATAGTCAGCTCGGTGCGGGTCACCGCCCTCAACTGCGGTATGTACTCGACGTATTGGCCGTTGGGGACCGCGGCGGCGAGGCTGACGTGCAGCTCCATCAGGAAGTGCGGGCAGACCATGACGTTGTGGCTCTCCGCCAGGTGCGCGACCTTCAGCCACGGGGTGATGCCGCCGATCCGGGCCGCGTCGACCTGGACGACGGAGGCGGCACCGGACTCCAGATAGGAGCGGAACTGCATGAGCGAGTACATGGACTCCCCGACGGCGACCGGGATGCGGGTCGCCGCCGCGAGCCGGGCGTGCCCGCTGATGTCGTCCGCGGGCAGCGGCTCCTCCAGCCAGTACGGGTCGTACGGTTCCAGCGCCGCCGCGAGCCGCAGCACCGAGGATCCCGTCTGCGACTGGTTGGCGTCGGTCATGATGTGCAGCGCGGGGCCCACGGCCTCGCGCACGGCACGCAGCCGTTCCGCGTCCTCGGCGGGATGCGGCTTGCCCACCTTGATCTTGACGCCCGCCCAGCCCGATTCCTGGGCGCGCAGGGCGCCTTTGACCAGTTCCTCGGTGCTGAGATGGAGCCAGCCGCCCTCGGTGTCGTAGACCGGCACCTCCTGGCGGTGGCCGCCGGCCAGTCGCCACAGGGGCTCGCCGGTCCGCCTGGAGCGCAGGTCCCACAGGGCGGTGTCGACGGCGGCGAGGGCGAGCGAGGTGATGGCTCCGGTGGTGGTCGCCCGGGTCAGCGCGAACAGCCGCTGCCACAGCGCCTCGATGTTGCGGGCGTCCTGTCCGACGAGGGCGGGCAGCAAGTGGTCGCGCAGCAGCGCCAGTACGGAGGTGCCGCCGGTGCCGATGGTGTAGGAGTAGCCGGTTCCCGTGGCACCGTCCCAGGTCTCCACGTCGACCAGGATCGTCTCCTGTTTGACGAACGACTGGACGGCGTCGGTGCGGTCCTGTTCGACGGCGATGTCGACCAGCCTGGCGGTCGCGGTCGTGATGATGCTCATCCGGCGGTTCCGATTTCTGTCGTGGGGATTGGGGGGCGGTCAGCCGCAGTTGAGGATCTTGTCGGCGAACTGCTGCTTCAGCTCTGCCGTCTTCGTCTGCCGGGCGGTGTCGTAGGCCGAGACGTTCGCCTTGTCGACGACGAACGAACCGGAGTCCACCCGTACGCCGGGATCGCGCACGGTGCACTGTTTCGTCTGCAGGAGTGCCAGGGCCCAGGTGCCGATCTCGGCCTGGCCGACCGGGTTCTGGACCACGGTGGCCGTGACCGTGCCCTGTCCGATGCCGCTGAGGATCTTGGCGTCGTCGTCGATGGCGACGACCTTCGCCTTCGAACCGGACGACTTGACGACGTCGGCGGCCGCGACGGCCGGGTTGTAGGCGGTGGCGACGATGCCCGTGATCTGCTCGCCCTTGGCCGCCATCAGGTCGGACACCGCCTTCTGCGCGGTCTGCAGGTCGGTGTCGATGTCGGTGATGGTCTGCAGGAGCTTCACCTTGCCGCCGGTCTCCCGCACGGCCCGGCCGACGCCCTTGATCCTCAACTGGGTATTGGCGTCGACGTTGTTGCCGGTCAGGTGGACCAGGACGCCGTGGCCGCCCATGGCCGCGATCGCCGCCTTCGCGGCTTTGTAGGCGGCCAGTTGGACGTCGGTGGAGAGACAGAAGTCGGCCTCGTCCTTGTCGCCGGCGGGGCAGGAGCCGAGCGAAGCCACCGGGAAACCCTGCGACTTGAGGTCCGCGAAGGTCGAGTTGATGTCGGTGGGGGAGACGCCGAACACCCCGAACGCGTTGTATCCGCGCGCGGCCAGCGTGGACAGCAGGTTGTTCTGCTTCTGCTGGTCCCACTCGGCCGTCTCGTCGAAGGCGACGGCGCCGAGGCCGTAGGTCTTCTTCGCGGCGGCCCCCGCGGTCTTCCAGGGCTGGAAGTACGGGTGGGCGCCGCCCGGCACGAGGGCGACCTTGGTCGCGGAGCCGTCCACGAGGTCGGTGCCGCCGCCGGTCCGCGAGGCAGATGAGGCCGAACCGCCCGACTGGGCACCCGAGTTGCGGTAGGTGCAGGCCGTCGTCCCGGCGCTGAGCAGCACGATGGCGACAACTCCGGGCAGGACGGATCTGGTTGGGAAGCGCATGCCCGACCCCTCGCCAAATCAAATAGGAAATGGATGCGGCGATCGTGGGGCAGGAACCCTTACGCGTCAAGGGTTGCGGCAATAGCAGGCAGCGATGAGGGCATCCCTCGTCCTCGAAACGCCTATTGATCGAAAAAATCGTATAGGAAAGCAAACTCTTGAGCGCGGCGAGTTGACAGCCAACTGCCCTTAAGATGACTGGCCGTAGCGTTCGTTCCCACACAACGTCGCGTGCACCGCAGGGAGATATCGACCATGGGTTCCGACGAGGTCTTAATCACACCGCCCGACAGCGCGCTCCTGGACGGCCGGTCGGCCGGACCCATGGTGCCGCGTCTGGTCCTGGGCGCGCGGCTGCGCGAACTGCGGGAAGAGCGGCAGATCTCCCGCACGGCCGCGGGTGAGGTCATCCGCGGCTCCCGGTCCAAGATCAGCCGAATGGAGGCGGGCCGGCACGGATTCAAACTGCGTGACGTGGCCGACCTGCTCACGCTCTACGGCGTCCGGGAAGAGGGCGAGCGCGCCACGCTGCTGACCCTGGCGGAAGAGGCCAACGCCCCTGCCTGGTGGCAGTACTTCAACGATGTGGTGCCCACCTGGACGCAGGCCTACCTCGGGGCCGAACAGGCGGCGAGCCTCATCCGCTGCTTTGAGGTCCAGCGCGTTCCCCAGTTGCTGCAGACCCCCGACTACGCGCGCGCCTCTCTCCGGCTCGCCCACACGGACGCCCGCGGGGCGGAGATCGACCGGCGGGTCATGCTGCGGATGACCCGCCAGCGGATCCTGCGCCGGCGGCCGGCGGCGCAGCTGTGGGCCGTGATCGACGAGGCGGCGCTGCGCCGCCCGGTGGGCGGCATCCGTACGATGCGCGCGCAGTTGAGGCATCTCATCGAGATCTGCCGGCTGCCCCAAGTCACCGTCCAGATCATGCCGTTCCTCGCCGGCGGCCACGCCGGGGAGGCCGGTCCGGTGACGATCCTGCGGCTGCCCGGCGGCCGGCTGCCGGACATGGTCTACCTCGAACAGCGCGTCACGGCTCTCTATCCCGACCGGCCGAACGAGATCGAGTGCTACTGGGACGTCATGAACCGCCTGGTGGTCGAGGCGGAATCGCCGGAGGAGACTCCGACGATCCTGCATCGCATCCTTCAGGAGACCTGAGCCGGGACGGGCGCCGAACCGGGCGGGGTCAGCGCTTGAGGCCGACTCCGCCGTACTGGTGCACCTCCGCGGGCAGGCCCCAGGCGCTGTCGTCGGGACGCCAGCGCGAGCACGACGCCACGCCCGGTTCGAGCAGTTCCAGCCCCTCGAAGAAGCCCGCGATCAGCTCGGGGCTGCGCAGGATGTACGGGATCGAACCGCCCTCGTTGTACTGCCGGATGGCGTCGACGTAGGCCGCGCTGGTGTCGGTGCTGTCGTACTGCACGAGATAGCTCCCGGCGGGCAGCGCCGCCACCAGTCGACGCACGATCGAGCGGGCCTCGTCGTAGTCCTCGATGTGGCCCAGGATGCCCATCAGCATGAGCGCGACGGGCTGGTCGAAGTCCAGCGTCTTGGCCGCCTCCCGCACGATGGTCTCGGGGTCGCGCAGGTCGGCGTCGACGTAGTTGGTGACGCCTTCCGGGGTGCTGGTGAGCAGGGCGCGGGCGTGTGCCAGGACCAGCGGGTCGTTGTCGACGTAGACGATGCGGCTCTCGGGGGCCACCCGCTGGGCGATCTCATGGGTGTTGTCCACGTTGGGCAGACCGGTGCCGATGTCCAGGAACTGCCGGATGCCCTCCTCGGCGGCCAGATGACGAACGGCGCGGGCGAGGAAGTAGCGGGCGGCGCGGGCCCCGGTCTCGATCCCGGGGAAGATCTCGCGGAAGGCGTCTCCGGCGACGCGGTCCACTTCGTAGTTGTCCTTGCCCCCTAACCAGTAGTTCCAGATCCGGGCCGACTGCGGCACGGTCGTATCGAACTTGGAGAGCGCGTCCTGCTCGGAGCCGGCTGCCTCGTCCGTCATGGTCACTCCTGTGTGTACGTGGTGAGAGCCACCGTGGTCGGAACCACCGTGGTGAGAGCCACGAAACCGTCGAACACCGGTCGTGGAGGCCCACGTTATTCCCCCGCGGCTCGACTCATGCGTCCCGCCGGTCCCAACCGCCCATGTTCGGCCGCCCGTTGGCTTGATTGCCACCTTGGGTGAACGGGAGTCAACGTTCTGCCGCGTGCCGCGTGAGGAATCCGATGAGCGCGGCCGTGGCGGCGAGGACCGCCACGCTGGTGAGAGCGGCGGGCAGCGAGTACCAGTCCGCCATGAAGCCGATGGCGGGCGGTCCCAGCAGCATGCCGCCGTAGCCGAGGGTGGAGGCGATGGCCACTCCGTCGGGTCCGGCCAGGGTGCCGGCGCGTTCCACGGCGACCGGGAAGAGGTTGGCGAGGCCGAGCCCGGTGATCACGAAGCCGAGGACGGCCGCCCACAGGGTGGGCGCGAGCGCGCCGAGCAGCATGCCCACGGCGGCGGTCGTGCCGCCCGACACGAGGGTGCGGGTCCGGCCGAGGCGTTCGAGCAGCCGGGTGCCGCTGAGCCGGCCGGCGGTCATGGCGAGCGCGAAGCAGGAGTAGCCGATGGCGGCGGCGCCGGCGGTGGCGTCGAGGTCCTGCTGCAGATGCAGGGCGCTCCAGTCGGCGAGGGCGCCTTCGCCGAAGGCCGTGCAGAGGGCGATCAGGCCGAAGGTGACGACGAGGCCGCGGGTACGGGTGTTCAGGCGGCGGGGTGGGGCCTCCTCCTTCGGCGCGTCCTCGTGCGGCGCCGGAGGCTGGAGCCGTAGCAGGGGGCGGCCGATCAGCACCGTGACGACGAGTCCGAGCACGGTGAGGCCGAACAGGTGCTGCGTGGGAGTCAGGCTTCCGGCGACCAGCCCGCCGAGGCCGGCGCCGACCATGCCGCCGAGGCTGAACGCGGCGTGGAAGCTGGGCATGATCGGCCGCCGCATGGCCCGGACCAGTTCGACCGCCGCGCTGTTGAACGCGACGTTGATCCCTCCGTAGGCGGCGCCGAAGACCAGCAGGACGAGGCCGAGGGTGAGCGCGGAGTGGGTGAGCGGGGGGAGGGAGACGCTGAGGGACAGCAACACCGCGCAGACGACGGTGACTTGGTGGTTGCCGTAACGGTGGCAGAGGCGGCCGGTGAGCATCATGGTGACGACGGCGCCGGCGGAGACGCCGAGAAGCGCGAGGCCGAGGGTGCCGGCGGAGGCGCCGGTCTGCTCCTTGACGGCGGGGATGCGGACGACCCACCCGGCGAAGATGAAGCCGTCGAGAGCGAAGAAGGCGGTGAGGACGGCTCGGAGGCGGGTGAGGTCGGTGGGGGTGCCTGGCACGGCGTTGTGCGTCCGGGGTTTGTTTATTTGCGGCACAAATTCAGGTTAGGTGGGTGCTGTGGCTGGGGCAAGGGAGTCGGGGCCGTCATCGTCGGCCTGGTCCATCGGGAGCGGGTGCACCTGGCCGCCGCCCTGCGTGCCGCGGATCATCACAGCGCATACGTCTCCGCCCCGCACACCTACGTCAAGACACCCCGCTGAACCGTCCCCGGCACGTGCGTCACTCCGTGCTGCGCAGGGCCAGCCAGGTCTCGCGGCCCACGATGCCGTCGGCGTCCAGCAGCCTGTCGCTCTGGAAGCTCCGCACCGCGGACTCGGTTCCGGCACCGAAGTCGCCGTCCACGCCTGTGCTCCCGACGTCGTACCCGCGCTTCGTCAGCATGCACTGCACCTGCAGCACGCGCTTGCCGCTCTCTCCCAGGCGCGTGCGTCCGTTGCCGTTGTAGTATGTGCAGTCCGAGATCCAGGCCGGGGTCGTGGGCTCGGTGGTGGGCGGACTGCTCGGAGACGACGAGGGAGTCGCGTCGGCCGAGGCGCTGGGATCGGCATCGGGAGCGGAGGGAGTGCCGTGCACCCCCGGTGCGGCGGAGCCGGAATCCCCGGGGTTCGCGGCCGGGTCGTTCGGGTTCGCGGCGCCGTCGACGCTCTTGCCGGACGCGGCTCTCGCGTCCGAGGCCCCGGGTATCGGTGACAGGAAGGTGCCGCCGGGCACGGTGCGGCCGGTGGTCGTGGCGGACCCCGGGGCGGAAGCGGCGGGCGGAGCGTCATGGCGACTGAGCACGAAGACCCCCGCGGCCACCGCGCAGACGGCGATGCCCACGGCGACGGCCCGTACCGACTTCCTCCGTGCCCAGGTGCCGACCCGGCTCTCCTGGGGGCGTGCCGATGGTGTCCCGGAGGCGGCGTCGGCGGCCACCACCGGTGGTTCGAGAACGGGCGGACCAGGTCGGCCGCCCTGTCCGGCCGGTGCCGACGGCATCGCCATCGGCCGTCCGTCCGGAGACCCTAATCGGGCCTGCGATGCGACGGGGAGGCGGTACAGCACCTCGTACGCCCGCTGCCGGGCCAGCAGTTGACCGGCGAGCGGCTCGGGCCACACGGTCGTTTCGGCGCGTTCCCCGGCGGCATCGGTCAAGTCCCGCCCTGTGGGCCGCCGTTCGGGCTCTTTGGCCAGGCAGGCGGTCAGCAGCGAGCCGAGTGCCGCGTCCGCGGCCGAGATCTCGGCGATCAGCTCGGGATCCGGCTCTTCGAACGCGACCCGGTGCATCACGTCGACTCCCGTACCGTCGCCGAACGGGGCACGCCCCGCCGCCGCGTACACCAGGGTCCCGGCGAGTGAGAACACGTCCGACGCCGTGTCGGATCTGCCGGTCCTCAGGTGTTCCGGCGACATGTAGGCCGGAGTCCCCACCCGGACACCCGTGCCGGTGATCGTGCTGGCGTCCATGGCCTTCGAAATGCCGAAGTCGATCACATGCGCGCCCCCGACGGACAGCAGCACGTTGGACGGCTTCAGATCCCGGTGCACGATCCCCGCGGTCGCGAGGTCGGCCAGCGCCTGCCCCAGCTCCGCCACCAGACGCCAGACCGCGGCCGTCTCCAGGGCGCCGTGCTCGCGGACGGCATGCGCGAGATCGAGCCCCGGGAGGTACTCGGTGGCCATCCACAGCAACTCGTCCTGGAAGCCCGTGCCGCACAGTCTCGGCGTGTGCGAGGTGCTGACCCGTTCGTGCACCGACGCTTCCCGCTCGAACCGGCGCCGGAAGCCCGGATCGTCCGCGTACTCGGGCCTGATCACCTTCACCGCGGCCAGACCGGGACCACCGTCCGCCGGACGCGCGAGATAGACCCGTCCCATACCGCCGCTGCCGAGCAGCGCGAGCGGCACATAGGGGCCGATGTGGTCCGGGTCGCCGAGGCGTAGGGGTGAGGCACCGGTCTGCCGCACTGCGGCGGCCTCGTTCGTTGCCAAGTCCGGTGGCATCGGCCGCTGTTCTGACAAGGAACCCCCGAAGTGATGTGCGCCGTACGTCAGTTCGGCCCCAAGGAGTCACGAGGCTAGCCGAGCGGTGGCGTACGTTCTGGGTTTCCCGTACTTCCGTCGGCGGCGGGGATGCGGACGACCCGTCCTCGGCGGTCGCGGGCAACCTTCTAACAAAATAATCATCAAAATTGTCAACAATTCTGGGCCTCCTTGCCTACAGTCAGGGACTCGAACGAGCCGCACATGCAACCCGCTGTACAAGGAGGTCTACGGGTGGAGTTCAACCGCAGAACCGTTATCCGTGGCGCCGCAGCCATGGCCGCGTTCGGAGTCGCCGAGGGTACGGCGGGCACGGCGTTCGCCGCCACCTCGTCGTCGAACAGCTCGTCGACCACGGCCTCGGCGTACTCGCTGGAGTTCGATTCCACCGCCTGGTCGTACGACGCGACCAACGACGTGTACTACCAGCTCGGGAAGGTGTACGTCACCAACCCGGCCGCGACGGACTACGAGCACCTGTCGATCTACGTGCCGGGCGCCTATCTGACGGCGACCGCGAACAGCGACGGGACGACGTACACCGCGAAGCTCAACCGGAAGGGCACCGTCGGCCAGTACTCGGGAGGCACGGCGCCGATCGTGATCCCGGTCAACACCCCCGGCTATGCCCAGCAGGCGCCGGCCACGTCCTACAGCTACACCGCCGTGTCGCAGTACCTCAAGGCCGGGCTCGTCTATGTGTGGCCGGGCCTGCGCGGCCGGGACAGCTCGACCAGCACGCGCTCCGACGCGGCCCCCTGGGGCGTGACCGACCTGAAGGCCGCGGTCCGGTTCCTCCGGTACAACGAGAGCGTCCTGCCCGGCAGCACGGACGACATCGTCCTGTTCGGCATGAGTGGCGGCGGTGCCCAGGACACCGTGGCGGGCACGTCCGGCGACAGCCCCCTGTACCACCCGTACCTGCGCACGATCGGCGCGGCGATGGAGGACGCCCACGGCCGCCCTCTCAGCGACGCGGTCGCCGGCGTCATGGCCTGGTGCCCGATCACCAATCTGGAAGAGGCCAACCTCTCCTACGAGTGGAACATGGGCCAGTTCGCCTCGACCGGCACGCGCGCGTCCGGCACCTGGACCAGCGCCTACTCGACGGACCTCGCGAAGGCCTGGCCCAAGTACGTCAACCGCCTGGGTCTGCGCGACGAGCACGGCAGGCGCCTGGAGCTGACCGAGTCCAGCAACGGCGTCTCGCTGGCGGGCAGTTACTACGACCACCTGATCGAGGTGATCACCACCTCGCTGAACCACTTCCTGTCGGACAACACCTTCCCGTACACGATCACGACGATGGGCGGGCCGCCCGGATCGGGCCAGACGGGAACCTCGACGACGTACGAGACGGTCGACGACTACATCGCCTACCTCAACACCGGCAGCACATGGGTCACTTACGACGCCACGACCAACACCGCCACGGTGTCCGGCCTCGAAGGCTTCGTCAACAGCCAGAAGAACGCGAACAAGCCGGTCGGCGCGTTCGACGGGTACTCGCGAGGGCAGGGCGAGAACAGCGTCTTCGCGATGGGGCTGGGCGTCCCCTCGCACTTCGCGCCGCTCACGCGTGACGTCATCGAGGCGAACGAGGCGACGTACGCCACGTACTCCGACTGGAACTCCGCCTACGGCGCCGCGGCCTACGACAGCGACTTCGCGAAGAAGGACAGCGTCGGCAAGGACATGGCCTGGCGGGCCGAGGCGTACAACCCGCTGTACTTCCTCTCGCCCGCCTTCGCCGGCTACCGGCAGTCGAAGGTGGCGCGCCACTGGCGCATCCGCACCGGCATCATGCAGGGCGACACGGCCAACACCACTGAGATCAACCTCCAGTTGGCCCTGCGGAACTACGGCATCCGCGACGTCGACTTCGCCACGGTGTGGGCCCTGGCGCACACCATGGCCGAGCGCACCGGCGACGCGACGACGAACTTCATCAGCTGGGTGGAGTCAATCGTCGAGAAGTGACGACCAGTTCGGACACTCCGGGTGCCTGACCGACGAGCCTCGTCGGTCAGGCACCCGGCCGCGTGTTGTCGGCGGAGGTCATCCAGCCGTGTGGCGCAGCCCGGCCAGGACCACGTCCGTGATCCGTTCCGCCTCGGTGCGGGTGAAGGGGCGCAGGCCGCGACTGACGTACAGGTGCACCGGCCCGGTCAGCAGCTCGGCGGCCGTATCGCCCTGGTCGGCGACGCCGCACACTGCGCGGCCCTGCTCTCCGGCCGGGGTACTTCACCGGCCCTCAGCGGCGCGCACTTCCTGGCCGAGGAACTCGACGAAGCGGCCGACGATCACACGGCGGCGTTCGAGCGCTACGAGCAACGCCGACGCCCCTACGTCGAGTTCGCCCTGACCCACGTCACGGACGGCGGCGAACTCATCGTGCCCTCCACACAGGAAGCACCGATGAGTTTCGTCGGCCGGGCCGGTCTACCAGGACGTACACCATCGAGCCACTGACCGGAGACCCATCATGACCACTCCCGCACACCCCGGCCGCATGCTGTTCCTGAACATTCCCGTGGTGGACCTGGAGCGCAGCAAGGCGTTCTTCGCCAAGCTCGGGTTCAGCTTCAACCCGAAGTTCACCGACGAGACCGCCACCTGCATGCTGGTCGGTGAGCAGGCCTTCGTCATGCTGCTCACCCGCGAGAAGTTCGCGGAGTTCGCGAAGCTGCCGCTGGCGGATCCCACCACGCACACGCTGGCGCTCTACTGCTTCAGCGTGTCGTCCCGCGAGGAGGTGGACGCGGTCAGCGCCGCCGCAGTCGCGGCGGGCGGCACCGAGGTGGACGGCGCCGAGGACTACGGCTTCATGTACTCACGCAGCTTCTACGACCTCGACGGCCACGGCTGGCAGGTCATGTGGATGGACCCGGCGGCGGCGGAGCAGGGCCCCGAGGAGTTCGCGGCCTCCACGCAGGACGCCGACGCCCAGGTCTGACACGAGAGGTCCGAACCCTCTTCCGGAGTCGGTGGCCCCCGGATGTCGAGAACGGGCCACCGACTCCGTCCCAGGGACAGCAGCGGTCGCCACCGGCCGCCACCGGCCGCACGAGGAAGAAGGAGAAGCCACCATGGCGATTCAGCGGATGGACAACGTCGGCATCGTCGTCGAGGACATGGACGCCGCCGTCGCGTTCTTCGTGGAACTCGGTATGGAACTGGAGGGCAGGGGAGAGGTCCAGGGCCTCTTCGCCGACCAGTGCACCGGACTCGACGGCGTCCACTGCGACATCGCGATGCTCCGGACCCCGGACGGCCACAGCCGGCTCGAACTCGCGAAGTACCGCGGCCCCGAGGCGATCGGCGACGGGCCGCGCGACCGGCCGCACAACATCCTGGGCACCCACCGCGTCATGTTCGCCGTCGACGACATCAAGGACACCGTCGCCCGCCTGCGCCCGCACGGCGGCGAACTCCTCGGCGAGATCGCCCGGTTCGAGGACATCTATCTGCTCTGCTACGTCCGCGGCCCGGCGGGCATCATCGTCGGACTGGCCGAGCAACTGGGCTGAGAAGAAAGGCGCACGGTGAACCGGCGCGGTACCCAGGAATGGTCGGGGGCCCGCCCCGCGTTGCCACGACCATGACGACGAACGCGCCCCGGCCCGAGGTATTGCGCTACACCGCCTTCTCCAGCGACCCCGCCGGCGGAAACCCCGCCGGCGTCGTTCTGGACGCCACCGCCCTGGCCGACAGCGAGATGCTGGCCATCGCCGCCGAGCTCGGATACTCGGAGTCCGCTTTCCTGACGGCACCCCCGGAGGGGCTCGGCGGTCCGGAGGGGCGGGCGTACCGCATCCGGTACTTCAGCCCCAAGTCCGAGGTGCCGTTCTGCGGGCACGCCACCGTCGCGACCGCCGTCGCCCTGGCCGAGCGGACCGGCACGGGAGAGCTGGTGTTCGCGACGCGCGCGGGCACCGTACCCGTGGAGGTGACCGAGGAGAACGGGACGCTCCGGGCCACCCTCACCAGCGTCGAACCGCACATCGAGGAGATCACCGACGCCGACCTCGACGAGGCGCTCGCCGCGCTCGACTGGCCGCGAGCCGATCTCGACCCCGCGTTCCCGCCCCGTATCGCCTTCGCCGGTGCCCGCCATCTCGTGCTCGCGGCGGCGACGCGGGCCCGACTCGCGGATCTCGCCTACGACTTCGGGCGCCTCGAAGCCCTGATGCACCAACTGGACCTGACCACGGTCCAGTTGGTGTGGCGGGAGTCGGCCACGGTCTTCCACGTCCGTGACCCCTTCCCCGTCGGAGGCGTCGTCGAGGATCCGGCGACGGGCGCGGCGGCCGCCGCGTTCGGTGCGTACGCGCGTGAACTCGGCCTGGTTTCCGAGGACTCCGTCCTCACACTGCACCAGGGCGAGGACCTGGGCCGCCCCGGCGAACTCACGGTGACGCTGCGCGCGGGCGACCCGCGTGTCCGCGTCGCCGGCGCGGGAGCACGCATCGACATCGGCTGAAGCACCGGCCGTCATGACGGTGCACATGTCCGTCCGTCCCCGGTGTTCGGTGACCGGCGAGCCGATACGCTGAACGACAGCCATGTCGGGGGCGGGGCTGGGGGCGTGGACATGGATCCGCGAATGCAGTTGTCGGTGGGCGGGTACGTCTGCGAGCGCGAGTTGGGCCGCGGCGGACAGGGCGTGGTGTGGCTCGCGCGGGACCGGGCGGGGCAGCAGGTCGTGGTGAAGTTCCTGCTGCCGGGCAAGGAGTACGACGAGGTCGCGCTCGCCCGGGTGCGCCGGGAGTTCGGCGCGGCGAGCCGGGTCGGTGAACTGGCCACGGCCCGGGTCCTCGACGCGGACCTCTCCGGCCGACACCCCTACATCGTCAGCGAGTTCGTCCCGGGTCCCACGATCCACCAGCATGTGGCCGCGGGCGGCCCGCTGTCCTCGGGGCGGCTGCAGTCCCTGGCGCTGGCCGTCGCGCACGCGCTGGCGCAGGTGCACCGGGCGGGTGTCGTGCACCGGGACATCAAACCGTCCAACATCCTGCTCTCCCCGGACGGACCGCGGATCATCGACTTCGGCATCGCCCGCGACGACCGCTTGTTGGAGTCGGCGCTCACCACACCGGGGAGTGTCCTCGGCTCACCCGCGTACATGTCACCCGAGCAGGTCAAATCCCTCCGCGTCACCAGCGCCACCGACGTGTTCTCCCTCGGCGGCACGCTCTACTTCGCCGCCACGGGGAGACACCCCTTCGAGGGGGAGAGCGACTACGAGGTGCTGGTCGCCGTGTCCACCCGCGACGCGGATCTCACGGCGGTACCGGAACCGGTCCGCTCGGCCATCGCCGACTGCCTCCGCAAGGACCCGGCGGAACGCCCCACCGCCGCCCAACTGATCACCCGGCTCGCGGAAGCGGCAGAAGCGGTGGAGGGGGCGGACCGTGCGCGCACGGAGACGAGCACGCCACCACCCGGAAACGGCGGCGAAAGCGGTGGCTCCCCTCCCGCTGCCGGTCCAGGCCCTTCCCCCGGCAGAAGCGCCAAACAGCTACGCCTGTGGGGCTTCGCGGCCGGCAGCGCCGCCGTGGCCGTGCTGCTCGCCGTCGTGCTCAGCACCACCTCGGGGGGATCGACGACGGAGAACGGCGGCCCGCGGACGTACGGCTCCGGGAGTTCCACCGGCTCCCAACCCCTCACGTACACCGACGACTTGACCGATTCGGGCGACTGGTCGTACAAGGACCCGACCCTGGCGACGATCACGCACAAGGGCGGGACCATGCTGGTGGATCCCAAGTCCGAGTTGGAGGTCTGGCCGCAGGCCCCCTTCGAGCCGTCGTCGTTCGCGGTACGGCTGAGCACCCAGACGGAGTGGTACGGCGGTGAGGGCGGGGTCGGGCTGTGGTGCGACGGCTCCGGGGACTATCGCAAGGGCTCTCGCTGGGCGACCTATCTGACGACGGATCAGGAAGCCCTGATCGTGCGCGAGTTCAGATACAAGGGAGCCTTCCAGCACGACCGGGTCGTCGAGGTCAACCTCGCGGACCTGGGCCTGGAAGTGGACAGCCGGCAGCAGGTCGACATGTCTATGACCTGTTCCTCGGCCGGTACGGGCCGGATCAAGGTGGAACTCGCCGTCAACGGCACCCGGGTCGCCTCGTACACCGGCGTCGCCTTCGACGCGCGCGGCTGCGGTGTGGCCGCCTTCCACTACAGCGCGACCGACCCGAAGGGCACGGCCTTCCACGCGGGCTTCGAGCGCTTCATCGCGTCCGGACTGGCGGTGAACTGAAGCCGGTGCGGTCGGTGAGCGGCCCCCCGACCGACCTGATCCCTGGTTCTTGCCCAGCTCTTCCCTTCCCTTGATGAACCTCGACGGCTCCTTTCACCTCTACGACATGTAGGAGAGGTTGCCCCGGCATGAACCGCCGGCCGACGAGGGCGGAACGAGGAGGAGAAGGACGCCATGGATGACGGTCCCCGCTCCGGCGCCGGTCTGCGACTGCGGCGCCGCGACGCGCCCGCCACCGCCGGGCCGCCGCTGACCCGGCCTCTCGCCACCGGGCCCGCCGCGCCGCAGCAACTGCACCGGGGGATGACACTGATCGCCACGATCAGCCTGTTCATCGGCACCCGCGACGCCTGGACCAGGGCGATGACCTCCCGCCCGCCCGTCGCCGGAATCATCTCCGTCTGCTACGCCGGGATCCTCGTCGCCGGAGTCCTGGCCCTCACCACCCGCACCCGCCGCGCCCTGACCAGGGTCGACGCGGGAGTGCTGGTCCTGGCCGTCGTGCTGGTGCTCTGCGGCTACTGGCTCAACCACGCCGGCACCGACGAGGGCGTGCTCACCGCGCAGGCCGCCAACCAGATCCTGCACGGCCACCCCGTCTACGGCCAGCCCTGGCCCTGGCTCTTCGACTCCTCGAACGTCGGCATCACCAAGACCATGTCGGGCGGCGCCGACTACACCTACGGCTACCCACCGCTGACCGCACTGCTCGCCGCCCCCGTGCACGCCGTGATCCACTCCACGGCCGCCGCCACCCTCGTCACCACCGGCGCGCTCCTCGCGGGCGCCGTCCTGCTGTGGCTGCTGCTCCCGGCCCCCTGGCGGTCCGCCGCCACCGCCGTGTGCCTGGGCTTCGGCTTCCTCCCCGGCTACGCCTACTCCGGCTACCCGGCCGTCCTCGCCCTGGTGCTCCTGATCCCGGTGGTGGTGAGGTGGCCCGACACCGGAGCCGGCGGCCGGCTCGGACTCCCCGGAGTGCTCCAGGCCCTCTGCCTCGGCGCGGCTTGCGCCACCCAGCAACTCGCCTGGTTCCTCACGCCGTTCCTCCTCGTCGGCCTCTACGCCGTCCGCCGCGGCGACCTCGGCACCCGGCTCGCCCTCGGCGTCGTCGCCCGCTACACCGGCACCGCCGCGCTCACCTGGGCCGCGATCAACGCCTACTTCGCCGCCGAGGACTTCTCCAGCTGGCTGCACGGACTGCTGCTGCCGATCACCCAGAAGGCGATCCTGCACGGCCAGGGCCTGATGGGGATCTCGTACTACTTCACCGCGGGCAGCAGGCACCTCGACTACTACTCCTACGGCAGTCTTCTGCTGCTGTTCGGCCTGCTCGCCGCCACGCTGCTGTTCGTACGGCGGCTGGGTCCGGCGATCACCGTGCTGCCCTGGCTGAGCTTTTACCTGGCCACCCGGTCCCAGGACGGCTACTTCCTGATGATGACCCCGCTGTGGCTCGCGGCGGCGGCCACCGTCCCCGCCTCCGCGCTGGCCTCGGCCTGGCAGCCCCGCATCCCGCGCCTGACCGCACGCCCGGCCCGGGCCGTGCTCGCGGCGGGGCTGCTCGCGCCCGCCGTCGTGTGTGTGACGATCGCCGCGGCCGGTCCGCCGCCGCTGCGCATGAACGTCACGGCGGACATCGTGGAGCGCTCCGGGCACCGTGACATCACGCGGCTCGTCGCGCGGGTCGTCAACACGACCGGCACCCGGCTCACCCCTCACTTCGCCAGCCGCCTGGGGCAGGGCGCCTCCGACTGGTGGACCGTCTCAGGCGGCCCGCAGTCCCTCGCCCCGCACGCCTCGGCGACGTATGTCGTGAAGCCGCCCGGCGGTCTCCGGCGGGTACCTGGCGGCTCGCATCCGCGCTTCTATCTCATCGCCGTCACCGGTACCCCGATGACCATCACCACCGTCCGCATTCCGACCAGTTGACCGACCTTGACGCAAAATGAAAGTCCGTAAATGAGAAAGCCCCTGCGGTGTTCTCATCAGAGATTGTTATATTGCGCAACCACGCAAGCGAGTCGGGAACCCCGCCTCGTCCGACCTGACATGGCCGCGCGCCCCTGGCCGCAGCACCGACGGCCTGAACGGCCCGACCGTTTTGTGGGAGTGCCAGATGACCGACCTCGGGGACGGCCCCGTGGGACACGCCACGCGCAGCCGCACACGAGGGGTGCCCAGACAGCGGGAGGGCGAGGCCGACGAGCCGCTGCCCACCGGTGGCCGGGCCGCCTCCCGCGCCGCGGCCCGTCAGGCGCCGCGCGGCGGATCCCGTGCGGCCGGCCGTGCGGCCTCGCGTCGCAAGCAGGCCCCGCGCGGCAGGCGGGTGTTGAAGATCACCGCGATATCCCTGTCGGTGCTGATCATGGTCACCGCGGGCGTCGGCTGGTGGTTCTACGAGCACCTGAACGGCAACATCAACAGCGTCCCGATCGATGACGCCGCGGGCGGCAAGGAGAAGGCCGACGCCTTCGGCCGTACGCCGATCAACCTCCTGGTGATGGGCAGCGACGCACGGACGAGCGCGACCGACTGCAAGCTCGGCGGCGGCTGTTCGCAGACCGGCGTGCAGACCGGCAACGGCAACGCGGACGTGGAGATGGTGGTGCACATCTCGGCCGACCGCTCCAACGCCACCGTGATGAGCATCCCGCGCGACACCATGACCAACATCCCCGCCTGCAAGGACCCGGACAGCGGTCAGTCGGCGGCCGCCCACTACGGGCAGATCAACAGCGCGCTCCAGTACGGGCAGGAATGCCAGGTCAAGACCGTGCACGCGCTCACCGGCATCACCATCGACCACTTCGTGCAGATGGACTTCTCCGGTGTGGTGAAGATGTCCGACGCGGTCGGCGGTGTCTCGGTGTGCGTCGACGCCGACGTCTACGACACCTACTCCCACCTGAAGCTCGCCAAGGGCACCCACACGCTCAAGGGCACCGCGGCGCTGGAGTTCGTGCGCTCCCGGCACGGTTTCGGCGACGGCAGCGACCTCGGCCGTACCGTCTCCCAGCACATCTTCCTCAGCGCGATGATCCGCAAGTTCAAGAGCGCCGGCACCCTCACCAATCCCTCGGCCGTCTACAACCTGGCCGACGCCGCCACCAAGGCGCTCACCGTCGACACGGGCCTCGGTACCGTCAAGAAACTCATCGGGCTCGCCGCGGACCTGGACAAGGTCCCGACGAAGCGCATGACGTTCACCACGATGCAGACCGGCGCCGACCCGACCAACGCCAACCGGGTCGTGCCCGCCGCCGCGGCGAAGAGCCTGTTCGCGACGATCGCCAACGACCAGTCGCTGACCGACTCGTCCGGCAAGAAGTCCTCGGCGGCCACCGCGACCGCCACGGCAGCCGCCGTGCCCGCCGCGCAGATCGCCGTCACGGTGGAGAACGGCACCGGCATCAGCGGCCGTGCCTCCACCGTCGCCTCCGGCCTCATAGACGGCGGCTTCAGCTCCGACACCACCACCGGCAACGCCTCCGCCGGCGCGACCACGACCACCCTCACCTACGGCACCGGACAGAAGGCCGAGGCCCAGACCGTGGCCAAGGCGATCGGCCTCGGCTCCTCGCATCTCAAGCAGGGCACCGGCACCGGTCTGACCCTGGTGATCGGCACGGACTGGCCCAGCGGCACGACGCTCCCCGGAGGCTCCTCGTCCCCGGCCCCGGCCGACACCAAGGCGGCCACCAGCAACGCCAAGGCCGCGACCGCCGACCAGTCGAAGTGCGCCGAGGTCAGCACCTACAAGACGGTCAGTCTCAACGGCGTCGCGATGACCCCGACCCAGGCGTACCGGGCGGCGACGAACAAGAAGGACTCGGCGTCCTGACCGAGAGCCAGCCGGCGGCGGTCCAGGTGATGCGCGGGGGATCGACCCGCGCGCACAACGGGCCGCCGTTCGCGTCGGTCAACCCGAGACGGCCGACGAGCAGACCGTCGCGCGCGGCGGCGGCGAGGACGTCGGCGGGCACGGAGTCGAGCATGAGCTTGGCGCGCCGGAACATCGTGAAGACCCCGGCCCCGTCGACCGTCCCCCAGGACAGATAGACGAACCGCAGACCCATCCGGTGCTGCACATAGGGGCCCGTGACCACGACGCCGTCCGGTGTGACCTCCGTCGCGCACTCCAGCGTCCAGGTCGCGGACGCGGCGTCCCCCGGCTGCGGATCGAGGAGTTCGGCCGGCCGGTCCCGGCGCTGTACGGCGACGTGGACGTCGTCGTACGTCGCGACGGGCTTGTCGGCGGGGGCGGGGAAGGTACGGCCGGGCAGGTCGACAGCGTCGATGCGGAGGTGCATACGGGCCATCATGCCGCGCCCGCCCCTCCGTACCCTCAGTCGATCAAGGGGAAGTGGCAGGCGGTCCGGCGGCCGGACGCCGTCACGGTCAGCCGCGGGCGTTCCAGCGCACACCGCTCACGCGCGTAGGGGCAGCGGGTGCGGAACGGGCATCCCGTCGGCTTGTCCACCGGGTTGGGCACCTCGCCGGTCAGCACGATCCGTTCCCGCTGCGGCGCGTCCGCACCGTCGTCGATGTCCGGGACCGCCGACAACAACGCCTGTGTGTAGGGATGCGCGGGCTCCTTGTACAGGGCCTCCGTCTCACCGAGTTCGACGATCTCGCCGAGGTACATGACCGCGATCCGGTCCGACACGTGCCGGACCACCCCGAGGTCGTGCGCGATGAAGACATAGGTGAGCGCGAACTCCTCCTGGAGATCCGCGAACAGGTTCAACACCTGTGCCTGGATGGACACATCGAGCGCGGACACCGGTTCGTCCGCGACGATCAGCTTCGGGTTCGTCGCCAACGCCCGCGCGATACCGATGCGTTGCCGCTGCCCGCCGGAGAACTCGTGCGGATAGCGGTCCAGATGGGCGGCCGCCAGGCCTACGACGTCGAAGAGTTCGGCGACCCGACGGCGTACGGCGGCGGCGTCGCCGTACCGGTGGACGAGCAGCGGCTCCGCCACGATGTCCCCGGCACGGCGGCGCGGGTTCAGCGAGGCCTGCGGGTCCTGGAACACCAGCTGCATCCCCGGACGTACGGGACGCAGCCGCCGCGTGGACAGCGTGCTGATGTCCTGGCCGTCGAACTCGACCCGGCCGCCGGTGAGTTCGGTGAGCCGGACCAAGCAGCGGCCGAGCGTCGACTTGCCGCAGCCCGACTCGCCGACGATGCCGAGCGTCTCACCGCCGCGTACCTCCAGCGACACCCCGTCCACGGCCCGCAGCACCCTGCGGTGCCGGGAGAAGCCGTCGGCGCGCAGGGGATAGTGCTTGGTGACGTCGGAGGCGCGCAGCAGCACCTCTGACGGTGTCGTTGGCGCGATCACGGTGTCGCCTCTCGTTCCAGGTCCGGTACGTCCGTCGCCGCGGCCCGTGCGGTCAGGCGCAGCGAGGCGCGGTCGTCCTCGGGAAGCCAGCAGGCGTCGCGGTGCGCGCTGCCGCCGAAGTCCCTCAACTCCGGTCGCTCCTCGCACTGTTCGTGCCGCAACCGGCACCGGGGCGCGAACGCGCACCCCGCCGGCAGGTTCCCCGGCGCCACCGGCATTCCCGCGATGGTGGGCAGCCGCCGCAGCCGGGGCCCGCCCACGCGGGGTACCGAGTCGAGCAGCCCCCAGGTGTACGGGTGCCGCGGCCCGTGGAACACCGCCCGGCGCGGGCCCTCCTCGGCCGCCCGGCCGCCGTACATGACCAGGACCCGGTCGGCGATCTGCGAGATCACGCCCATGTCGTGGGTGATGAGGACGACCGCCGAGCCCTCCGCGTTCAACTCCCGCATCAGGTCGAGTATTTGGGCCTGGACGGTGACGTCCAGCGCCGTGGTCGGTTCGTCGGCGATCAGCAGGGCGGGGCCGCAGGAGAGGGCCATCGCGATGACCGCGCGCTGTCGCATGCCGCCGGAGAACTCGTGCGGGTACGCGTTCGCGCGGGAGGCCGCGTCGGGGATGCCCACGTCGGAGAGCAGACCGACGGCACGCGCGTGGGCCTCCTTGCGGGACACCTTCTCGTGCGCCCGGATCTGCTCGGCGATCTGCCAGCCCACGGTGTACACGGGCGTGAGCGCGGTCATCGGGTCCTGGAAGACCATGGCGATCTCCCGGCCCCGTACCGCCCGCATCTCCTTGTCGGGGAGGGTGAGCAAGTCCCGCCCACGGAAGTGGACTTGGCCCTCTACGGTCACGTTGGGACTGGTCAGCAGGCGGAGCACGGCCAGCATCGAGACGCTCTTGCCCGAGCCCGACTCGCCCACCACGCCCAGGATTTCACCGGGCGCCACCGAGAAGGACAGACCGTCGACGACGGTGACAGAGCCTCGGCGGGTGCGGAAGGACACCCTCAAGTCGCGTACGTCCAGCAGGGGTTGGTCAGGCATGGCGGGCCCTCGGGTCGAGTCGGGCGTACAGGATGTCCACCAGGGCGTTGGCGAGGACCACGAAGAACGCCGCGTACAGGACCGTGCCCATGATCACGGGCAGGTCCAGGTTCTGGAGGGCGTCGAAGGTGAGCTTGCCGATGCCGGGGAGGCCGAAGACCACCTCGGTGAGCAGTGCGGCGCCCCCCACCAGCGCACCGAAGTCCAGGCCGAACAGCGACACGATCGGGATCAGCGAGCAGCGCAGGGCGTGGCGGATCAGGATGCGCCGTTCCGAGAGACCCTTGGCGCGCGCGGTGCGGACGTAGTCCTCGTTCAGTGCGGTGACGACCTCGCCGCGCAGCAGGCGGGCGTAGATCCCGGCGTACAGCAGCGCGAGCGTCAGCCAGGGGAAGAGGAGGCGCAGCGCCCATTGGCCGGGGTGGGCGAGGCCGACGTAGCCCGGTGGCGGCACCCAGGAGAATACCGAACTGTGCAGCTGCTTCTGGGTGATGAGGTTGACGACCTCACCGAGCCAGTAGGCCGGCAGCGAGACCCCGATCACGCCGACGAGCATGATCAGCGGGTCGGCCGCCTTGCCGCGCAGGGCAGCTGCGGCCGTGCCCATGACGATGCCCGCCGTCATCCAGATCAGTGCCGCACCGATGACCAGCGAGAGGGTCACCGGTGTGGCCTGCACGATCTGCGGGATGACGCGGGAGCCGCGGTTGACGAACGACTCCAGGTCGCGGTCGATCAGCAGGTGCCGCATCATCAGCAAGTAGCGGACGGGCATGGGCCGGTCGAGGCCGAACGAGTGCCGCACCTGGGCGAGCGTCGCCGGGTCGGCGTTACGACCCGCGATACGCGCGGCCGGGTCGACTCCCGGTGTGGCGAAGAAGATCAGGAAGACCAGCACACTGATCGCGAACATCACCAGCAGGGCGGACGCGAAGCGTTTGACGATGAACTGGAGCATGACTCTCACACCCCTCCGCGCAGCCGGGCGCCCGGGTCGAGCGCGTCGCGCACGCCGTCGCCGAGGACGTTGAGCGCCGCCGTGGTCAGCGCGATCAGCAGGCCGGGCGCGATCGTCACGGCGGGGCGGGTGTAGAGCAGCCCGAGTCCGTCCTCGATGATCGTGCCCCAACTGGCGTCCGGCGGCTGGACCCCGACCGACAGGAAGGACAGCGCCGACTCGGTCAGCATGGCCAGCGCGGTCATCAGCGGCACGAAGACGATCGCCGTCGGGAGGACATTCGGCAGCACCTCACGGCGCAGGATGCGTACGGTCGGCGCCCCGGAGCCGATGGCCGCCTGGATGTACTCCTTGTTGCGCAGCACCAGCACCTGACCGCGCAACGGGCGTGCGACGTACGGGACATAGATCGCCGCGATGATCGAGACGGGCAGCCAGAGACTCCCCGCCTCGACGGTGAGCGGGCCGAGGTGCAGTCCGTCGGTGAGGAGTACGACGGAGAGGCAGATCGCGAGCAGGTACACCGGGAAGGCCCAAATGACGTCCAGGACACGGGAGATGACGGCGTCCACGACACCGCCCGCGTACCCGGCGACGACTCCGACGACCGTACCGAGGGCGCAGGTGAGCAGCGCCGCCGTGAACCCGATGAACAGGCTCGTCCGGCCGCCGTAGAGCAGCCGGGCCATGACGTCGCGGCCCTGGTTGTCGGCGCCGAGGAAGTAGTGGGCGGGGTCCCAGGTCGGGCCGATCGGGGTGACGCCGAGGCCGAGGCCGGTGCTGCTCGGGGTGAGCACCGGCACGGTCTTGCCGTCGACGACCGTGGAGCCGGAGACATGGGACTGGAAGGGGTCGGTGTGGGCGATGTGGTGCGCGTACAGCGGCGCGCACAGGGTCGCCAGGACGACCAGGAGGAGGACTGCGGCCGCGGGGGGGGGGGGGGGGGGGGGGGGGGGGGGGGGGGGGCGGCGGGGCGCCGGGGGGGGGGGGGCGGGCGGGGGGGCCGGGGCGGGGCGCGGCGGCGC
>NZ_JBITGV010000016.1:0-273602 GCF_044457385.1 Streptomyces sp. NPDC050548
ACATCGCCCGCGACCTCACCATCTGGATGGCCACCCGCGACTTCCCCGGACGGCCAACCAGACAGGTCAGCGAGTTCTAAAACACGGCCTAGGCGCACCGGGCCGACCTGGTCACGTTCCCGGCGGAGTCGGGCGGCGTCGTCTGGCTGGCCGCACCAGGACCGGCGAGGTGGCCTCGATCGTCGTCACCAGCGGAATGCCCGGCGCGAAGGCCTGACGCGGCGCTAGGAGTCGGTCCAGCGGACCGGATGCCCGGACGGATCCGTGGTGAGCCAGGTGCCGTCGCCGAGGGGCCGCATGTCGTAGGGGTTGTCCGTGCGCGCGTCGAACTCGGCTCCGACCCGGCCGGAGCGCACATCCACCCGGTAGTGCCGGAACCACTCCTGCTCGTCCTCGGTCTGGCCGCCGAGAGTGACGACGACGGTGTCCGGGTCCAGATAGCCGCCGCTCCATTCCACGAAGACCTCGTCGGGATCGTGTCCGAAGGCGTCGGTGGAGAGCGTGAACCGCACCTCTCCTTCGGGGTAGGTGTGGAGGGCGACGTCGGCCTGCTCGTGGTGGACGGTCATGAACTCGTGTCCGTCGGGCGACAGGGCGATGAGACACCGGTCGTCCCACGGATAGGTGACGAGATCCATCCGGCTCCCGGTCAGCGACGCGCGGAAGACGGCCGAGCCGTCCTGTCCCTCGCCCACGTCGAGGAGGACCTCGTCGCCCGCCGGGTGCAGCAGGTGCTGCCCGCCGTGCCCGACGGTCGACAGCTCCGCCTGTGCGAGGACCGCCCCGGTGGCCGCGTCCAGGGCGACCCACTTGTCGTGTCCGTCACGGCCCGCCATGGCGTCGGGCCGATAGACCCACACGACGAGTTCGTCCGACGACAGCACACAGCCGGGCCGGTGCCCGTGCCGCCGGTCCGACCGTGGTTCGAACAGCGACCGCCAGACCTCGGTCCCGTCCGCCGTCACGCAGACCGCCGCGTGGAGGGTCGTGTAGTAGGCGCGCCGACGGCCGACGGAGACGGTGTGCTCGACGACGTCGTCGCCGGGGGACGGCCGGCAGACCATGACCGGCGACAGTACGCCCCTGACGTCGCCGGCCAGGTCATAGGCGCAGACACGCCCGTCGACCAGCCGTGTGATCGTCCGTGGGGGACAAGGGGATTGAGTCACGCCCCGGAGGTTAGCGTCCCCGCGGATCTTCGACCGTCACGGGGGATCGCCCACGTACTCGTCCACCCGCCGCCGCAGCAGCCAGCGCCCCGCGGATTCCTCGAACGTGTCGTGATAGCGCGCCACGACGGCGACCGACCACGCGGAGCCGTCGTGGACGAGCATCACCACGTCACTGGTCGCCTTCGCCGTGCGGTCGTCCCACTCCGTCAGGAGGGTGTTGCCGACCATGTGGCGTTGGGGCCTGCCCGGATCCGGTCGCCACCCCGGCTGGGAGAACGCCGCGAGGATGGCGTCGGCGCCCGCCAACGGATCGAAGCCGGGGATCTCGACCACCGCGTCCGGCAGGTACAGCGCGACCATGTCCGTCGTACGGCCCTCGTCCTGCGCCTGGGCATGCGCGGCGATCGTCGCCCGCACACCCGCGCTCACCTCCGCGAACTCCCGCACAGCCACGCCTACTTGAGGACGATCGGAGTGATGGGGGAGCCGACGGAGCCTGTCACCTTCAGGCCCGGCGCGCAGAACAGCATCTCCCACACGCCGTCCTCCTCGCAGTCCGCCGCCAGCTCCTCGAAGTTGAACATCTCGCCGAGGGTCAGGCCCATGTCCCGGATCACCACCTGGTGGAACGGGATCGTCGCGCCCTTGACGGGACTCGGCCACACCTCGCCGGAGTGGTTGTCCATCGCGAGCGCCGCGACCTCCCGCTCGTACAGCCAGTTGCAGGTGTCGAGACAGGGCCCGGGGGCGTTGCCCAGGAAGTGCTCGCGGTCGCCCTCCAGGAACCACTGGTAGGAGCCGGTGCGCAGCAGCACGATGTCACCGGACTCGACACGCACGCCCTGGCGTTCCTCGGCGGCCAGCAGATCGGCCTCCGTTATCTCGTACGAGTCCTCCAGCCGGTCCACCCCCTTCAGCCGCGCGATGTCGAGCAGGACGCCACGGGAGATCAGCCGGTCGACGGCCTTGTGGAACGAATTGCGGCTGGCGCCCTGGAAGTTGTTGACCGCGGCGGCCGGCACGTTGTTGTAGAAGAAGCCGCCGTAGCCCGCGTGTGCCAGCCCGTCCCATTGCGTGGCCGCCTGTAGTCCCGTGACGATCATGTCGTCGGCGGAGATCAGACCGTCCTGCGAGAACGCCGTGTCGGACGGCAGCAGAGTCATGACGTGGATCGGGTTGTTGCGGAACCCCCCTGATTTGAAGGGTCCGTTGCTGTCGAACGCCATGCCCAGGTCGAACGCCTTGCCGGTGCGGACGAGTTGGGCCGCCGCGATCCGCTTCTGCGGGGTCACGAAGTTCAGGGTGCCGATCTCGTCGTCATCTCCCCAACGACCCCAGTTGCTGAGCTTTTTGCCGAGTTCGTGATGAGGCCAGACCTTCTCTGCGCTCACGCTTCTCCCTCTTCTCCTTGCCGATGTGCCAAGTAACGGCTGACGCATTCCATGAGGTCGCCCGGAACGTGATAGCCGGAGTGGTCCTTGATGCGGTCCAGGTTCGAGGCGATGTCCTCGACCGTGACCTTGAGCGGATCGGCGGGCAGCCAGCCCTCGGTGACGCCGACGAAGAGATGCGCGAAGCGTCCACCGCCGGCGAGGAACACCTCGCCGCTCACCTCGCACGTCTCGTGCGCGAGGTACGCCACCATGGGCGCCACCAGCGCGGGATCCATCACGCCGGTGGCGGGTCGGCCCCGCTCCCGCAGCGCGTCCATGCCCTCCGACGGGCCGCCGCCCATCCGCGTCATCGCGTTGGGCGCGATCACGTTGACCTTGATGTCGCGGCCGGCGGCCGACGACGTCATGCTGCGGGCCATGCCGATCATCGCCGCCTTGGCGGTGGCGTAGCCGAGGTTGTCCGGGAGGCCGAACATGCCGATCGAGCCGGTGAGGACGACCCGGCCGTGGTTCCGCTCCAGCATGTGCGGCCAGGCCGCGCGCGTGGTGTGGAAGGCGCCGAGGACATGGACCGCGAGATGGCTCTCGATGTTCGCCGCGTCGATGTCCGGGAGTCCGGCGAACCGCACGTTGCCCGCGTTGTTGACGAGGACGTCGATCCGTCCGAAGGCCTCGACGGCCGCTGCGACGGGACGTCGGCCGCCCTCGGCCGTCGAGATGTCGCTTGTGTCGGCGATCGCCGTACCGCCCGCGTCGTTGATCTCCGCGGCGACGGACTCGGCCGGACCGGTGTCGGAGCCGGAGCCGTCCAACGAGCCGCCCAGGTCGTTCACGACGACCTTCGCGCCCAACTCGCCGAGCAGCAGGGCGTAGGCCCGCCCGATTCCGCGTCCGGCGCCGGTGACCACCGCGACGCGGTCGTCGAATAGGTGTTGCCGCATGACCATGCCTTCCGGTTCAGGAAAGGAAGCGGGAGTACTTCGACTGGAGGACCTCGCCCATGAATTCGCGCAGCTTGGGGCGCCCGCCGGGATTCAGCAGGAAACTCCGCGGTTTCCCGGTGATGTTGGAACCGAAGAAATAGCTGTGCTCACCGAACGGTGAATACGCGGCGAGTTCCGCGACCATGGCGTTCCAGCCCGCCTCCGTGTCGGCGGGAACCTCGATCGCCCGGTGGCCGTGATCGCGCGCGTACTCGATCGCGTCGGCGATGAAGTCGACCTGGTCCTCGGCGTACCTCGGGTTGTTGCCGGCCGCGCCGTGCGGGCCGCCGGGGAAGAAGAAGTTCGGGAAGCCGTGGCTCATGAGTCCCATGAACGTGCGGGGTCCGTCGGCCCAGTACTCCTCCAGGGCCAGTCCGTCGCGACCGCGCACCCCCATGCGGTTCAGCGCACCGGTGCCGAAGTCGAACCCCGACGCCCAGACGATGACGTCGAACTCCCGCAGCCCGTCGGTCGTTTCGATGCCGGTCTCCGTCACCCGGACGAACGGGTTCTCCCGGAGATCGACGAGACTCACCTTCGGATCGTTGTACGCCTCGAAGTAGCCGGTCACGAACGGCGGCCGCTTCCCGGCCCAGCCGTGGTCGGTGGGGACGAGCCGTTCGGCCGTCGCCGGATCCTCGACGATGTCGCGGACCTTCTGCGCCATGAAGGCACACCAGTCGTCGTTGACCGCCTTGTTGGTGAACATGTCGGCGTAGTGACTTATCACCTTGGCGAAGCCCGGACTCCGCCACATCCGCTCGTGGAACGTCCGGCGGCCGTCCTTGGAGTCCTCGAAGGCCGTACGATCACGCGGCTGGTGCAGGAATCCGCTCGCCGACTCGTGCAGGGTCTCTCGTAACACCTCGAAACCGGCGACGAGTTGGGCCTGTCGGGCGGGCGTGATCGGCTCGTTGTTCAGCGGTGTGCACCAGTTCGGCGATCGCTGATAGACCGTCAGAGAGGCGACGTCCGCGACGATGGCGGGGATCACCTGGACTCCGCTGGAACCCGTGCCGACCACCGCGACCCGCTTGCCCGCGAAGTCGACGGGAGTGTCGGGCCACAGGCCGGTGTGATGGGCGACGCCCGCGAAGTCCTCGCGGCCGGGCACATCGGGGAAGACCGGCACCGACAGCACACCGGTGGCCGCGACCACGAACCGCGCCCGGATCTCGGTGCCGTCGGTTGCCCGCACCAGCCAGGTGGCCGAACTCTCGTCGTACAGCGCGGAGTTGACCCGGGCCCCGAACCGTATGTGGTCGCGCAGGCCCAACGTGTCGACGACGTAGTTGAAGTAGCGCTCGTTCTCCGGCTGCCCGGCGAACCGCTCACGCCACTCCCAGCCCTCGAACAGCTCCTTCGAGAACAGATAGCCGTAGGTGTAGCTCTCCGAGTCGAGACGGGCGCCCGGGTAGCGGTTCCAGTGCCACACTCCGCCGACTCCGGAGCCGGCCTCCAGCAGCCGTGCGGAGAGCCCGACGTCGAGGGCCCGCTTCAGCTGGTGAATCCCGGTGACCCCGGCGCCGATGACCACAAGGTCGACGTCGGTCCCGTCCATGTCCCTCGGCGGGACTGCCACTTCACTCACCCCCTGCGCGGGTCGCCGACCGGCAGCCCGGTGGTGAAACCCCAGGGAATGCCGAGCGCGGTGGCGGCGTCGGTCACGAGCGTGTCGCCCGTCCGGGTCCGCACTCCCACGCCCTGCGCTTCGAGGTGACGTGCGACGCGGTCGAGGTCCACGACCTTCCAAGTGATCGAGTGGTACGTGTCGTTGGGCGCCCCGGTGGCCCAGTCGGCGTACGCCGCGGTGCCCTCGTCGGGGACCGCGTACTCGAAGACGGCGTCGGCCAGGTGGACGTAGGTGCTCTGCGCGCCCAGCACCTCGTTGCGTCCGGTGTGGATGACGGTTCCGCCCAGGCCGTCGACCATCACCCGCAGGGCGCGGTCGACCCGGTCGGTCAGCACGGTGTGGTGCGAGCAGCGCTCGATGCCGAGTGGGTCCTCCTCGGACACCGGCGGCAACTCCCAGTCCGGGGCCAGCCGGTGGTCCAGCGGGAACGGGATCTGCGGCAGGAACTCGTAGCGCAGGCCCGCGTCCTCGGGCACTGTGAAGAAGATCGGCATCGGTGAGTTGGGAGCGGTGGGAGGCTCATCTCCCTCGGCCACCTGGTCGAGTTGACCGACCATGCCGATGCCAAGTGCCTTCAGCGCGCGATAGGCGTCGCCGATCCCGTCGACGTACCAGCCGAACCCCTTCAGGTGCGGCTTGTCGACCGAGGCGTAGCGCTGGATGCCATCGAGGACGTAGCGCTTGGGGTCGATCGTGTCGAAGAGGACGTCGTTGATCGGGGTGAACGTCGAGTAGTCCGTCGGATAGCCCTCGCTGGCGGGGGCGCCCCGCAGCATCTCGGCCATCGGCCGGCTGGGTCGTCCGAAGACCCGCTCGAACCACGCCTCCGCCTCGCGGAGATCGGTCACATGATGGCTGGGGTGGTACAGCCGGGTCGGACGAAAGCCGCCGTCGGTCATGGGGGTCCTCCTTCTTCCGATGTCTGTCGTACGAGCCGTGTCACCAGGCGACGGGCAGTTCGTAGATGCCGTAGGCCTGCGAGTCCTCCTTGAACTTCAGGTCCGCCAGGTCGGCCGCGAGCCGCAAGGTGGGGATGCGGCGGAACAACGTGCTGAAGACCACCTGGAGTTCGATGCGGGCGAGCTGCTGTCCGACGCACTGGTGGGGGCCCCAGCCGAACGCGAGATGGTGGGACGCGGGGCGGTCCAGGGTCAGTTCGCCGGGGTCGGGGAAGGCGGCGGGATCCCAGTTCGCGGCCGGCAGACTCGCGATGACGCCTTCACCCGCGCGGATCGTCACCCCCTCGAACTCAAGGTCCTCGACGACGGCCCGGCGGGCCAGCAGATGGGGGAGCGTGAGATAGCGCAGCAGCTCCTCGACGGCCTTCGCCACATAGTCGGGGTCGCCGGAGTGCGCGCGCAGGTCCGCGAGTCGGTCCGGGTTCTGGAGCAGCAGCGCCGTCCCGAGCGTGATCATGTTGGCGCTCGTGTCGTGGCCCGCGACGAGCAGGATGTGCCCCAGCGGCGCCGCTTCCCGCAAGGTCAGCTCACCGGCCTTGATCCGCGCTCCCAGGTCCGAGAGCACGTCCTCGGCCGGGTCGTCCATCTTGGCCTCGATGAGCCGGGCGATGTAGGCGCGCAGGGCGCCCGCCGTTTCCGCGTTCTCCTCGGGCGTCTTGTTCACCGCGTTGGTGACACCGGCGTGCTTCTGGAAGAACGCGTGATCCTCGTACGGCACCCCGAGCAGCTCACAGATCATCAGCGACGGCAGGGGCAGCGAGAGGGCCTCGTTCAACTCGGTCGGGTTGGGACCGTCCAGCATCCTGTCGATGAGATCGTCGGTGATCTGCTGGATCGCCGGCTGGAGCCTGCGCATCCGGTGCCGGGTGAAGGAACTGGTCAACATCCTTCGCCAGCGCGAGTGTTCGGCGCCGTCGGTGTTGTTGATCGACGGCTGCATCTCGCCCGCGTGCGCCTTCATGGCCGCGGTGGTGTGCGGGTAGCCCGGCGCGCCGATGTTCGCGCTCATCCTCCGGTCGGCGAGGATCGCCCGCTGGGCGGCGTGGGTGAGGACCAGCCAGGGGGTGGTGCCGTCCCAACTCCGCACCCTCAAGACGGACTTGCCGCTGTCGTGGAGCTTGAGGAGGTCGGGCGGGGGAGCGAAGGGGCAGGCGCCCGACCTGGGGGCCGGGAAATCCGGCAGTTCCTCCGTCGTTTCGGTGCCCGTCACTGTCTCTTTCATGGTCGTCCTTTGTCTGTGGCGTTGTTCGTGGCCTGTGCGTGGCCGCTCGGGGCTCAGACGAAGTAGCGTCCGCCGTTGACACTGAGGGTCTGGCCCGTGACGTAGCCGGCCTCGTCCGAGGCCAGGTAGGCGACCGCGTAGGCGATCTCCTCAGGGCGCCCGGCCCGCTTCATGGGCATGGTCGCGCCGAGCACGTCGGGGTCGAAGCCCTCGCGGAGCAGGGGGGTGTCGATGAGGCTCGGTGCCACGTTGTTGACGGTGATCCCGGTGTCGGCGAACTCGCTGGCGAGTGCCTTGGTGAGGCCGATCACCCCGCCCTTGGACGCCGCGTAGTGCGACACCGCGGGACCGCCGGTCTGGGCGGACGAGGACGAGATGTTGACGATGCGTCCGCGCCCCGCCGTCAGCATGTCGGGCAGGAAGGCCCGGGTGACCAGGAAGGGGCCCTTGAGGTTGATCCGGATCATGCGGTCCCAGGCTTCCTCGGTGAGGTCCGGGAACGGTATGTAGTTGGTGATCCCGGCGTTGTTGACCAGGATCGTGACCGGGCCGAGTTCCGCGTGCGTCAAGTCCGTCGCGGCTCCTACCGCCCTGGCGTCGGCCGCGTCACCGACGACCGCGACGGCCTTGCCACCCGCCTCGCCGATTGCGTCGGCCGTCTCGTGCGCGCTCGTGCCGTTCAGGTCCCACACGGCGACCGTCGCACCCTGGGTGGCGAGCACGAGAGCGATCGCCCGCCCGATGCCCCGGCCGCCACCGGTGACGACCGCGTTTCTCCCGTTCAGTGACGTCATTCAGGACTCCCTGTGAGGCAGTTGCTCGGTTTCCGTGGGAGCGATCACCCGTCGCCGCGCTCACGGGCCTGGTCCAGCGCCTTCCTGGCGGCCTTCCGCGCGGCCATGGCCCGGGGGAAACCCGCGTATCCGGTGGCGTGGTAGAGGACTTCGGAGATCTCGTCCTCGGTGAGCCCGTTGTTCAGCCCTATCCGGACATGGCTGCCGAGTTCGTCCTCGGCGCCCAGCGCGATCAGGATTCCCAGGGTGACCAGACTGCGGTCCCGCCGGGCCAGGCCGTCGCGCGCCCAGAGTTCGGCCCACACGCTGACCAGCCCGATCTCGACGAGTTCCGAGCCCACACCCCTGTCCCGCAGATCGGCGTCCGCGGGCAGTGAGGTGTTGACGACCGAGCTCATCGTTTCGAGCCCGAGTGCGCGCAACGGATCTTTCATGTCCCGCACTTGCCACACCCTTCTGTTTCAGATCGGTGCAATCAGCTAACTGATTAAACTCTATTGCGGAATGATGTAGGCGGCAATGGTCGCGACGTCAGCGGATGGCGACGGGATGCACGAGGCCCCCGGTGCTGTGCAGGAAACGCTCGGGTGTCGCGTGGAGCAGGAAGGTGTAGCGGCGATCCGTCGCGCATGCCGCCGCGAGGTCTTCGAGGACCCAGTTCTGCCCCTGGATCATCCCCATCATCACCAGGCAGAGGACGTGCACCGGCAGCATGAGGTCCTCGACGTTCGACGGCAGCAACTCCATCGGCATGTTGTCGATCGCCGCCGCTGCCGCCCGCCGCTCATGGAAGAACAGCGGCGCGTCGTGGTCGAGGGCGGGCACGGGCCGCCGGTACCCCGGCACGTCGCCCGCCAGGAAGTACGACACCTGCCCGGTCCTGACCAGAACGATGTCACCCTCCTCGACGCGCACCCCCTGGGCCTCCTCCACGGCCTCCAGCACGGCCCGCGTCACGGCGAACCTGCCGGGCAGCCGGTCGACGCCCTGATGCCGGGCCACGTCGAGCAGGACACCGCGCGACACGATCGTGCCGGCCGTCTCGATGCCGAGCCTGGTGGCGCCGGAGGCGTCGACCGCGTCCGCCGGAACGCCGTTGTACATGACGCCGCGATGGCTGCAGTGCGACAACGCGTCCCAGTGCGTGGCCGCCTGAGTGGGTGTCACCACGATGTCGTCGCTGTACGCGCACGCGTCGGGGGAGTCGGCCATCGGGGTGTTGACCGCGAGCATGGTCCGGACCGGATTGATGCGCCCGGGTACACCCGTGCCGTTCTGCGGGCCGTTCAACGACAGCGACATGGCCAGCGAGAACGTCTCACCGGTGAGCACCGACGCCGTGCCCCTTCTGACCACGTCCGGGGTGAGGAAGTTGAGGGTGCCCCGCTGGTCCTCGGCGCCCCAGCGCTTCCAGTTGTTGACTCGTTCCGCCAGGATGTCGAACTCGGCAACGGTCAGCACCGCTTCCGCCTCTCGTCCGCTGTGACGTGTCCGTGCATGGGCGTGGTCATGCCCTCAGAGCCGGACCCTAGCGATGATCGGATATATCAGTGAGCTGATTCCCGGTGAGCGGGCGGCCATCGAATCCTTGGTCACCGCCCCGAATCCGAGGCTCACGATCCAGTACACTCATTGCCATGAGTTCAACAGTGGGGTCGCAAGTCGGTCGGACCGTACGCGCGCCCAAAACGGCGGAGTTGATCGCCGCGCAGCTGCGCCGCCGGATCGTCCTGGGCGAGTTGACGCCCGGCGAGACCCTCCCTCCGGAGAACCAGCTCATGGAGCAGTTCGGCGTCTCGCGGCCCACGCTGCGCGAGGCCTTCCGCATCCTTGAGGCCGAGATGCTGATCAGCGTCAAGCGCGGCAGCCGCGGCGGCGCCCAGGTCGTGGCCCCGGACTTCTCCGTGGCGGCACGCCACGTGGGCCTGCTTCTGCAGATGCAGGGCACGACCCTCGATGACGTCTACGAGGCCCGGATGGTGTCCGAGCCGGCCTGCGCCCGACTGCTCACCAAGCGCCGCACCAAGCAGGACATCGCCGATCTGAACGAGGTCGTGGCCCAGCTGCAGTCCGCGGTGGAGTCGAAGGACAACTCCGTTCCCGACGCGGTCCTTTGGACCCGGCTCACCTACCGCTTCCACGAACTCATCATGGAGCGCTCGGGCAACAAGACGCTCGCGGTCCAGGGCGCCGTACTGCAGGAGATCGTGGCCACCCACATGGAGATGCGCGTCGCGCGGAACTTCGACAAGACGGAGTCGCCCGAGCGCTTCCAGCGCGCCATCAAGGCCTACAAACGACTCGTGGCACTCGTCGAGGCCCGGGACGCCGAAGGCGCCGAGCGGCACTGGCGCAACCACATGAAGGTGGCCGGCACGTATCTGCTCAAGGACGGCCTCCAGGACAAGCCCGTGGTGGACCTGTTCTTCTGAGCCCCGCCAGTTCCTCCGAGCCTCTCCCCAACATGTGTTCCGGTCAGCGGAATCGCCGGCCGAACCCTCATTCCCGCTGCCTAGCCTCCTCGTACTGCTTCCAGTCGAGGGGGTAGAGCGCCCGTCGGGGATCACAGCCCATCCTTCGCCCCTCCCTCGCGATTCACGTTTTCTCGGATCAAGGGAGATCCCATGGACGAAAAGGTGAAGTTCAGGCTGTACCGCATGTCGGTCTGGTGCGGTGTGGTGGTGCTGGTGGCCAACACGTTCGCCTTCTCGGTCGTCGGCAAACTGACACCGCCCATCTCACCGACGGCCAGCCCCCAGCAGGTCGCCGACTTCCTGACCGACCACCGCACCGGCATCCTCTGGGCGGCGGTCATCATGGGAGTGTTCGCCCCGTTCTTCTACGCGTTCGCGGTTGTCACGAGCCTCCAGATCCGCCGTATCGAAGGCGGCTGGGGCCTGCTGTCGATGATCCAGCTGACGACGGCGGTCGTCGCCCCGACCGGCTGGGTCTACCCGCTGGCCGTACTGGCCACCGCCGCCTACCGGCCGCACCGCGACCCGGCGTTGATGCAACTGCTCAGCGACCAGTTCTGGCTGACCTATGTCGGTGTCGCCGTCATCTTCGTGATCAACGTCGCGGTGATCGGCCTCTCCGCGTACCTCGACCGTCGGCCCGAGCCGGTGTTCCCGCGCTGGTTCGCCTGGCTGAACTTCGTGCTCGCGATCGCCTTCTTCCCCGGAGTCTTCGTCTATGTGGCGACCGACGGACCGTTCGCCTGGGACGGAGTGTTCACCGTCGTGGTGCCGTCCGTCGCGTTCGTCATCTGGAAGATCGCGATGATCATCGTGCTGCTGCGCGCGGTCAAGTCCGAGGAGCGCGAGGTTCTGGGGGAGCGGGAGCAGCCGGTACTCGTGTCCGGATGACGCGTCGGGGCGATGACTCCACCGTGGACCGCATGTATCGTGAATCGAATGTATGAGTGGAATGAGTTAACTCAATGACCTTGATGCCGGACAAGGCGTTCATCGACCGCGCACTGGACGACGCCGACCTGAACGCGCTGCGGCTCGCGCTGTACCAGGCCACCGGAGACGAGTCCCTGCTCGAACTGCCGCTGAAGACGGTCCCCATGTACGGCGGCGCGCTCATGCAGACCGTCGTGGCCGACGAAGCCGTGGCGACCCTCCGGGCCAGGGCGACGGAGTTCCTCACCACCAAGCCCGCCGACTTCACCGAGGTCGGGCCGACCGACCCCGAACTACGCCGTATGTACGAGGCGTTCCGCAACGAGGAACTCTCCGACCGGAGTTGGGCCTACCGACGCGACCTCGCCGCGTTCGACGACCACCCGCGGCTGGCCCAGTGGACGGACACCAGACCACCCATCCCCGAGGGCTTCCATGTGGCGGTCATCGGCGCCGGCTTCGGCGGTATCGCCGCCGCCGTCCAGCTGGAGCGCCTCGGCATCCCGTACACGGTCTACGAGCGGCGCTCGGAACTGGGCGGCACCTGGAGCATCAACGCCTACCCGGACGTACGGGTGGACACCACCAACTTCCTCTACCAGTTCTTCTTCGAGAAGAACTACCCGTGGACCGAGTACTTCGCCCGCGCCGGCGAGGTCCGCGAGTACCTCGAACACGTGGCCAAGAAGTACGGCGTCCTCGCGCACATGAGCTTCGACAGCGACATCAAGGAAGCGTCCTTCGACGCGGAGTCGGGCCGCTGGACGATCGACGCCGTGATCGACGGCCGACCGCAGACCCTCACCGCCAACGCCGTGGTGAGCGCGAGCGGCCTGTTCGCCACCCCCAAGCGCCTCGGCACCCCGGGCATCGAGGAGTTCGGCGGCGAGATAGTCCACACCGCCGAGTGCACCGGCCTGGAACAGCTCGACGGCCGGGACGTCGCCATCATCGGCAACGGCTCCACCGGCGTGCAGATGCTGTCCCAAGTGCGCAGCCGCGCCCGCAGCGTGGGCGTCTTCCAGCGCACCCCGCAGTGGATCAGCCCCCGCGAACGCTACGGTGAGGTCATCTCCCCGGAGACCCGCTGGCTGCTGGACACCATGCCGTACTACTGGAACTGGTACTGCTACTCCATCGCCACCCTCCGCCTCGGCGGCCAGGTCCTCCAGGAACCCGACCCCGAGTGGCAGGCCGCCGGCGGCCTCGTCAACCGGGCCAACGACTCCTACCGAGAGGGCCTCACCGCCTATGTGAAGGCGAAGCTGGGCGACCGGCCCGACCTGTGGCAGAAGCTCATCCCCAAGCACGCCCCCATGGCCCGCCGCCTCATCGTCGACAACAACTGGTACGCCTCCCTGCTGGAGGACAACGTCGAGCTGGTCACGGAGACCATCGAGCGCTTCACCCCGACGGGCATCCGCACGGCCGACGGCAAGGAACGCTCCTACGACCTCGTCTTCACCGCCACCGGGTTCGCCACCGAGAAGTACCTCTGGCCGACCGCCTATCGCGGCCTCGACGGCGAGACCCTCGAAGACCGCTGGCGCGACCCCGAGAGCGGCGGTCCCCGCGCCTACCTCAGCCTCACGGTCCCCGACTTCCCGAACCTCTTCATCATGTACGGCCCCAACTCGCAGAACCGGTCAGGGTCGTTGATCGTCTGGATGGAGACCTGGGCACGCTACGCGGCCCAGGGACTGGTGGCCCTCATCGAGGGCGACCACCGCTATCTGCACGTCCGCCGGGACGTCTTCGAGGACTACAACCGGCGCCTCGACGAAGCGATGCTCTCCCTCATCTGGTACGACCCCGGCTCCACCGACCGCAACTACTACGTCAACGAGTTCGGCCGCCAACAGGTCAACGTGCCCTGGCGGCTGGAGGAGTACCACCGGCTCCTGGAGCGGTTCGATCCGGACGACTACCACTTCGCCTGAGAGGCCGGCGCCGATGCGAGCGGTACGCGGCGCGCCACCGGGCGTGGACGTCGTAGAGACCGAAGTGCCGGGCGGTGCAGGCGAGTTGGTGCGGGTGGCCGGGGAGGGCGTCGCGCGCTGCGGCAGCACCTGCGCGTGGTGTGCGAAGGGCCGGTACAACCTGTGCCGTCTGGCGGGCACCGAGATCTTCGGCATGACCGTCCCCGGCGGCATGGCCGAGTACTTCAGGGCGCCCGCCACGGTCCTACCGATCGCTCCCGAAGTCGCCCTGGCGGCCCGGCATCCGTACCAGGTCGAGGCGGGGGAGCGCCGCGGCGCGATCGTCACCGTCGGAGTCCTCCCGCCCGACCTCAGCCGGCCCGGCACCTTCAAAGTCGTCGTCCACCCCTGAGCAAAGCGATTCATGTAACTGATAAAGCCAACTGAACCTTTTGAGGAGTGGCCGTGACGATCGAAACCGTCGCCGACCGGACCACCGTCGAGGTGGTCAACCCGACCGCGGACATGTTGGAATCCGCGGGCACACCGCTGGCTCCGCGACTGGACACGCTGAACGGCAAGGTGCTGGGGCTGCTGTCCAACAGCAAGCCCAACGCCGAGGTCGCGCTGCGGGCGGTCGCGGAGAGGATCAAGGAGACCTACCCGGACCTGAAGATACGGCTGTACCCGGGCTCCATCCGTTTCGAGCCCGAGCTGCTGCGGCGGGCCATCGAGGAGAGCGACGCCCTCATCGGCGCCACGGCCGACTGCGGTGCCTGCACCTCGTGGCTGATCCACGACGGCGCGCAGGCCGAGAAGGCGGGAGTCCCCCAAGTCACCATCGTGGCCAGGGGTTTCGAGCGCGACACGGACACCAGCGCCAAGGTCTTCGGGGTACCCGACCTGCGCTGCGTCGTGGTGCCCCGCGTCTTCACCGCGCTCACGGCGGAACAGGCGGCCGACCAGACCCTGCCGCTGACCGAGGAGATCGTCGCCGCACTCACCTCGACTCCCGCGGCGGAGGCCATCGACACCGGGGAGCCGCCGGCCGAGGAGGAGCGGCAGGAGACGTACACCTTCGGCGGAGCCACGGCCGTGGAGGCTATCGACGCCTTCAACGAGTACTACCTCGACCACGACTACGGCGACGGCCTGCCGCTGCACGCACCCACCCGGGAGAAGGTCGAGGCGATCATCGCGGCCCAGGGCCGCCCCCGCGACGAACTGATCCTCACCATCCCGCCGTTGCACGGCCACGGCACCCTGGAGCGGATCGCGGTCAACGCGGCCATGGCGGGCTGCCGTCCGGAGGAACTGCCGGTCGTGATCGCCGCGTTGAAGGCGATCCACGCCTGCCCGCCCCCGATGAACCTCTCGGTCCTCATGTCGACCGGGGCCTTCGCCCCCGTGATCCTCGTCAACGGGCCCCTCGTGAGGAAGCTCGGCATCAACAGCGGACGCAGCCCGCTCGGGCCGGGCAGCAACAACCGGGTCAACATCCGCATCGGGCGGGCGGTCGCGCTCACCCTGCGCAACCTCGGCGCGTGGATCCCCGGCCGCATGGACCTCGACACGATCGGCACCGTGCGCAAGAACATCCAGGTGCTGGGGGAGAACGAGGACGAGAGCCCCTGGGAGCCGTACCAGGTCGGCCAGGGCTACCGCCCCGACGACAGCACGGTCACGGTGCTGCACTCGGTGGGGGAGTGGGACCTCGGCTCCAACCACGGTCCGGTCGAGCGCCGGCTGCACTCCATCGCGGCACGCACACCCACGCTCACCCAGGTCGGGTTCATGACCAGCACCCTGGCCGGACTCCTCGGCAACGAGGACGGACTGTTCTATCTGCTGCCCCCGGAGACGGCGAAGAAGCTCTCGGAGGCGGGCCTGAGCAAGGACGCCGTCCGCCGCTATCTGCTGCACAACATCAGGCCCCGTATCGCCGACGTCATCGCGCCGTTCGTCGACTTCCGCGAACGGGGTCTGGTCCGGCCGGAGTGGGAGTGGATGTTCCGGCTCAGCCCGGAGGAGCAACGGACCCAGTCCATCCAGGCGTTCAACGACCCGGACGCGATCAACATCGCCGTCGCCGGGCACGGCACGCCCAAGGAGTTCGTCTTCGGCACCATGACCACACCGATCACCGAGAAGATCGCCGGCATCGGATGACCGGCGGCCAGACGGCGGAGGGAGGCTCGGCAGTGCCGGCTGTCCGCGCCGTCACCGACGACGACTTCGAGGAGACCGTACGAGGTACCGGCCGACCGGTGCTCGTCGACTTCTGGGCCCCGTGGTGCGGTCCCTGCCGGGCGATGGGCCCCATCCTGGACGCGATGGCGGCAGCCCATGCGGGGAGCATCGACATCGTCAAGGTGAACCTGGACGAGAGCCCGCGCGCCGCCGAACGGCACGGCGTCTCGTCGATTCCCGCGCTCCTGCTCTTCTCCGGGGGCGAGGTGGTGACGAGGCTCGTCGGAGCCAAGCCGCGCACCATGATCGAGAGTGCCCTCGCCGACTATCTGTGACGGGTGGCGCCAAAGGGCGGTGCGGGTCCGGGAGTTTTGCTCCGGGCCCGCACCGCCGTGGGTTGCCGTCGTGATCAGAGCTTCTGGTAGGCGAACTTCCGTCCCGTGCCGCCGTCGACCACGAGGGTCTGCCCGGTGATCCACCGGGAGAGGTCCGTGAGGAAGAACAGGATCGCCGACGCGATGTCGCTGGTCGTACCCACCCGTCCCAACGGCACCTGTTCCCCGGCCCGTTCGTAGTAGTCGGCCTCGGGGTGCCGCTCGGCGACCCGGGGCGTCGCGGTCTGCCCGGGGGCGACGACGTTCACCCGGATGTCGGGGCCGAGTTCGAGAGCGGCCGTGGCGACCAGGTTGACCAGGCCGGCCTTGGCGGCGCCGTAGACCGCGTGGTTGGGGGAGGACCGCAGGCCCGAGATGGAGCCGACGAAGACCATCGAACCGCCCTCGGTCATGGCCCGCGCGCCGATCTGTAGGGAGAGAAGGGCATGGCGCAGGTTCAAGTCGAGGCCGCGGTCCCAGAGTTCGTCCGTGATCTCGCTGATCGGGCCCCAGTCGGAGATGCCGATGATGTCCGCGAGTCCGTGCACCGGGCCGAAGCGCTCGACGGCCTCCTCGACCATGCGCTCCACCTCCGCGCGGTCCGTCGCGTCACCGGTGACGGCCAGACCGTCGACCTCCTCGGCCACCGCCTTGGCGCGGGCGGGGTCCGTGTCGACCACGGACACCCTCGCGCCGACTGCCGCGGCGGCCAGGCAGGTCTGCCGTCCGATGCCCTGTCCGCCGCCCAGGACCAGGACGTGCCGGCCCTCCAGGTCGAGCAAGGCGCGGTAGTCGGGGGTGAGTTCGGTGATGCCCATCTTTTCTCCCTCGCAGTCGAGGAGGCGGTCCGGGCGAGCGTCGGAAAGGTCGCGACGGCTGCTTGACGCCGGACGGAGCCTCCTCGTTAATATAGCCAAATCAGTTAGGTAATTGAGCGAATCTCGATGAAGCGTAGAGCGGCGGTCGCACCGTCGAACCAAGAGGTGATCCCCGAATGATCCGGGTTCAGCCCGAGCGCTTCCTCCGTGGCGTCCTGCCGGACGTGTCGTGGTCACACGGCGGCTCGCGACTTCCCCCGACCGCCTGCCGGAAGCTGACGGCCGACACCGTGCGGGCCGCCCGGGTACCGGCCGGAGTCCATCTCGCCTTCACCGGCTCCGCGTCGACGATCGTGCTCACGGTGCGGACGGGGGAGCGGACCACCGTGCCCGCTCCCACCGTGCCCGAGGCCCTCGTCGTACACGTACCGGGAAGGCCGGCCGGCGCGATCCCCCTGCCGCCCGGGGAGCACGGCACGGTACGCGTCGACCTGCCCGACCGCGATCCGGCGCGGACCGTGCGCGTCTACCTCCCCGAGGCGGTCGAGACCGTGATCGAGGGCCTCGCCGCCGACGTCCCTCTGGAGCCCGCTCCGCGTGGCCCGCTGTGGGTCGTGTACGGGGACTCCATCACCCAGGGCTGGTCGGTCGCGCGGCCCGGGCTCGCCTGGCCCTCCCTGGTAGCCGACGACCTGGGCCTCGATCTGGTCAACCTGGGCTTCGCCGGAGCGGCGCGCGGTGAACTCCTCGTCGCCGACGCCCTGGCGGCTTCGGGCGCCGCGGCCGTGACGCTGGCCTGGGGCACCAATGCCTGGTCGTCCCTGCCGACCAGCGCCACCCAGATCGCCGAGACGACGAGGCTGTTCCTCACCGCCGTACGCCAAGGGCTCCCCGACACTCCCGTCACGGTCGTGAGCCCGATCGTGCGCCCCGACGCGGAGGACACCCCGAACCGGTTCGGGGCCCGCCTCGCCGATCTCAGGGAGGCGCTGGAGACGGCGGTGACCGATACCGGTGACCGCCGGATCACCCTCGTACGGGGTCTGGACCTGGTGCAGGCGGACCAGCTCGTCGACGGGATCCATCCGGGCGACGAGGGCCACCGAAGCCTCGCCCGGGGCGTAACACCACATGTGGCACAGGCAGTTGGGCTCACCGCACGACGTACCGAAGCCGGTGTCCCATGACCCCGACCAGCGAACGCACGAGGAGCGGGATGGACCTGTCGAACGTGTTCCGACTGAACGGCAGGGTCGCGATCGTCACCGGCGGCGGCAGCGGCATCGGACGCGCGAGTGCCGAAGTGCTCGCCGCGGCCGGCGCCCGGGTCGTCGTGGCCGACCTCGACGAGGAAGGTGCCGAGACAACCGTGGCGCACATCAAGGAACAGGGCGGCGAGGCGGTGGCCCGCCGGGTCGACGTGGCCGATCCGACCGCCGTGAACGACCTGGTCGACGGCACGGTCTCCGGCCTCGGCCGCCTCGACGTCCTCGTCAACAACGCCGGCATCATGATCCGCCGCCCCCTCACGGAACTCCCGCCCGAGGAATTCGACCGCGTCCTCTCCGTCAACCTCAAGAGTGTCCTCTACGGCGGCCAGGCCGCCGCCCGGGTGATGGAGCCGGGGTCGAGCATCGTCAACACCCTCTCCACGATTATCGACTTCGCCACCGTGGGCACGGGCTCCTACGCCGCGGCGAAGAAGGGCGGCGAGGCACTGACCCGTACGTTCGCCGTGGAACTGGGGCCGCGGGGCATCCGGGTCAACGGCGTCGCGCCGGGCTGGACCGACTCGGGCATCACCCGGCAGCGGGGCGTCGACGAGACGGGTGAGTTCCAGCAGGACCGCTTCGACGAACTCGCCCGCAAGATGGCCTCCTCCTCCCCGCTGGGCGCGGTCGCCGAGCCGATCGACTCCGCCTACGCCGTTCTCTACCTCGCCTCCGAGGCGAGCCGTTTCGTGACAGGACATGTGATCCGGGTCAACGGCGGCGCCTCCATGGCCTGACGGACCGTCAAGACGGGTCCTACCTCTCCTACTTCGTGATGCAGAGCCGATGAAGTCCTCTCCGACGAGGGACCCGTTGGACGACCGGCACGAGACGGCCGGCCGCCCAGGGATGCCCAGGAGGTCACAGTGTCCGAATCCCCGTCCAGCATGGTCGACAGGGTCGTAGTGATCCTCGGTGTGTTCGAGCGGTCGGCGGGACCGCTCAACCTGGGGCAGATCAGCGCGTGCAGCGGGCTGCCGCGCTCCTCCGTCCACCGCATACTCCAGCAACTGGTCAACGCGCGCCTGCTCAGCAGGTACGACAACGAGTACCGGCTCGGACTGCGTATGTTCGAGATCGGCAGCCTGGTCCCGCACCGGATCCGGATGGGCGAGGTCGCCAGGCCCCTGTTGCAGGAGCTGCACACGGCCACCGGGCACGTGGTGCACCTGGCCGTCCTCGACCAGCAGGACGTCGTCTACCTGGAGAAGGTCGGCGGGTCCTTCGCCAGCACCCTGCCGTCCAGGATCGGCGGCCGGCTCCCCGCGCACTGCACGGCACTGGGCAAGGCGCTGCTCGCCCACGCCCCGCGGGACTTCGTGGACGAGTACCTCTGGAGCGGTCTGCCCCGCCGTACGGCCGCGAGCATCACCACCCCGCAGGCCCTGGAAACGGCCCTCTCCCGGATCCGCTCCACCGGGTACGCGACCGAGACGGGAGAGGCCGCCGCCTCGGTCGCCTGTGTCGCCGCGCCGGTCCTCGTACTGGACCAGGCGGTCGCCGCCATCTCGGTGTGCGGACCCCAGGACCGCATCAGGGTCGACGAGTTGAGGTTCCAGGTCAGGTGGATCGCCGCCGAGGTGGCCCGCCGGCTGATGGTGGCCCCACGCCGGCAGCGGTCGCGCCCACGGCGGTTGATCACCTCTGTTCCGCTCAGCGGGCAGGTCGTGACCGCCGCAGCGACCGACGCAGCACGATGAACACGTGAGGGACGAACCGGAACGGATCGCGTACCGGCGACGGCCGACACTCTCCTCGCCGCCGGACGTCGAGGCGACCTACTAGAAGGCGGAAGGTACGCGGTATGGCGCACGAGGTTGTCCAGCGAGTCGAGCAGTACGGTCCGAAACTCGCGGAACTGGCCGCGGAGAACGAGAAGTTGGGCAGGCTGAGCGACGAGACCGTGGGTCTGCTCCGCTCGGCCGGTGTCCTGCGCCTGTTGCAGGACACCAAGTTCGGCGGCTACGCGGCCCACCCCCGGGACTTCGCGGAAGCGGTCATGGCGGTCGCCCGGCACGATGGTGCCGCGGGCTGGGTCTGCGGTGTCGTCGGGGTCCACCCCTGGGAGATCGCGCAGATGGACCCGCGCCTCTCCCGGGAGATCTGGGGCGCGGACCCGGAGACCTGGATCGCCTCCCCGTACATGCCGAACGGGATCGCCGAGCCGGTGGACGGCGGATACGTCCTGTCCGGCCGCTGGCCCTTCTCGTCGGGCACGGACCACTGCGACTGGGTCTTCCTGGGCGCGCTCGTCGGGGACGGCAAGGGCGGGCCCGCCTCCCCGCCGACCGTGCTGCACGTGGTCCTGCCCCGGTCGTCGTACGAGATCATCGACGACACCTGGGACGTGATCGGGCTGTCCGGCACCGGCAGCAAGGACGTCGTCGTCGACCGCGCGTTCATCCCGGCCTACCGGACGGTTAACCAGGACGAGGTGTCGGCGGGCGAGGCCGCGGAGCGCAACGGGGTCACCGAGGCCCTCTACCGGCTGCCGTTCACCTCCATGTTCCCGCTCGGCATCACCTCGGCGGTCATCGGCATCTGCGAGGGCGCCCTCGACGCGCATCTGGCACTTCAACGCGACCGGGTCTCCGTGACCGGTGTCCAGATCCGCGACGACCCGTACGTGCTCCACGCGGCGGGCGAGGCGGCGGCGGAGATCGCCGCCTCCCGGGTCCAACTGATCGACGGCATCAGCCGGATCCACGACAAGGTCGCCGCCGGAGTGCCGGTGACGATCGAGGACCGCTCCAACGTCCGCCGCAACCAGGTGCGTTGCGCGTGGCGGGCCGTCGCCGCCGTGGACGAGATCTTCGCGCGGTCCGGAGGGAACGTGATCCGGCGCGACAACCCGCTGCAGCGCTACTGGCGCGACGCGCACGTGGGCCTCGCGCACATGATCCACGTCCCCGGTGCGGCCTATCACGCCAACTCCGTGGCACAGATGGGTCTTGAGCTGCCGCCGCCGCTGAGCGTGATGATCTGACACCCCCGCCCAGCGGTCGAGGAGGAACGGACGAAGCATGCACTCCGCCGACGGAACGAAGCCCGTCACCCCCGACGACCCGGTCGACAGAGGCCGTTTCCGTGAGGTGCTGGGAAACTTCCCCACGAGCGTCGTCGCCATCACTGCCCAAGGGCCGGGGGAGCGGCCCGAGGGGATGATCGTCGGATCTTTCACCTCGGTCTCCCTCGACCCGCCGCTCGTGGCGTTCCTGGCGGACCGGTCGTCCAGCACCTTTCCGAAGATCCGCAACGCCGGCCGCTACTGCGTCAACGCGCTGGCGGCCGACCAGGAGGCGGTGTGCCGGCTGATGGCGGCCAAGGATGCCGACCGGTTCGAGGGCATCGACTGGCAGTCCTCGCCGCTCGGGAACCCCGTCCTGGAAGGCGTCGTCGCCTGGGTCGACTGCGTGATCGAGGAGGTGGTGGAGCTCGGCGACCACTATCTCGCGGTGGGACGCGTCCGCGACCTGGGCATCCGGTCGGCGAAGACTCCGCTGCTGTTCTTCAGGGGCGGCTACGGCGACTACTTCTCCACCACGGCCCTGGTGCTGGACCGGCTCGTGGGCTGGTAGCGGGGTACAGGGGGGCGCGATATGACACCGCGCCCCGCCCCGTGACACGGCTCAGCCGGCCAAGTCCGGCTCCCGCACGGTCACTTCGGCCAGTTCGATGCCCCGGGTCTGCAAGCCCTCCTCGATGAACGCCTTGAGGGAATCGCCGTCGAGCACACAGGTGGCGCAGACGTCGTTCGAGCCTCGGGAGTAGTCGACGGTCAGCCGTGACCGCTCGGGAGAGAACTCGGCGAGACGGATGGAACCACCGTCCGGAGCGACCATCGGCTCCAGCAGGGCGAGCACTTCCTCGACGACGTCCTGGGCTTGCGGCATGGCCGGTCTCCTCTGTCGCGCACTGCTCAATCGAGACCGCCAATTGTATCATTGAGTGAGCTGATTATGCTGAATAGATTTCCCCTGGACCCTCTGGTCCCCATGGACCGCTCGGACCCTCTGGACGGAGAACAGGCATGACGCAGACCTCGGCCGAGCCCGCGGATCTCGATCGGGCGCGGGCCAAGTACCGAGCCGAGCGGGACAAGCGCCTCGATCCCTCGCGCCGCGAGATCCTCGACCTCGCCGGGCGCGGGGAGTTGGTGGAAGACCCCTTCACGGAGGTGGTGCCACGCGCGCCGCTGCGCGACACGGTCGACGCGTTGGTCGTGGGAGGCGGATTCGGCGGCCTCCTCGCCGCCGCGCACCTCCGCAAGGCCGGAGTCGACCGCATCCGCATCGTCGAGAAGGCCGGTGACGTCGGCGGGGTCTGGTACTGGAACCGGTACCCCGGCGCGATGTGCGACGTCGAGTCCTACGTCTATCTCCCGATGCTGGAGGAACTCGGCTACCTCCCCCGCCACCGCTACTCCTACGGCCCCGAAATCCTCGCCTACGCAAGGAAGTTGGCGGCCCACTTCGACCTCTACGACCACGCGCTCTTCCACACCGCCGTGACCGGCCTGACCTGGGACGCGGCGGGTGCGAAGTGGAGCGTACGGACCGACCGCGACGACGAGTTCGAGGCCCGGTACGTGGTCGTGGCCCACGGCTCCTTCACCTCCCTGAAGCTCCCGGCCATCGACGGCATCGACACCTTCGAGGGCAGGCTCTTCCACACCTCGCGCTGGGACTACGACTACACGGGCGGAGGGCCCGACGCACCGCTCACCCACCTCGGTGACAAGACCGTCGGCGTCATAGGTACCGGTGCCACGGCCGTCCAGATCGTCGCGCCCCTCGCCGCATCAGCCCGCCAGCTCCGCGTGTTCCAGCGCACCCCCTCCACGGTCGGCGTCCGCGACAACCGCGAGACGGACCAGGAGTGGGCGAAGACCCTGGAACCCGGCTGGCAGAAGCGGCGGCGCGACAACTTCACCTTCGTCACCAACGGCGAGAAGATCACCGAGGACCTGGTGCGGGACGGCTGGACCGTCTTCTACCAGGCGATGCTGAGCAACCGGGGATACGGCGACCTCAGCGCCGAAGAGCTGGCCGAGCAGAAGGAGTTGACGGACCTTCAGCACATGGAGAACATCCGCTCCCGGATCGATTCGGTGGTCAGGGACCCGGAGACGGCCGAGGCGCTGAAGCCGTACTACCGTTACCAGTGCAAACGCCCCTGCTTCCACGACGAGTACCTGCCGGCCTTCAACCGGCCCAACGTCCAACTCGTCGACACCCGGGGCCGGGGCGTCCAGCGGATCACCCCGAAGGGAGTCGTGGTCGACGGCGTCGAGTACCCGCTCGACTGTCTGATCCTCGCCACCGGCTTCGACCAGGACTCGTCGTACGTCGACCGGGTCGGCTTCGACGTCACCGGACTCGACGGCACAACCCTGTCGCGGAAGTGGCGGGACGGCCCCGAGACCTTCCAGGGCGTGATGACCAGCGGCTTCCCCAACTTCTTCTTCCTGCCGCCCAATTACACCCAGGGCACGGCGGCGGTGAACTTCGTCCATACGTTGGAGGAGACGGTCCGTCATGTCGCCTTCCTCGTCGCCGAGTTCGAGCGACGGGGCGTGGTGGCGGATGTCACCAAGACGGCCGAGGACGTGTACGTACAGCGTGTCGTGGGGGGTTCCGGCCTCGCGCTCCTGGGCGCCGGCTCCTTCCTGAAGGACTGCACACCCGGGCGCTGGAACAACGAGGGCGATCCCGATGGACGGCCCCGCAAGAACGTCAACTACCCGGGTACGTCCACCGCTTACTTCAGCATGCTGGAGGAGTGGCGACAGCGCGGGGACCTGACCGACCTGAGCCTCACCCCCCGGCCCGAGGCGAACACGGCGGCCGGACCCGCCGCCCCCACCGACGACGTACGGAGCGCCCGATGACCGGAACCGTCCCCTCCGCCCCCGCGCCGGGCACACCGACCGCCCACCGCTTCCGGGGCAAGGTCGTCTTCATCACCGGAGCGGCCCGCGGCCAGGGCCGCGCCGAGGCCGTGCGGTTCGCCGCGGAGGGCGCCGACATCATCGCCCTCGACATCTGCGAGGACCTGCCGACCACCAACTACCCCGGGGCGACACCCGAGGACCTCGCCGAGACGGCACGCCTCGTGGAGAAACTGGGGCGGCGGGTCCGTACCCACAAGGCCGACGTACGCGACTTCCCCGCCGTACGGGCGGCCTTGGAGTCGAGCGTTGCCGAACTGGGGCGCCTGGACGTCGTGGTGGCGAACGCCGGCATGACCACCGCCGGCCGCGCCTGGGAGATCGACACGGAGCACTGGCAGGCGACCATCGACATCAACCTGACCGGCGCCTTCCACACTGTCAAAGCGGCCGTCCCGCTCATGATCGAGCAGGCGACCGGCGGTGCCATCGTCTTCACCAGCTCGGTCGCGGGACTGCGCGGACTGCCCCTGCTGGCCGACTACGTGGCCGCCAAACACGGGGTCACCGGCCTGGCCAAGACGCTCGCCAACGAACTGGGCCCGCACCGGATCCGGGTCAACTCCGTGCACCCGCACGGCGTCGCGACCCAACTCGTCCCGGGAATCCGCGCGTTGATCGAGAACGACGCAGAACTGGGTGCCTTCTACCAGGGCGTGCTGCCCGACGGAGTCAGCGAGCCCGAGGACATCGCGGCGGCCGTCGCCTGGATCGCCTCCGACGAGGCACGGCACATCACCGGAATCCAGCTCCCGGTGGACCTCGGCCGCACCAACCGCTGACCCCGCGACGACTTCAAGATCCCCGCCCCCCCCGTGCTGATCTCCGGGGCCCTAAAATGTGGAGCTATGCCAAGATCACCAGGGCACGGGCCGGACTTCGAGATCAGGCGTCAGGAGATCATCGACAAGGCCGCCGCGTTGTTCGCGAAGAAGGGCTACGCCGCCACCGGCATCGCCGAGGTGGGCGACGTCGCCGGTCTTGGCCGGGGCGCGCTCTACTACTACATGGGCTCCAAGGAGAATCTCCTCGTCGAGATCCAGGACCGGGTGATGCGCCCCTTGCTGGCCTCCGCCCACCGGATCGCCGCCCTGGAGGACGTCGACCCGGTGCTGCGGCTGCGCATGCTGTCGCAGACCCTGCTGGAGAACACCCTCGCCCGACTCGACCACGTCTGGGTCTACGAGCACGACTACCGGAACCTGCGGGGAGCCAACCGGGCCCGGCTGCTGGACCAGCGGCGTGAGTTCGAGGAGATCGTGCAGAACCTGCTCGTCGCAGCGATGGACGACGGTTCGTTCCGCAGCCTCGATCCCAGGCTGGCCACTCTGCAGTTCCTCAACATGCACAACCACACGTACCAGTGGGTGAAGGTCGACGGCGCGTGGGACGCGCAGTACCTGTCGAGCGCCTACTGCACCACCCTCTTCCGAGGCCTGGGCGGTCCCGGAAGCCGGTTCGACGACATCGAGGACCGCATGGTGGAGTACCTCGCCAAGAGGGAGTCCGCCGTCCCCGAGCCGCTGCCGCACTCCGTCACGGACTGACTCCGGCGCCCGGCGGGCACGTGTGAGCGCTTCCGGCCACCACGCTCGCGGTAAACGAAACCGGGCACGCCGGCTCCGTCGGCAGTGCGTTGTGTGCGGAGCATTGCCCCTCCGTATCCACGTCCGTTACCGTGACGACGATTGATTCGCTGACCGATCGGTACAACCTCCGAAGTCCCGCAGCGTGGCGGGAGATTGCTCAGCATGTGGAGGGGCTCTTGAGTGAATTGACGAACGCCTCGGGCGAAGAAGACCGAGGCACCGGACGGGATCCGGCGAGGATCGTGTTCGCGCCGCACGAGGTGGACGTGCTGGTGATCGGAGCCGGCGCCACAGGTATCTACCAACTCTGCCGGGCCCGCGAAGAGGGCTTCTCCGCGCTGTTGTTGGAGGCCGGTCACGGAGTCGGCGGAATCTGGTACTGGAACCGCTCTCGTCAAGCGAACTCCGACACCGCACGAGTCGACGCGGGCAAGTCCTTCCCGTGGTGGGAGGAGAGAGCGCCCCATACCGAAGAACGGTCCGGGCAACCGGATATCGGGCGCTGCCTGGACCACCTCAACCACATTGTCGACCGCTCCGGCGTACGCCGTGGCATCAGATTCGGTGTCACGGTGAAATCGGCGGTCTACGACGACCCTTCCGGAACATGGAGGGTGACGACCACCGATTCCGTCGAATACCGCGCACGCTTCCTGGTGGCCACCACGGGAGTTCTGTCCGCCCCCGCGCAGCGAACACGGGACTTCATCTGCATGCGCGTCGCGCTGATCGAAACCGGTTTGGGCGGCACGGAGTACGTCGCCTCACGGAACGAATCGCCGCAGGGAATACGGGAACGCAATGCCGTGGTCGACATGAGGAAAGGGCGGCAGCCGGCCCGCCCGAATAACCGCAGTCTGGTCAAGGCCCCCGAGGCGACAGCCGGGCCGGACATCGTCGAGTTCGACACCGTTCGCGCGACCGACTCCGACCTCGGCGTCGGTGTGCTGAAACGGCTCGGAATACGAGGCCGGGAAGGGCTCAAACTGATGGGCTACTGGGCGAACGGCCCCCGTACCTATCTCGGCGTGATGACCGCCGGATTCCCGAACCTCTTCTTTCCCGGCGGCCGTCAGAGCACTCTCCAGGACAACCCTCAATGCGCCGGAGATCAGGTGGATCTCGTCACCGGCACTCTCGTGCACGCACGCGATCACGGCCATGACGTCGTCGAGGTGGAACTCGCGGCGGAGGAGGAGTGGACGAACCTGATGGAGAACGGCGAGACCCGCCTGACGTACACCGCCCCGAACGGCGCCGGATGGTCCCGCCTGCGCGAGATGGCCGTGGCGATCGCGGACCACGAGTACGCGGGGTTCATCTTCTCCAAGGCGGGCAGCGCGGCCTGACCCGTGCCGGGGCTCGGCGGGCCGAATGGTTGGATACGGGCATGGACCACGGCGGCCACCAGGAATCGGGCCTTTCCAAGAGCGTCTGGAGCGACGCCGACTTCCCGGAGATGGGCTGGCACGACGCCACCGTCCACGGCCTCTCCGTGCAGCCGACCGACGACGTCCTGCCGCGACTGCTTCTCGACCTCGACTACATCGTCCGCTGGGTCCACCCGGTCCCGCCGGCGACACATTTCTCCTTCTGGGTCGCCCCGGCGACGCTCGTCTTCGACGACGTCTGGGACCTCGAAGGAGACCTCGACTTCAAGGGCACGGCCCCGGACCTGGAGATCGACGGCGTGCACCGACTCGTCCCGGACGACGGCCGGGAAGACCTGCCGCTGTGGCACATCGAGGGCCACGCCTTCGACCTGAGGTTCCGCGCGTCCGGCTACCGCCAGTACTTCCGGAAAGCACCGACACGCGCATCGCGGCAGGCACTGCCGAACGCCGAGCGGGGTGGCTGCGCCTTCACCGAGGTCGGCTTCCGCTGACCCGCCCGTCGGCCGGACCTCACCAACGCACAGCACCGCGAGGCGAGTTCAGCGTGGCCTCCGCTGTACGACGTCGGCGAGCACCGTGGTCACCAGCTTGCCGACGGTCGATGCGGTCGGCGGGTCCGAGGCCCGGTCGGCGAACAGGAGGTGCCCGCCTCCGACCAGGGAGAGGGTGAGCGAGTCGATGTCGGCGTCGGCCGCGATACGGCCCCTCTCGCGCTCGTCGGCCAGATAGGCGGAGACCGCCGCCGTCACCTGGGCCAGGATGGCGATACCGCCTCCGGGCCTGGCCTGCCGCAGCCGTGCGCGCAACTCTTCCCGGAAGGTGATGAGCGGAATGATCGCTACCGGAACCGGTCCGAACAAGGTGGTCAGCGCGTCGGTGAGATTGTCGGCGACGCTGCCGGTCCCGGCCGAGTCACGCAGCGCCAGCGCCTGCGTCTCCAACCGCGCGGCGCGGTCGAGGACGAGGTCGGCGAGGAACGCGTCGAAGTCGGTGAAGTGCCGGTGCAGGACGCCTTTGGCGCAGCCCGTCTCATCGGTGACGGCCCGGCTGGTCAGCCCGTTCGGACCGTCCCGCAGCAGCACGCGCTCTGCGGCGTCGAACAACTGCTGCCGCGCATCACGAAGGTGAACCCCGGTCGGCACTTGTGGATCCTCTCCCGCGCCAGCTCTCTGACACCCATTGGCTTGTGGGCGCTTGCCCACTAAGGTGAACGCATGCCCACTTTACCGCGAGAGCAGCCAGAGCCCGCCCCGCTCCATCAGGCCCGACAGATGGCCGAGTCCTTCGGCGCGGACGCGCAACGCTACGACCGTGCCCGGCCCGGCTACCCCGATGAGCTGGTGGCCCGGATCGTCGCCGGGAGCCCGGGAAGCGATACGCCCGACGTGCTCGACGTGGGCTGCGGTACCGGCATCGCGGCCCGCCAGTTCCAGGCCGCCGGCTGCACCGTGCTCGGCGTCGAGCCGGATGCCCGCATGGCCGACTTCGCCCGGTCCCGCGGCCTGCCGGTCGAGGTGACGACCTTCGAGGCCTGGGAGCCGGGCGGCCGTATGTTCGACGTGGTGACCGCGGCCCAGTCCTGGCACTGGGTTGACCCCGCCGCTGGTGCCAGGAAAGCGGCCCAAGTGCTGCGCCCGAACGGCCGATTGGCGATCTTCGGCCACGTGTACGAGCCGCCCGCCGAGGTCGCCGAGCCCTTCGCGGCCGCCTATCGACGAGTGGCGCCCGACTCGCCGTTCAACGGCCGGTCGGCCCGCCGTCCGCTGGAGATGTACCAGGCGGGGTACGCGACGGTCGCCGAGAAGATCGGTGAGACCGGGCAGTTCGACGCCCCGGAACAGTTCCGGTTCGACTGGGAGCACGCGTACACCCGCGATCAGTGGCTGGAACTGCTCCCCACGACCGGCGGCCTCACCCGCCTCGTCCCCGGTCAACTGGCCGAGATACAGGGCGAGGTGGGCCGTGCCATCGACGCGTTGGGAGGCAGCTTCACGATGGCGTACACCACTCTGGCGGTCATCGCGGTACGCGCCACCACCCCTCTTTGACGCGCAGTGATCCACTCCCTTTCGGAACGGCGGGTTCCAGAGCGTTGCTTTCCGAACGGCCCGCTCGTTGATCTCCGCATGCAGTGAGCGGTGCCCGAGCGGCATGGAGGCGTGGATCGACAGTGGTGCCCGGCGGCCTCCCGTGGGCAGGCGAACGGAGAGCCCTGTGCGCATGAGTGACCTTCAGCGGTGCGAGATCCGTCCCGGACGACTCGTCGAGTGGACGCTGCACCCGACGGCCGTAGGAGCGGCGCGGGTGCTTCCCGACGACGTGCGGCCACCGGCGTATGTGCAGGAGTCCCATATCCGTACGGCGCGTTCGGTGCGCGAGGACGGGCTGTTCGTGCCGACCTGGCTCGGTACCGCCTTCGACATGCCGGGGCGGATCGAACTCGACGTGCTCCAGGGCGCGTTGCGGGCCTGGATGCTCCGGCACGAGACGCTGCGCAGCGGTTTCCGGTGGGCCGGTGACGAGATGCGCCGCTTCACCCTGGACGCCGACGCGGTGGCCCTGCACCGCGAGGACGTCGGCGAGTTCGCGGACGCGGGGACTCTGACCCGGTATCTGCAGGACCGTTTCGATGTCGCAGCGGACGCGCTCACCTGGCCGAACTTCCTCTTCGCCGCGGTCGTTCGCCAGGACTGCACGAGCGTGTACCTGGCGTTCGACCACAGCAACGTCGACGCGTACTCGCTCCATCGCATCGCGGGCGAGGTGCACGAGCTGTACGCGGCCGGGCTCGCCGGGAAGGCGGTCGAGGCGGCGCCGGTCGCCAGTTACATCGACTTCTGCGCGGGCGAACGCACGGACGCCGATCTGATCGACGACACGCACACCGTCGTCTCCCGCTGGCGCGAGTTCATCGCCCGCTGCGACGGCAAACTGCCGAACTTCCCCGTCGACCTCGGCCTCGACCCCCAAGGGCCGCTGCCCACACAGAAGTTCCTCCAGGAGATGCTCACCGACGACACGGAGGCGGCGGCCTTCGAGGCGTACTGCCGCCCCTACGGCGGAAGCCTCGTCGGCGTTCTGGCGGCCGTCGCCCTCGCCGCCCGCGAGATCAGCGGCCTCGACGTGTACCGCACCGTCGTGCCCTTCCACACCCGGGCCAAGTCCCGCTGGGCCGACTCCGTCGGCTGGTATGTCGGCGGCGCGCCGATCGAGATCCCCATCGAGCACGCGAGGGACTTCGACGACGCCCTGCGCATGGTCCGCGCCACCCTCCGCGAGAACCGCCCGCTGGCCCGCATGCCCATCGCCCGCGTACTGCGCCTGCTGGGCGCCGACTTCCGGCCCACGTCCCCCGACCTGTACTCGATCGTCTCCTACGTCGACTCGCGCGCCCTGCCCGGTTCGGAGCGCTGGCAGGAGCTGAAGGCGTACGGGCTGATCCGGGTGTCGTACGGTGACCAGGTGTGCGCGTGGGTGACCCGGGTCCACGAAGGCCTGCAGTTCGCCTGCCGTATCCCGGACAACGTCATCGCGGACAAGAACATGCGGCTGTGCATGGAGCTGGTGGGGGAGCGCCTCGTCTCGGTGGCCCGGCGGGCACTGCCCGTGCGTCTCTAGCCCGGGCGCAACAGGTGATGCACTGCCGCCCGGAATTACGCATCACATGTTGAATGCCTGTCTCGTGTCGTGATGTCACACTTCCTGAAAGCCGAACCCGCTGACCAGAGGGTGTTCACCCCGCGTTCGGCCACGCTCGGTACCTCGCTCCCGGCGTCGTAAGCGGGAGTCACGATGACAGGCCCAGACACAACCGGCCTCTCCCCTCGATCCACCTCCCGGCGCTCCGTTCTGCGGGGCGCCGCCACGGCCGGGACGCTGCTGGCCGGCGGTGCCTCACTCGCCGCGTGCGGGCGGCAGCCGGTCTCGGCGTGGCCGGGCCGACCGGACCGCCACGCAGGGGCGGCCGACTGCGGGTCGGCATGATCGCGGCCGGCAAGGGGGAGTCGTTCGACCCCTCCCTCGCCCCCAACGCCCTCATCAACACCGCCATGAGCTGCGCCGTCTTCGATCCCCTGCTCACCATGGGACCGGACGGCCGGCTGCGGCCGATGCTCGCGACGTCCTGGACCTCGAACTCCACCGCGTCCGTGTGGACGTTCCGGCTGCGCAAGGGCGTCACCTGGCACGACGGCGAGGACTTCACCGCCGCCGATGTCCTGTACTCGCTGAAGTGGATGGCGAAACCCGGCAACGGGCTCGCCCTCAGCATCGCCGACGTCGACCTGGAGAAGGTGTCCGCACCGGAGCCGTACACCGTGGTCGTCCCGCTGAAGAGCCCCAACCTGCTCTTCCCCTACAGCCTCGCCACCGCCTCCATCGTGCGGCGCGGTGCCGAGGACTTCACCAGACCCGTCGGCACCGGGCCCTTCTCCTTCGTCTCCCTCGATCCGGGTCAACAGGCCGTCTGCAGACGCAATCCGGCGTACTGGGAGCCCGGGAAGCCCTACCTGGACGAGCTGGTGTTCCTGTCCGTGAAGGACGACTTCGCCCGGCTAAACGCGCTGCTGTCGGGCCAGACCGATGTCATGGCCCAGGTGCCCTTCACCCAGGCCAAGTCCCAACTCGTGGGCGACGTACGGCTGATCAGGAGTCCCGGCGTCACCGCGCAGGCCTTCTACATGGCCGTCGACAAACCGCCGTTCGACGACGTCCGGGTCCGCCGCGCGCTCCGGCTGATCGTCGACCGCAGGCAACGGGTCGACGTGGCCCTGTTCGGCTTCGGGACGGTCGGAAACGACCTGTACGGCAAGGGACTTGAGTACTACGACGACTCCCTCCCGCAACGCACCCGCGACCTCGCCAAGGCGAAGGCCCTGCTTGCCGAGGCCGGGCACGGCAGGGGACTGACCCTGAAGCTGCAGACCTCCACGGTCGCGCCGGGGATGGTCGAGGCCGCCACGCTCTTCCAGCAGCAGGCCAAGGACGCCGGCGTCGACATCTCCATCTCTCAGGTCGACCCCGCCTCGTACTTCGACCCGACCCGCGACTACCTCAAGATGCCCTTCGCACAGACCATTTGGCAGGGGATGACGACTTTGGGCGATGTCTACAACGCGGGCCTGGTCTCCAAAGCCCCGTACGGTGAGACCCACTGGTCCGACCGCCGCACCGACGAACTCGTCGCCACCGCCGTCGCCGCACCCGACGCGAGCGCCGCCCGGTCCGCCTGGGCCGCCGTACAGCGTCAGCAGTACGACAGCGGGGGCTACATCTGGTGGGGCAACGTCGACAACCTCGACGCGGTGTCGAACAGGGTCGGCGGCCTGGTCCCCAACCGCTACCAGAACCTCGGTCTGCCGACCGGCCTCAACGAAGCGTATTTCGCGTCGTGACCGCCACCACCACGGTGCCGCCACCGCACCCGCCTCCGCGCCCTTCGGCTCCCGGCACCCGCTGGCCCGTGTCGCCCTGCGCCGCATCGCCGGCGGCGTCCTCACCCTCCTCGTGCTGTCCGTCCTGGTGTTCCTCGCGACCTCCGTGCTGTTGGGCGACGCGGCGAGCGCGATCCTCGGCAAACAGGCGACGCCGGACGCGGTGGCCGAGCTGCGGCACACGATGGGACTCGACCGGCCCCTCGTCGTCCAGTACGGCAAGTGGCTCGCCGGACTGCTCCACGGCGACCTCGGCAACACCGCCGCCGGATACGCGGCGGGCGGCCGGTCCAGCGTCTGGGACCAGATCAGCGGCAAACTCGGCAACTCCCTGGTCCTCGCCGCCACGGTCTTCGTGCCGGTCCTGCTGCTCTCCCTGCTGCTGGGCGTCCTCACGGCCCTGCGGGCGGGCCGCTGGCTCGACCACCTCGTCACCACGGTGACCCTGGTGCCGGCGGCGCTGCCCGAGTTCGTCCTCGGCACCGTCCTGCTCGCCGTGTTCTTCACCTGGTTCGACGTTCTTCCCCCGGTGTCCTTCGTGGCCCCCGGCACCAGCCCCCTCGCGACCCCCGCGACCCTCGTCCTGCCCGTTACTCACCCTGGTCGGGGTGACCGTGGGACCGGCCACCCGCATGATCCGGGCCGGCATGCAGGAGGCGCTGCTGTCCGACCCGGTCGCCGTCGCCCGCCTCAACGGCATCCCCGAGGCCCGCGTCGTCCGCCGCTACGCCCTGCGCAACGCGCTCGCGCCGAGCATCCAGGTCTTCGCGCTCATCGCCCAGTACCTCGTCGGCGGACTGCTCATCGTCGAGGGACTCTTCGGCTATCCGGGCATCGGCAAGGAACTCGTCGACGCCGTGACCGTCCACGACAACCTCGAAGTCCAGTCCGTGACCATGCTCCTCGCCACCTTCTACGTCGCCGTCACCATCGCCGCCGACCTGCTGGTCATGGCCGTCGTACCGAAGCTGAGAACAGGTGGTACGTCATGACCGCCCTCCTGAAGACCGACTCCGCGCGGCGAGGGTTCCCGTTCGGCGCGGCCCTGCGACGACGCACCCCGAAGACCCTCTCCGGCCGGGTCGGCCTCGTTCTCCTCGTGCTGGTCCTCGCCGTCGCCCTGCCCGGCCCCCTGTGCACCCCGTACTCCCCGGACCGCACGGTCGGCATCCCCTTCGCCGGGCCGAGCGCCAGTCATCCACTGGGCCTCGACTTCCTCGGCCGGGACGTCCTGTCGCGGGTGCTCTCCGGCGGACTCGGCGTCGTCCTGTACGCGGGCGTCGCCACCCTCGCCGCCTACGCGGTCGGACTCACCGTGGGACTGCTGGCCGGCTACAGCCGCTCCTGGCTCGAACCGGTGCTGATGCGTCTGACCGACGCCCTGCTGGCCTTCCCGGCACTGGTCTTCCTGCTGCTGCTCGCCACCGCGTTCGGCCGTGGCATCACCGGAGTGGTGATCGCCACCGCGCTCATCCAACTCCCGCCCATCGTGCGCATCGTCCGGTCGGCCGCGCTGGAGCAGTCCCTCAAGGGCTATGTCGAGGCGGCCGTCGCCCGCGGCGAGGGCACGCTCCCGGTGCTCGGACGCGAGATCCTGCCGAACATCGCCCGCCCGGTCGCCGCCGACGCGGGACTGCGGTTCAGCTGGTCGGTACTGCTGATCGCGGGCGTCAACTTCCTCGGGCTCGGGCTCCAACCCCCGGCCGCCGACTGGGGGTTGATGGTCTCCGAGAACCGCGGCGGCATCGCCCTCAACCCCTCGTCGATGCTGGTCGCCGCAGCCCTCCTCGGCGCCCTGACCCTCGCGATCAACCTGCTCGGCGACGCCCTCGCGGGAGGCACCGAATGACCGACACCACCCCGCTCCTTGAGGTCGCCCGGCCCCACACCGCCGTACCGGGGGAGTCGGCGGAGCGACTGACCTGGACCGCCCCGGACGGGCAGGAGATCCAGGGGCTCCTGGTCACCCCGCGCACTCCGGGGCCGTACCCGCTGGTCGTGAACATCCACGGGGGTCCGGTGTGGGCGTGGCGCGACGAGTGGGCGGCGCGGCAGCCGCTCGTGTCCCTGCTGGTCGGACAGGGGTACGCGGTGCTGTCGCCGAACATGCGCGGCAGCCTGGGACGCGGGCAGAAGTTCGTGACCGCCGGGCTCCACGACATGGGCGGGGCGGACGCCGACGACCTGCTGGCGGCCGTCGACGCGCTGGTGGCCGCCGGACGGGTCGACGCAGACGGGTCGCGGTGACGGGCAACAGTTACGGTGGCTTCATGTCCGCGTGGCTGATCGCCCACTCCGACCGGTTCGCCGCCGCCGTGGCCCGCTCACCGGTCACCGACTGGGTCAGCCAGCACCACACGAGCAACATCCCCGGCTTCGACCGGATGTGCCTGGACGGCGACCCCCTCGACCCGGCCTCCGACTACCGCACCCGTAGCCCGCTCTACCGCGCACGGCACGTACGGACGCCGGTGCTGCTGATGGCGGGCGCCCACGATCTCGCGACCCCGCCGCAGCAGGCGGCCATGTTCCACCGCGCCCTGCGCGACCACGGCCGCGACGGCGCTCTGGTGATCTACCCGGACGAAGGACACGGCGTCCGCGCCCACGCGTCCGTCGTCGACCAGGCCGCCCGCCTGCTGGAGTTCCTCGACCGCCACCTTGGCCCGGCGGGGGAGACCTGATGGCCACGGACGAGCAGAACCCGCCCACCGCGCTCGCCGGCGACGACGTCCAGTCGGTCGTCGACACCCTCGCCGACCGGCTCGGCCGCTCGGTCGCCGTGGACGATCCGCTGATCCATCTCATCGCCGCGAGCAGGCACTTCGGCGACGAGGGCGACACCAGGGTCCGGTCTGTGATCGACCGCCAGATCTCCGCGGACCTCCAGCGCTGGGTGCTCGCCAAAGGCATCGCGGACTGGACCGAGCCGGGCCGCGTCACCGGAGAACCGGACTTCGAGCTGGCACCGCGCTCTGCTTCCCGGTCCGCTGCAACGGCCTGCTGCTCGGCTTCCTGTGGCTCATCGAGTCCGACACGGCGATCGACGACGAAGCCGGCCGGGCGGTCGCCGAAGCCGTCGAGAGCATCGGCCTCATCCTGTACCGCCGGATGGTCCTCAGCGAGCGCCGCCGCTCCCGCGTGGAGTCGTCGCTGAGCATGCTCCTGTCGCCCGAGGCGGAGGACCGCTACCGGGCGATCGACGAGATCCAGGAGGAACAACTCCTCGCCCACTCCGCCCACTTGGTGGTCCTGGTGGTCGAGGCCGACGGCGAACCGACCGGCGACACGGCCCTCGCGCTGGAGTCCGCCGCGGAGCGCATGGAACGCCGGCTGCCCCGAGGGTCGGTGCTGACCCTGGTCACAGGGCGCCGGGCGACCGTCGTCGTCGGCGGTCCGCGTCCGCCGAGCGACCGGACCGTGCGCGAACTGGCGGAGCGGTTCCGGCACGACTTCGGGCGGACGGCACGGCCCGGACGGACCTGCGCGATCGGCCTCAGCGCCACCGTGCACGGTCTCGAATCCGTCGTCGACGCCCACCGGCAGGCCGGCAGGCCGGCACCGCGGTCCGCGCGGCCACGCTCCTGCCGGTGTTCGACGGTGTGGCGTCCTGGTCCTCGCTCGGCCCCTTCGCCCTGCTGCTGCGCGTCGACTTCGACCAGCTGACACAGGACCTGCCGTTTCCCGGGGTGGGTGACCTGCTCGGCGATCCGGAGCACGCCGTCCTCGTCCGGAGCGCCGAGGAATTCCTCGACCGCGCAGGCGACTCCGGCAGCACGGCCCAGGCGCTGCATGTGCACCGGACCACGCTCTACCACCGGCTCAAGCGCGTCGAGACCATCACGGCCTGTCCCTGGACGACGGGATGGACCGCCTGACCCTGCATCTCGCGCTCAAGCTGGCCCGGATCAACACCGCGCGCAGATCGACGGGTTGACCGCGACACCTGATGCGACACCCGACGCAACACCTGATGCGGGAAAGCGCCGTGCGGCGCGACCGCGAGCGCTTACGGCACACCCGCCGACGCTCCTACGCTCGACGAAAGAAGGAGGACCGCCGATGCATTCCGACGCCGTGATCGTGGGAGCCGGTGTCATGGGAACGTCGATCGCGCTCGAACTGGCGCGATCGGGCCGCAGCACCGTCGTGGTCGACAAGGCACGGGGCATAGGGCACGGCTCCACCAGTGCGTCCAGCGCCATCATGCGGTTCAACTTCTCCACTCCGGCCGGTGTCGCCACCGCCTGGGAGTCCAGGTTCCACTGGGAGAACTGGGCCGAGCACACCGGACTGCCCGAGTCCGCCGGCCTCGTCCGGTACGTCAGGACGGGCCTCGCCTTCCTCGACGTGGACATCGCACCCCGAGCCCTGTACCTGCCCTTGTTCGACACCTTCGGGGTGCTCTACGAGGAGTGGGACACCGACCGCCTCACCGCCGAGATACCCGGCATCGACACGGGCCGCCACTGGCCGCCGAAGCGTCTGGCCGACGACGCGTTCTGGGCCCCGTCCGCCGAGAGCCTCGGCGCGGTGTACACCCCGGACGCAGGCTACGTCAGCGATCCCCAGCTCGCCGCCGCCAATCTGGCCGACGCCGCCGTACGGCAGGGCGCGGTCTTCATGCTGAACCGGGCGGTCACCAAGGTGGTCCGCCACTCCGGGCGGGTGGCCGCCGTACTCCTCGACGACGGGACCAGGATCGACACCGGCATCGTCGTCAACGCGGCCGGCCCCTGGTCCGGCCGTATCAACGAACTCGCGGGCGTCGGCGACGAGTTCACGGTGTCACTCCGGCCGCTGCGCCAGGAGGTGCATCACCTGCCCGGCGGCGCGGAGGGCACGACGGGCATGTGCGTCGCGGACATCGACCTCGGTGTCTATCTGCGCTCCGAAGTGGGCGGCGGTCTGCTGATCGGCGGGACCGAACCGGAATGCGACCCCCTGCAATGGGTCGACGACCCCGACGGCGTCGCCCCCGACGTGACGAAGGCCGTGTTCGAGGCACAGGCCACCCGCGCCGCCCGCCGCCTCTCGACCCTGACGGTCCCGAACCGCCCGAGGGGAGTCGTCGGTGTCTACGACGTCACCGACGACTGGACGCCCATCTACGACAAGACCGACCTGCCCGGCTACTACGTGGCGATCGGCACCAGCGGAAACCAGTTCAAGAACGCCCCGCTCGTCGGCGGATTCCTGCGCACCATCGTCGACCAGACGGAGAACGGCGTGGACCACGACCGGCACCCCGCGGTGTTCAAGGCCCCGTACACGGGCCACACCATCGACCTGGGCACCTTCTCCAGACTGCGGCCGGTCAACGACAAGAGCTCGGGGACGGTCCTGGGCTGACGGCCGCCGCCCTGCCTAGATGCCGGCCGGGCGGGTCGCCGCGCGCGCGTCCCAACCGCTCCAGGCCGGGATCGCCTCCAGGGCCTCCCGCCAGGCCGACGGGATGCCGTCGGTGCCGGTGCGGGCCGCGACCACACCGCCCACGATCGCGCAGGTCGTGTCCCGGTCGCCCCACCCGGCGACGGTCTGCCACAGAGCCTCCGGCAGGTCGTCCAAGTTCCCCGCCGCCGACCACAGGGCGAACGGCACGGTGTCCGGAGCCGAGATCAGTGTCCCCGAACCCAGCACGGACGCCGCGTGCCGCACCGACGTCCGCGCGGAGAATCCCGCGGCCACCAGCAGACGGGCACGGACATCGCTGTCCGGTACGTGCGAGGCGACCTCCCGCAGGAACTCGGCGCGCGGCAGGGCCTGTTGATCCGCGCCGGTGGCGGCCAGCGCGGCGGCGACCGCCACGGCCACCGTCCCCGCGACGGCCTCCGGGTGGGCGTGGGTGGTCAGCGCGGAGAGTCGAGCCTGCTCGGCGGCGGTCTTCGGGTCGTCCCGGAACCAGGCGCCCAGTGGGGCGACCCGCATCGCGGCACCGTTGCCGTAGGAACCCTGGCCGCCGAACTGCCCCGTGGTGACCGCCCGCCGGTCCTCGCCCTCGCCGATCCGGCGCAGCACACCGTGCATGGACGGGCCGTACTTGCGCCCCGGTTCCCGCTCGTACTCGGCCGCGAACTCCCTTGCCAGCGCGTCCGGTTGTACCTCCCCATGGGCCACCAGATGCGCGAACAGGACGAAGGCCATCGCCGAGTCGTCCGTCCACAGCCACGGCGCGGGCCGCAGTTCCCGCGCGGCCCACAGCTCCTCGGCGGGCTCGTCGGACCGTGTGAACCAGCCGTCCCCGAAGGCGTCGCCCGTCACCAGCCCGTCCAGGGAGGCGTGGGCATGCTGCGGACTGCTCATGGTGGGGCTCCTGTTGATGATCGGCGGGCTGCGCACATCGTAGTTAGGGTGCGTGGATGGAGCGGATCCTGGTGGTCGGGGCGACGGGCGCGGGCAAGTCCACGCTGGCCCGGGGCGTGAGCGAGCGGCTGAAACTGCCGTACCACGAGATGGACGCCCTCTACTTCACCGGCCCAGGCTGGGCCGTCAACGAGCACCTGGCCGACGACGTGCTGCGGCTCACCGCCGAAACCCGCTGGATCATCGACTCGATCGGCTCGCCCGAAGTCCGCGACCTGCTCTGGGAGTTGGCCGACACGGTGCTCTGGCTGGACTACGGGAGGGGCGTGATCATGCCGCGCGTCCTGCGCCGGTCCCTGTGGCGCACGGTCACCCGCGAGCGCGTCTTCGGCGGCAACAGGGAGACCTGGGCGGGCTGGTTGAGCCGCGAGCACCCGGCCTGGTGGGCCTGGTCCCAGCACGCGGGCCGGCGCGCCGAGATCGAGCGCCGGACGAACGACCCGCGCTTCGCTCCGCTCACCGCACTCCGGTTCGCCCGACCCCGGGAGACCGCGGCCTGGTCGGCGTCCCTGGGCTGAGCCGTCAGAGGAAGGGCGTGCCCGCGTCGAGTCCGGAGAGGACCCGGCCGTACAGCTCCAGATTGGTGGCGGGGTTGACGAAGGAGTGCAGGCTGAGCGCGTGCAGATCGCGTACCGCCCGCTGGACGGGGACGTCCCGGTGCAGCGAGGACGCGCCCGACGCGGAGGCGATGAGGTCCACGGCCTCCTTGCACAGCCGGGTCGTATAGCCGCTCTGCGCACGGATCTTGGCGCGTGTTTCCTGTGTGTACGGTTCGTCGTTGTCGGCCGCGGACTCGATCCGCGCGACGAAGTCGGCGGTCAGCAGTTCGGCGCAGGAGATCTTCAACGCGGCTTCGGCGAGCTGGAGATGGGTGACGCCCGCCTCGTACTGCCGCTCGTGGAAGGTGTACGTGATGCCCCGCCGGTGGATGCGCTCGGTGAACTCCGCGAGAGCCGCGCGCGCCAGGCCCAGCGCGTTCGGCGCCGTCCAGGCGCAGAACAGCATCAGGACCGGCATCCGGTAGAAGGGGTCGTCGGCGTTGGCCTTGGAGGGGAAGCCGCCGCCCAGCAACTGCCCCACGGGCAGGATGCGGTGCGCGGGCACGAACACGTCCCGGGCGACGACGCTGTTGCTACCGCTGCCCGCCAGACCCGACACGTACCAGTCGTCGAGGATCTTCAGATCCGCCATCGGTACGGCGGTCCACAGCACCTCGGGCGGCCCGCCCTCGGACTCGACCCGGGCGGTCAGCAGATGCCAGTCGGCGTTCTGACAGCCGGTGGCGAAGCCCGAGGTGCCGTTGACGACATAGCCGCCGTCCGTCGCCACCGCGACGGCGTCCGGGATGAGCGTGCCGCCGACCCGCACATCCGGTCCGGTGAAGATCTCGTCCTGCGCCTCGTCCGGGAACAGCGCGGCGATATAGGAACACCCGGCCTGGATCAGCGCCATGAAACCGGTCGAACCGCACCCGGCGGCGATCTCGCCCAGCACCTCGACCTGCGTGCTCAGCCGACTCTGGTAACCGCCGTACCGGCGTGGGACGTTCATCCGGTACACCCCGGCGTCCGTCAGCGCCGACACCACCTCGGCCGTCACCCGCCGCTCCTGCTCGGTGCGCAACGCGCTGTCACGGAGCAGGGGTTGCAACTCCCGTACACGTTCGACGAGACCGGCATCGGACGGGAGCGGAGCCATGGGCGACCTCCGAGCGCTACGGGCCCTCACCGTGACGCGGATCGCACACGGTGTCAACGCCCGTGCTCCGCAAGGGGAGTTGTGCGCCACTCGCAGTGCTGCTTGGCCACGACGGCGACCGTCGGCCCCTATCCGGTGGGCTACGCTGTGCGGCTATGAATACCGGGACGGCCTTGCGCCACACACGGATCGGTGACCCGGGGCTCTTCTGAGCGCCGTACGGGCCGGTCTGGGCCCGCTGTCCGATCGAGGTTCCTGCGCCGCCGCGCGGGCTCCGCCTCCGTCGTGTTGATCACAGGCTCTGCACATCAACCACGACAGGAGCATTGTTCATGCCTACCAAGACGCTGCGGATTCCCACCACGGACGGCCAGGCCGACGCTTTCGCCGCCTTCCCCGACCACGGAGAGCAGCACCCAGGGGTACTGATGTACGCGGACGGCTTCGGCATCCGGCCCGTGCTGCGGGAGATGGCCCGCGAACTGGCCGGGCACGGCTACTACGTGCTCGTCCCCAACTCCTTCTACCGGCACGGCCCGACACCGCTGGTCGAGCTTCCCGAGTACATCGGAGAGGAAGTCCGGCCCGCGGTCTTCGCCCAGCTGATGCCCCTGATCGAGGCGCACACCGCCGAACGTGTCCTGCGCGACGCCGACGCCTACCTCAGGTTCCTCACCACTCAGCCCGAGGTCGGCCCCGGACCGCTCGCGGTGACCGGCTACTGCATAGGCGGCCTCTACGCGATGCGCACCGCCGCGGCCCACCCCGGCCAAGTGGCGGCCGTCGCCGCGTTCCACGGCCCCGTGGGTGTCGATGGGGCCAGTCTCTTCTCCAAGCTCACCGCCCAGGTCCACCTCGGCCACGCCGAAGGCGACGTGACACCTGAGGCCCTCGGTGAGCTCAACGAGGCCCTGGATGCGGCAGGTGTCGGATACACCTCCGAGATCTACCCCGGTACCGTCCACGGCTTCACCATGTCCGACACCGACGCCTTCAGCGCCTCCGGACTGAAGCGCCACTGGGATCGCCTGCTCTCGCTTCTGGACCGCACCCTGGCCGACAGCTGAGGCTCCAGTCCCCTGAGCGACGGCTCGCTGGTCCTCCCCGGCGCCGGGGACGGCGCTATTCGGCGATCCTGGTGGCCGCTTCCACGTTCGGCCAGCGAGCGAGCGAGATCATCGCCAGCACCCGGTGGATCAGATAGCCGGCCAGCGGCAGTTCGGCGAAGACCGCGAGGGCCGCCGCCGACCAGACGTCGTCGGTGCCGAAGGCCAGCGACACGTCGAACCACGCGTCGCAGATCAACAGCGCCGCCGAGAAGACCGCCGCCACGATGACGCCTCGGTTGCGCCGCCAGCCGAGCAGCGCGGTGGCCGCCATCGAGAGCACGAGCAGGACGTCGAACCCGACCCAGGTCACCCGCCACTGGTGCACCTCGTAGGCGGACGGCAGCGTGACCGCCAGCAGAACCGTCCACGGGACCAGCCCCACGGCGCAAACGGTCAGCAGCTCCAAGGTGTGCCGCCGGTGGCGCCGGGCCCGCTCCAATATGTCGGGCGGCGGAGCCGGGGTGTCTGTCACCTGCCGTATGTCGGCCTTCGACGTGTCGTTCACCTTGACTGCTCCGTTCTCAGGAGTCCGGTCATGATCCGGTACCTAAGGCTGAAACAGCCCTGGACCGCGCTCTCTTCCCGAGGTGCGCGCACGCGGATTCTGTGCTTCCGGATCCCGTCAAACCGGATGGATTATCCCGATAGCGGATGAACGGGGCCGCGGGCTAGACTCGCGCAACCTACGACGCGGGGAGTCCGGCATGCGACGGTGGGCCGAATTCGTACTGCGGCACCGCAAGGCGGTCGTGGCGTTCTGGGGTCTTGTGCTGATCGCCGGCATCGCGCTGGCAGGCCGGACCACGGACCGACTCACGATCGACTTCTCGCTGCCCGGCCAGCCCGGCACCGTGACCGCGCACAAGATCGAGAAGGCCTTCGGCAGCGGCGGCGACACCAATCCCTATCTCGTGGCGGTCACCCTGCCCGCCGGACAGACCGTCACCGGCCACGAGGCGGACGTCGGGCGCGTGTTCACCGCCGCCGGCACGGCCGCACCGGGACTGCGGGTCATCGACGAGGCGAACACCGGTGACAAGGCGTTCCGGACGAAGGACGACCGCACCGCCTACGCGCTGGTGTTCTACCGGTTCAACCCGTCACCCAGCCAGAAACTGCTGACCGACCCGATCCGGACGGCCGCCGAGAAGGCCGCGCCGGCGAGCGCGACGGTCGGCGTGACGGGCGAGGACCCGCTCGCCTCCGGCGGCGACGACGGGGGCGGCCCCGGAGTACTCGGCGAGACCCTCCTCGGCGCCCTCGGCGCACTCGCCGTCCTCGCCTTCGTGTTCGCGTCCTTCCTGGCCCTGCTGCCGCTCCTGGTGGCCGCGGTGTCGATCCTCGCGACCTTCGTGATGCTGCTGCCGCTCACCTACGCCACCGACGTGTCGTTCATCGTGCAGTTCCTGGTCGCCCTGATCGGCCTCGGCGTCGCGATCGACTACTCGCTGCTCTTCGTCACCCGCTGGCGCGAGGAGCGCGACCGCGGCCGGGACAACCACGACGCGGTCGTCGTCGCGATGCAGCACGCCGGGCACGCGATCGTGTTCAGCGGCGTCACGGTCGCCATCGGCCTGCTCTCCCTGGTCGTCCTGCCCGTCCCGTTCCTGCGCAGCATGGGCTACGGCGGAGCGCTCATCCCGCTCGCCAGCGTGCTGACGACGCTCACCCTGACCCCCGCGATCCTCGGCGGCATCGGACCCAAGGTCGACTGGCCCAAGATCCGGCACGAGAACCGGGCGAGCCGCTTCTGGAGCCGCTGGACCGCCGCCGTCGTACGGCGCCGCTGGATCGCGGCCGGTGCCGCGCTGGCCGCCCTCGCGGCCCTCGTCGGCGTCTTCCTCGGCATCAAGATCGGCCTCGCCTCCTCGGAATCCCTCGCCAAGAACGGCCAGGCCTACGACACCCTGCGGACCCTGGAACGCGGCGGCGTCCCGACCGGCGCGCTCACCCCGATGGAGGTCCTGGTCAGCACCGACCAGGCGAAACGCGTCGCCACCGCACTCACCAAGGTCGACGGTGTCAGCAGCGTCTTCGTGCCGACCGGACCCGCGGGCAACCAGGGCGGTCAGAGCATCGTCGTCGTCATCCCCGACACCGAGACCGTCAACTCGAAGAGCGTCGACGTCGTCCGACGGGTCAAGACCGCCACCGAACACCTGCCCGGCGCCGTCGGCGTCGCCGGAGTCGGCGCGGCACAGATCGACTTCCTGCACGCCGTCTACGGCAACTTCCCGCTGATGCTCACGATCATCGCGCTGCTCACCTACATCCTGCTGGTGCGCGCCTTCCGCTCGCTGCTGCTGCCGCTGAAGGCGGTGCTGCTCAACCTGATCTCACTGGCGGCGACCCTCGGCCTGATGGTCCTCTTCTGGCAGGACGGACACGGTTCCAACGCGATCTTCGGCATCGCCGCCACCGGGGCCGTCACGTTCTGGATCCCGATCATGATCTTCGCGTTCCTGTTCGGACTGTCCATGGACTACGAGGTGTTCATCCTCACCCGTATCCGGGAGGAGTACGACGCCGGCCTCTCCACCGACGACGCGGTGGTCGAGGGCATCGGCCGCACCGGCCGCCTCGTCACCAGCGCCGCACTCATCCTCTTCCTCGCCTTCGCCGCACTCGCCTCGGGACCGGGCACCGACCTCAAGACCCTGGCGACCGGCCTCGGGATCGGCATCCTGCTGGACGCGACCATCGTGCGGATGCTGCTCGTACCGTCCCTCGTCTCCCTGTTCGGCGGCTGGAACTGGCACCTGCCGGCCTGGGCGGCCCGCCCGCTGCGCGTCCAGCCGTCCTCCCCGCACCCGGAACGGCAGGCACCCGGGCCGACGCCACCCGGGAACCAGTCCTCCGTCTAGAACAGGGCGCGGTTCAGGCGCCGTCGGCCCGTGCGCGGAGCATGCGGCTCACCTCGTCCGAGCGCTCCAGGAGCGTGGTGCGGACCACCGGCACCGCCTCCCGGGACGCCTCCTGGGCCCGCTCGATGTACGTCGGGTCGATGGCGTGCAACGGGAAGAGGCGGTGCGTGTAGCTCATCGCCAGGAGCATGCCTCCCTGGTGCAGCTTCGGGATCGACTCCAGATAGCGTTCGGCGTACGGGGCCAGTAGCGCGTCCTGGCCCGGGCGCCAGAAGGCCGCCGCCACCAGGCCCATCGAGTTGACGGGGACGGCACGGTCCACGGCGAGCTGCTGCCAGACCTCCGCCTTCGTGGCCGCGTCGGGCAGCGCGGCCCGGACGGTCAGGGCGCGGGTCCAGGCGTCGGGGTCCGGGTCACGGGCGAGCAGGAGTTCGGACTCCGCGGCCACGTCCCCGCCCAGTTCCGCGTCGCGGACCAGCGCACGCCAGTGCAGGTCCACGTCGGCACCGGCCCGTTCGCGGAGCCGGTCGAGATCCTCCCGGGTCGTCGCGGTACGGGCCAGCCCGCGCAGTGCGACCTGACGGCGGCCCGGGTCGGCGGCGAGCCGGAGACAGGCCGCCGCCACCGCGGCCGACAACGCGGTCCGCTCGGCGGCCGGCGCCCACAGCTCCGCGATGTTCGCGGCGAGGGTCAGATACGGCTCGATCACCGCGTCGGACGTCTCGGCCGCCAGCAACGCGGTGAGGCACCGCCCCGCCTCCGCCGCCGTGGCCTCGCCGGTCGTCAGCATGTCCCAAACGGTGGCCGCGGCCACGCCCCGCGAGATCGCCGTGGGCAGCCGCGCCGCCGTGCGGAACAGTGCGTCCCTTGTGGCGGGGTCCGGGCGGGTCGTGGCGAAGGTCAGGTCGTCGTCGTTGATCAACAGCACGTCGGCGGGCGGGAGTCCGGTCACCGGGGTCCGGGTCTCGGTGACCTCGACGCGCACCAGCGCCCGGCGTTCCAGCGCGTCGCCGTTCTCCCCGTACGCGCCCACCGCCAGCACCTGCGGGCGCGGGGCGCCGTCGGCCACCAGCGTGAGGGTGTCGCCGTCGCGCTCCAATGTGAAGCGGTCGGTGCCCGCCGTCGTCAGCCAGGCCGTGCGCCACGTGTCCAGGTCGCGGCCACTGACCTCCGACAGCGAGTCGATCAGGTCCTGGAGCGTGGTGTTGCCCCACGCGTGGCGGGCGAAGTAGGCGGCCATGCCGGTCCTGAAGTGCTCTTCCCCGACGTACGTCTTGAGCTGTTGAAGGACCGAAGCGCCCTTGGGATACGTGATGTTGTCGAAGATCGACGCGGCCTGGGCGACGTCGTGGATGGGCTGGTGGATCGGGTGCGTGGCGGGGCCCTGGTCGGACAGGTACGCGCTGATCTTGCCGATCATCAGATGGCCCGCCCACGCGTCGGTGTGCCGGGTGGCGCGCTCGGCGGCCCAGTGGCAGGCGAACTCCGCGAACGCCTCGTTCAGCCAGAGGTCGTCCCACCAGCGCATGGTGACGATGTTGCCGAACCACATGTGCGCCATCTCGTGCAGCAACACCCTTGCCAGCAGGCCGTGTTCGGCGGGAGTCGGCGCGGCCCGTCGCAGGAAAGCGTCCGACCACGTCACACAGCCGTAGTTCTCCATCGCCCCGCCGAACTCGGGCATGAAGACCTGGTCGTACCTGCGCTGCGGGAACGGCATCGCGAAGGCCTCGGCGTAGAAGGCGAGGCCCTGGCGGGTGAGGGTGAAGATCTCCTCGGCGTCACGGTCGAGGATCTCGGCGAGCGAACGGCGGGCGTACAGGCCCAGGCTGTGGCCGTCCACCTCCCGGCGGACCTCGTGGAAGGGGCCCGCGTTGATGACCGTGTTGTACGTCGACAGGGGCGGGGTGTCCGGGAAGGTCCACCGGCGGGCCGCGCCCAGCTCCTCGACGTCCGCGTCACCGGAGTTGCTGGTGACGGTCCACGCGGCCGGGGCCGTGACGGTGAAGCCGTGCGGCGCCTTGAGGTCGGGCTGGTCGAAGCAGGCCCACACGAAGCGGGCCTCGTCCGGCTCGAAGCTCATCCACACGTACACCTCGCCGTCGCCGGGGTCCGTCGCCCGGTGCACGCCCTCGCCGGTGGTGGTGTCGGCCTGCACGCTCTCCACGCGCAGCACGTTGTGCGCGGCGAGCCCCGGGAGCTGGATCCGCCCGTCCTCGCCGGGGCCGACCTCGATCCCGTTCAGCGTCGCGCTCAGCACCCGCGCCGCGCAGTCCACGAAGGTCGCCGCGCCCGGCTCGCGACACGTGAACGCCACGGTTGAGACGGAGCGCACCTCCGGCCCGTCGGGCAGCGCGGTCAGATCGACGTCCACGTCGTACCGCTCGACCGCGATCAGCGCGGCCCGGTCCTCGGCTTCGGTGCGGGTCAGGCTTCGGATCCCCATGTGTCCTCCCTCGGCAGACAGCGGCCGTAAGCCTATGACGGAGATCGCCGGGGAGCAGAGGATTTTCGTCGCCGCGCGGACGGACCGGCGACGGGGCCGGTCGCCCACGCGAGCCCCGGGCGGAGCCGCCCTCGTCCGTGGCGCCGCGCGGAGCGTTCCGCGCACTCGCGGACAGGGCCGTCGCCGCGGCCCGGTGCTCATCCCCGCACGAGCGCCGGGCCGCGTCGTCGGCCCCCCCGGTGTCACCGCCCCCGCAGGCCCATGCCGATGACCCGGGCGGTATGGCGGGCGGCCTCCGCGAGCCGCTCCAAGTGGTGTGCCGGGTCCGTGAGGACACACAGGGCGGCCAGGGGCGCGGCGCTCGTGCCGAACAGCGGAACCGCCGCACAACACACCCCGCTCACCACTTCCTCCCGGTCGAACGCGGCACCCCGCTCACGGATCGCGGCGGCGTCCCGCGCCCAGGACGCGGGCAGCGGCCCCGGCGGCGACGCAGGACCGGCCATGGCCACCAGGACCTTGCCCGCCGCGGTGAACCACGGCCAGGTCATCCGGGTCTGCAGCGGATCGGGCCGTTCGGCGTCGTCGGGACACCACTCGACCATCAGCGTCTCGCCCTTCCACAGCACGGCGATCCCCACCGTCGTGCCCGTGAGCTTCGTCAGCCGGCGCATCGGTTCCCGGGCGGCGGCCCGCAGCCGGGGATGCGGCTGCCAGGCCTGCCCGAGGCGGAACATCCGCGGGCCCACCCGGTAACTCCCCCCGCACCGCTCGACCGCGCCCAGGTCCGCCAGCTGCTCCAGCAGCCGGTACGCGGTCGTCTTGGGCAGCCCGCAGTCGGACGCCAGTCTGGTCGGCCCGGCCTCCACGGCCCGCTCCACCGCCTCAAGCAACGCGAAGGCGCCCTCCAGCACACTCCTTCCGCCGGCGTTTCCCGTGGCGGCCGGTAACGCCTCCGGCCGCCGTACCGGCACCCGTGTCCCAGGTGCCATCACTTCCCCTGTGATCACACTTCTCGCCCCCGTTTGCCTGTTGTGCAGCCGCCAGGCGACGGCCCTGCCGTGGTGCCCGAACGGCGCCCCGGTCCGGGCCCGTTCACTCCCCAGCAGACTGGCACCGGTGTGTGACAGGAAACCTTGTCGAAGGCTTGTCGCGCCGCGTACACGTCTGTGAAAGAAAGGAGGAGGCTTTGTGCGGGGGTGGCGCACACCATGGTGGACGTGCAGTTGCTGGGGCCGGTGGAACTGTCGGCGGCGGGGCGCGCCGTGGAGGTGGGCCCGCCCCAACGCCGTACCGTGATGGCCGCGTTGGCCGTGGACGTCGGCCGTCCCGTCGCGGTGGACGTGGTCATGGAGCGGGTCTGGGGCACGCGCGCGCCGGACGGGGCGCGCGGCGCCGTGCACGCCCATGTCGCCCGGATCCGGCGGGTGTGCGAGCAGGCCGCCGAGACCGCGCGGGAACCCTTATCGGTGGTACGGCGCTCCGGCGGCTACCTCCTGGAGGCCGGCCCTGACCAGGTGGACGTGTACAGATTCCGGCAGTTGGTGGACCAGGCAAGGACCGCGGGCCCGTCCGACCCGGAGCGGGCACGGCTGCTGCGCGAGGCGCTCGACCTCTGGCGCGGGGAGCCGTTGTCCGGTCTGCGCGGGCAGTGGGCGGCCCGGATGCGCGAGGCCTGGCGCCGCCAGCACCAGGACGCAGCGGTCGGCTGGGCCCGCGCGGAACCGGTCCACAGCGACCCCGCGTCCGTCATCGGCCCGCTGACCGGCCTGCTCGCCGAGTACCCGCTCGCCGAACCCCTCGCCGAGGCGCTGATGCGGGCCCTGCACGAGACCGGCCGCAGCGCGGAGGCCCTGGACTGCTACGCGGCCGTCCGCAAGCGCCTCGCGGAGGAGCTGGGCACCGACACCGGACCGGCACTGCGCCAGTTGCACCAGACGATCCTGCGCGGCCACCGCTCCGGCCCCGCCAAGCGGCCCGAACCGTCCGAGACGGCCCGCTCGGCCCAACTGCCCGCCCAACTCCCCATGGGCGTACGGGGGTTCACCGGCCGCGACGAGGAACTGGCCCGGCTTGAGGCGATCCTCGCCTCGATGGAGGGCGAGTCCGCCGCCGTGATGATCTCGGCGATCTCGGGCATGGCGGGCGTCGGCAAGACCGCGCTCGCGGTGCACTGGGCCCGACGGGTCGAAAGTGCCTTCCCCGACGGGCAGTTGTACGTGAACCTGCGCGGCTTCGACCCGCAGGGCGCGGTGATGCCCCCGACCGAGGCGGTCCGCGGATTTCTCGACGCGCTGGGAGTACGACCGGACCGGACACCGCCGGGCCTCGAAGCCCAAGTCGGCCTGTACCGCAGCCTGTTGACGGGACGTCGGATGCTCGTCGTCCTCGACAACGCCCGCGACGAGGAACAAGTACGCCCGCTGCTGCCGGGGGCGGTCGGCTGCATGGCGCTGGTGACCAGCAGGAACCGGCTCACCGGGCTGGCCGCGACCGAGGGCGCCCATCTGCTCGCGGTCGACCCGTTGACCCCGGACGCGGCACGGGACGTTCTGGCGGAGCGGCTCGGGGTGGGCCGGGTGGCCGCCGAACCGGAGGCCGTGGCGGACGTCGTCACCTGGTGCGCGGGACTCCCGCTGGCCCTGGCGGTCGTGTCGGCCCGCGCCGCCGCGCAGCCACGACGCCCGCTCGGCCCGCTCGCCGAGGAACTCCGCGAGGTGGCCGGCCGACTGGACGCGCTCGACGGCGGCGAGGAGGCCAGCCAGGTACGGGCCGTGTTCTCGTGGTCCTACAGCGCGCTCAGCCCGGCCGCCGCCCGGCTGTTCCGGCTGCTCGCCCTGCATCCGGGCCCGGACCTCTCACGGCACGCGGCAGCCGCCCTGGCCGGCGTTCCGCCGGGACGCGTCCGCGGACTGCTCGCCGAACTGACCGGCGGGCACCTGCTGACCGAGCACGCTCCGGGACGGTACGCGTTCCACGACCTGTTGCGTGTCTACGCGGGGGAGTTGGTGGCCGCGTACGACGACGAGTGGGAACGGCGTGCGGCCCTGCACCGGATGATGGACCACTACCTGCACTCCGCGCGTGCGGCCGACGTCCTGGTGACCCCGCAGCCCAACCCGGTCGCCTCCGCCGCGCCCAGAGCGGGCGCGAACCCGATGGTGCCCGAGGACTACGGCAGAGCGCTGGCCTGGCTCGTCGCCGAACACCCGGTACTGCTGGAGATCGTGCGGCAGCCACCGCCCGGCTTCGACGGCCATGTGTGGCGACTGGTCACCGTCCTGACCACCTTCCTGGACCGGCACGGCCACTGGGAGGCCCTGCTGACCGCCGGTCACAGCGCGCTCGTGGCGGCCGAACGGGACGGCGACCTGGCCGGAAGAGCGGGCGCCCACCGCGGACTCGGCCTGGCCCTGGACCGCCTCAAGAGCCCGGAACCGGCCAGGGAGCACTACTTACAGGCACTGGAACTCTTCGCCGAGCTGGGCAGCGACGCGGGGCAGGCCCGCACCCATCAGCATCTCTCGCGGATGTCGGGCACCCAGGGCAACCCCGCACTGGCGCTGGAACACGCCCACCGGAGCCTGGGGCACTACCGGGTGGCGGACGACCCGGCGGGCCAGGCCGCGGCGCTCAACATCATCGGCTGGATGGAGGCCCAACTCGGCGCACACCACAGCGCGTTGGCGCACTGCGAGCAGGCGCTCGAACTCGCCCGTGCGGCCGGTGACGTGGACGGACAGGCCCACATCTCCGACAGCCTCGGCTACATCCACCACCAACTCGGCCGCCACCAACAGGCCGTCGACCGCTACCGGGAGGCGGCGGCCCTGTTCCGCGCCACCGGCGAACGCCGCAGCGAAGCCACCTGTCTCCGCTGCCTCGGCGACAGCCACCACAGCGCCGGCCAACCCGACGCCGCACACGAGGCCTGGACCCGCGCCCTCGCCCTCACCGACGAACTCGGCCTGCCCGACGACGATCCCCTCCGCACCGATCTCCGCGACCGCATCAGCGAACTGCCCCTGCCGTAGCGGACTTCGGCAACCGCGAGGAGGCGTCCCCGTTGCCGAGCCCGAGGCTGAGGAGGGCACCGAAGACCGCGCAGCCGCAGGTGATCCACCAGGTGGAGTGCCAGCCGCCGATCCGGGTCGCCAGCCACGCGGCGATCGTGGGGCCCACGAAACTGCCCGCGTTGAAGAGCTGCTGGATCAGCCCCATGGTGGCCGGGGCCGATCCGCCCGCAGGCGTCAGCCCACCGATCATGCGCAGCAGGGTCGCGGGTATCGCCCCGCCGGTCAGCGAGAAGGCGACGACACACAGGAACTGCCAGGCGGTACCCGCCGGGACACCGTGCCAGTCGACGGCGAAGGCCGGCAGGGAGGTCGAGGCCATCAGCGCGAAGGCGGGCACGACGACGGCGCGCACGGCCAGGCCGCGTTTCAAGAGCGCCGCCGTGCCGATCGAACCGACGGCGTTCACCGCACCGACCACGGCGCTCAGCACCCCCGGCCAACTGCCCGTCATCCCACCGTCGCGGTAGACGGTCGGCAGGAACCCGACCACGGCCATCCACGGCAGCGTGTAGCAGGCGAAGACGAGCCCGGCCGTCCAGGGAGCGGGAGCCCGGACGGTACGGCCGATGCGGGCGAGGGCAGCCGCCGCCCCCCGCGCACCGCCCGCGTCGTCACGCGGCACGCGGGCCAGCACCCACGGCAGCGGCGCCAGCGCGACCACCGCCATGCCCCACCACCACACCCGCCACGACACCAGCTGAAGGGCCGACGCGCCGACCACGAGCCCGGCGAAGGTGGAGATCCCCTGGTAGGCGCCCCAGAAGCCCATGGCCGTGGTGAAGCGGCCCGGCGGAGCGGTACGCCGGATCAGCCCCGGACCGGTCACCGCCACCAGGATGAAACCGGCCCCCTCCACCGCCCGCGAGACCAGCAGCGGAGTCGCCGACCCGGCGAATCCACCGCCGGCCGAACCGAGGAACAGCAGGACAAGCCCCCCGCTCAGACAGCGCCGCTCACCGATCAGCTCGGCCAGCAGCGAGACGGCAAGTCCCCCCCCAGCATCCCGGCCAGTTGGACGATTCCCAGCAGGGTCCCGGCCTGGACCAGACTCAACGACAGATCGTGCCGCAGGTACGGCAGCGCGGGCGGCACCTTCCACACCTGGAGCCCGGCGGCGACCCCGCCGGACACGACGACGATCCAGGAGCCACCGGTACCGGCGGGGTACGACTTCGAAGCCATGACGGCGGTCCTTCAACGGAACGGAGGCGGGAGACGGCCCACCACCTAGACCACGCGCCAGGGCAGCAGCGCAACACAGGTCTTCTCCATTGCGACAGATGCTCAATAGAACGCGATCTCAGTGCCAGAATGCGCACCATGACATCGATGGATTCCTTGGACGCCCGGATCGTCCTGGCCCTGGACGACGACCCGGACGCCACGATCCTCGCCCTGGCCCAGACCCTCGGCGTGGCCCGCAACACCGTGCACGCCCGGCTGCGGAGAATGGCGGCCGAGCACGCCCTCAAACCCTTCAGCCGCCGCGTCGACCCCGCCGCCCTCGGCTACGGCCTGGTCGCGTTCATGTCGCTCGCGGTGAGCCAGGCCGAACCCGAGAGCGTCCACGAAGGCCTGCTCGACCTGCCCGAAGTCATCGAGGTGCACTACACCACCGGCGACGCCGACCTCCTCGCCCAGGTCGTCGCCAGGGACACCACGGACCTGCACCGCATCACGAAGGCGATCCTCGCCATCGACGGAGTCGACCGCACCAGCACCGCCATCTCACTGGCCGAGGTCATCCCCTACCGACCCCGGTCCCTCCTCAACCGCCTTGCGGAAGGCGGCGCTTAGAGGTCCAGTTCCAGCACCGGCGAGTCGCAGCGGCTCACGCAGATCATCATCGTGGTGGCGGTAGGGCGTTCGGACGACTCGATCACCGTGTCGCGGTGGTCCGGGAGTCCGGCCACGACCGCCGTCTCGCAGCTGCCGCAGTAGCCCTCCTCGCAGGAGTAGGGGATGTCCGGGAGTCTCTCCCGTACGACGTCCAGCACGGAACGGTCGGCTGGCACGGTCAGCCGCAGTCCTGAACGGCTCAACACGACCTCGAACTCCCCGGCAGACGTGCCGAGTTGGTCGGCAGCGGTGAAGCGCTCCAGGTGAAGCACCCGTGCGGAGTCCGGTGTCCGGCACAGCTCCGTCACCGCGTCGAGCATCGGCTGCGGGCCGCAGGCGTAGACGGCGTGCGCGGGCGGGGTGGTGGCGAGTTCGGCGGCCAGGTCCGGCAGGCCCGCCTCGTCCTGAGGTACGAGCAGCACCCGTTCCCCGCCCAGCGCCACCAACTCCTCGGCGTACACGAGCCGGGACCGGTCGCGGGCGCCGAGGACCAACCGCCACGGCAGACCGCGTGCGGTGAGTTCGCGGGCCATCGGCAGCAGCGGGGTGACGCCGATGCCGCCGGCCAGCAGCAGATAGCCCTCCGCGGGCACCAGCGGGAAGCGGTTGACCGGCCCGCGCACCTCCAACTCCCGCCCCACCAGGGCGGTTTCATGGATCTCCCGGGAACCGCCCCGCCCCTCGGGCACCCGGTGCACGGCGACCGTCCATGCCTCCGTGTCCGTCACCTCTCCGCACAGCGAGTAGGCACGCCGGAGCCCCGAAGGCAGGGTCAACTCCACGTGTGCTCCCGGCTCCCACGAGGGCAGGGCGCCGTCGGTGGCCCGCGTCAGCCGCAGTTCCACCACGTCATGGGCGACCCAGCGGACCTGCCGGACCAGGAGCCGTTCGGTCGTCGCGGAGGGGGAGTCGAGGTCAGAAGACACGGAAGTACTCCCGCTGTTCCCAGTCGGTCACCTCTTGGCTGAAGCGGTCGATCTCGGCCCGCTTGATGCTCGCGTAGTACGCCACGAAGTCCTTGCCGAGCCGGTCGGCGAGCATCCGGTCGGACTCCAGCGCGTCCAGGGCCTCGCCCAGCGAACGAGGGAGCGGTTCGGCGCGGGCCGCGTACGGCTCGTCGGCAGCCGGTCCCGGTTCCAGTCCGCCCGCCACGCCTTCCAGCCCGGCGGCGAGTTGAGAGGCGAGGTACAGGTAGGGGTTGGCGGCCGGCTCGCCGATCCGGTTCTCCAGCCGGGTGGACGAGGGTCCGTCCCCCAGCACCCGCACCATCGCCCCGCGATTGTCCCGCCCCCACACCGCACGGTCCGGCGCCAGCGACAGCGAACGAAAGCGCTTGAAACCATTGAGAGTCGGGGTCGAGAACGCGCTCGTGGCCCGCGCGTGCCGCAGCAGCCCGCCGAGAAAGGCGGTCCCGTACGGCGACAACGGCGGCCCGGACGCGGTGAGTTCGCCGTCCTCCGGTGCGAAGACACCCACGCCGTCCCGCACCATGCTCTGGTGCAGATGCCAGCCGCTGGAGAACACGCCGGGAAGATGGGGGCGGCACATGAAGGTGGCGTGGTGGCCGTGGCGGGCGGCGACCTGCTTGACGGCGCTGCGCAGCAGGACCATCGCGTCGGCCGTGCCCAGACCGTCGGCGGGCTGGAGGGTCAACTCGACCTGGCTGGGACCGAATTCGACCTCCAGACTACGCAAGGGCAGCCCCAGGCCCTCGATGTTCGCGCGCAGGACGTCGAGGATGGGATCGAGTTCGTCGTAGCGCAGCTCGCTGAGGTACTGGTAGCCGTGGTTCAGCATCCCGACCTCGGGCGCGGCTCCGGGCTGGCCCTGGTCGCCGGGGCCCAGGCGCGGATCGTCGAGCCGGAAGAGGTGGAACTCCACCTCCAGACCGGTGCGGTAGGTCAGTCCGTCGGCCTGGTCGAGGACCGAGCGCAGCAGCCCGCGCGTGCACAGCGGGACCGGCGTGCCGGAGGTGAAGCGCAGGTCGCACAGCAGCCAGCCGGTGCCCGGTGACCAGGGCAGCATCCGGAAGGTCGACGGGTCGGGCACCATCACCATGTCGGCGGCGCCGCGCAGTTCGGGCAGCCCGAGCGGCGTCTCCTTGGTGAAGAGGGGGAAGACCGTCCGCCCCGAGGTGTCCTTGGCGAGCAGGGACGAGGCGATGCCGGTGCCGTCGCGCAGCACGTTGGGCAGTTCGCCCACGGTGACGGTCTTGCCGCGCAGCAGACCGTGCTGGTCGGCGAAGACCAGCCGTACCACCGTCATCCCGCCGCTCTCGGCGCGCCCGAGTATCTCCCGCGCGGCGGCGGCCTGTTCGGGGGTCCACAGGCCGTGGCGTTCGATGAATCCCACGCGGCTCAGCCGTCCGTTCCCAGCGGCTGCGCCCAACTGCTGTCGGCGCGCTGCTTGTCGGTGACGGCCGTCCAGTGCTCCTGCCACCCCTCGGTGGGCCCGATCCCGTCCAGGGCGACCGGACCGTGCAGCCGCGCCGCCGCCTCGGCCGGCAGCACCAGCGGCGGGTCCTCACCGCGCTCGACCGCGGTGATGGCCTCGCCGAGCATCCGCCGATACATGACGATGGCCTTGTCGGAGCGGCCCAGATGCTCACGCGTACGGTCCTGCACGGACCCCTGCCCCTCCACCGCCCACTGGTCGTGCACGTTGATGTCGAAGCCGAGCCCGGTGTACGTCGTCGTCCGCTGCTCGACCGGGTCGTAGCCGTAGCCGTTCTCGCGGCCGAAGCGTGGCCGGTAGTCGGGCAGGGTGACCGCGCCGACCCGCTGCCGGCGCATCTCCACCTGGTCGACCGGGCCGCCGACGCTGGTGAACAGGGCATACCAGTAACTGGAGTTGTCGTCGATCGGCACATGCCACTGGGTGATCGCCGTCTCCGCGTCCAGCGGGATGTGGAAGGCGTGCGGGAACACCTGGTGGGTGATGCGGACATGGGTACGGCTGCCGTCCATCGGCAGGCCCCGCGTGTCCGTTCCGTCGAGCGTGCGCCGGGCGGTGATGCGGATGCCGTACGGGGTGCGGGCGGCGTCGATGTCGGGGCGGCCGTACTCGCGCAGGATCTTCGTCATCGGGAGGTCGGTGCCCTGGGATGCGGCGCGGAACTGTTTGCCGTAGCTGTCGGCGGGGTCCTCGTCCTGGAAGAAGCGGTGGAGGTAGGAGGCGTGGGCGGGATCGATGCCGACCTCCAGGGCCTGGAGCCAGTTGCACTCCAGCAGCCCTTTCCAGGCGAAGGCGTGGTCGGCGGGTGCCTGGAAGCAGTCCAGGGCGGGGAGTTGGGGCGGTTCGCCGGGGCCGAGGTAGCCCCAGATGATCCCGTTGATCTCGCGGACCGGGTAACTGCCCAGCCTCACGCGGGACTTGAGCGGGCTGTCGACGGGCTCGGCGGGGGTGTCGAGGCACGAGCCGTCACGGGCGAAGAGCCAGCCGTGGAAGCAGCAGCGCAGCCCGCCGTCCTCCAGGCGGCCGAGCGCCAGGTCGGCGCCCCGGTGCGGGCAGCCCCGGTCGACGAGACCGAGTTCGCCGTCCTCGTCACGGAACAGGACCAGGTTCTGGCCCATCACCTTGGGCGCCACCAGCGGTCGTACGCCCGCGAGTTCCTCACTCAGGGCGATCGGCTGCCAGTAGCGGCGCATCCACTCACCGGCCGGGGTACCGGGTCCGGTCCGGGTGAGCCGGGTGTTCTCTTCCTCGCGCATGGGACGCCTTTCGGGGGAGGGGTGGCGCGGTCAGCCGCAGCAGTGGTCGGGGGCTGCCGGGCTCGGTGTGTGGCAGGAGGCGGGGGCCGGAACGTCGAGGGCCGGGTTGCGGTCGAAGAAGCCGTCGGGCTCCAGGCGCAGCCGCGCCTTGGCCACCGGCATCACCGGCCACTCCTCGGGGCGCGGGAAGTGGTGTGAGCCGACCGTGGCCCACAGCACGAGGTCCGTGCCGTCCAACGACCGGTTCTCCTCCTGCCACTTGTGGACCCCGTCCGCGCCCGGCTCGGCCTGGTTGGGGTACTCGCCGCCGACGAACCGCCGCTGCGCGTCGTAGGCCGTCGCCCACAACTGCCGCCCCACGAAAGGCGCTCGGCGGGCGCACACACTGTCCTCGCGCACCGGCAGCACCGCCGTGTTCTCCAAGTGCACGCGGTATGCGGTCGGTTCACCCATCCGGTTGCGGGACTCGGTGCTCTCCACCCGCCAGTGCAGCGCGCGGGACGGGTCGGTGCGCCGGGCGCCCTCCGACTCGCTGAGGATCGGCCGCAGCACGGTCTGGGCCGCGTTGCCGTACGGGTCGAGGACCGGGTCGGGTTCGTGCTCGGCGGTGACCTCGACCAGCCGGTTGGGATCGCCGTCCACCGCCATGTCGAGGCGGACGCTGAAGAAGTGCTGGTGGTTGGTGACCGCGACGTTCGGCGCGACCCGGCGCGCGTACGGCGTCGCCTCGTCCTCCTCGACACCGGTGGCGGAGAGGATGCCGGTCATCTTGATCTCCAGCATCACCGAACCGTCCTGGTACAGCGACCAGTAGAAGCCGTAGTCGTAGTTGGCGACGGTCGCGAACGCCGAGATGATCAGCCGGCGCGAACGGCGCACCTCAGTACGGCCCGTGCGGCCGTCGTGGTGCTTCCAGAGGATTCCGTCGTCCTCCTCGTGCACACAGACGGCGTTGGGAATCAGCCGGGGCACGCCGTCGCCGCCGAGCACCGCCGCGTCGAAGTACTGGATGACACCGAGGCAATCGCAGCCCAGCGCAAGGGAGTTGGTGAGCGGGCCCGCGCCGTACTCGCCCCAGTCGAAGAAGTTCTTGCGGTACTGGGTGGAGGCGGTGTCGAAGTAGGGCACGTACATCTCGTTGACGGCCGCACGCCGGATCACCTGGCGAGGACTCTTCCCGGCCGCGGCGAAGGCGAGGTCGTGCAGGACCAGCCCCTCGCGATGACTGAAGCCGACCCGCACCGACCACCCCTGCCAGTCGATCCGCTGCCCGGTGACAGTGAAGCTGGGGCCGTCCGGCTGGACGACCTCCAGCGGCTTCAGCCCAGGGCGCTCGGCCACCGTCCCGGCCGCGAAGACGCCCGACTCGTCCGACAGCGGCACGACCCCGTGGTCCTCGATGTACAGGACCTCCATGGACTCCATGTCGATGATCGGTACCACGCCCTGCACCGGCCGGGCGTAGCCGTTGTCGTCCTCGTCGGTGCGATGCCAGACGCTGCCCCAGGTCAGCCGGCGGCCCGCGTACTCGGGCGGTTCGAAGCCGCCGATCGACTCCGGATCCACCATCACCAGCGACACGTCGTGGATACCGCGCAGCGCGAGCGCCTCCCGGAAACGCGGATCGGCGCGGCAGGCGGCAGCGGCCTGCCGAGCCTCCTCCGAGGAACAGCCCGGGCTGCGGACGTCCAACTCCCGCCAGGCGGTGGTCTGCGGCTTGTCGCCGAGTTCGAGATCGACCTCGAAGGCATGGCGGGCGGAGGGCGAGAACACCACCGCGCGGGCCCGCCGGGCGTCCCCGGGCGCGGCACGGCGGGCGTGGTCCTCGTCCAGCGCCACACCCCAGAACCGCGAGTCGTCGGGCACGCGGGTGTCGGCCCTCAACACCCCTACGGCCGTGGCGAGTTCGGTGACGGTGAGGGGGTCCAGCGGATGCGGTGCGTCGGCCGGTACGGGTTCGGGGGCGAGAGTGCTCACAGGGAACTTCCTTCCAAGATGGTGCCGCCGTCGGCGCGGGGATCGGAGGCGCCGTCCAGCCGACCGCCGACGGACAGCCGTACGGCCTGGGTGTGACCGGCGAGATCGGTACGGCCCGGCGCCACGACGACCGGAACCGCTGACGGGAACGCGCCAGCGGGGACGGATCCGGGTTCGGTCAGCAGGGTCTGTGTCTCGTGGCCGATGTCGCGGGCGCCGATCACCCACCTGGACCGGTCCAGCACGGCTGCCGGATCGGCTGCCGGGTCCATGAGGTCGGGCACGGTCTGGGCGAGGATCTGCGGTTGCGCCCGACCGCCCTGGCAACCGGCCGCGAGCAGCAGCTCGGCGGACCGGCCGAGCACCGGGCACAGGGTGTGCGGGGGACGCAGGCCGGGGCCGATGAGGGCCGGATGGCCGGGGAGCAGACTGAACGCCGAGCCCCGGTTGTGCAGCACGATGCCCGTCTCCGGGTCGCAGATGCCGGAACCGAAGGTCTGGTACACGCTCTGGATCAGCGAGACGGCCAGCCCGGACGCGTCCACGGCGGTGATCGCGACGGTGTCCCCGGCGGGCCGGAAGGACGGCTCGGGCGGTTGCGCACCGGCGAGCGCGGCCGGGCGCAGCAGTCCGTCCAGGTCCACGGACGCGGGCCCGAGTGGATCGCCGAGCAGCAAGTCCCTTGCTGCCGAGGCATCTTGGCAGCGGGCGGCCAGTACACCGGTGCGCTCCGGTTCGGGCAGCTTCGCCACGGAAGCCGCGGTCTCCAGCACGGCCAGCAAGCTCGCTCCCTGACTCGGCGGCGGCGCGGTCCACCACCGCGTACCGGCCACGTCCAGCGTCAACGGCTCGGCGCTCGCCGCCTGATGAGCCGCGAAGTCGCTCGCGGTGAGTGAACTCCCGGCCCGGCGCAGGCCGTTCACCAATGCCTCGGCGACCGCGCCCCGGTAGAAGGACGACGGATCGTCGGCGAGCGTGCGCAGTACGGCGGCCAGCCGGGGCTGGGGGAGCGGGTCGCCCTCGTCGAGGGATGCGCCCTCGGGGCCGGTCAGCAGCGCGGTGAGGCCGGGGTCCGCGGCGACCTGCGGGGCCCGCTCACGGACGGCACGAGCCAGACCCGCCGAGACGGTGGCCCCGTCCTCGGCCAGATCGGCGGCATCCCGCAGCGCGGCGGACAGGGCGCCGGGTGTGCCATGGGCCTCGGCGAGCGCGGCCCATCCCGCCACCACACCGGGCACGGTCACCGTCTGCGGGCCCTGCGCGGGCATCCGCTCGTCGGCCGCGCGCAAGGCGTCGACGTCCACGGCCTGTGCGGCGGCCCCCGCCGAGAGGATCGCGCGTACCGAGCCGCCGGGGGCGTGGACGAGGGCGATCAAGTCGCCGCCCAGGGAACACTGGTGGGGATAGACCACGGTGAGAGCGGCGGCCGCCGCCAGCGCCGCGTCCACGGCGTTGCCGCCCCGCTCGGCCGCACGCCGGGCGGCCGTCAGCGCCGCCGGGTGCGGTGCGGCGAGGATCAGGTCGGTCGTCACGCTTCGTCCCTCGGGAACAGCACGGTTCGGGAGGGAGCGGCCTCGGCGCCCTGCAGAGGCAGGGGGAGGGAGATCATGTCGTAGACCCCTGCCGGTGTGTGCAGGAGGTCCACCACTTCCAGGATCAACACCTCGGCAGCGCACAGGAGTTGGTGGGTCTCCCAGTGGGTGGTGTAGGCGACCGCCTCGATGCTCAGATAGTCGATGCCCGCGGTGCGTACGCCGGCCTCGATGAGCCGTTCCGCGCCGTCCGGGGCCAGTCCGACCCACTGCCGGGCCTTCCACGGGCTGCGCAGTACGCCGTCGGAGTTGCTGGTGCGCAGCAGCACGCGTTCCTCGGTGCCGAGGCCGGCCGCGTCGAGATCGGCGGCGGTGATCTGCTCCTTGACGTGGGTCAGATCGAGGACGCGGGCGGTGCCGTTGAGGGCGGACAGGTCGAGCCGGTCGACCGTCTTGCCGCCGTCGATGAAGTGGGCCGGAGCGTCGATGTGGGTGCCGGTGTGGGCGCCGATGCGCCAGCGGCTCACATTGGAGGGATCGCCCGCGGTGCGGGACTCGACGATCTCCACCTCGGGCCGGCGGCCCCAGTGCAGCATGCCGGGGTGGATGGGAACGGACACGTCGATCGCCTTGGCGAAGTCCAGATTCATGCGGCCCTCCTATTGGATGCGGATATCATGGAAGTGGATCCAAAAATGCGTGGCTGTGGACGCCCCGGGCCGCGTGGGAAACTGCTCCACCACCGCGCACCCCCCGACCGCCCCCGAGAAGGGTTTGACCGACTCCCATGACCCCCCAGACTGACGACGAACCCCTCGTCGACGACATCGCGGCCCGTATCCGCGCGCGGATCATGAACGGCGAGCTGGCGATCGGCAAACCGCTGCGCCAGGCGGCGCTGGCCACCGAGTTCGGGGTCAGCCGCACACCGGTGCGCGAGGCGCTGCGCCAGCTCCAGAACGGCGGGCTGATCGAGATGCAGCCGAACCGCGGTGCGGTGGTCCGGGTGCCCGCGCCCTGGGAGGTGCGCCAGGCGTACGAGGTGCGCGCCGAACTGGAGGGCATGGCCGCCCGGCGCGCCGCCTCCCGCATCACGGAACGCGGGCTCGCCGCACTGCGCGAGCACAACGCGGTCCTGCGCGAGGCGGTGGCGCGGGCCGCCGGTGAGGGGACGGGAGGCGGTAGCGCCGCGACCACGGCGGCGAACGACTGCTTCCACACGGTGATCTGCGAAGCGGCCGACAATCCCTGGCTGAGCCGGATGATCGACCGGATCAACGAGAGCTTCCCGCGCAACGTCTCCTCGCTCGCCCTCGCAGGTGACGAGCGCCATCGGCAGCTCAACATCCGCGAACACGAGGCCGTGATCGAGGCGTTGGCCGCGCATGACGCCGACCGTGCGGACGTGTTGATGCGCGAGCACGTCATCAGTTCCGGGGAGCATCTGACGGCCTGGTACGAGCGCCGGTCCCAGACGGTGTTCCACGGCTGAGTGGATTGTGTGGCGCCGCCTCATGAGGTTCCGCCGGGAAAGAGTCGGGTCGGCGACAGGAAGTCCAGGTCCGGGCGGGCGATCCCGCACACGAGGTCGGCCAGCGCCTCACCGATCGCCGGTCCGAACTTGAACCCGTGGCCCGAACACGCGGACGCCACCAGCACCTGCGGTACGCCCGGCACCTCGCCGACCAGGAAACGCCGGTCGGCGGTCATCGTGTAGAGGCACGTCAGGCTCTCGGTCACCGGCCCGGCGCCGGGCAGCACCTGGGCCACCGCCTCGGTGAGCAGGGCGAGTTCGGCGTCGGTCGCTTCGGGGCGGGCGGCCTGCGGTTCCCAGGTCGGGCCGCTGTCCAGTCCCGCCTTGAGGCCGCGGCCGTCGGTCGCGGGGAACCCGTACAGCAGGCCCTGCGGCAGATCGACGGAGAAACTGCCCAGACCGGAGGGGCCGAGCGGGCCCGCCGGGTCGGCGGCGAAGTAGGCGTTGACGATCCGAGTGACCGTCAGATGCGGGGCCAGGGAAGGGACTTGGGCTGCGGTCCAAGGGCCGGTGCACAGCACCAGGCGGCGGGCGCGCAGGACGGACTCGCCGGTGCGGACCACGACCTCGTCGCCGTCCGCTTCCCAGCCGAGGACGGGAGAGTTGTCCTCGATGCGCGCTCCGGACCGTTCGGCCAGGCCTAGTTGGGCGCGGAGGGTCTCCTGCGCGTCGATGATCCCGGCGCGCGGGTCGTGCACCGCGGAGAATCCGGCGGGCAGCCGCAGCCCCGGGAAGATCCGTGCCGCCTCTTCGGCGTCGACCTCTCGGCAGCCGGGGCCGCGCAAGGGGTCCGGGCGGTCGTTCGGTGCCGCGTACAACCCGCCCGTGATGTCCAGCAGTTGGGCCTTCGAGGCGCCTTCCAGCTCCGTCCATGCTCGGTAGGCGGTGTCGACCAGGGCGTCCCAGTCGGGGTGGGGGTAGGCGCGGCGGATCATCCGGGTCGCCCCGTGCGAGGAGCCCAAGTCATGCCCCAGGCCGTACTGTTCGAGCCCCAGGGCGTCGAGTCCGCGCGCGGCGAGGTGCCGCAGGGTGGCACTGCCGTGGACGCCGAGACCGACCACGATCGCGTCGTGGGTGTGGTGGGGGGTGCGCGTGTGCGTGGCCGCGGGCGAGGGTGCGGGCGCCGCGTGTTCGCTGCCCGGTACCCGGGCCTGAGAGTTCGTTGGCGTTGGCGTGACGTGGGAAGTTCCGGGGGACGGCACGGGCGTCGTGGGGCCGGTGTCGCGCTGCGTGCCGTGTACGGCATCGGCCTCCCGCCGCGAGTCTCCCGCCTCCGGCTCCCGTCGGCCCGCGCCGGACGCCGTACCGCGCCCCTGCAAGCAGACGATCTCCCGAACCGCCTCCACCAGCGCGTCCAGATCGTCCTCGTCGTTGTAGACGTGGACGGAAGCCCGGACCACCTTGGTCAGTCCCCGGTGGTCCATGTCCCAACGGCCGTGTCCTGCCGGTACCGCGATCAAATGGACGCGGCGGTAGGCGAGTTGACGCTGCATTTCGGAGGCGTCCAGCCCGTCGACCACGAAGGTGACGATGGCGCCGCCCGCGGCCGGCGGGTCGGTGACCTGGACGCCCGGGAGCGCGGAGAGGCGTTCCCGCAGCGAGGCGGCGAGGACGGCCAGGTGCCGGGCGACGGTGTCCACGCCGAGCGCGGCGAGATCGGTCAGGGCGGCGCCGAGGCCGAGGCGCAGCGCGTGTGCGGCCTCCCAGAGCTCGAAGCGTTTGGCGTCCGGCACCAGTTCCCAGCTGCGCTCGGCCGTCCATACGGCGCCCCGGACATCGGGTGCCTCGGGGGCGAGCCGGTCGAGAAGGGGACGGCGGACCGCGAGCAGGCCGGTGCCGCGGGGTCCGCGCAGGAACTTGCGGCCGGTGCCGATCAGCAGGTCGCAGCCGATGGCACCCATGTCCACCGGCAGCTGACCGAGGGACTGCGTGGCGTCCAGGAGGAAGGGCACCCCGTGGGCGCCCGCCAACGCGCCGATGGAGGAAGCGGGTTCGACCAGCCCCGAGGACGTCGGGACGTGCGCAGCCGTCACCAGAGCCGCGGGCCCGGCCCGCAGCGCCGCCTCCAGAGCCTCCAAGTCCACCGCGCCGTCAGGGCCGTTGGGCAGCAGCTCGACCTGGACACCGTGATCGCGTTCGACCGACAGCAGGTGCAGCGCGCTGCTGACATAACTGGAGCGGGCCGCCAACACCCGGTCGCCGGGGCGCAGTCGAAGCGCCGACACGGCCCGCTGCCAGCCGGCCGTCGCGCTCTCGACGAGGGCGACCTCCTCCAGCCGGGCGCCGAGGAGTTCGGCGGTACGCGCGTAGACGGCCTCCAGCGCGGGAGCCGCGTGCTTCGCGGCCTCGTAGCCGCCGGACAGGCTCTCCGCGCGGAGGTGGTCGATGACCGCCTCGACGGTGCCGTTGGCGAGCAGGGCCGCGCCGGCCGAGTTGAAGTGGTGACCGGTGAACGAGCCCGGGGTGCGGGCGCGTTCGGCCGCGACGTTCAGGGTGCGTGGGGGCGGGGGACTCGGGGGCGAAGCGGCCGTACCGGCCGTGACGGGCGCGCTCACAGGGCGATCGTCACGCTCTTGAGCTCGGTGAACCCGTCGACGGCGGCGTCGCCGAGGTCCCTGCCGAGGCCGGACTGCTTCATCCCGCCGAAGGCCACGGCGGGGTCGAACTCGTTGTACGTGTTGACCCACACGGTCCCCGCCTCCAGCGCGGCGGCCGTGCGATGGGCACGGGCCAGGCTGCCGGTCCACACGCCGGCGGCGAGCCCGTACTCGCTGTCGTTGGCCAGCGCGATCGCCTCCTCCTCGCTGTCGAAGGGCAGGATGGCGGCGATCGGGCCGAAGATCTCCTCCCGGGCGATGCGCATGTCGGGGGTGACCTCGGTGAACACGGTCGGCGGCACGAACCAGCCCGGCCCGGGCAGCGGTTCGCCGCCCACGGCCACCTCGGCGCCCTCGGCGCGGCCCAGTTCGACGTAACCGGTGACGCGGTCGTACTGCTCCTGCGACACCAGCGGACCGATGTTGATGCCGCCCGAAAGACCCGGGCCGATCCGCAGCGACTCCACGGCCGGTACCAGCCGGTCCAGGAACTCCTTGACGATTCCGCGCTCCACCAGCAGCCTGCTGCCCGCCGTGCACATCTGCCCGGAGTGCCCGAACACCGCGCGTACGGCGTTCGGTACGGCGGCGTCGAGATCCGCGTCGGCGAAGACGATGTTGGGTGACTTGCCGCCCAGTTCGAGCGTGAGCCGCTTCAACGACGGTGCCGCCGCGGCCATGATGTGCCGCCCGACCTCCGTCGAGCCGGTGAAGGACACCTTGGCGACACCGGGATGGGAGACCAGCTCCGCGCCCGTACGGCCGTCACCGGTGAGGACGTTGACGACGCCCTCGGGCACGCCCGCCTCCAGGCAGAGCGCCGCCAGCCGCAGTGCGGTGAGCGGGGTCTGCTCGGCCGGCTTGACGACGACCGTGCAACCGGCGGCCAAGGCGGGCGCGAGCTTCCACGCGGCGATCATGAAGGGGAAGTTCCACGGCAGTACGGCGGCCACCACACCCACCGGTTCACGGACGCTGTACACGTGCCGGTCGGGGGCGGCCGCGTGCACGGTGCCCTCCAGCCGGGTCGGGGTACCCGCGAAGTGGCGGATGGCTTGCAGCCCCAACTCCACATCGCCACGGGCGCGTTCGATGGCCTTGCCGTTGTCCAGGGTGTCCAGTACCGCCAGTTGCTCGGCGTCACGCTCCACAAGATCGGCGAGACGCAGCAGGACGTCCCGGCGCTGCCTGGGCGGCAGCCCGCGCCAACGGCGGTCCCGGTGAGCGGTGTCGGCGGCCTCGACCGCCGCCGTCACCTCCGCCGGACCCGCCTGGGCGACCGTGGTGAGCTGTTCCCGGGTGGCCGGGTCGAGCACCGGTATCCGCTCCGTCGCGGTGCCGGTGGTCCACTCGCCGCCGATGAGCATGGGCTCGCAGTCCGGCAGCCGGGGGAGCACGATGCTGGGGTCCACGGTGTTCTCCTTCACGCCTGGCGTCCGGGACGGTGAGTGGGGTCGGGCCACGGCTCACGGACCGCCGTGGACACCGCCCGGGCTGTGGTCAGGACGCAGCGGTCGAACTCCGCCTCGCCGTGCTTGGGGTTCGCGTCGGCCACGTCCCGGCCCCACACCCCGGTCTCGCTGACCTGGTCCATGCGGTAGTCCCAGAACGAGTCGACGTCGACGTGGGAAGTGGCCCGGTCCATTCGCACCAACTCCGGCGCGAGGTGCAGCATCACGGACGTCTCGAAGAAGTTGGCGTGCATCAACGCCCGCCCGTACGTGACATGTCCGTCGACTTCGGGCCCCGGATACATGGTCACGTACCCCAACGCCCGCACCCGCGCGTCCCGGTGACGGACCCTCAGTTTCTCGGCCGACACATCGAGCGCGCCGTTGTTCCAGATGTGCCCGTTGAGCAGCACGAACTGCCGTACTCCAGAGGCGTACAGGGAGTCGATGACATCCTCGACGACGGCGATCATCGTCTCCGGCCGCAACGCCACCGTCCCCGCGAAGTCGCCGTGCGACGCCGACACGCCGAAGCTCAGCGGCGGTACGACGGGCACGCCGGTCAGTGCGGAGACGCCGAGGGCGACCGCTTCGCAGATCCGGGTGTCCACGGCGAGGGGGAGATGAGGGCCGTGCTGTTCGGTGGCGCCCACGGGGATGATGACGGCGTCCTGGGCGACGGCCGTGGACTCGGCCTCCGGCCAGGTCAGCTCCTCCCACAGCACCGGCGTCCCGGATCCGCCCAACTGCGCGGCGAGTTCGGGGACATCGAGCCCGGTGGGGACGGTCCGACCGGACGGACCGATGACGAAGTCGGACGACATGGCTCTCCTCTCCTCGGGACCGATGGCGTTCGTCATCGGCGTGGACTCTTCTCGGGATCGATGGCGTTCACCATCGGCGTCGGCTCTTCTCGGGCAGCAGGTCCAGGGCGCGCAGCGGGACGGGCTCGTCCCCGTCGACCGTGGTGACCCACACGGTGGCGTCCGGGCAGTAGTCGCTGATCAGCTCGCGGCACACCCCGCACGGTGCGATGATCCGGAACCAGCCCGCCGGCTTGATCTGCACCGACACCACCGACGTGATGTTCAACTCCGCACCACCGGGCAGCGCGCCCCGGGCGGTCCCCATGGCCACCCCCTCGGCGCAGATCGAACTGCGCCGGCAGGAACCCTCCACATGGACCCCGGTGTGCACCCGGCCGTCCGCCGTGCGCAGCGCGGTCGCGACCTCGTGTCGGCCCGACTGCCACACCCGCGCCAGCAAGTGCTGTGCGGTGGCGAGGAGTTCGACGTCGTCCTCGTGCATCGACGGCGGTACGGCCACCGGCCGCACGTTCACGGCGCTCATACCGTCAGCCCCAGCAGCCGGGCCATGTTGCCGCCTTCGACGAGCGCCCGGTCCTTCTCGTCCTCGACCGCCTTGGCGATCTTCATACGTTCCAGGTCGAAGTCGGAGCCGGGCCACTCGCTGCCCATCAGGATCTTCTCCGGCCCGAGCCGCGCGTAGGCGCGCTTCACGTCGCTCATCAGCGTCGCCGACGTCTCCAGATACACGTGCGGCTGCCGCTCGGCCACGATGATCGCCTCCGGCACGTTCCACACCGCCCCCATGTGGGCGATGATCGTGGGGACTTGGGGGTGGTCCCGGGCGATCTCCTCGATGGCCAGCGGCGCGCAGAAGGCGTCGTCGAGAGCGTTGATGAGAACGAGCAGTCCGCGCCGCGCGCACGCCTCGAAGACCGGGTCGAGGAGGCCGTGGTCGGCGACGTGGTAGCCGTGCAGGCTCGGGTGCAGCTTCAGCCCGACCAGACCCGCGTCGGCCATCCGGTCGATCTCGTCGAGCGCGTCGTCGGCCTGCGGCATCACCTGCCCGAAGCCGAAGAACCGGTCCGGGTAGGTGGCCACCAGCGAGGCGATGAAGTCGTTCTCGATGCGCTGCGCGAGCGAGCACACCATCGCCATGTCCACTCCGGCCGCGTCCATCCGGTCGAGGATGCGCCGCGGCTCGAAGGGTTTGTACGGCGGCGGGGCCTGGCCCTTGCGGGCGCCGGTGAGGTAGTCGGAACGGCCGCGGACGTCCTGGGTGGTGTTGTACGCGTCGATGATCAAGGCGGTTCGTCCTTACTCGCTACTCGCTGGTGACCAGGGGAAGGTGGCAGCGCACACTGCGGCCCGGCGTGATCTCGCGCAGCTCGGGGGCCGTGGTGCGGCACTCCTCCGTGGCGATCGGGCACCGGGTGCGGAACAGGCAGCCCTCGGGTGGTTTCGCCGGATCGGGCAACTCGCCCTCCAGTACCTCCTGTTCACGTTTCTCCCCGGGGCGCAGCACCGGCACGGAGGACAGCAGCGCGCGGCTGTAGGGGTGTGCGGGGGTGTCGAAGAAGGCGTCGCGGGAAGCGATCTCGATGATCTGGCCGAGATACATGACCGCGATCCGGTCGGCGATGTGCCGTACGACGCCCAGGTCGTGCGAGATGAACAGCATCGTCAGGCCCCGGTCGCGGACCAGGTCGGAGAGCAGGTTCAGCACCTGGGCCTGGATCGACACGTCCAGCGCCGAGACCGCCTCGTCGGCCACCACGAACTGCGGAGAAGAGGCCAACGCCCGTGCGATGCCGATGCGTTGGCGCTGTCCGCCGGAGAACTCGTGCGGCCTGCGTCCGCCGGCCTCCGCGCCCAGACCGACCAGGTCGAGCAGCTCGGCCACCGTCTTCGTGGCCTCGGTACGGGTGGCACCGCGTGCTCGCAACAAGGGTTCGGCGACGATGTCGGCGATCCTCCGGCGCGGATTCAGCGAACCGAACGGGTCCTGGAAGACCATCTGCAACTCGGCACGGGTACGCCGCAGTTGGCGCCCGCGCAACCGAGTGAGGTCGGTGCCGTCGAACTCGATCCGGCCCGAGGCGGGCTCGATCACCCGCAACAGGGCCCGCCCGAGCGTCGACTTCCCGCAGCCCGACTCGCCGACCAGGCCGAGGGTCTCGCCCTGGAGGATGTCGAGGTCGACGTCACGCAGCGCCCTGACCCGGCCGCCCGCCCGGCTCGGGTACTCGACCCGCAGCTCGCGGGCCTGGATCAGCGCGGCGGTCATGCGAGGCCTCCCTGGGTACGGGCCGTGGCGCGGGCGGGGGAGGGCAGCACGCAGGCGTCGAGGTGCCCGTCGTCGCCGTGCCGCTGCCGCAGCACCGGCCGCTCGGCACACGCGTCGTGGACGAAGGGGCAGCGGGGCGCGAACGCGCAGCCGGACGGCCGGTCCACCCCGGTCAGCGGACTGCCCGCGATGGTCGGCAGGCGTCGTACGACAGGACCGTCGATGGGTGGGACGGAGCCCAACAACCCCATCGTGTAGGGGTGTTGGGGGTGGAACAGCACCTCCTCGCGCAGCCCCTGCTCCACGATCCGGCCCGCGTACATCACCGCCACCCGGTCCGCGACCTCGGCCACGACGCCCAGGTCATGGGTGATCAGCAGGACGGAGGTGCCGTGGTCGCGCTGGACGCGCTTGAGTACGGCGAGGACCTGGGCCTGGATCGTGACGTCGAGGGCCGTGGTGGGTTCGTCGGCGATCAGTACCGCCGGGTCGTTGGCCAGGCCCATCGCGATCATCACGCGTTGGCGCATGCCGCCGGAGAGCTGGTGGGGGTAGGCGCGTGCCGTGCGGTCCGGGCCCGCGATGCCGACCTCGCCGAGCAACTCGACTGCGCGGGCAGCTGCCTGACCCCGTGTCACATCGCGGTGGGCGCGGATCATCTCGGAGACCTGGGCACCCGCGCGGTGCAGCGGGTTGAGTGCGGCCAGTGCGTCCTGGAAGACGACCGCGATGTCCTTGCCGCGCACCCCGCGCAACTCCCGCTCCGACGCGGCTACCAGGTCACGGTCTTTGAAGACCGCCTCGCCGGTGATGTGAGTGCGCGGACCGCGGTTGAGGCCGACCAGGCTCATCGACAGGGCGGACTTCCCCGACCCCGACTCGCCCACCAGCGCGAGGACTTCGCCCTGGCGGAGGGTGAGGTCCACGCCGTCCACGGCGGGCAGTCGGCCCGCCGGTACGTCGAACTGGACGTGCAGGTCCCGGACTTCGAGCACGGGCGTTGACGTCATGAGCCGTCGCCCACGGCCAGGGCCGCCGTGTGGATCAGGTCGGCGACGCGCTCGGGCCAGACCAGGGTCGTGTAGTGGCTGCCCGGTACGTGCTCGACGGTGGCCTTCATGCGGGCCGCCATGTCGTTCTGGATCTCCGGGCGCAGGGTGCGGTCGTCGTCGGCGACCAGATACCAACTGGGCAGCGTGCGCCAGGCCGGTGTGCCGGTCGGCTGGGTGAAGACGAGGTTCTCCGCCTTGCGGCCCTCCGCCTCCACCACGGCCCGCTGCTCGGGGGAGAGGTCGGGGCCTATCTCCGCCCAGAACTCCTCGCTCGTCTCGGACTTCCACTCGCCGTTGGGGCCGCGCCGCATGTACTTGGAGATCTCGGCCTCCTCGTACCGCTCGACGATCTCGTTGACCGTCTCGCCCTCGTCGGGCCCGAACGCGGCTATGTAGACAAGCCCCTTGACCCGCGGATCGCGCCCGACATTGCTGATGACCGCGCCGCCGTAGGAGTGCCCGGCCAGCAGCACCGGGCCCGTCGTCTCCGCCAGCACGGCCGCCGTGTTGGCGACGTCGTCCTCCAACGAAGTCATCGGGTTGGTGACGGTGAACAGCCGGTGACCGCGGGCGGCCAGCAGGGGCTGGACGGCCGACCAGGTCGTCGGCCGTCCGCCGGCACCGTGGACGAGCACGATGTCCATGCGGGTCATCCTTTCCGTAGCCGCGGATCGAGGACTGTGTAGAGCACGTCCACCGCGTGGTTGACCAGGGTGAAGAGGAGCGCGATGGCGAGGGCGGCGCCCTGCACCACGGGGTAGTCGCGTTGCAGGACGCCCTGCACGAGCAGGCGGCCGACACCGGCGTACGAGAAGACCGTCTCGGTGATCACCGAACCGCCCAGCAGCGACCCGAACTGGAGCCCGAGGACGGTCACGATGGGCAGCCAGGAGTTGCGCAGCACGTGGTGGCGGATCACCGCACCCTCGCTCAGGCCCTTCATCCGTGCGGTCCTGACGAAGTCGTCGTCGAGGACCTCCAGCACCGAGGCCCGCACGATGCGGGTGATGAACCCGGCCATCGACAGCGCCAGGGTCACGGCGGGCAGGATCAGATGCTGGATCCAGGGCCACACCAGCTCGGGGCGGTTCTGCAGAATCGCGTCCAGGAGAACGAAGTTGGTGGTCGGGTTGTAGTCCAGCGAGCTGGGCAGCCGGCCGAGGACCGGGAGCCAGCGCAGCCACACGCCGAACACGACGATGCCGAGCACGCCGAGCGCGAACCAGGGGAGCGAGAAGCTGACCGTGGCGACGGCCCGCGTCGAGTGGTCGATCCAACTCCCTTTGCGCAGCGCGGCGATGACCCCGGTGACGACACCGAGCAGCACTGCGATCGTCATCGCCGCCAGCGTCAACTCGATCGTGGCGGGGAGCGCGTCGCCGAGCAGGCCCAGGACGCTGTTGGAGCCGTAGAACGAGGTGCCGAGCCGCAGGTGCACCAAGTCGTTGAGGAAGGTGCCGTATTGGGCGATGAGCGGTCGGTCGAGGCCGAGTGCCTTGTTGACGCGCGCTTCGTTGGCGGCCAGTTCGGCCGCGGAGAGGTTGTTGCCGCCGGCCGCGAGCGAGGTCGCCGGTGAGCCGGGCAGCAGGCGCATCGCGAGGAACACGAGGCTGGCCAGCGCGAACAGGACGACAGGGATGACCGCGAGTCGTCGTAGGACCAACAGGGTTGGTCCCGCTGACCACTTGGGCCTGCGGAGAGGGAGCAGTGCGGTCGTCACGCGGGCCCCTTCACGTCGAGCGCGTCGCGCAGGTCGTCGCCCACGAAGTTGCAGGCGACGACGAACAGCAGCGTGAACGTCGCGGGCAGGACGACCAGTCGGGGTGCCGTGTAGAGGAACTCCTGGCCCGCCTGGACCATGTAGCCCCAGTCGGGCTGCGGGGGTTGGATGCCGAGGCCGAGGTAGGACAGGCCGGCGGCGAAGCCCGCCGCGATCGAGAGTGTCATGACGACCTGCGCGAGCATCGGTCCTGCGATGTTAGGGAGGAGTTCGCGGGCCAGGATGCGCGAGGTGCGGGTGCCGCCCAACTTGGCGGCGACGACGTAGTCATGGGCCGCCTCGCGCGCGGTCAGGGCGCGGGCCAGCCGGGCCAGACCTGGCGCGAGGGACACCCCGATGCCGAAGACCAGACTGACCGTGCCCGGTCCCGCGGCCGCCACGAGGAGGATGACGAGCAGGATGGAGGGGAAGGCGAGGGCGAGGTCGACGATCCGCATCAGGACCTGCTCGACGACACCGCCCGCATACCCGGCGACGAGTCCGATCCCGGTTCCCACGACGGCCGCCAGCGCGGTCGCCGAGAACGCCACCAGCAGCAACGGCCGTGCGCCGTGCACCAGTCGGGCCAGTTCGTCGCGGCCCAGGTCGTCCGTGCCGAACAGATGGCCGGACGAGCCCATGGGCAGGAGCGCCGAGGACGTCTGACGCAGCGGGTCCACCTGGACCAACAGCGGTCCCACGACCGCCACCAGGACCAGGACGATCAGCACCAGCCAGGACAGCACGGCCGGCCAGGACCGTGCCAACCGGCGCCGACGCCATACGGCGAGGACCGTCCGCCCGGTGAAGGGCGACGAAGGGGGCCCTACGGTCGCCACGGGTGGTGGAGCCGTCGTGGTGTCAGACACTGGCCTTCTCCATGTAACACCGGTGGTTGGCCAGCGCCGCCGTGTTCATGTGCTTCACGTGCGAGCCGCTGACCACCAGGTTGGCGAAGCAGGCCAGCATCGACAGGACCATGTAGTCCTCGGCCCAACGGCGTTGGATCTTCGTGTAGGCGGCCGTGCGCTGCGCGCCGAGGGGCAGGTTCTTGGCCGTCTCCAGTTCCGCGGCGAGCGAGGCGGAGCCCTTCAGCGTGTCCATGCCGGTGATGGTCGCGCCGTAGAGGCCGGTGGGGCTGGCCATGGCGCCGACCATGTCGTTGGCGTCCGGGACGTAGGTGTTGCGCTCCCAGATCATCAGGTCGTGGTAGTCGTCCTTGCCGTCGAGCAGCCGGGTGAAGTAGGTGGCCGGGTCGACGGAGGTGGTGACCACCTTGAAGCCGACGTCGGTGAGGTTCTGGGCGACGATCTGCGCGGCCTTCGGGTGCCAGGAGTCGCTGGCCGCCATGAGCCGGATGCGGCGGCCACCGGCACCGGCCTCGGCGACGAGCTTCTTCGCCTTCGCCGTGTCCTGGGTGCTGAGGTCGGCGAGGCTGGTGTCGTAGCCGCTCTGCGCGGGCGGGATGGCGTAGCCGGCGGGCAGCGCGCCGACGCCGTAGAAGGCCTGGTCGAGAATGGACTTGCGGTCTATCGCGAGGTTGATGGCCTGGCGGACCTTGAGTTCGGGGACGCGGCGGGCGTCGATCATCAGGATCGCGTTGGCGTTGTACGGCGTCTTGTAGACCGTCACCGAGTCGTCCTTGCGCAGCTGCGCGGCGGCGGAGTACGGGGTGAACTGGGTGGCCGAGATGTCGCCGCTGAGCAGCGAACTGACGATCGTCGAGGGGTCCTGGACCTGGCGGAGCACCAGCCGGTCGACCGGCGGTCTGCCGAGGCGGAAGTCGTCGAAGGCCGTGAGGGTGATGGACTGGCCGGAGGTGGCGGCGGAGAAGGCGAACGGGCCGGTGCCGACGAGGTGTTTGCCGATGTCCGCGCCGTATTTCTTCAGCGCGGCCTTGGAGATGATGCGGCCACCGATGTCGGACAACTGGCCGAGGGTCGTGCGGTCCGGCTTCTTGAGGACCATCTTGACGGTGAGGTCGTCCGGAGCGGTCAGCGAGGCGACGTTCGCGCCGAGGTCGGACAGCGGACGGGTGGCGCCCTTGGGCAGTGTCGGGTCCTTCTCGTTGAACTGCCGTCCCAGGCTTGCCAGTACGTCCGCCGAGGTCAGTGTCGTACCGTCGTGGAACTTGACGCCCTCGCGCAGGGCGAAGGTGTAGGTGAGCTGGTCGTCGGAGATCGTCCAGCTCTTGGCCAGGTCGGGCGTGGGCTCGTTGGTCTCGAAGGAGATGAAGGTCAGGCCCCGGCAGATGCAGTCGACGGCCATCCAGTCGCCCAACGAGGTGTAGAACGTCGGGTCGTTGACCGCGCTCGTGGCGTCGATGGCGAGGGTCAGCGTGCCGCCCTTGCTGCTCCCCTTCGCGTCGTCGGCCGCCGCACCGCAGGCGCTGAGCAGGGCGGGGAGCCCGAAGCCGACGCCCACTCCGAGCAGTCCCGCGCCCCGGAGCATGGTGCGGCGCGACGCCGTCGACGGGATGGAGCCGGGTGACGACGATCCAGCTGACTGGTCCGGCATGTGGGCCTCCTTGGGCACCGATCCTCGGATAATGGATCTCAAAGTGTCAAGATTGGATCCAATAACATGTTCACGGGCCACAGGGTCCCTCTCGTGTCCCGGGTGTTAAAGGCGTGTGAACCGGGCTGTGGGCGCGATCCGGCCAGTGCCGGCTACGCGCCCGGAACGCCCCGGCGACGGATCAACTCGGGCCAGGCCACGGGGTCATGGCCGGGAATGAGTTCGTAGCCGCGTTCGGCGGCGATGCGCTTGAGCCGGCGGATGGGCTCCACCGTGCTCTCCGGGTCGACACCGATCGAGGCGCCGATCGGACGCTCGTGCTCGATGTTCTCGGTGAGGTCGGCCGCGTCGAAGGCGAACACGAAACCGCCGCCGTCCGCGAGGTCGACGACGAAGCTCTGGTGCCCTGGGGTGTGCCCGGCGGTCAGTACGGCGGTCACACCGGGGGCGATCTCCACGTCCCCTTCGGCCTGTCGCCAGTCGATGCGCGGGTCGTCGAAGTCGACGCGGAAGATGGAGTGGCGCTCGACCTCGGGCTGCCCGGACAGGCCGTAGGAGAGTTCCTCGCGCTGGACATGCACCGGCACCCGGCCGGCGAAGTGCTTGAGCCCGCCCGCATGATCGGCGTGCAGATGACTGACGGCCACCGCGTGGATCGCGTCCATCGCGATACCGGCCGCGTCGAGGGCCTCCTCCAGCGGCTCGCCCGGACCCGGCAGGATCGGCCGGTAGTTGGGGGAGCCGTAGAAACGGCGGCGCAGGGCCGGGTCCCGGATCAGCGCCGTGTTGAAGCCCGTGTCGAGCAACAGCCAGCCGCCGTCGCACTCCAGGAGGACCGCCGGCACGGGTTCACGCAGCCGTTCCTCGTACGGGGCGCCGTGCACGGAGACGGACTTGGGGAGTTCCTCCCAGCCCAGCAGCAGGGGCACGATCCTGCGTACGCCGTGGCGTGTCATGAGGTTCATGGGTGATCCGTTTCGGGAGGGATCCACACTCTAAGTATGTGGATCCCAAAGGCGGTTGCGGAGAGGTGAACAAGTTCTCTCCGCCGCGCCGGTCAGGCCGTCCTGCCGCGCAGGGTCTCCTTCTTGGCGCGGTTTCCGCAGGTGCCCATGGAGCACCAACGGCGGTTCCCGGGGCGTGAGGTGTCGAGGAACAGGGCGCCGCAGGTCGGGCCCGCGCAGTTGCGGAGGCGGGTGAGAGACGGGGAGGTCGCGAGGTCCAGGGCGTCACGGGCGACGAGGGCGAGGGTGGCCGGGACGGGGTCCTCGGCCAGCCAGTCGAGCCGCCCCGCGCGGTCCAGGCGTGGCACCGGGACGGGATGCGCCGCGGCCTCGTTGACCAGGGCGAGCGGGTGCGCGTCGGGCATCCGGCCGGCCCGGGCGGCGGTGATCAGGACGTAGACCGCCTCGCGAAGGTCGCGTGCCCGAGCAGCGTCGGCGTTCCCTTCCGTGGTGCATGGGCCGCACTGCCGTACCCAGGCCGACAGGGCCTCGGCGTCGGGGAGTTCCTCCACCACGCCGGGCGAACCACGGTGGCGCAGGGTGCGGATGAAGTCCAGGCAGAGGCGCCCGGCGCCCTGGCGGAAGCGCGGAGTCGATGACACGCGCTCAGCCTACTCCCCAGGAACCGGTTTAAGTGGTGCCAGTTGAGTAGCTCGCCTGCTACCGTCATTCGAACCAGTCAAACCGGTTCTCGCGTGAGGTGTGTCCGTGCCCCGCTGGGTGATCCTCGTCCTGTCCCTCGCCTGCGGTGTGGGCGTCTCGACCATCTACTTCCCGCAGGCGATCAGCTCGCTCATCGCCGCCGACCTGAACGTCTCGGCCGCGTCCGCCGCCCTCGTCGTCACGGCGGCCCAATTCGGGTACGCCGCCGGGATCTTCCTCCTCGTCCCGCTCGGCGACCGGCTCCCGCACCGCCCCCTGATCGTCACCCTGCTCGTGCTCACCGCCGCCGGACTGCTCGCCGCGAGCGCCGCGCCCTCGCTCCCGCTGCTCGTCGCCGCGAGCGCGATCACCGGCGTGACGACCGTCGTGCCGCAGATCATCATCCCGATGGCCGCCGGACTCGTCCCCGCCGAACGCCGCGGAGCCGTCACCGGCACCCTCCTCAGCGGCCTGATCGGCGGCATCCTCCTGGCCCGTACCTTCAGCGGCACCCTCGGCGAACGGTTCGGCTGGCGGGCGCCGTACCTCGTGGCCGCGGTCGTCGTCCTGGTGCTGGCCGCGGTCCTCTCGCGGGCCGTCCCGCCGACCACACCGTCCACGCAGCACGGCTACCCGGCCCTGATATCCGCCCCGCTGCGACTGCTGCGCACCGAACCGGATCTCCGCCGCTCCTGCCTCTACCAGGCCATGGTCTTCGGCGGCTTCAGCGCCGCCTGGACCACGCTCACCCTGCTTGTCACCGGACCGACGTACGGCATGGGCGCCCAGGCGGTGGGCATCCTCGGACTGGTCGGCGCGGCCAGCATGTTCAGCACCCCCCTCGCCGGGCGGCTGGCCGACCGCAGGGGCCCCGACACGGTCAGCCTCCTCGCCATGCTCGGCACGATCGCCGCGGCTGCGCTGCTCGTACCGGCCGCCGGGGGAGGCAGGGCCGGGCTGCTGACCCTGGCCGCGGGCATGCTGCTGCTCGACGTCGCCGTCCAGTCCGGCCAGGTCGCCAACCAGGCCCGCATCTTCGCGCTACGGCCCGAGGCCCGGGCCCGTATCAACACCGCGTACATGACCTGCGCGTTCCTCGGCGGCAGCGCGGGTTCCTGGCTGGGGGTGCGGACGTACGACCGGTTCGGCTGGCGGGGTGTGACGGGGCTGGTCACCACGCTGGGCGTGGTGGCGCTGGGTCGGCACCTGCACCACGTACGTCGTGCGCGACCGAACCGGTCAGGATTCGAGAAGCGCGAGGCCGCGCGACACCCCTAGCGTGACTGCCAGGCACATCGCCGAGTACCGGAAGCGGACGTACCGCTCGAAGCCTGGTTGGATCGAGCCGGGCGATGACCGCCGAGCGACTCTCGGCGGCCCGGCGCAGACGGAGGGAACGCACGATGAGCAAGGCCACGAGAACGGACACGCAGTCGTCCGGGCTGCACGCTGCCGACAGCCACGACCTGATCCGCGTGCACGGGGCGCGCGAGAACAATCTCAAGGACGTCAGCATCGAGATCCCGAAGCGTCGGCTGACGGTGTTCACCGGTGTCTCCGGCTCGGGCAAGAGCTCACTCGTGTTCGACACGATCGCCGCGGAGTCGCAGCGGCTGATCAACGAGACGTACAGCGCCTTCGTGCAGGGCTTCATGCCGACGCTGGCCCGCCCCGAGGTCGATGTCCTCGACGGGCTGACCACCGCGATCATCGTCGACCAGCAGCGGCTGGGCGCCGACCCCCGCTCCACCGTCGGCACCGCCACCGACGCCAACGCCATGCTGCGCATCCTCTTCAGCCGGCTCGGCAAGCCGTACCTCGGCTCGCCGAAGGCGTTCTCCTTCAACGTCGCCTCGATCAGCGGCGCGGGCGCGGTCACCATGGAACGCGGCGGACAGAAGGTGAAGGAGCGCCGCAGCTTCAGCATCACCGGCGGCATGTGCCCGCGCTGCGAGGGCCGCGGCTCGGTCACCGATCTCGACCTCACCCAGCTCTACGACGACTCCAAGTCCCTTGCGGAGGGCGCGATCACCGTTCCCGGCTACACGGGCGGCGGCTGGAACTCGCGCCTCTACGTCGAGTCCGGCTTCTTCGACCCCGACAAGCCCATCAGCAAGTTCACGAAGAAGGAACTGCAGGACTTCCTGCACCGCGAGCCGACCAGGATGAAGATCGCGGGCATCAACATGACCTACGAGGGTCTGATCCCGCGCATCCAGAAGTCGATGCTCGCCAAGGACCGGGAGGGCATGCAGCCGCACATCCGGGAGTTCGTGGACCGGGCCGTCACCTTCACCACCTGCCCCGACTGCGAGGGCACCCGCCTGAACGAGGGCGCCCGCTCGTCGAAGATCAAGGGCATCAGCATCGCGGACGCCTGCGCGATGCAGATCAGCGACCTGGCCGAGTGGGTGCGCGGCCTCGACGAACCGTCGGTCGCGCCACTGCTCACCGCGCTGCGGCAGGCCCTCGACTCGTTCGTGGAGATCGGCCTCGGCTATCTCTCGCTGAACCGGCCGGCGGGCACGCTGTCGGGCGGCGAGGCGCAGCGCGTCAAGATGATCCGCCATCTCGGCTCCTCCCTCACCGACGTGACGTACGTCTTCGACGAGCCGACCATCGGACTGCACCCGCACGACATCCAGCGCATGAACGACCTGCTGCTGCGCCTGCGCGACAAGGGCAACACCGTGCTCGTCGTCGAGCACAAGCCGGAGACCATCGCGATCGCCGACCACGTCGTCGACCTCGGTCCGGGCGCCGGTACGGCGGGCGGCACCGTCTGCTTCGAGGGCACCGTCGAGGGGCTGCGCACCGGCGGCACCATCACCGGCCGGCACTTCGACGACCGGGCCAAGCTGAAGGAGTCGACGCGCAAGCCCACCGGCGCCCTGGAGATCCGCGGCGCCGCGACCAACAACCTCCAGGACGTCGACGTCGACGTCCCGCTCGGCGTCCTCGCCGTCATCACCGGTGTCGCGGGCTCCGGCAAGAGTTCGCTGGTGCACGGGTCGATCCCGGCCGGCGAGAACGTCGTGTCGGTCGACCAGGGCGCCATCCGCGGCTCACGCCGCAGCAACCCGGCGACGTACACCGGACTCCTCGAACCGATCCGCAAGGCCTTCGCCAAGGCCAACGGCGTGAAGCCCGCCCTGTTCAGCGCCAACTCCGAGGGCGCCTGCCCCACGTGCAACGGCGCCGGCGTCATCTACACCGACCTGGCGATGATGGCGGGCGTGGCCACCACCTGCGAGGAGTGCGAGGGGAAGCGGTTCGACGCGTCGGTCCTTGAGTACCACTTCGGCGGGCGTGACATCAGCGAGGTGCTCGCGATGTCGGTGACCGAGGCCGAGGAGTTCTTCGGCTCGGGCGAGGCGGCGACCCCGGCCGCGCACAAGATCCTGACCCGCCTCGCCGACGTCGGCCTCGGCTACCTCAGCCTCGGTCAGCCCCTCACCACCCTCTCCGGCGGCGAACGCCAGCGCCTCAAGCTGGCCACCCACATGTCCGACAAGGGTGGCGTCTACGTCCTGGACGAGCCCACCGCCGGCCTCCACCTCGCCGATGTCGAGCAACTCCTCGGCCTGCTGGACCGGTTGGTCGACTCCGGCAAGTCCGTCGTCGTCGTGGAACACCACCAGGCCGTCATGGCCCACGCCGACTGGATCATCGACCTCGGCCCCGGGGCCGGACACGACGGCGGAAAGATCGTCTTCGAGGGGACACCGGCCGACCTGGTCGACGCGCGGTCGACGCTCACGGGGGAGCACCTGGCGGCGTACGTGGGCGCCTGAGCGGGAGGAAGGACAGTCGGCGCGGCTCACGTCTTCCTGCCGAGGTCCTGGGCGCGTGCCACGTAGCGGGCGGTTCCGCCGGTCACCCGGTACAGGAACCTTCCGCCGCCCTCGGCGCCCGCCTCGAAGTTCTGCGTGGAGGCGTCGAAGCTCATGAGGCGGGTGATGCCCTGCCAGGGTCGGCGCAGGAGTTCCGAGCGCAGGGCGGTGCGGCCGTCGTCGCCGACGGAGGCGAGGCCGTGGGCGGCGAACCGGACGGCGTCGTACGCCTCGGCCGCCCAGGGCCCCGGCGCGTGCCCGTGGCGGGCGCGGAACGCGGCGGCGAACGCCTTCGTACGGGAGTCGGCGTTCGCGTCGGTGTAGCCCGTGCCGATCCGCCAGTCCTCGCCGACGGCCAGGAAGGGAGCGCCGAGCACGTGCTCGCCCGCGACCCGGGCGCCGAGGTGGCCCGCGTCCCGCAGCGCGCGGGCGCAGGCGGCGGCGCGGTCGGGGCGTACCCCGCCGAAGAAGACGGCGTCACGGGGGCGGGCGGCGATACGGCGGGCGGCTGTGGTGAAGTCCTCGTCCGCGGCGACCTCCTCCACCGTCGTCCCGCTGTCGAGCGCGCCGTAGACGGTGGTGATGCGGACCGTGGCCAGACTCTCCACCTCGGTGGCCACGTCGTGCACGATCACCGTGCGGGCGGGTTTGACGACCCGGTTCAGATGGGCCACTGCCGCGAGCGGGCCGACGGTGCGGGTGTCGCGCAGGACGAGCGCGGCGGTGACGTTGACGGTGTCGAGTTCGTCGGTGTCGGCGCGGGTGACCAGCAGGGTCAGCCGGGCCGTCGTGCAGGCGGCCAGGGCCGCGGGCACGGTCGCGTTCGTGCCCGCGGCGATCACCACGGACACGTCCGGGTCGGTGGCCAGCCGGGCGGCCGCCGCGGCGGAGCCCTTCGCGGTGCCTGCGTCGTCCGCGGTGCGCAGGACGAGGTCCAGGGGGCGCCGGGCGTCCTGGTTGTGCTGTTCGACGGCGAGGAGGGCGCCGCGCTCGTGGTCGGTGAAGAAGGGGTCGTCCGGGCTGCCGAGCAGGGCGACCACATGGCGGGAGCGACGTACGGAACCGGTGTTCGCCGACGCGGCGCCCCGGCCCCACCGCCACCACGCGCCCGCCCCGGCCGCCGCGGTGACACCGAGCGCGGCCCCCGCGACGAGCAGGCGCCGCCGGGTGGGCGAGGCCGGCGCGTCCACGGGGGTGGGCCCGGCGAGCACGGTCGGGTCGGGAACGGGCAGGTCCAGGACGCGTGCCGCACGGGCGGCGACCAGGGCCGGCAGCCCCTCGGGCAGCCACTCGGCCACGGTGAACTCGCCGAAGACGTCGCGGAGTTGACGGGCGCTGGGGCGGCGCTCCGGGTCCTTCGCCAGACATCGTCGTACGGTCCGGTCGAGGCTTTCCGGGATGCCGTCCAGGTCCGGTTCCTCCCCGACGGTCCGGAACAGCACGGCCGCCGCGCCACCGGTGCCGAACGGCGGGCGGCCGGTGGCCGTACGGGCGAGGACACAGCCGAGCGAGAAGATGTCGCTGGGCGGACCGACGGTGTGTCCGCGGGCCTGCTCGGGCGAGAGGTAGCCGGGGGAGCCGACGACGGAGCCGTCCGTGGTGAGCGCGGTCGCGCCGACGGCCCGGGCGATCCCGAAGTCGATCAGGCGCGGTCCGTCCGCGGCCAGCAGCACGTTCGCGGGCTTCACGTCCCGGTGGACCAGCCCGGCCGCGTGCACCCCGTCCAGCGCCTCGGCCAGCACGGCACCGAGCCCGCGCAACTGCGCCTCGGGCCAGGGGCCGCGCAGCGCCACGGCCTCGGCGAGGGACGGCCCGGGCACATAGGCGGTGGCCAGCCACGGGGAACGGGCGTCGGCGTCGGCCGCGACCACCGGCACGGTCCACCGGCTGGTGAGGCGCGACGCCAGCTCCGCCTCACGGCGGAAACGGGCGCGGAAACCGGGGTCGTCGGCGTACTCCTCGCGGATCACCTTCAGCGCGCACCACGCGCCGTGCGGCGAGCGCGCCAGATAGACGACGCCCATGCCGCCCGCCCCGAGCCGCCCGGCGAGCCGGTGCCCGCCGATCAGGGACGGATCGGTGGGCAGGAGCCCTTCCACGTCGGCCGCCTCCGTTTCGCAGTCGTTCCCGCCCGTCGGCTCGGAGCCCGGGTCAGCCCTGGTTCTGCGCCGCGCGATGCAGATCGCCGAGCGATCCCAGCTGCCGGAACCGCCCGCCCCGCACCTCGTGGACGAAGGTCTCGTCCGCCCAGCCCGTCGAGCTGTTGTCGTACTGGTGGAAGTCGCCGAAGGCGTACGTCCGCGCGATGCCCTGGTACTTCACCTTCGCCAGCCGTACGGCGAGATCGGCCCGCACCGGCCGCCGCCGCGCCCCGGCCGGAACCGTGCTGGCGAATTCGGCGAGCAGCATCCGCACACTGTCGTACGCCTCGGTCGCGTACGGCTCCGGAGTGCTGCCGTAGAGCTTTTGCCAGGCGGTGGTGAAGTCCTTGGCCCGCTTCGTCGTCAGTACGGAGGGGTCCACGGCGTCCGTCACCACGTACCAGCCGTCGCCCGCCGTGCCCGCGAGGCGCGGGAAGCCCGAGCCGTACAGCTGGTGCTGCATCCAGCGCGGTCCGGTGAAGCCGGCCGTGGCCAGGTCCTGGGCCGTGCGGACGGTGGCGTCCAGGGCGCCCAGATAGACGAAGGCCTCGACACCGGCGGCGAGCACGTCACGCACCGCCTTCGGGCCGTCGTCCGTGTCCTCGGCGACGACGCGGGGCACGACCTCGCTCTTGAGGACGTTGCGCCAGTTGTTGACCACCTGAGCGCCCTGGTCCTGCATGGCCGGGCCCCCGGCCCGGTCGATCACGACGCCGGCCGGCACCACCTGTCGGACTATGTAGGCGTGCAGTCCGATCCAGCCGCCGAGCGCGGCGTGGGCGGGGCCGCTCTGGAACGAGGTCTTGGCCGACGTCAGGAAGTAGTCCTGCGTGCCCGTGGTGCTGGAGACATGGGTCAGTCCCGCCGCGCCGTAGACGGTCGCGGCCCGCTGCATGGGGAGTTCGGCGACCGGTCCAAGTACGGCGACGACGTCCCGGTCGGCGGTGAACGTACGGGCCACCGCCCGCGCGGTGTCCGCGTCGCCCTTGTCGGCGAGGACCTTCACCTTCAGGTCGTAGGAGCGCTTCGGCGTGGCGTTGTGCTGGGCGACGGCGAGCCGGGCGGCGCGTTCGGAGGCCCTGCTGACGGCGGCCTCGGCCGCGCCGGCGGTCGTGTGCACGCCGAGGACGTATACGGGACGCGCGGCACCCGCGGACGGTTTCTTCTCGTCCCCCGACGCCCACACCGCCGCTCCGGTCCCGCCGCCCGCGAGCAGCAGCGCACCGCCGGCCAGCAGCAGGCGGCGCCTGCCCGGGTGCCGGACGGGGTCGGCCGGATCGTCCAGGACCGTGGGTTCGATGTCCGGGAAGGCGAGGCTCTCGGCGGACCGTGCCGCGACCATCCGGGCGACGGGGTCGGGGAGCCAGCCGCCGGAGTCGTCCGGAGCGTCGTCGGCGAGCAGGCCCCGTATGGCGTCGGCCGTGGGGCGCGCGGCCGGGTCCTTGGCCAGGCAGCGTTCCACCAGGGTCCGCAACTCGCCCTCCACACGGCCGAGTTCGGGCTCGTCGTGGACCGTGCGGTACATCAGGGCGTCGGGCGTCCCGCTGCCGAAGGGCGGAGCGCCGGTCGAGGCGTACGCCAGCACGCAGCCCAGCGCGAAAACATCGCTCGCGGATGTGGCGGGCTGCCCCTCGGCCTGCTCCGGGGCGAGGAAACCGGGGGTGCCGACCACGAGCCCGGACGCTGTCAGCGCCGTGTCGTCGGCGGCGCGTGCGATGCCGAAGTCGATCAGACGCGGTCCGTCCAGGGCGAGCAGGACGTTGCCCGGCTTGACGTCCCGGTGCACGAGCCCGGCCGTGTGCACGGCGTCCAGCGCCCCGGCCAGCAGCCCGCCCAGGACACGTACCGCCCGCGACGGCAGCGCGCCGTGCGCGGCGACCGCCTCGGCGAGGGAGGGCCCGGGGACGAAAGCGGTGGCCAGCCACGGCTCGCGCGTCTCGGCGTCCGCGTCCAGGACGGGAACCACCCAGGGGCTGTCCACCCGCCGCGCCAGCTCCACCTCCCGCGCGAACCGGGCCCGGAAGTCGTCGTCACCGGCGCCCTCGCCCCGGATCACCTTGACCGCGGCGAGCGCCCCGGAGTCGGTGCGCCCGAGGTAGACGACGCCCATGCCACCCGCGCCGAGCCGCCGCAGCAGCCGGAAGCCCGCGATGCGGGACGGGTCGGAGGACCGCAGCGGTTCGCTCACTGTCCCGCCCCCTTCGTCCCGGTGGGTTCGGGGGAGGCGTCGCCGGCCTTGCCCTGGCTGTCGATGCTCGCCGCGACGAAGGTCATTCCCCTGCCCATGTCGGTGGTGACGGTGGAGTCCTCGGTCTCGGTCCGGCCCGCGCCGTGCCGCGCGGTCGCGGCCACGGTGACCGGCCCCATCCGGAACTTGTACCAGTCGAAGGGATGCGCCTTGCCGCCGCCGGCTACCCAGGTGCCGGTCTCCGTCAGGTCGTCGTCGGAGATCACGGTCCGCCCGTCGGCGAACGCGTCGGCCCGCGAGAACAGGCCGAGCACCCGGTCCGTGGCGTTCAGTTGCTGCCCCGGGCAGCGCAGCGCCTCCTCCAGCGACCCGGCCATGTCACGCCGTGCCGACACGACGTCCTGGTGCACGGTGACGGTCAGCGACACGTACACCGGCCCCTTGCCGCCCTTCGCCGGCAGCTCGTACGCCCGGGTGAGGCTGGCCAGTACGGTGCCCGGCAGCGCCTCGCGCCGCCACAGGCAGTCCTCGCCGAGTACGGCCCACTCGGCGGGATCGCTCTCGAAGGGATCGCGTTGGCGGTACCCGGTGCCGAAGTAGTCGGGGCGCACGGTGAGTTCACGGACGAACTTCACCGCCTCGGCCCGCGTCCTCGGCGCCCGGTCCTCGGCGAGCGTGTACGGCTCGTTCACGGGCGACGCCGAGACCGAAGGCGATGCGTCGGCGCCCTTCTTCGGCGTCCGTTCCGATTCGGGCTCGTCGCCCGACCCGCCGCTGCACCCCGCCAGCAGCAGCACACCGGCCGCCGCGACTGCCGAGCCTAAGACTGGTCTCCGTCCGGCCATGCGTCACTCCCACCCCTCATGCCCGCACCCTTGGCACGAGTGTGGCGCATGTCAACGCTCTCGGTTTCCAACTGCCCTTACAAACATGAGTAGTTAGGGGTTCTGACGACGGTGTGCGGCGTTCCGGTTGCAGCCGGTGCGGGCGCGGCTCCCGGTCTTCGGCCACCGGCGTCAGCGCGGATGGCGAGAGGCCGTACCTCCCACATGTGAGGAAACCGGTCGTGGCGCCCCGCGTGACCGGCGGCAGACCATGATCGGACGGCACTCTCCGGCACCCCACAGGCAGGACGGTTCACATGATCGACAGGCGAGCCCTGGGCAGGACCATCGGAGCCGGGACCGCGGCCGCATCCCTGGCGGGATGGCTCGGCTCGTCACCCGCGTCGGCCGCTCCCGCCGGGCCGGAGGCGTCAACTCCCGTGCGGACGAAGGCTCTTACGTCCTTCGAGTCGCTGAAACAGGTCAGGGCGGGCGAGTTGACAATCGGCTACGCCGAAGTCGGCCCGGCCAAGGGCCCGGTGGTCGTCCTGCTGCACGGATGGCCGTACGACATCCACAGCTACGTCGACGTCGCGCCACTGCTGGCCGCCGAGGGGTACCGGGTGATCGTGCCCTACCTGCGCGGCTACGGCACCACCACGTTCCGGTCGCCGAAGACCTTCCGCAACGGCCAGCAGGCCGTGGTCGCCCTCGACATCATCGCCCTGCTGGACGCCCTGCGGATCGAGAAGGCGCTGCTCGGCGGCTTCGACTGGGGAGCGCGGACCGCCGACATCATCGCCGCCCTGTGGCCCCGGCGCTGCAAGGCCCTGGTCTCCGTCACCGGCTACCTCATCACCAACCGGGAGAAGAACAGGCGACCGCTGCCTCCCGCCGCCGAGTTGGCGTGGTGGTACCAGTACTACTTCGCCACCGAACGCGGTGAGCTGGGCCTGGCCCACTACGGGCACGACTTCGCCAAGCTGATCTGGCGCGACGTCTCCCCGACCTGGCACTTCGACGACGCCACCTTCGACCGCACCGCGAAGGCCTTCGAGAACCCGGACTACGTGAGCATCGTGATCCACAACTACCGCTGGCGGCTCGGCCTCGCCGCGGGAGACCCCCGCTACGACGGCATCGAGGCCAAGCTCGCCGCGGGCCCGGCCGTCGCGGTACCCACGATCACGCTCGACGGCGAGCTGGACCCCTTCACCCCGGCCGGCGACGGAAGTGCCTACCGCGCGAAGTTCACCGGCCCCTACGACCACCGCGCCCTCGACGGCATCGGGCACAACGTGCCGCAGGAGGCGCCGGAGGCGTTCGCCCGCGCGGTTCTGGACGCAGATCGTCTCTGATACCAGCACCGGGCCGGACTCCCCGGCGCGGATCGGAGCCGTAGCGGCGATTCTGGAGGGGGCGGCAGTTCGTCCGAGAACGGAGACGCAGCTCATGGACATGAAGCTCGAAGTCGTCGTGGTACCGGTCGGGGACGTGGAGCGGGCCAAGAACTTCTACACGGCGCTCGGCTGGCGGCTCGACGCCGACGTCGCCACCGGCGAGGACTTCCGGGTCGTACAGGTGACGCCGCCGGGCTCGCCCGCCTCCGTCATCTTCGGCACCTCGGTCACGACCCAGGCACCGGGCTCCGCCCAGGGTCTGCACCTGATCGTGGACGACATCGGCGCCGCCCACGACGAACTCAAGCGGGTCGGCGCCGACCCGAGCGACGTCTTCCACGACGAGGGCGGCGTCTTCCACCACGCCGGGACCGACGCCCGGGTGCCCGGACCGGACCCGAAGCGCAGCAGCTACGGCTCGTTCGTGTCGTTCAGCGACCCGGACGGCAACGGCTGGGTCCTCCAGGAGATCACCACCCGGCTCCCGGGCCGGCTGGACCCCGCGGCCACGACGTTCGCCTCGGCCGAGGACCTGGCCGGCGCACTGCGCCGCGCCGCCGCGGCACACGGCGAGCACGAGGCACGCACCGGCACGGAGGACCCGGACTGGCCCGACTGGTACGCGCGGTACATGGTGAGTGAGCAGGCCGGTACCGAACTGCCGACCTGACACCCGATCGAGGGCGGCCCCCCCCGGGCGAGGAGGACGAACGGATGAGCCACGACCACGATCATGCCTACGACTACGACGTCATCGTGGTCGGCGGGGGATCGCCCGGTGAGCACTGCGCCGGTGCCCTCGCCGACGGCGGACTCCGGGTCGCCCTGGTGGAGCGCGAACTGGTCGGCGGGGAGTGCTCGTACTGGGCCTGCATCCCGTCGAAGACCCTGCTGCGCCCCGGCGAGGCGGTGCACGGCGCGCGAGAGGCCGCGGCGAGTGCCCAGGTCGACGTCGAACAGGCCCTGGCCTGGCGGGACTTCATGGTGTCGGACTATTCGGATGCCGGACAGGAACGCTGGCTGGCCGACAGCGGCATCGACCTGCTGCGAGGCACCGGCCGCCTTGCCGGACCGGGTGTCGTGGAGGTGGCCGGGGCCCGTCACACCGCCGAGCACGTCGTCGTGGCGACGGGGGCGGCGCCGATCATGCCGCCGGTGCCGGGCCTGGCCGACCTGACGGGTGTGTGGACCAACCGCGAGGTGACGGGCATGAAGGCGGTCCCGCGCCGGCTGATCGTGCTCGGCGCGGGCCCCGTCGGCGTCGAGATGGCCCAGGCCGTACGCAGGCTCGGCGGCGAGGTGGCCCTCACGGCCCACGGCCCGTACGTCCTGCCCCGCGAGCCCCGGCCGCTGGGCGAGGCGCTCGGCGAGGTACTGCGCCGCGACGGGGTCGAGCTGGTGCTCGGGCCGCGGACGGTCGCCGCCCGGCGCGAGGGCGCGGACTACGTCCTGACGCTCGACGACGGACGGGAACTGCGCGGCGACCACCTCCTCGTGGCCACCGGACGCCGTCCGCGCGTCGACGACATCGGCCTGGACACGGTCGGCGTGAAGGCCGACGAGCACGGCATTCCGGTCGACTCGCGGCTGCGTGCCGCCGAGCGGCTGTGGGTCGTCGGCGACGCCACCGGACTCTGGATGCTCACCCACGTCGGCAAGTACCAGGGCGAGATCGTCGCGGCCAACATCCTCGGCGAACCCCGCGAGGCCGACTACACGGCCGTCCCCCGCGTGGTCTACACCGACCCGCAGGCGGCGTCTGTCGGCGCGGACGAGGCACGGTTCAGCGCCACCGTCCCGATCTCCGGTGTGGCCAAGACAGCGGCCTACACCCGCGCCTACGCGGACGCCAACGGGTTCCTCACACTGCTCAGCGACGGCCGGGTGATCACCGGCGCCCACGCCCTCGGCCCGGAGGCGGGGGAGTGGCTGCAACAGGCCACCCTCGCGGTGCGCGCCAGGGTCCCGCTGGAGATTCTGAGGGACACGATCCAGCCGTTCCCCACCTTCTCGGAGATCTACGTCGCCGCGCTCAAGGACCTGCACGATCAGATCCGGGCCGCGGACGCGAAGGCGACGCCATGACGCGGTGACGTACCGCATCGCTCAGGGGATCAGCTGCCGGCCGCCGTCGATGCCGTAAGTCGCCCCGGTGAGCGCGGTGTTGGTCATCAGGCGCAGAGCGGGCGCGGCCACGTCCGACGGTCCCACGACCCGGCGGATCGGCAGCGTGGCGCGCAACTCCTCGTGGCGAAGCTCCAGTTCGGCGCCGAGCAGGCGTGCCGTCAGCGGGGTGTCGACGAACCGGCGGCGATGGCGGGCAGGGCAGCCGCCGCGACGGCCGCGAGGCTCGATCTGGAGGACGCCGAGGGAGTGCACGCCCTCGGCCCCGCCCGGTGACGACGACGGTGCTTGCCGAGAGTTCGTTCACTGGTGTCTCCGTCGCCGGACCCCTCGTCGCGGCGTACCGGAAGCTCAGCCGTCGCGTCGACGTGACCTCGTGCGACCTCTGGCCCTCAGCGGACCCGGACGTCCTCACGGTCCAGGGCGACATCACCGGTCCCGCACTTCGTCACCGGCGAGATCCTCCACGTCGACGGCGGCCGGAGTGCCGATCGCTGAACTCCCCACGCTGGTCGGCTTTATGGGCAGTAGTAGCGAAGTATCGATTCGGCTAACACCTTTCCAGGTTGTGTAGGAAATGTGTGAGCGCCGTGATTGAATCATGCACAACTCGGCCTGGTGGCTTGAAGTCGACCGTTCGGTTCCCCGTGTCCTGTCTCCGTTCGCAGGATGTCCGCGCGCTCGTGCACGTCCGCCCGGCCGAGCCGGTACGAACGTGCGGCAGGGGCGGGAGTGGTCGATCCACGCGCGCCCCTGCCGTGGCGCACCCTGTCCCCGCGCGTCTCCCGACCGGAGGCCCGCGCCCGGCGCGGCACGGCGCTCTCCGTGGCCCGTCGGAAGGGAGCGTGCGCACGTCACCGTGCCGGCCCGCCGCTCCTGCGGCGCGGCCTGCAGTCACGTACGTGAAGGGAACCCTCGATGACCGCCACCGTCTCCGACTTCTACTACGGCGCAGTGACACCTGTAGCCGCCTACCTGATGGCCTGCCTGGGCGCGGCCCTCGGGCTGCGCTGCACGACCCGTTCGCTGCGCCGCCCGCAGCACAGAGCCCGGTGGCTGGCCATGGGCGCCGTGTCGATCGGCTGCGGCATATGGACCATGCACTTCATCGCCATGATCGGCTTCAGCGTCCAGGGCGCGCTGGTCAACTACGACACGACGAAGACGCTTCTGAGTCTGTTCGTGGCGATCGTGGTGGTCGCCGTAGGAGTGTTCCTGGTCGGCTACCGGGGCGGCTCACCGCTGAACCTCGGTGTCGCGGGCGCGGTCACCGGGCTCGGTGTGGCGGCCATGCACTACCTCGGGATGGCCGCCATCGAGACGAACGGCACCCTCCACTACAACGCGCTGACCGTGGTGCTGTCCGTGGTGATCGCCGTGGGCGCGGCCACCGCGGCGCTGTGGGCGGCGATCTCCATTCACGCGCTGTGGGCGAGCCTCGGCGCGAGCCTGGTCATGGGTGTGGCCGTGACCGGCATGCACTACACCGGCATGGCGGCGGTCTCCGTCCACCTCACCCACCAGGCCGCTTCCGCGCAGTCCTCGGCCGACCTGGTCGCGTTCCTCCTGGTCATGCTCGCTGGCCCGCTCGTCGTCCTGCTGATCGCGGCCGTGATCGTCATGTTCGACCCCGACATGATGCTCGGCGACGACGAGGCGGCGGTGCAGGCGCCCGCGCCCGCGCCGCTGTTCGGCGGCGACTCCGTGTTCCCGGCGCCGCAGCCGTCGGCACAGCAGTCGCAGACGCGCACCTCCTGGTGACCTGACCTCGGCACCCCGAACACACACGGCCGTCCGGGCCCGCTCCCGGGCGGCCACACGCGTTCACCTGCCGTGCTCCGCAGGGTGAGTGCGGGCGCCGGACGGTCCCACGCCCTCGGTCCTGGCCTCCAGCGCGCGCACCACGGCCACCATGTCCTCGCCGCCGTGACCCCGTGCCACTGTCTCCTCGTAGAGGGCGTGGCAGACGTCGAGGAGCGGGGCGGACAGTCCGGTCTTGCGAGCGGCCTCCGCGATCAGCCGGTTGTTCTTCAGTACGTCGGCGGCCGCCGCCTGCACGGCGAAGTCGCGGGTCACCAGCTTGGGCGCCTTCACCCGGGAGACCGAACTGGCCATCGGCCCGGCGTCCAGCACCTCCCGCAGCAGACGCTGGTCGAGCCCGTGCCGGTCGGCGAAGTGGAACGCCTCGGCCAGCCCGGTGACCAGGGTGATCAGGAACAGGTTCACCGAGAACTTCATCAGCAGGGCGCCCGGAACGGCACCGCAGCCGAACGTCTCCCGGCACACCGGCGCGAGCAGTGGTCGTACGGCCGCCACGGCATCGGCGTCCCCGGCCAGCATGCCCACCAACTGCCCCTGTTCCGCCGGGACTCGGGAACCGGAGACCGGAGCCTCGACGTATCTCCCGCCCGCGCTGCGGATGTCGTCCTGGAGACTGCCCGAGTACTCGGCCGAGGTCGTGCCCATGTGGACGACGGTGTGTCCGGCGACCCGCGCGGCGAAGTCCGGGGTGCCGCGGCCCAGCACCGCGTCGACGGCGGTCTCGTCGGCCAGCATCAGGAACACGACGTCGTCGGCCCGCTCGAAGACCTCGGCGGGGCCCGCCGCGACCTCGGCCCCGGCGGTACGCGGCGGTTCGGACCGGCCGGGCGTGCGGTTCCACACCACGAGGGGTGTTCCGGCGCGGGCGAGGTTGAGTGCCATGGGCTGCCCCATGACTCCGAGGCCGACGAAACCCACGTACGCCACGATGCACCGCCGTTTCCGTCCCCCGGCGAGGCCACACCGCCACCATCGCCGTTGTCTATGACAGTGGTCATAGTAGCGTCACTCTATGACCGCTGTCATAGAGTGGAGTCCGGACAGCCCGTGCGACGGTGACGGAGGTCGGGGATGGCAGCGGCGAAGGCGTCCCGGTACGGGGCGCGCGAGCGGATGGTCTTCAGTGCGGCGCAGCTCATCCGGCGCGACGGAGTCGCCGCCACCGGGATGCGCGAGGTCGCCGTCCACGCACACGCGCCGCGCGGCTCGCTGCAGCACTACTTCCCGGGCGGCAAGGAGCAGTTGGTCAACGAGGCCGTCGGTTGGGGAGGCCGGTACGCGGGCAAGCGCGTCGACCGTTTCCTCGCCGCGCTGCCCGAACCGACGCCGAGCGGGCTGTTCGGCGAGATGGTCCGGCAGTGGACCGACGAGTACACGGCCGTCGGTTTCGCGGGCGGGTGTCCGGTGGCCGCCGCCACGGTGGACTGCGCGGAGACCAGCGCGGCCACGCGTGAGGCCGTTTCCGCCGCCTTCGCCACCTGGAGCGGCTCGGTCGCCCGCGCCCTCACCGGGATGGGTGTCCCGGAGGAGCGGGCCGGCGCGCTGGCCACCCTCATGATCAGTGCTCTGGAGGGGGCGATCCTCGTCGCCCGCGCCGAGCGGGACGTCCGTGCCCTGACGTCCGTGGCCCGGGAACTCGGCCCTCTCCTCGACGCGGCGGTGTGCGAGGGTGGCTGATCGGAGGCCCAGGGGCCTCGTGCGTACCACCAGTAACAGGCCATCCTGTCCGACACGTCGGACGTGTGGCACCCTCACTGTTACGATTCAGTGACGCACGCCACCCCGGACGGGCGCACGGCATCGGCATGTCCGAGATGTTCCCAGGAGGCTCCCATGGCGGGCAGGACCGGCCGCGTGACGGCGACCGACGTCGCCAAGGAAGCGGGAGTCTCGCAGACCACGGTCAGCTATGTGCTGAACGACGTGCCGCACCAGAAGATCTCCGACCAGACCCGGCGCAAGGTCCTGGACGCGGTGGCGAAACTGGGCTACCAGCCGTCGGCCGCCGCACGCGCCCTCCGCCTGGGCCGCAGCGACCTGGTGCTGATGTTCCTTCCGGACGTCCCTGTCGGCGGCACTCTCACCGCCCTCGTCGAGATGCTCGGCGACGAGCTGGAGCGCCACGGCCTGAACCTCGTCACCCGGCGCGAGCATCACGCCCCGCTCAAGTCGCTGTGGCAGGAACTCATGCCGGCGGCCGTGATGACGGCCTTCGAGGTCCCCGCCGAGGACGTGGCCGCCATGCGGGCGGCCGGTATCCACGTGGTCAGCGCCGGTATGGGCCCCGCCGCGGACCCCGGCGTGCTGACCATCCCCCAGACCTGCATCGGCGCGATGCAGGTGGAGCGGCTGGCCGACACGGGGCATGTCCGCATCGGCTACGCGGCTCCCGGGGATCCCCGGCTCGTGGACTTCCTGGCCCTGCGGCTCGAAGGCGCCCGAACCGCCTGTGCGGAGCGCGGACTTGAGCCGCCGGTCCTGCTTGAGGTACCCCTCGACATCGCGGCTGCCGCCGCCGCGGCCGAGCAGTGGCACTCGGCCGATCCCGCCGTCACGGGAGTGTGCGCCTACAACGACGAGACGGCTTTCGCCCTTCTCGCGGGCATGCGCAGGGTGGGCCTGTCCGCCCCCGGCGACCTGGCCGTGATCGGCGTCGACAACGACAAACTGGCGCCCTTCGCGATGCCGCCGCTGACGACGATCGACAACAACCTCGATGTCGTCGTGGGCCGCGCGGCCCGGATGATCGTGGCCGGCGTGGCCGGCCGCGCGCTGCCGGCGTCGCCCCAGGTGACCCCGCTGAGCCTGGTCGTGCGCGAGTCGGCCTGACGGCGGCGGGCTCCACCTGACAACAGCCTTTCCGGCTTCGGGCGCGCGCTGATGCGACGGCCCGGTTAATTCCGGCTTTCCGGAAAACAGTGACGCACGGGTCTTGTGGCCCGCCCAGGGCTGGGCTTACGTTACGCATACGTTTCACTTGTACGTATCAGTGGCTGGTTCTCACCCACCGAAAACGGTGGCGAACACACCCCCTTCGGCCAGGGACGGCTGACCGCCAAGAACGGTCGACGCCGCGTCAGAACCTGGTTCTCCCCTTACCTCCGAGGCTCTTGAGGGCGGCTCGACGCCTGATGTCGCCCGGTCATCCACTCACCAGCGGAGTACCCATGCGAAGAATCGCGCTGACGGCCGTATCCGCGGCCCTGATGTTGTCCGCGGCCGCGTGCGGCTCGGGTTCAGGTTCCGGTTCCGGCAAAGCGGCCACCGGCGGCACCCTGACCCTGGCCCCGCTCGTCGCGGCGCAGCCGTGGGACCTGGCCGACGCCGGACTCGGCAACAACGCGCAGTACTACCAGCCCGTATACGACTCGCTGTTCCGGCTGTCCCCGACGGCCGAGGTCGAACCCAACCTGGCGACCAAGTGGTCCTACGACGCGGCCCGCACGGTACTCACGCTGACCCTGCGCAGCGGCGTCAAGTTCACCGACGGCACCCCCCTGGACGCGACGGCGGTCAAGACCAACCTGCTGCACACCAAGGGCGGCACCAGCGAGGCGGCCGGCCAGCTGACCAGCATCAGCGGCGTCGACGTCGTCAGCGCCACCGAGGTCAAGATCAGGCTCTCGGCCCCCGATCCCTCGCTGGTCCCGAACCTCGGCAACGTGGCCGGCATGATCGCCAGCCCCAAGGCCATCGCCGCGGGCACGATCAAGAACACCCCGGTGGGCTCCGGCCCCTACACCCTGGACAAGTCCGCCACCACGGCGGGCAGCACCTACACCTTCGTCCGCAACGCGGGGTACTGGAACAAGGCCGCCTTCCCGTTCGACAAGATCGTCCTCAAGCCGCTGACCGACCCGACCGCCGTGCTCAACGCGCTGCGCTCCGGCCAGGTCAACGGCGCGCTGCTGGCCAGCGCCAAGAGCATCGCCCCGGCCAAGAGCAGCGGGCTGACCGTCACCAAGTTCACCTCCGGTGACGTCGAGGGCGTCTACATCTGGGACCGTGCCGGAAAGATCGTCAAGGCGCTCGGCGACGTCCGGGTCCGCCAGGCCCTCAACTACGCCTTCGACCGCGACACGATCGTCAAGACGGCGAAGCAGGGTCTGGGCAAGGCGACCACCCAGATCTTCAACCCGGCCGGTTCGGCCTTCGACAGCTCCCTGAACTCCAAGTACACCTACGACCCGGCGAAGGCCAAGCAGCTCCTGGCCGAGGCGGGCTACCCGCACGGATTCTCGGTCACCGTCCCGGACATCTCGTCGGTCTTCCCTGACCAACAGGCCGCCATGGTCCAGCAGTTGGAGGACATCGGGATCAAGGTGAAGGTCGACAAGATCCCGGCCACCCAGTTCATCAGCGCCCTTCTCGCCGGCAAGTACCCGCTGTCGTACATGACCCTGGCCTCCTTCCGACCCTGGGACACCATCCAGATCGAGGTGGGCAAGAGCGCGCTGTGGAACCCGCTGCACACCGAGGACCCCAAGGCCACCGACCTCATCGACAAGGCCCGCTCGGCGACCGGCGCCGCCCAGGACGCCCTGTTCAAGCAGCTCAACACCTACCTCGTCGACCAGGCGTGGAACGCGCCCTGGGACTCCGTCGAGGCCGTCTACGCGACGACGAAGGGCGTCACCTTCACGCCGCAGACGTTCGCCGCGGTGCCCCCGATCTACAACTTCAAGCCCGCCGGCTGACCAGGACGGCGGACCGGGCGGGCACCGATCCCGCCCGGCCGCCGGCACACCGCAACGGCCGAGGAAAGGCAAGGTGGAGAGACTGATGATTGTTTTCTTGGTCCGGCGCATCGCCGCCGGGCTGGTCCTGGTCCTGGTCATCGCGACCACGACCTTCGCGCTGATGGGCCTCACCGGCTCCGATCCGGTGCGCCAGATCGTGGGACAGACCGCCACCCAGCAGCAGGTGACCGCGAAGTCCGCCGAACTCGGGCTCGACCAGCCCTTCGTGGTCCGCTACGGCCACTGGCTCGCGGACGTGGTGCACGGCAACCTCGGCAGCTCGTGGTTCAGCGGTGAGTCCGTGACGACCTCGCTGGAGAACAAGCTGCCGGTCACGCTGTCGATCGTGCTGGCGGCGCTGCTGCTGTCGGCCGTACTGAGCACCGTCCTGGGAGTGGCCGCCGCGGTCCGCCGCGGAGCACTGGACCAGGTGGTGCAGCTGCTCGCGGTCCTCGGGTTCGCCGTGCCGAGCTTCCTGGTCGCCCTGGTGTTCGCCGTGGTGATCGGCGTCGACCTGGGCTGGCTGCCCGCGACCGGCTATGTCCCGTTCGCGGACTCGGCGAGCGGCTGGCTGAAGTCGATCACCCTCCCCGCGCTGTCGCTCTCCGTCGGAGCGATCGCCGCCACCGCCCAGCAGGTACGCGGCTCCATGGTCGACGTCCTGCGCGCGGACTACGTACGGACCCTGCGCAGCCGTGGCATCAGCGAGCGGAGCCTGCTGTTCCGGCACGCGCTGCGCAACGCGGCCCCGGCCGCGCTGACCGTGCTGGCCCTGCAGTTCATCGGCCTGGTCGGCGGCGCGGTGGTGGTCGAGAAGGTCTTCGGCCTCAACGGGATCGGCAGCGAGGCGACGAGCGCCGGATCCCAGGGCGACACCCCCGTGGTCATGGGTGTCGTCGTGGTCATGGTCGCCCTCGTCGTGGTGGTCAACATCCTGATGGACCTCGCGTACGGCTGGCTCAACCCGAAGGTGCGTGTCGGATGACGCTGCCTCAGTCCGAAGAAACAGCGATCGCCCCGGCCGTCGCCGCACACGGAAGGGCGGGCCTCCTGCGCCGGCTGCTGCGCAGCCCGGTGGCCGTGACCTGCCTGGTCCTCCTCGCCCTCATCTCCCTGGCCAGCCTGTTCGCACCGCTCCTGACCAGCCAGGACCCGGCGCACACCTCGCTCACCGAGAGCCTCGCCCCGATGAGCGGAAAGCACCCCCTGGGCGGTGACGGCGTCGGCCGTGACGTCCTGGCCCGGCTGCTCTACGGCGGCCGCACCAGCCTGCTGGGCGCCCTGCTCGCGGTGGCCGTCGCCGTGGTGATCGGCGTTCCCGCCGGTCTGGTCGCCGGCTACTACCGCAAGTGGTTCGACGCGGTGAGCAGTTGGGTGTCCAACCTGCTGATGGCAGTACCGGCGATCATCGTGCTGCTGGTCGTGATGTCCGCGGTGGGCCAGAACACCTACCTCGCCATGGCGGTCTTCGGCGTCCTGATGTCACCGGGCGTCTTCCGGCTGATCCGCGCCTCGGTGATCTCCGTGCGCGAGGAACTGTACGTCGACGCGGCCCGGGTCTCCGGCCTGGCCGACCGTCGGATCATCCGCCGGCACATCCTGCCCGTCGTCCAGGCGCCGACCATCATCCAGGCCGCCCAGATGCTGGGTCTCGGCATCGTCATCCAGTCCGGTCTTGAGTTCCTCGGCCTGGGCTCGGCGAGCCAGGCGAGCTGGGGCTCCATGCTCAACGACGCCTTCGCCAACATCTACAACAAGCCGGAGCTGATGGTCTGGCCCGGAGCGGCGCTCGCGGTGACCGTCGCCGCGTTCGGTCTGCTCGGCAACGCCCTGCGGGACGCGCTGGACGGCACCGCGACGCGCGGGCGGAAGCCGCGCGGCACGACACCTCGTAAGCCCGTGGTGGTAAAGCACTCTGCACCGCCCGAGGAGTCGGACGCGCTGCTCGCCCTCGAAGGCCTGACCGTCTCCTATCCGACGGCCGAGGGGGAGAAGACCGTCGTCGAGGGCGTCTCGCTCACGGTGCGAAGGGGCGAAGTCCTCGGACTGGTGGGGGAGTCGGGCTCGGGCAAGAGCCAGACCGCCTTCGCCGTACTGGGGCTCCTGCCCCCGGAGGCGAGCGTCTCCACCCGCCAGCTGATCTTCGACGGAACGGAGTTGGGAAGCCTCGGCCGCGCCGGGATGAACCGTTACCGGGGCCGCCGCATCGCCTACGTCCCACAGGAGCCGATGTCCAACCTCGACCCCTCCTTCCGTATCGGCGCCCAGCTGGTCGAACCGGTGCGCAGACACCTGAAGTTGTCGGCCGCCGAGGCGAAGGCCAAGATCCTCGCTCTGCTGGAGAGGGTCGGGATCGCCGACCCCGAGCGGGTCTTCAACAGCTATCCCCACCAGATCTCCGGCGGCATGGCGCAGCGCGTCCTCATCGCCGGCGCGGTCTCCTGCGAACCCGACCTGCTGATCGCCGACGAGCCGACCACCGCGCTCGATGTGACCGTGCAGGCCGAGGTGCTCGACCTGATCCGGTCCCTTCAACGCGAGCGGAACATGGGCGTGATCCTGGTGACCCACGACTTCGGTGTGGTGGCCGACATCTGCGACCGCGTGACGGTGATGCAGACCGGCACCGTCGTGGAGTCCGCCCCCGTACGGGAGTTGTTCGCCGATCCGCGCCACCCGTACACGCGGATGCTCCTGGCCTCCACGCTGGAGGACGCCGAGCCGAGGTCGCCGCTCAGCCGCATCGTGCCGTCGAGCGTCGCGGGAGCCACGAAGGCCGCGGACGTCACGGACACCGCAGGGATCACGAACTCCGCACATCAGGAGGGTCCGGCATGACCGCGACCATGAACGGGACACCGAACGGGCGACTTCCGGCCGACGAACCCTTGTTGGCAGTCGACGACTTGATCGTGGAGTACCCGTCCAAGGGCTGGCGCAAGCCGCCGTTCCGGGTGCTGAAGGGCGTGTCGATCACCATCGGCGCGGGCGAGACCCTCGGACTGGTCGGCGAGTCGGGCTCCGGCAAGACCACCCTGGGCCGGGCCGTCCTCGGCCTCGCCCCGGTCGCCTCCGGCGCCGTCCGCTACGCCGGGAGGGTCATCTCGGGCCTCGGCCCGAAGGAACGCCGGGCGCTCAGCAGTGACATCCAGGTGGTGTTCCAGGACCCGTACACCTCCCTCAACCCGGCGATGACCGTGAACGACATCCTCAGCGAACCGCTCCGCGTCGCGGGAACCCCTCGCGCGGAGGCCGAGAAGCGGGTGCGGGACCTGCTCGACCAGGTCCGGCTGCCCGCCGACGCGGGGGAGCGGCTGCCCCGGGAGTTCTCCGGCGGCCAGCGCCAACGCATCGCCATCGCACGGGCGTTGTCCCGGGACCCACGGGTCATCGTGTGCGACGAGCCGGTCAGCGCACTGGACCTCTCGACCCAGGCCCGGGTCCTCGACCTGTTCGTCGAGATCCAGGAACGCACCGGCGTCGCCTATCTCTTCGTCACCCACGACCTGTCCGTGGTCCGGCACATCAGCCACCGGGTCGCCGTCATGCAGGGCGGGGAGATCGTCGAGACCGGCGACGCGGCGACCGTCACCACCACACCCCAACACCCCTACACCAAGCGCCTGTTGCTCGCCGCGCCGGTGCCGGACCCGGCACGCCAGGCGGAGCGCCGGGCCGAACGGCAGCGCCTGGCGGAGGCCCTGGCGGCCGGCGCCTCCACGAACACCCCCGCTATCGCCTCGACGTCGGGAGACCGAGCATGACCCTGCCCAACCCCATCGTCCCCGGCTTCCACCCGGACCCCAGCGTCACCCGCGTCGGCGACGACTACTACCTCGCCTGTTCCAGCTTCGAGTACCTCCCCGGCATACCGCTGTTCCACAGCCGGGACCTGGAGCACTGGGAGCCGATCGGCCATGTCGTCACCCGTCCGGGGCAGTTGGCGGTCGAGAAGGTCCCCACGCTCGGTGGTGCCTGGGCGCCCACCATCCGTTTCCACGACGGCCGTTTCTGGCTGGTCGTCACCGACGCGATGGGACGCGGCAGCCTCGTCTTCACCGCCGACCGCGCCGAGGGCCCCTGGTCCGACGGCATCGTCATGCAGGGAGCGCCCGGCATCGACCCGGACCTCGCCTGGGACGCCGACGGCACCTGCTACGTCACCTACTCCGGTCTCCAGCTCGACGGCGACCGCGCCGGCGAGCACCTGGGCGTCCAGCAGGTCCGGATGGACCTCGAAACCGGCCAAGCCCTGGAAGAACCACGGTCGTTGTGGTCCGGCACGGGCCTGATGTTCCCCGAGGCACCGCACCTCTACGAGATCGACGGCACCTGGTACCTCCTGATCGCCGAGGGCGGCACCGAACGCGGGCACTCCGTGAGCATCGCCCGCGGACCCCGTCCCGACGGTCCCTTCGAGGGCTGCCCGGCCAATCCCGTGCTCAGCGCCCGCAGCACCGCCCGCAAGGTCCAGAACACCGGCCACGCCGACCTCGTACGTACTCCCGACGACGGCTGGGCCCTCATCCTGCTGGGGATGCGGCCCGGGGGTCTGACCAGGGCCTTCTCGCCCATGGGCCGGGAGACGTTCGGCACCACGCTGGAATGGGTCGACGGCTGGCCCGTGGTGCAGCCGGTCCAACTGACGCCGTCCACCGGACCGGTTGAGCAGAACGACACCTTCAGCGGCGCCCAACTCGGCCTGGAATGGCTCTCGATACGCACACCCGCCGCCGACTGGTCCTCGCTCACCGAGCGCCCGGGCCACCTCGTCGTCCACGCCGACGGCTCCACCATGGACGACCCCCGGCCACGGTTCGTCGGCCGCCGCCAGCAGCACGAGTCGGCCGTCTTCACGGTCCGCGTGGACAGCGGCGAGGGCATCGGTGGACTGAGCCTGCGCATCGACGAACTCCACCACTACGACATCGAGGTGGGCGCCGGCCTCGCCCGCGCCCGCGCCCGGGTGGGCGGACTCTCCCAGACCTGGGAGCAGCCGATTCCCCCGGGACCGGTGACCGTACGGATAGAGACCGAACCGGTCACCGGCATGGGCCTCGACGCCCTCGGCCCCGACGTGGTCCGCCTGTCCGTCGACCCCGGCACCGGACCGGTCGAACTCGCCGCCCTCGACGGCCGCTACGTCTCCGCCGAGACCGCCGCGTCCTTCACCGGCCGAGTCGTCGGCATGTACGCCACCGAAGGCACGGTCGCCTTCTCGCACTTCAGTTACCGGGGCGAGGACTGACACCTTCGTCCCGTCCCGAACCGGCCGACCGGTTCCTGACAGAAAGTCACCAGCACCGTATGGGCACTTCCTCCTCACCCATGCTCTTCGGAGCCGCGTACTACACCGAGTACCAGCCGTACGAAAGACTCGCGCAGGACCTCGATCTGATGGCCGAGGCCGGGTTCAACGTCATCCGGGTCGGCGAGTCGGTCTGGTCGACCTGGGAACCCCGCGAGGGACAGTTCGAGCTGGACTGGCTGCAGCCCGTGCTCGACGCCGCCCACGACCGCGGCATCAAGGCGATCGTGGGCACCCCGACCTACGCCGTCCCGCCCTGGCTGCGCCGCAAGTACCCCGAAACGGCGGCCCGTTCACGCACCGGGGAACCCATCCCGTACGGCATGCGCCAGGACGCGGACTACTCGCACCCCGCCTTCCGGCACCTCGCCGAACGGCTCGTCCGCAAGGTCGTGGGCCGCTACGCCGACCACCCCGCCGTCATCGGCTGGCAGGTCGACAACGAACCCGGACTCCGCCTCTTCCACAACGACTCGGTGTTCCAGGGCTTCCTCGACCACCTCCGCGACCGCTACGGCGACGTCGAGACCCTCAACCGCCGCTGGGGGCTCACCTATTGGTCCCACCGCCTGACGGACTGGGCGGACCTGTGGACCCCCGACGGCAACACCACCCCGTCCTACGACCTGGCCTGGCGCCGCTACCAGTCCCGGCTGACGCAGGAGTACATCACCTGGCACGCCGAACTGGTCCGCGGCCTCGTCCCCGAGCACCAGTTCATCACCACCTGCGTCGCCCTCGGCCAACAGGGCCTGGACATCTCCGCCATCGGCCGGCCCCTCGACGTCGCCGGGGCCAACATCTACTACGCCACCCAGGACGGACTGGCCCTCCCGGGCCCCGACGAACTCGTCGGCGGACTGCACCCGTTCTTCGTCCCCTGGTCGGGACCCGCCTGGCTCTCCCTCCAGAACGACCTGGCCCGCGGCATCCGCCAGGAACCCTTCCTCGTCATGGAGACCAACGCCACCTCCATCGGCGGCTCCGCCGACAACTTCCCCCTCTACCGGGGCCAGGCCCGCCAGGCCGTGTGGAACATGGTCGCGCGCGGAGCCAGAATGATCGAGTACTGGCACTGGCACTCCCTGCACTACGGCGCCGAGACCTACTGGGGCGGCATCCTCGGCCACAGCCTGGAACCCGGCCGGACGTACGAGGAACTCTCGGCGATCGCAGGGGAGTTGCAACAGGCGAGCCCGACGATCGAGGGCCTGCGCCCCCGCAGCGACGTGGCGATGCTGCTCTCCTCCGACAGCCGCTGGGCCATGGAGTTCATGGGACCGCTCCGGGGCGGCGCCCCCGCCTGGTTCGGCGACCCGCAGTCCTACGACCGGATCGTCGCCGCCTACTACCGGGGGCTGTTCGACGCCGGATTGTCCGTAGACATCGTTGCCCCGGAACAACTCCCGTCCAGTCCAGAGGAGTTGGTGGACCGCTGGCCGGTGCTCGTCGTCCCGGCGCTGTACATCGCGGACGACGCGACCCTCGATCTGCTGCGCCGCTACGCCGAAGCGGGCGGCCATCTCGTCCTCACCCCCCGCACCGGCTACGCCGACGAGGAGGCCGTCGCCCGGCACACGGTCATGCCCGGAGTGCTGCGCCCCGCCGCGGGCGCGCACTACCAGGAGTTCACCAATGTGCTGGCCCCGGTCACGATCACCAAGGGCGAGGGGACGCCGAACGGCCCCGCCCTGCACGGGCAGGCCACCGCATGGGCCGACGGGCTGATCCCGGACGGCGCGACCGTCCTCGCCGGGTACGACCATCCGCACCTGGGCGAGTTCGCCGCCGCCACCACCCACGAGTACGGCACCGGCCGGGTGACGTACATCGGCACCGTCCCCGACCGCGAACTCTCGCACAGCCTCGCCGACTGGATCGCCGCGACCTCACTGCCGCCGGACGCCTGGCGCGCGGCCCGGCCGGCCTCCGTCACCTGCACCTCGGCCACCACAGCCGACGGCGCGCTCCTGCGCTTCGTCCACAACTGGGCCTGGGAACCGGCCGATTACCGCCTCCCGGAAGACGTCCGCGACCTGCTCACCGGCGAGCCCCTCGCCGCCGGAACCGCCCTCGGGCTCGGCCCCTGGGACGTCCGGGTCCTCGTCGAGAGCGCAGGCGACACCCCCACCAACCACCCTTCATCGAGGAGGACGCCGTGACCCGGCAGCCCACCCCCACCGACGCCCCGCCCGCGGCCGACGAGGCCGAGCTCGCCAGGCGCCTCGGCGCGCTCACCCTGGAGCAGAAGGTGCGGCTGCTGACCGGCGCGGACTTCTGGTCCCTCCACCCCGAACCCGCCGTAGGACTACGGAGGTTGGTCGTCTCGGACGGCCCCGCCGGAGTCCGCGGCGAACTCTGGGACGAGCGCAGCCCCTCCGCCAACGTGCCCTCGCCCACCGCCCTCGCCGCCACCTGGGACGAGCGACTGGTCGAGAAACTCGGTGGGTTGCTCGCCCACGAGGCACGCGCCAAGGGCGTCGACGTCCTCCTCGCTCCCACTGTCAATCTGCACCGAACCCCTTACGGCGGACGGCATTTCGAGTGCTTCAGCGAGGACCCGCTGCTCACCTCCCGCATCGGCGTCGCCTATGTGAAGGGCGTGCAGGACGGCGGCGTGGCGGCCACCGTGAAGCACTTCGTCGGCAACGACTCCGAGACCCAGCGGATGACGCTCGACGCCCGCATCGGCGAACGCGCCCTGCGGGAGCTGTACTTGACGCCGTTCGAGGCGATCGTCGGCGAGGGTCGCGTCTGGGCCGTCATGGCCGCCTACAACGGGGTCAACGGACACCCGATGACCGAGAGCCCGCTGCTGCGCCAAGTCCTGCACGACGACTGGCACTTCGACGGACTGGTGATGTCGGACTGGTTCGCCGCCCGCACCACCGAGCAGTCCGCGCGCGCCGCGCTGGACCTGGTGATGCCCGGCCCGATCGGCCCGTGGGGCGACGCGCTGGTCGCCGCCGTACGCAAGGGCAAGGTCGACGAAACGCTCGTCGACGACAAGGTGCTGCGGCTGCTGCGCCTCGCCGCCCGCGTCGGCGCGCTGGACGGCATACCCACCACCGCCCGGCCACCGGAGCAGGACACCGCATCGGTCGCGGCCCGACTGCGTGAGACCGCCGCCGCCGGATTCGTGCTCGCCCGCAACGAGAACGCCGTACTGCCCCTGAACCACGCGGTGTTGAAGAAGGTCGCCGTGCTCGGCCCCAACGCCTCCGTGGCCCGCACCCTCGGCGGCGGCAGCGCCACCGTCTTCCCGCCGTACACCGTCTCCCCGCTCGACGGCATCCGTGCCGCCCTCGGTGACGGCGTCGAGGTCACCCACGGCATCGGCGTCACCCCGCAGACCCGCACCCCCGTGGCGCCGCTGTCCCACCTCCGCCTTCCCGACGGCTCCGGCGAGGGCACCGAGGTCCGCTTCCTCACCGCGGACGGAACCCTCCTGGGCTCCGAACTCCGCGCCGGAGCCGCCTACACCTGGATGGGCTCCTACGGCCCCGGAGTGCCCGTCGGCGAGGTCGCCCGGGTGGAGGTACGCACCGTCGTCCGTGCGACCGGGGTCGGCCGCTACGCGATCGGCGGCTCGGGCATCGGCCGCTTCCGGATGTCCGTCGCGGGGGCCGAGGCCTTCGACGTACGGCTCCAACTCCCGCCGGGCGCCGACCTGGTGGAGGGGCTCATGACCCCGCCCCAGCAGCTGCACACCGTGGAGCTGGCTGAGGGCGAGGAGACCGAGATCGTCCTCACCCACGACATCGACATCGACGCCGACAGCGAGTCCGCCTCCGGCTCCACGGGCGAGGCCATCGGTGGTGCGGTCACCATGTTCCAGCTCAATCTGTTGCCCCCGCACGGCAGCGACGACGAGGAGATCGAGCGGGCCGTGGCACTCGCCCGGGAGGCCGAGGTCGCCGTGGTCGTGGTCGGCACCACCGAGGAGGTCGAGAGCGAGGGCTTCGACCGCACGAGCCTCGCCCTTCCCGGCCGGCAGGACGAACTCGTCCGCCGGGTCGCCGAGGCCAACTCCCGTACCGTCGTGGTGGTCAACTCCGGGGCGCCGGTGCTGCTTCCGTGGGCCGACGACGTGGCGGCCGTGCTGCTCGCCTGGTTCCCCGGCCAGGAGTTCGGCAACGCGCTCGCCGACGTCCTGCTCGGCGAGGTGGAACCGGGCGGCCGACTGCCCACGGTCTGGCCCGCCTCCGAACACGGACTGCCCACCACCGAACCGTCCGACGGCGTCCTCACCTACGACGAGGGCCTGTTCATCGGCCACCGTGGCGCCGGCCGTCCCGAGTGGCAGCCGCCCCGCTACGACTTCGGCCACGGACTCGGCTACACCACCTGGGAGTACGTCTCGCTCGACGTCCCCGGCGAGGCGGAGCCCGGCGCCGACTTCACGGCGGAGGTGCGCATCCGCAACACCGGTACGCGGCAAGGCAAGGAGGTCGTACAGATCTACGCCGGCCGCCCCGCAAGCGAGGTCGAACGCGCGGTCCGCTGGCTCGCCGGGTTCGCCGTGGTCGAGGCCGCGCCCGGCGAGGAGACCGTCGCGACGGTGACTGTGGACGCGCGGGCCCTGCGGCACTGGGACACCGGGACAGGCGGTTGGACGGTGGAGCCGGGCACCTTCCGCCTGGAAGCGGGCCCCTCTTCCACGACCCTGCCTCTCACCGCCGACTTCACCATCCGCCCGTCATGAGCCGTGCACGACCGGAAGCGGACCCGGTGACCGTCCCCTGGCGGGGGACCGAGATCACCCTCACCGGGGTCCGCGACCACGCCAACCCCTATACGGACGTCGACGTCTGGGCCGATTTCACCCACGAGTCCGGGACGGTCCTGCGCCGCCCGGCCTTCTGGGACGGCGGCCGGGTCTGGAGGATCCGGTTCGCCTCCCCGGAGCCGGCCGGCCGCTGGACCTGGCGCAGCGACAGCAACTGCCTCACGGACGAAGGACTCTCCGGGCGGACCGGAACCCTCGACGTCCGCCCCGCCACGGACGACGCCAACTCCTTCGACCGGCACGGCTTCTGGCGGATGTCACCCGGTGGACGCAGCCTGGTGCACGCCGACGGAACGCCCGCACTGCTGGTCGCCGACACCGCCTGGGCCCTGCCCTGGCGGGCCACGGAAGAACAGGTCAGGCAGTACGCGGCCGACCGCCGGACCAAGGGCTTCAACGCGGCCCTGCTCATGAGCGTCCAGCCCGACATGGACGCGCGCGGCCCCCGCGACCGCACCGCCGACGAGGGGTTCGACGTCGGCTTCGAGGACCTGCCAACCGGGCACGTCAACGTCCTGAATCCGGCGTACTTCCAGTACCTCGACCGGCTGACCGGCATCCTCCGCGACCACGGGATCGTGCCCGTCCTCCAGCCGCTCTTCCACGGCTTCGGCTGGAAGGGCCAGCGAGTTGCGGGCCCGGTGGTCCCACCACAGGAGTACGCCCGCTACTGCCGCTACCTGGTCGCCCGCTACGGCGCCGCCCCCACCGTCTACCTGGTCGGCGCCGACGGAGAGGGCGGCGAACCACAGATCGCGGCGGGCGGCGCGGAGATCGGCCGCTGGGACGGCTACGGCCAGCCCTGCGGCATCCACTACCGGCCGCACTCCGCCAACCGCGCCCACCAGCACGAGAGTTGGCTGCACTTCCAGTGGTGCCAGACCGGCCACATGGGCGGACATGTCCAGGAACGGGTCGCCGACATGTGGCGCAACACCCCGCCCAAGGCGGTGGCGAATGGCGAGCCGACGTATGAGAACACCGGCCGCCCGGGGCGTGCATCGGGCTGGTGGCAGGGACACGAGGCCTGGAGCAACCTCTGCGCCGGCGGCACGATGGGCGTCGTGTACGGCGCGGCGAGCCTGTGGCAGTGGCGACTGCACCCCGACGAACCCGGCCACGAGACGTACTTCCTCGCCGAGGACGCGGGCTGGCGCGAGGCACTCGACTTCGAGGGCTCGCACCACGTCGGCCGCATCTCCCGCATCCTCGACGGCCTCCCGCTCACGGACATGCGCCCGGACTGGCAGTCCACCCTGGCACCGCGGGGTTTGTCCGTCCCCGGCGAGCTGTACCTCTGCTACGCGGAGGAGGGTGGCCCGCTGATCATCACCGCCCCGGAGAACGTCCCGCTTCCCTACCGCGTCGTAGATCCGCGTACCGGCGCCACCGTACGGGAGGGTGTACGCGCCACGGCCGGGGATCCCGTGCCCGACGAGGGAGGGGCACCGAGGGTGTACATCTGCCATGCCCCGCGGGGGAGTTGATCCATGGGGGAGGCTGCTGTGCGGCCCGTGTGTCAAGCATTTCGACCTCGTTCACAACGCACGGCAGCCGTCCCCTCGCCGCCCTACGATCGCGCGCATGCTGATACGTCGGACATTTCGATTGATCATCGTGCTCGTCATGGCCCTGGCCGGAGCGATCGGAGGTGGTGTGGGGGCGGCACAGGCCGAAGGCGGCCGGTCGTCCTCGCTCGATCGGCAACTGCTGTTCTACAACCACTCCTACGGCGTCTTCGACCGGGAGACCGCCGACGCCATCGAACACTCCGACTACCTGCGGGACTTCGCCAACTTCCAGGTCCGCACCACGACCGGCACTGGCGGACAGACCTGGACCGGCCGCTACCTGATGGGCCGTGAGACCTACGTGGAACTGTTCGGAGTCGGTGACGTCGCGGGCCAGGACGGCACTCTCGGCTCCGCCGGGCTGGGCCTGTCGACCGAGCGGGCGGGCGACCTGGCGACGGTCACCGCACGGCTGAAGGACGAAGGGGTCGCCGACCCGATCGAGTTCCTCCAGACCAGGGACTTCGGCGACGGCGTGCCCGTGCCGTGGTTCGACGCCGTCCTCACCACCACCGAGTACGACGCCTTCGGCGCCTGGGCGATGGAGTACCGGCCGGAGTACTTCGCCGACCCCCGCGGCAACACCGAACCGCCGAACTACCCGGGCGACGTGGGCCGGGAACGCTACCTCTCCGACGACTACCGCACCCACCTGATGCGTGACGTGACCTCCGTCCGTATCGCGGTCACCCAGGGCGACCTCGCCGACACCGTGCCCCTGCTGCGGGCCGGCGGCTTCACTGTCCGGACCGTGGCGGGCGGTGGCGTCGTCGCGGAGGGCGGCGGCACCACGATCCGCCTCGATGTCGTACCGCGCGAGAACGCGGGGATGCGGCGGGTCGACTTCGCACTCAACCGGCCCGTGAAGGACCGACACGTGGAGCGGATCGGCCACTCGACCCTCACCGTCGGCCCCGGCAGCCGGGCCGTGTGGACGTTCGCCCACAACGGCACCCCGTAGGGGCTCGTACGGAGCCCGGCTCGTACCGTGTGATGCTGACGTCATGACTGCTCAGGACCAGGTTTCCGTCGTCCGCCGACCGGGCGGAGAGCTCTCCGCCGAGGACGGCACGGCCGCGCTGCTGACGGCCTACCACCTGCGCACGGAGGCCGAGAAGGGCCGTGCCGTCGCCGATGCGGACGGTCTGCCGGACCGCTACCGCGCGGAGATCGCGGACCCGCGCACCGCGTTCGCCGACGACGTGGTGCTCCTGGCGCTGAGCGGGAGCACCCCGGTGGGCTGTCTGGTGGTGACGGCCCCCGCCGGCGGACGGTCGGAGATCAAGAGGCTCTGGACGGACCCGGCATTCCGGGGCCGGGGCATCGCGTCGGACCTGCTCCGTGCCGCACTCGCGCATGCCGCGGAAAGCGACGCGAGCACCGTGCGACTGTCGGTCTGGAAATGGCGCACCGGGGCCATCGCCCTGTACGAGCGGTTCGGCTTCACCGTCACCGAGTCATGGGACGACCGCGATCAACTGGTGTGCATGGAGCGCACCGTGTGAATGGTCTCCCCACAACTCGCTTTCTACGACGCCCCGTTCGGCCCCGCCTGGGTGGCCTCGGGTGTCTCGGTGGGGGCGGCCGGCAGACCGGCCGGTGCCGGTTCGGGGCCGGGCTCGGACTGGTGGCCGCCGCGCAGGGCCGAGGCGACTGCGGAGACCAGTGCCATGCCCGCCGCCACGCCGAAGACGATGGTCAGGCCGTGGTGGAACGGGCCGGAGACCAGCCGAGGGAAGAAGGAGTGGCCGGTCAGGACGGCGCGCTGGGCCGCCGAGAGCTGGTCGAGGACGCCGTTGGACGCGAGCAGGTGCTGGATGGGGTTGTTGCCGAGGAACGTGGCGAACAGGGTGCTCACCGGTGGCAGCGACGCGGCCTGGTCGGCGGCACCGGCCGGAACGCCGTGCGCCTGGAGTCCCTTGCTCAGCGTGCCGGGCAGCGAGGTGGCGAGCCCGGAGACCATCAGGGAGAAGAACACGCCGATGGACAGGGCGGTGCCCGAGTTCTGGAAGGTGGAGCGCATGCCCGAGGCGACACCCCGGTACTCGCTCGGCACACTGCCCATGATCGAGGACGTGTTCGGCGCGGAGAACATGCCCTGGCCAAGACCGTTGAGCAGCAGCAGCGCCGCGAACATCCCGTAGTCGAAGTCGATCGGGAGCGCGAGCAGCCCGACGAAGGAGAGCGCCACGACGACCAGGCCGACCGTCGAGAACATCCGGGCGCCGAACCGGTCCGACAGATATCCGGACACGGGCCCGGCGATGAGGAACCCGACCGTGAGCGGCAGCATGAAGATGCCCGCCCACAGCGGGGTGTCCTCGTAGTCGTAGCCGTGCAACGGCAGCCAGATGCCCTGCAGCCAGATGATCAGCATGAACTGCAGCCCGCCGCGCGCGATCGCGGTCAGCAGCGCGGCCAGGTTGCCCGCCGCGAAGGCCCGTACCTTGAACAGGGCCAGGTCGAACATCGGTTCGGCGATGTGCGTCTCGATGTAGCAGAAGACCAGGAGCAGGACGACGCCGCCGATCAGGCCGCTGAGGACCCACGGGTTCCCCCAGCCGGTGGCGCTGCCGCCGTAGGGCTGGATGCCGTAGGTGATGCCCGCGAGGAGGATTCCGGCGCCCGCCGCGAAGGTGAGGTTGCCGAGCCAGTCGATGCGGCCGGGGCGGCCCGCCGAGGTCTCGCGCAGGCTCAGATACGACCAGATCGTGCCGGTGATGCTGATCGGCACGCTCACCCAGAACACCGCGCGCCAGTCGACGACGGCCAGCAGACCGCCGGCGAGGAGGCCGAGGAACTGCCCGGCGAGGGCGGTGATCTGGTTGACGCCGAGCGCCATTCCGCGCTGCCGGGCGGGGAACGCGTCGGTCAGGATGGCGGCCGAGTTGGCGGTGAGCATCGAGCCGCCGAAGGCCTGCACGATCCGCCACAGGATCAGCCACATCGCCCCCGCCCCCGCGCGGAACGGGTCCAGGGACAGCGCGACGGACGCACACGCGAAGATCAGGAAGCCGATGTTGTAGATCTTCACCCGGCCGAACATGTCACCGAGCCGGCCGAGCACGACGACGAGTACCGCCGAGACCAGCAGATAGCCCAGGATCATCCACAGCAGATAGCCGATGTTGCCCGGCGCGAGCGGGTCGAGGCCGATGCCCCGGAAGATCGCCGGCAGCGAGATGATCACGATGGAGGCGTCCATCGTGGCGATCAGCACCCCGAGCGTGGTGTTCGACAGCGCGACCCATTTGTAGTTGGGCCCCGGGGGAGTGTCCTTACGACGGCCCGAGCGCACGGCGCCCGACAAGGGCGGCCGAGCACCGTCGCCGGGTATGTCCCCTGTCCCGCTCACAGTCGCTCCGCCAGTCGGTCGAGGAGGGGCAGGGCCGACGCGAGGGTCGCGCGCTCCTCCGCGGTGAACTCGTCGAGGACGGCCCCGAGCCGGTGCACCGACGCGGAGCGCCGCTCGGCCAGCACGGAGTGTCCCTCGTCCGTGATCTCCAGAATGCTGCGCCGCCCGTCCGCCGGATCGGGGCTGCGGCGGACCAGTCCGCGCTGTTCCAGCAGTGCGAGCGTGCTCGCCATGGCCTGGGGGCGGACCCGCTCCGCCTCGGCGAGGGACGTCGGAGACTCGGCGCCGTCACGGGCGAGCCGGGCCAGGACCGAGACTCCGGAGAGCGACACATCACCCACGGCGTGCGCCTGCCGCAGCCGCCGCGTCACCCGCCCCACCGCGAGCCGCAGCTCGGACGCGAGCCGGGCGGTGTCGTTCGGACCGTTCACCTTCATGGGTACTAACACTAGATTTATCAGCCTGGACTGCTCAACCAATTGTTAGTAAATCGAGCGAGGAGGTCGCCGGTGGAGAGAGGACGCCCCGCAGGACTGTTCGTCGGGCTGTGCACCCTGGACGTCATCCAGCTCGTGGACCACGCCCCGGGCCCGAACGAGAAACTCACCGCCCGGGACCAGGTGGTCGCTGCGGGCGGCCCGGCGGCGAACGCGGCCGTGACATTCGCCCACCTGGGCGGTACGGCCACGCTGCTGACGGCGATCGGCCGCCACCCGTTGGGAGCCGGGGTGGCCGCCGACCTGAACGCGCTGGGCGTGACCGTCCGCGACCTGGCGGCCGACTCGACGCGACCGCCAGCCGTCTCCACCGTGCTCGTGACCGCGTCCACCGGGGAACGCGCCGTCGCCTCGACCAACGCGACAGCACACCGGCTCGCCCCGCCCGACGATCTCGACGCGCTGGTGGCGGCCTGCGACCTCGTCGAGTTCGACGGCCACCACATGGAACTCGCGATCGCCACGGCCCGTTCGGCGCGTGCCGTCGGCCGCAAGACCCTTTTCGACGGCGGCAGTTGGAAGCCCGGCACGGAGGAGCTGCTGCCCCTGCTCGACATCGCCGTCTGCTCGGCCGACTTCCGCCCGCCCGGCACCCGCACACCGACGGACACGCTGCGCTTCCTGCGGGACCACGGGGTGCTCCTGTCGGCGGTCAGCAGGGGAGCGGACCCCGTCCTGTGGGCGGGCCCCGACAGCGAGGGCGCGATCGAGGTGCCCGAGGTGCACGTCGCGGACACACTGGGCGCGGGCGACGTGCTGCACGGGGCCCTCGCCCATCACCTCGCACGCCAGGACCGCCTGACCTCGGACGGCTTCGCCGAGGCGCTGCGCCCGGCGGCCGCCGTGGCCTCACGGGCCTCCGCCTCGTTCGGTACGCGCGCGTGGATGCGCGAGGGGTGACCCGGCCGACGCGCCAGGACCTGAGAAGATCATCAGGAACGTACGCGTCACCGGACCGTACGAACCAGGGGTGGGAAACATGATCGTTGTACTGCTGCTCGGTGTCCTCGTGCTCGTCATCGGCGGGTGCGTCTGTGTGGTGTGGGCAGAGCGCGGTGGGCCTCGCTGGGCGCGCGTCGTGGCGACCGTGACCCTCACCGCGAGCGAAGTGTTGCGCAGCTCCAGCAAGAAGCGCGGGTCGGGCTCGGGCACGAGCAGCCAGGGCGACGACTAGCGGGGCCCGGCCGCCGGGGCAGGTGCCGAACCGGTCGGGGAACGCGCCGCGACGGAACCCTGTTCCGCACCCCAACGTGCCTAGACTGAGCCGTCGTTGATCGTTTCACCCGGACGGTCTCAGGAGGACCACATGCCTCGCACCCCGACCCGACGAACCGCTCTGCGCGGCCTGGCCGTCGCCTCGGCCGCGGTCATCGGCTTCGACCCCTTCACCCGGAGCTGGGCGGTGACCGACTCCGGCGGACCGCTCAGCGGCGTCCCGCACCTGGACGGGACGCTGCTCACCGACGACGCCTCGCTCACCGCCGACGCCGACGACTTCGGGCACATCGTGCACCGCAGACCGGCCGCGGTGCTCCGGCCCGGCTCCGTGCGGGACGTCGTCGCGATGGTCCGCTTCTGCAATCTGCACGGGCTCCGCGTGGCCCCGCGCGGACAAGGACATGGCACGAACGGACAGGCGCAGGTCGAGGGCGGCCTGATCATCGAGACCGAGCCGCTCGCCTCCATCGGGCCGGTACGGACGGGCAGTTCACGCGTCACCGTCGGGGCGGGCGCGAAGTGGAGCGACGTCGCCAAGGCCACCCTCGCCCACGGTCTGACCCCGCCCGTCTTCACCGACTACCTCGAACTCTCCGTCGGCGGCACCCTGTCCGTCGGCGGCCTGGGCGGCCAGACCCACCGGCACGGCGCACAGGTCGACAACGTCCTGGAACTCGAAGTCGTCACCGGCGCGGGCGAGTTGCTCCACTGTTCCCCCACCCGGCACCCCAACCTGTTCCACGCCGTGCTCGCCGGACTCGGGCAGTGCGCCGTGATCGTCGCCGCCACCCTGCGCCTCGTGCGCGCCCCGGAGACCGTACGGCATTACCTCCTGCCCTACGCCGACCTGCGGACCTTCCTCGACGACCAGCGCCTCCTCGCCACCGAGGGCCGGTTCGCCTACGTCGAGGGCCAGGTGAGCGCGGACACCGCCGGTGCCTTCAACCAGTTCGTCATCGAGGCCGTCGCCTACGGACCGCCGGTGGGGGACACCCCGGACGACACCAAGCTCCTGGAGGGGCTGCGCCACACCGCGTCCGGCGTCCAGATCACCGACCTCGGCTACTACGACTTCCTCGACCGGCTCGCCCCCTCCGTGGCCGCCCTGAAGGCAGCGGGCCTGTGGGCCTACGCCCACCCCTGGCTCAACCTGCTGCTCCCCGGCCGCAGGACCGCCGACCTCGCCACCACTCTCCTCGACGCGCTCACCCCGGCCGACCTGGGACCGGGCGTCGTACTCCTCTACCCGCTGCTGCGCGACCGCCTCCACACCCCGCTGCTGCGGACGCCCGACGACCCGGTGCCGTACCTCTTCGCCGTCCTGCGCACCACCCCGCCCGAGGACACGGCCACGGTGCGGCGGCTGCTGAACGCCAACCGGTCCGCCTACGACACCGTCAGCGCGGCCGGCGGCACGCAGTACCCGGTCGGCTCGATCCCCTTCGGACACGCCGACTGGAAGCGGCACTTCGGGCCGGTCTGGAAGCGGTTCGCCGAGGCCAGGAGGACGTACGACCCGAACGGGATCCTGGTACCGGGGCAGGGCATCTTCTGATCGCCGACGCCGTCCTAGTCGGGCGGCAGGTCCGCCAGCGCGTCGCGCAGTGCGGCGCGGGAGGCCACTCCCAGCTTCGGGAACAGCTGGCGCAGGTGGGCGGCGACGGTGCGCGGGGAGAGGAAGAGGCGTTCCGCGATCTGTTTGTTGGTGAGGCCGGCCGCCGCGAGGAGAGCGATCTCCCGTTGCTGCGGTGTCAGTGACGCCGGCCCCGTGACGCCGGCCGCTCCGACGGACAGGCCGGTCGCCCGCAGCTCGTTGCCCGCCCGGGCCGTCCAGGGGCGGGCGCCGAGCCGTTCGAAGGCCTCGATCGCGTCGGCCAGTTGGGTGCGCGCCTCCGTCGTGGACTTCACCCGGCGGAGGCGTTCGCCGTAGGCGAGGCGGACCCGGGCCAGTTCGAAGGGCCAGCGGTCCGTGCCGGGTACCGCGAGGGCCTCCTCGAACAGGTCGATCGTGTCGTGGTCGACGGCGGCGATGGCCGCCGACGCCTTCACCAGCAGGGCGAGCCGCGGCGAGATCGCGGCGATGCCGGCCTCGCGCGCCGCCGTCGCGTGAGCCGTCGCCTCCGCCGCCCGTCCCGTCCGGACCGCCGACTCGACGAGATCCATGACCACGAGCAGGGCGGGCGGAACGTGCGAGGCGAGTTCCCCGGCGCGGCTGATGGCGCACGCGTGCCGGTAGGCGTCCTCGAACCGGCCCCGGCCGAGCGCGGCGAGCGCCCGCGCGTGCGAGGCGCACGACAGATAGGAACCCACACCGCGGGGCGTCGCCCACAGGGTCATCTCGTCCGTGAGGGCGCGGGTGGCGTCCTCGTCGCCGCGGGCGGCGGCCACCAGCGCGCGCTGGTAGAGGAACTCCGTCGACAGGAGCTGATAGTTGTGGGCTTCCCCCAGGTCCCGGCCCTGCGCGGCCTGCGCCTCCAGCTCGTCCCACTCGCCGGCCGCGAAATGGTCCCTGCCCAGGTACACCAGCCCCTGGATCTCCACGGTGAGCGAGCTGTTGTCCCGCCCGTCGCGGAGCACCCGCCGCAGCGCCGTGCGGCACGCCGGGAGCCGGTCCACGTACAGCGACGTCATGGCGATCCGGATGACCCGGACCGGGTCGGCCTCCCGGTCGAGCGAGGCGATCGCCTCGTCGAGCTTCCCCAGCGCGTCCGGCCCCGTCCGGGCCGGGTCTGCCATGGTGTTGACGGTCAGGGCCAGTTGGTCCGGGACCTCCGGTTTCAGGAGGCCGAGCGCCCGGTGCAACGGCTTCCACAGTTCCGCGCGCTGACTGCTCTGGCAGAGCCAGGCCAGGGTGTACAGCGCGTCGATCATGGTCGGGTCGGTGGCGTCGTACGGCTGGTGCTGCATGTCGATCGCGCCGACGAGCAGCCGGTGCGCGGTGTCCAGATCGCCTTCGCCGCTGAGCAGGATGTGGTGTGCCGCCGCGACGGCGGCGACCAGCGGGCCGGCCCGTCCGCCGTCGGCCCGCCGGGCCTCCTCCAGCAGCCGGGGCACATCACGCAGGTCACCGGTCAGGTCCGCGCCGAGATAGGCGGCCTCGGCGATCCGGCGACTGCGCTCGTAGCCGCGCGGGCTCAGCTCCGCGGCGCGCAGCAGTGCGGCGATGGCACCGCCCGCGTCGCCCCGCCGCACGGTGTCGCGCGCCACCGTCTCCAGCAGACTCGCGACGTCCTCGGTGGGCTCGACGGTGGCATGGGCGAGATGCCAGGCGCGTCGCTCGGGGCGGTCGGCGCTGAACTCCGCCAGGGCGCGGTGCACTTCGCGGCGCTGCTCGCTGGTGGAGAGTTCCACGACGGCGGAGCGGGTCAGGGGATGGCGGAACGCCAGCCGTCCGGTGACCGCGTCCACGTAGACGAGTCCCGCGCGCTCCGCCTCCGCCAGGTCCTCGATGCCGGCCCGCCCGGCGGCGGCCGAGCTGGGGGCGCGCAGATCACCGGTTCCGTCCAGGACGGCATGGAGAAGGAGCAGGCGGGTCGCGGCAGGCAGCGTCTCGACCCGGGACGCGAACACGGCCTGGAGCCGTCGGCTCAGCGGCAGCAGGTCGGGTACGTCGGCTCCCGAGCGCTGGGCGCCGCTGAGCGCGACGGGCAGTTCGAGCAGGGCCAACGGGTTGCCCTGCGCCTCCGCCAGCAGACGGTCCCGCACGCGCGGTGCCAGCGAGGGGGAACGGGCCTGGATCAACGCGGCCGCCGCCGTCGTGTCGAGCGGCTGTACGTGGTGGTGGGGCACCCCGCCGCGTTCGAAGAACGTGCCTTCGCCCGACCGGTAGGCGCCGAGGAAGCCGACCTGGCTGCCGCCCAGCCTGCGGGCGACGAAGCCCAGCACCACGGCGCTGGCCCGGTCCAGCCACGGCAGATCGTCGACGATCACCAGCAACGGGCGCTCCACGGCGGCCTGGACGAGCAGCGTCAGCGCCGCGTTCGACACCAGCAGCTGATCGGACGGCGCGCCCTGATCCAGACCCAGCGCCACGTTCAGGGCGGCGCGGTACTGCTCGGGCAGCCGGTCGAGCCCGGTCAGCAGCGGCTGAAGGACCTGGTGGAGACCCGCGAAACTGATCGTGCTCTCGAACTCCACACCGGCGGCACGCACCACCCGCGCACCCGTGCCGCGTGCCTGTCCGGCCGCCGCGTCGAGCAGCACCGTCTTGCCGACCCCGGCGTCCCCGGACAGCAGCAGCGCCCCGCCCGAGACCACGGCCTCGTCGACGAACCCCCGGACCAGTCCGAGATCGTGACCGCGTCCGACCAGTGGCTCGGCCGTGCCCGCAGGCGAAGACTCGTCCCCGTCCATGCCCTTCTCCCTTTCGATCTCGGAACTCTGTGCCAGGCTGCCACCGTCAGCGCATGAACGAGCCACCGTTGACGTCGAGTGTGGCACCGGTGATGTACCCGGCGTCGTCCCCCGCCAGATGACCCACCAGCGCGGCCACCTCCTCGGGCCGCCCGAACCGGCCCACGGGGATCCGGTCGGCCGCCCGCCGCAGCGCCTCGGCGGGCAGCTCGTCCATGACCGGTGTCCGTACGGCGGCGGGAGCGACGGCGTTGACGGTGACGCCGTGGGGCGCGAGCTCCTGGGCGAAGATCTTGGTCAGCACCAGCACACCCGCCTTCGCCGCGGCGTAGTGCGGCCCGGCGACCAGCCCGCCCTGCTGCCCGGCCAGCGACGCGAGGTTGATCACCCGGCCCCAGCCGCGCTCGCGCATCGGCGGTGCGCACAGCCGGGTGAGGACGAGGACGCTGCGCAGGTTCGTGGCCATGAGGGTGTCCCACTCGTCGAGTCCGACGTCCCACACCGAACCGGGTGCGGTCCGCGCCGCGTTGTTGACCAGCACGTCGGGGCTGTGCCACGCCGAGGACACCGCGCGCGTCGCGTCCTCCGTCTCCCGGGGGTCGCCGACGTCGGCACCCACCGCCATGGCCGTGTCCCCGTCGGGGGCCAGTTCCTTGGCCAGGGCCCGCGCGCCGGTGTCGTCCCGGTCCAGCAGCGCCACCCGCAGGCCGCGTCGGTGCAGTTCGGCGGCGATGGCGGCGCCGATGCCACGGGCGGCACCGGTGACCAGGGCCACCCGGCGTTCCGCTGTCGGTCGGGTCGGGTCTGTCGAGGGTCGGGGTGCGGCCACCGGTCCGGTCTCCTTGGTCTGCTGGATGTCGGTACGGGATTCAGACGACGTCGGTGTGGGGGAGGGAGCGGCCGAGCAGGACGCGGCCGTACAGCTCGCGGCTGGTCTCGACGCTCAGTGCCGCGTGCCGGGAGGCCGTCCCGATGTCGCGCCAGGCGCGCTGCAGCGGTGAGTCGTCGGAGAAGCTGCTCGCGCCGGCCGTGTCGAGCAGGATGCTGATCGCCTCGCGGGCACAGCGCATCGCGTGGCTGCCGTCCATCCGCAGCCGTGCCCGGGTCTCCAGGTCGGGGCGCCGTCCGGCGCGCGCGGCTTCGTCGATCTCGTCGGCGGCGCGCCGCAGGTGCAGCGTGGCCGTGTCGATCAGGGTGGCGGCCTGGGCGACGTTCAACTGGTGCGGGGCGGCTTCCGCCGTCAGGGCGTGCAGGGGTGACACGGACCGTTTTCCTCCCGCGAGGTCCCGGACCACGCGTTCGAGCGCGCCGCGGGCGATGCCGACGCCGGTGCCGACCAGCGGCAGGTTGATGGACATGGGGAAGATGACCCGGGCCTCGCCCGGATGCCGCCGGATGCCGATGCCCTCGGCGATCTCGGCGAAGGACACGAACTGTTCGTCCGGGACGAAGAGTCGACTCGCCACGGCCGTCCGGCTCCCGGTGCCGCGCATCCCGGCCATGTGCCAGGTGTCCGCCACGGTGAGTGCGGACGCGGGGACGAGGGCGAGCCCGCGTTCCGGCCCGCCGCGGTCCTCGCGGACGATGCCCAGCAGCACCCAGGCCGCGTGGTCGATGCCGGAGATCCACGGCCACCGGCCGTCGAGTTCCAGGCCGCCGGGCACCGCCGTGACCGAGCCGGAGGGATTGGCGGCGCCGCAGAGCACGGTGTCGGGGTCGGACTTCCAGATCGCGGTGCGGACCTCTTCGGGCAGTTGTGAGGCGAACAGCGCGGCGCCGTACACGATGCCGACGAGCCAGGAGCTGGACGCGCAGCCGGCGGCCAGCTCGGCGCACACGTCGACGGCGGTGCGCACACCGGCGCCATGGCCGCCGTAGCGGGGCGGTGTTCCCATGGTGAAGAGCCCGGCCTCACGGAGTGCCTCCGCGCTCGGTCCGGCCAGGGTGCGCTGTCGCTCGGTCCGTTCGGCGTGGGCCGCGACGACAGGCGCCAAGTTCCTTGCCACCCGGACGAGTTGTGCCTCGGCGGTGCTGCCCTGCAGTAAGAGGTCCCGGCTGTTCGGGTCTGTCATCGGGGGTTCCTCTCTGGGGTCCGATCCACCACGGACGGTGCTGTTCCTGGCGGGATCACGCCGTCGCGCAACGCCGTCAGCTTACCTGGAGATGATCCCTCCGGATATGGTGGCGGTGGGGGGGCGAGCCGACCCCCGGCCCGGCCTCGTTGCCCGAACCGGCAAGGTTCCAGGGTGAGTTGGCGGCGCGGAACGCAAGGGAGAACATGTGAAGATCGTCGTGGTGGGCGGCGGAGTCGCCGGCCTTGTCGCTGCGCTGAGTCTGCGTGCCGCGGGAATGACACCGGTGGTGTGCGAGTCCGCGCGCGAACTGCGGGCGCTCGGCGTCGGCATCAACCTGCTTCCCCACGCGGTGCGTGAACTCACCGAACTCGGCCTCGGCGACGAGCTGGCCGCCATCGCGCTGCCGCCGGAGCGGCTGGTCTACTGCGATCGCCGGGGGCGCCGGATCTGGGAGGAACCGCTGGGTCTGGCGGCCGGCTACAAGTGGCCCCAATACTCCGTCCACCGGGGCAGGTTGCAGATGATGCTCCTGGACGCGGTCCGTACCCGCGTCGGGCCGGACGCGATCCGTACGGGCATGGTCTTCGAACGCTTCGAGCCCCAGGAACGGGGCGTGGCGGCCCACTTCACGGACCGGAACACCGGGGGATCGGTGGTGATCGACGCCGATGTCCTCGTCGGCGCCGCGGCATCGACTCCCGGCTGCGGGCCCGACTGCACCCCGGCGAGGGCGCCCCGAGCGGGAACGGGGTGCGCATGTGGCGGGGGATGAGCCGGTATCCGCACATACTCGGCGGGCGGTCGATCGTGGTGGCCGGAGGATGCCCCGGGGACAAGTTCGTCGCCTACCCCGTCGAGGACCCGGCCGTCGCGGGCGGGCCCACACTGATGAACTGGGTGCTGGAACTCCGGGGCCCGCGGCCCGGCGGAGGAACGGACGCCTCCTACGGCCCGGTCGCCGTGGACGAGGCGCTGGCCGGGGTGGCCGAGTGGAGTCTGCCGTGGATCGACCTGCCCCAACTGATCCGCGAGTCCACCGGCATCCACGAGTATCCGATGGTGGACCGCGACCCGCTGCCGCGCTGGAGCTTCGACCGGGTGACGCTGGTCGGAGACGCCGCCCATCCCATGTATCCCATGGGCATGAACGGCGGCTCCCAGTCCATCGTCGACGCCCGCGTCCTGGCCTGGGCCCTCGCCCACCACGACGACCCGGTAAGGGCGTTGGCGCGGTACGAGGAGCTGCGCCGCGAGCCCCTGAACCAACTGGTCCTGGCCAACCGCGAGTTGGGCCCGGAGAAGATCATCGCCCTGGCCGAGGAGACCGGCGGCCCGGTGCCCGCGGAGCAAGCGACGGCCGTCTCCCAGGGCTACAAACAACTCGCCGGGTGTACAACCGCCGTACTCAACTCCCGGGATTCCTGGTCGGTTTCACCGGTCAGCCCCTGAGTGCGCGGGACGGCTAGGACCTGTCCGGCGGATCCTGTAGCGGACGCGGGGTCTGGTACGCCCACCTGCGCTGATGTCAACGTCTCCTCCGCCTTGCAGTCGGACGCACCAGACCCCGCTCACCGGCGCTGAGCAGGCACTGTCGGTTTCCTGCGGCCTGCTCCGCCGGTCAGGTCCTAGTGGGCCTCCTCGTGCCGGCGCCGACGTGGAGCCGTACCGCCCGCCGCGGTGGTCCCACGGGCGGCGGCGCGGGCCGGGCCGTCGGGGAGGGTGAAGGCGAAGAGGGAGGTCGCCGCGGCGAGGGCGGCCAGGGCGAGATAGGCGTGCTGGTAGGCGGTGACGGGCGGATCCGTCGCGGCTGCCGTGGGCGTGCTCAGCACCAGGGCCGTGGTCACCGCCGCCGGGGCGAAGGCGCCCCCGGTCTGCCGTACGACCGTGTTGAGCGTCGACGCCTGGGCCAGGTCCTTGCGGGAGACGGTCGCCAGCGAGGCCACCGTGGTCGGCATGAAGACGCCGCCCATGCCGATACCGAGCAGGAACATGTAGGTACGGAACGTCCACAGGCCGGTGTCCTGGTCGCAGGTGGCGAAGAGCAGCAGGACCCCGCTCACCATGGCCAGGCCGCAGCCGATGATGATCCGGGGGCCGACCCTGGAGTACAGGACTCCGACGATCTGGACGGTCAGCAGCACCCCGAAGGCCTCGGGGAAGGTGCTGGTGCCGGACTCCAGTGCCGAACGGCCCTGGCCCTGCTGGAGAAAGAGCGGGCCGAGGTACATGGCGCCCAGGATCGGCACCAGGCCCACCAGGTTGATCAGGTTGGTGTCCCGGAAGAGCCGGTCCGCGAAGAGCCGGAGCCTCAACAGGGGTTCGGCGACGTGTAGTTCGAAGAGCACGGCGACGGTCAGCAGTACCGCCCCGAGCACGAGGGCGGTGACGACGGCGGGGGAGGACCAGCCGCGGTTGGGGCCCTCGCTGACCCCGAACATCACGGCACCCAGAGCGGCCGCGCTCAGCAGCAGCCCGGTGAGGTCGAAACGGCCGGGCCGGTGACCGCGGTGCTCGGCCAGGAAGACCGCGCCGAACACCACGGCGGGCACGCCCAGCGGCAGGTTGACGTAGAACACCCAGCGCCAGGACAGATGGTCCACCAGCAGGCCGCCGAGGATCGGTGCGACCGCCGGGGCCATCTGCTGCGGGACGATCATGTAGCGCGAGATCCGCACCTGCTCCCACGAGTTGAAGGTGCTGTAGAGCAGCGAGGACGCGGCGGGGAAGAGGAGTCCCGCGGACAGACCCTGCACCGCGCGGAAGGCGACGAGTTGGGCGAGGTCGGCCGCCGCGCCGCACAGCAGCGACGAGCCGAGGAAGGCGCCGAGAGCGGTGAGCAGCACGCGTTTGGCGCCGAACCGCTCCACCAGCCAGGCGGAGGCGGGGATGGCCATGGCCAGACAGACCGGGTAGACCACGACCACACCGTCCAGGGCGGCCGTGGTCAGGTGGAACGTGCGGGCGATGGAGGGGAGCGCGACGGTCGTGATCGCTCCGTCGACGATCGCGATGAACGTCACGCAGACACACATGACGGGCACGACCAGACGCTGGCCAGGGCGCGGACGGAGGCGTATTCGGGAGGCGAGGGGGACGGGGGAAGCGGAGGAGACGGGACGGCGTCGGAACAGCAGCACATGCTGAGCATACTCACTATGTGTGTGCTCATAGGTCGCGGTCGAGGAACGTAGAATCGATCCCCACCGCGAAAACGGGGAACGGGGAACGTCATGGCAGTGCACGGCAGCAGCGACATCCTGGTCGACGAGCTGTACGAGACGACCCATCGGCTACGGCAGTTCGTGGAGACCCGGCTGCGCGCCAACGGCGCCTCGGTCGCCCGGCTGCGTGCCCTGCGGATGCTCGCCCATGCCGAAGAGCCGCTGCGCATGCGGGACTTGAGCGAGATGACCGGCGTCGCGGCACGGACCACGACCAGCATCGTCGACAGCCTGGAGCGCGACGGCCTGGTGGAGCGCCTACGTCATCCGCACGACCGGCGCGCGTTCCTGCTGCGCCTCACCGACAAGGGCCGGGAGTGCCATCGCGAGGCCGAGGAGGTCGACGGCCTCGCGCTCGCGGAGGCGACGGCCGAACTGGACGCGGAGGACCGCGCACAACTGCGCACCCTGCTCGCGCGCATCCGCAAGGCGACGTCCTGAGGCCGGGCCGGGAGGCTCAGGCGGTGGTCCACTCGCGCAGTTGGCGCGCGATCCGAGGCAGGCCCAGTTGTCCGGAGGCCGCGTCGCGCACGAGCGCCACGGCCGCCTTGGGCGGGTAGTCGAGGCGGCGCTCGTTGAGGATCAGATAGGCCTCGGTGGCATGCCAGGCGAAGGCCTCGTTGGAGTGCTCCAGACACGGCAGCTTCGCCAGGGTCTGGAGCAGCGCCGCCGCCTTGAGGTGGAGGGAGCCGTAGATGTCGCGCTCCATCGCACGGGCGTCGACGCGCGCGGCGGCGGCGTAGAGCGGGCCGTAGTCGTCGACCTGGGGATCGCGGTCGAGCAGTTCGGCGGCGTGCAGCAGGAACGTGACGTCCAGCGTGTGCGGTGGTTCGGGCTGGGTCACGCGGCGTGCCCCTGCTCCCGGCTTTCGAGTTCACGCAGCGCGTCCGCCTCGGCCGCCCGCTGCTCCGCACTGGCGTCCGCGGTGCCCGGCTCGGCCGCGAACGCCGCGCCACTGCGCGCCATGGACTCCTTGAAGCCCGCGAGGAACCGCTCCTCGACCGCCGTCGCCCGCGCGTAGGCGGCCGAGAGGATGTACTCCTGCAGGCTGACGCCGGCCTGCTTGGCCGCCGCCTCGATGGCCGCGCGCTGCCGGGGGTCTCGGAAGCGGAGGTTCATGGCTTTCGGCGTGTTCGGCATGACGTTCACGGTACCAGTGGTACCACGCGGGCGGACCGGTATTCCCTACACGGGTGTATGGCCCTCCAGGTAGGCGCGCACCGGCGCGGACAGCCCACCGTCGATGTCGACTGCTTCGGCGAAGGGCGCCCAGCGGAGCTGCCCGGCGGTGAGCTGGGCCTCACCGGACGGATCCTGGCTCAACAGGTGACACACCACGGCAGACCCCGGCTCCAGGAGGCTCGACCCGTCCACGAGATAGCCCGTGAGTTCATAGACCACGCGAGCGGCGGTGGCCTGTGCCGTCTCGGCCTCCTCGGGGACACCGGACGGCAGACCCCAACCGCCCTGCACATTCACCAGCAGCAGCTGTCCGTCGTTCACGACGACCGCGTCCACCAGTTCCTCGGAGGTCTGCTCCAGCGCCATCTCCGCACCGTTCCCTTCGTACAAGGAGCAACCGTCGGTCCGGCCGCGTCCGACCCCGTTTCCTACCCGGGACGCGTCGCTTCACGCGGTACGCCCGCACCCGGCTCAGGACGGCCGCCCGCCGAACTGCCAGTTGTGGACCTCGATGTCCGCGTACCGGTCCTCCGTCAGCACGGCACGCGCCGCTTTGGCGTCCACTGCCCGGAGCAGCGCCGCCGTGCCGAGCCAGCGGGTGCCGTCGTCGGACAACAGCGGTCCGTACGCGATCAGTTCGTCCCGGGCAGGCGGGACCGCGAGGTCCGCCGCCGGGCCGGTGCCGAGGCCGATCACCAGGTAGCGGTCGCCGCCGGTCCGGCCACCGGGGAAGTCCCACATGGTGCGTCCCAGCGCGTTCCGCCAGCGGCGGAGCAGCACGTCCCGGTAGACACCGGCCTGGTAGTTCGGCTCGTCGAAGGCGAACACGCGGGCGGCGGCCGGAGAGGGCAGGTCGAGGATGTGCACGCTGCCCGTGAGGACGTCGTCGTCGGAAAAGGTCGGGCCCCGGGCGATCATCTCCTGCGCGTACCGGTCCATGTAGGACCAGTGCTCCTGCAGCAACTCATGGCGCAGGGCAAGGGAGTTGGGCCGGTCGCGGTGGTAGCAGAGAAACTCCATGGCTCAGGCCGTGAGGAAGTCGATGAGTGCCGCGTTCACTTCGTCCGGGCGTTCCTGCTGGGTCCAGTGGCCGCAGTCGGCGAGTTCGACGGGCTTGCGATGCAGGTTGGGCATGAAGGCGGGCAGTTGCTCGATGAGGTCGCGGGCGCCGGGGAAGGCGGGGACGAGGTCGCGGTCGCCGTAGATGTACAGGGAGGGCCGGGTGACCACGGCGTTGTCCCACGGCGCGGTGAGTTCCCAGTTGCGGTCGAGGTTGCGATACCAGTTCAGGGCACCGGTGAAGCCCCCGGAGAAACTCTCGGCGAGCGCGTCCAGATCGTCCTCGGTGAGCCACTCCGGCAGCACCTCGGGGTCCTTCATGTCCGCGAGCCAGCCACGCTCGGGGTCGACCATCGGCTGGGCGATCTCACCGGAGGGGGATGCCGAAGCGGATGCGTAGTAGAAGAACTTGCGGAGCGTGGCACGGGTGTCCCTGTCGAACTCGGCGTCGGCGACACCGGGACGCTCGAAGTAGTTCCAGTAGAACCGCCCCCCGAACAGTTCCCGCATCATGGCCAACGGACGGTGCGGCCCCCGGAAGGGCGGCGGCACGCTCAGACCGGCCACCCCGAGCACCATGTCCGGCCGCAGTAGCGCGGTGTGCCAGGCGACTGGCGCGCCCCAGTCGTGTCCGACGACATACGCCTTCTCCTCGCCCAACTCCTTGATCAGACCGACGACATCGCCGACCAGGTGGAGGATGGTGTACGCGTCGACGTCGTCGGGATGGTCACTGCTCCCGTATCCACGCTGGTCGGGGGCTACCACGCGGAAGCCCGCGTCGACCAGGGGGCCGAACTGGCGGTGCCAGGAGTGCCAGGACTCGGGGAAGCCGTGCAGGAGAACCACCAGGGGGCCTTCGCCCTGCTCGGCGATGTGCAGCCGAATGCCGTTCACGTCAACCATGCGATGCGCAACCATGGGAGCGAGCGTACGTGCAGTGATCGTCGGGCGGCAGGGCGGGTTTTGGACCGCAGGGGGAGATCGCAGACCTTCAGTTGTTCGGGCCCGACCCGTCCTCGTCCTGCTCCTGGTAGGAGTACCGCTGCTCTTTCCACGGGTCCGCGATGTTGTGGTAGCCGCGTTCCTCCCAGAAACCGCGGCGGTCCTCGGTGAGGTACTCGACGGCGCGCAGCCACTTGGGGCTCTTGTAGCCGTACAGGTGCGGCACGACCAGGCGCAGCGGGAAGCCGTGTTCGGCGGTGAGGGGCTCGCCGTTGTGGTGGGTGGCCAGCAGGGTCTGCGCTGCCGTGAAGTCGGCCAGGCGGAGGTTGGCGGAATAGCCGTACTCCGCCCAGGCCATGACGTGCGTGACCTCCGGCGCCGGCGGGACCAGGTCCAGAAGCGCGCCGGCGGGGATGCCGTACCACTCGTGGTCGGTGGAGGTCGGGCCCGACGCGCAGTGCAGGTCGGCGACGACCGTGACATGCGGCAGGGGCGCCAGCTCGTCGAAGGTCCAGCTGTGCTCGGCGCCGTCGGCGGTCGCGCCGTGGACCCGCAGGTTCCAGCGGTCGGGGCGGAAGCGGGGGACGGGCCCGTAGTGCGAGACCGGCCAGCCGTGCACATGGCGCTGGCCGGGCGGGATACGGCGGTCCGCGTCGGCGGCGGCCTCGGCCGTGCCCTGCCGGTCGCTTGCCACGCGGGACGTCCCTTCCACACCGGTGACCTGGTTACGGCTACCTCTCCCGAGCAGCGTAGGCGCTCCCGGCCGACGCGACCGAGGCCGGGTCCGGGTGTGGGGCCGGGCGTTGATCCCCGGCCCCACACCCCGTACGGGTCAGACGGTCGCCAGGGACACCTCGGTCGACTTGATCAGCGCGACGACCGGTGAACCTTCCGCCAGACCGAGGTCGCCGACCGCGTCCTTGGTGATCGCCGCGGTCAGCTCGCCCCCGTCGACCGTGATCTTGACGACGGCCATCGCCCCGCCGGTGGCGACGTCGCTGACCGTGCCGGGCAACTGGTTGCGGATGGACAGCCCCTCCACCCGGCCGGTGGCCAGCGCGACCTCGGTGGACTTCATCATGGCGCGTACGGCCGTACCCTCGGCGAGCCCCAAATCCTTCACGGCCTCCAGCGTGATCGCCGCGGTGAGGTCCTGGCCGCCGTCGAGGCGCACTTTCACGGTCGCCATCACCGCGCCGGGCGTGACGGCCGTGACGGTGCCGGGAATCTGGTTGCGGATGCTCAAGGTCATGACGGAACGCCTCACAGAGAAAAGTTCTGGATTGCCGGATCTATCACCGGCCGTGCGTCCACAAGCTAGCCGCTCCGGCCGCACCCGTCAGGGACCCCGTCGCATCCGCCACCTGGGAGTTTCCCTCGTTCTGGCAAATCGGAGGGACCCGCGAACGGGGAGGGTGATGGCCGGATTCCCGTCGTTGTGGCGAGGCTGTTCGCCCACGCCCGGGCAATGAGAGGAATGTCCTGGCAATTGCGAGGTGGGACGGTCTCTTCGTCTCGTATCCGCGTTTGGTTCCGGCCATCGTCCGGGTACGGTCGTGCGGGAGGTGGTCGCCCGTGATCCAGATCGTGGAGCACGCACCGCATGAAGGCCCCTACGCCATCGGCGCCGCGCTGGAAGCGGCCGGGCTGCCGACCCGGGTCTGCCGGACCTGGGCGGGCGACCCGGTGCCGGACACAGCCGACGACCTGGTGGGCCTGGTGGTGATGGGCGGGCCGATGACCGCCTACGACGACTTTCCGAGCCGTAGTGCTGAACTGGCGCTGCTGCGCGCCGCGTTGGACGCCGACATCCCCGTACTGGGCGTGTGCCTCGGCGCGCAGCTGCTGGCCGTCGCGGCGGGCGGCGCCGGACGGCCGGGCGACGGCGCGCAGATCGGCTGGGCCGACGTACGGATGACGCGGGCCGCACACACCGACACCCTCTTCGCGGGCGTTCCCGAGCGGCTGCGGGTGCTGCACTGGCACGGCGACACGATGGACCTGCCGGCCGGGGCGACCCTGCTGGCCTCCTGCGACCGGTACCCCGTGCAGGCGTTCCGGATCGGCGGTTCGGCGTGGGGAACGCAGTTCCACCTGGAGGTGGACGAGACGGCCGTCGGCGCCTTCGCCGACGCCTTCCCGGAGGAAGCGGCCACCGCTCCCGGTCTGGTCGAGTCGGCGCCCGCCGAACTGGCCGTACTGGCCCGCCATCGCGACGGTGTGTTCAAGCGCTTCGCCGCCTTCGTCGCGGCGCGAGCCGAGCAGACGGCGACGCGCGACTTCTTCACCCGGCGGGCGGCCACCTGGGAGGAACGGTTCGCGGACGACGGTCCCCGGTACGCGGCGGCCGTCGAACGGATGGAACTGCGCCCCGGCGCGCGGGTCCTGGACCTCGGCTGCGGCACCGGCCGGGCGCTGCCCGCACTGCGCGCACACGTCGGCGACGCGGGCCTCGTCCTCGGCATCGACCTCACGCCCGCGATGCTCGCCGCCGCCCTGCGCGAAGGTCGCGACAAGGACGGGCAGTTGCTGCTGGCCGACGCCTGCCGGCTGCCGTTGCCGACCGCAGTGCTCGACGCCGTCTTCAGCGCGGGACTGATCAACCACGTACCCGACTCCCCGACCGCCCTGCGCGAATGGGCCCGCGTCACCGCGCCCGACGGCACCCTCCTGCTCTACCACCCCTCCGGCCGCGCCGAACGCGCCGCGCGCCACGGCCGCCCCCTCGACCCGGACGACCCGCTCGCGGAGCACCAACTGCGCCCCGCCCTGCGCACGGCGGGCTGGGACCTGTCCCGCTACGAGGACGCCCCGCACCACTTCCTGGCCCGCGCGACCCGCGTCGCCGGATGAACGCGTCGTCCCGCGCCTCGGGGTGCGGTGAGCCCGGCATACGGAATGCCGTTGCCGACAGTGATCGGGCTGGCTAGGTTCGGCCCATGGCTGACGACGAACCCACGCGGGCCGCACGACTGCTCGATGCCCAGGCCAAGGCCGCACTGCTCTTCGCGGAGATCGAGGAGCGGGGGCTGGTGGCGCCCGGCGAGGGGGAGCGCGCGGTCAGCGACCGGATCCGCGATCTCGCGAACGAGATGTTCGGCACCACCCGGCACTGGCACAAGCGGATCGTGCGCTCGGGACCGAACACGCTCAAGCCGTACAAGGAGAACCCGCCGGACCGGGTGATCGGCACGGACGACATCGTGTTCGCCGACTTCGGGCCGATCTTCGAGGAGTACGAGGCCGACTTCGGCCGCACCTTCGTCCTCGGCGACGACCCGGTCAAGCACCGGCTGCGCGACGACCTGCCCAAGGTCTTCGCGGCCGGCCGGAGCTTCTTCGAGAGCACCCCGGACATCACCGGCGAGCGCCTGTACGCCGAGGTCGTCCGCCTCGCCGAGAAGGCGGGCTGGGAGCTGGGCGGCTGGCACGCCGGACACCTGGTCGGCGAGTTCCCGCACGAGACGATCGAGGGCGCGCACGTCGAGTCGTACGTCACTCCGGAGAACGTCACCCCCATGCGCCGCACCGACAAGGCCGGCCGCGACTGCCACTGGATCCTGGAGATCCATCTCATCGACGAGGAAAGGCAGTTCGGCGGCTTCTACGAGGAACTCCTCACTCTCTAAAGGGGATTGCTCCATGGGGACTGTCGCGGCGCTGTACCGCTATCCGGTGAAGTCGATGGTGGGCGAGCCCGTGATCGCCGTGGCGGTCACGGAACGAGGGCTCTCCGGGGACCGGGTCTACGCCGTCCTCGACGGGACGGGCGCGGTGGGCAGCGCCAAACACCCGCGCAAATGGGGCGAGTTGCTGCGCTGCCGCAGCCACATCGACGACTCCGGCGTGGTGCGGGTCGTACTGCCGGACGGCACCCCCTTCCCGGTCGAAGACCCGGACCTGGACGGGGAGTTGTCCAAACTCCTGGGCCGCCAGGTCTTCCTGTCCGCCGTCGTACCGGAGGACGGCAGGCTGGAGCGCGCGGTGCCCGAGTACGAGGGCGGAGTCCCGGACTCCGTGCGGGAGTCGGCGACCGTCGACGTCACCGGGGAGAGCATCACGACGGGCGGTGTCGCCCCGGGGGCGTTCTTCGACTTCGGCCGGGTCCATCTCGTCACCACCGCGGCCCTGGACCGGATGCGCACCGTCCACCCGGCGGGGGACTTCGACGCCCGCCGCTTCCGGCCGAACCTGGTCGTGGACACCTCCGGGGGACCCGGCTTCCCGGAGGACGCCTGGGTGGGGTCGTGCCTGCGGGTGGGAGAGGCCCTGTTCCGGGTCCTGGTGCCGACACCCCGCTGCGTGGTCCCCACCCTCGGCCACGACGAACTGCCGCCGGACCCCGGCATCATGCGCGCGGTCGCCCGGGAACACCGCGTACCGGTCTTCGACCTGGGCCGGCTCTCGTGCCTCGGCGTGTACCTGGACGTCCTGGAGGCGGGCACGGTCCGGGTGGGTGACCCGATCACGGTGCAGAACGCCGGCTGATCGTCCCGGACCGGTCAGCGCGTGAAGCGGTACTTCAGGTGGGTTGCGAGAGGAGTCTCGACCACCCTGACCTGCTCGACGCGCCGCCGTACCGGGCCCGTTCCCTCGAAGAGCCGCAGTCCGTCGCCGAGCAGCGCGGGCACCACATGCAGCTGGAGTTCGTCGACGAGCCCCGCTCCGAGGTACTGCCTGACCGTGCTCGCGCCACCGGCGATGTCGACGCTCCTTCACCTGCGGCGGCCTTCGCCCGGTCGAGGGCGGCGTGGATGCCGTCCGTGACGAAGGCGAAGGTGGTGCCGCCCTCCTTGACGAGGGTGGGCCGGGGGCGGTGCGTGAGCACGAACACCGGTGTACGGAACGGCGGGTTGTCGCCCCAGAACTCCTCGCCGGTTTCGTACATCGTCCGGCCCATGACCACCGCCCCGGTGGCGTCGAACCACTCGCGCATCAGCGCCGAGTCGCGGTTCTCCTCCCCACCGGTCATGCCCTGGCGCTCCCGCCGGCTCGCCAGGTTGTGGATCCACTCGAAGAGCGGCTCGGCGCCGTCGCCTCCGGGGTTGTCGAGGGTGACGCCGGTACCGGCGATGTATCCGTCGAGGGACATGGCGAAATCCGCGGTCACGGTCACGATGGGGCGCTCCTGAGTCGTGGAGGTGGTGCTTCCACTTTCACGTCGATCGGGAACCGGCGCATTCGACACGCTGCCCCCGCTGACGCGACCTCCGCCCGGACAGGTTCCGCCGTACTCGCCGACCATCGTCCCCGAAGGCTCACCCTCGACCCGTAGGCGAGTACGGCCCGGTCCGCTCAGGCCACCGGATCCGGTGCCCGCTCGCCGAGATAGGCGCGCTCCAGCAGACCGGGGTCGGCCGCGAGCCGGTCGGCGGAGTCGCTGAGGACCGTTTCGCCGTGCACCAGGACCACTGCCCGGTCCGCCACGTCGAGGGCCAGCCGGACGTGCTGCTCGACCAGTACGACGGCCGCGCCGGTGTCCTCGGCGATGCGCCGTACGACCGGCAGCAGTTCCTCGACGATGACCGGTGCCAGCCCCATGCTCAGTTCGTCGACGAGCAGGACCCGCGGATCCTGGACCATGGCCCGGCCCAGGGCCAGCATCTGCTGCTCCCCGCCGGAGAGTTGGCCGGCCGCGACCTTCAGTCGTTTCCCCAGTGCCGGAAAGAAGTCGAGCACCTGGTCCACGGTGCTGCCTTGCCGCCGCGCGAGCGTCAGATTGTCCCGCACGGTCAACTGCGTGAACAGGGAGCGGTCGTCGGGCACGAGAACCAGCCCCCGCCGGGCTGCCTCGCGCGCCCGGCCCCCACGGATCTCCCGGCCGTCGAGGGCCACCGTCCCGCCGAGGCGCGGCAGGAGACCGGCGAGCGTCGTCAACAGGGTTGTCTTTCCTGCCCCGTTGGGTCCGAGAAGGGCCAAGACCTCACCGGGCAGCAGCTTCAGGTCGAAGCCGCGCACCACCGGTCGCCCCTTCGTGTAACCCGCGTCCACACCCTCGCACTTCAGCAACTCCGGCCCGGTCACTGGACGACCTCCCCGCGCACCTGGTCCGTATCGTCCTGCGTCGCGCCGAGATAGGCGGTGGCGACGCGTGGATCCGCCTTGATCTCGGCGGGAGTTCCGTCCGCGATCACCTTTCCGATGTCCAGTACGACGATCCGGTCGCACACGTCGAGCACCAGCCCCATGTCGTGGTCGATCAGCAGCACGGTCACGCCGTCGGCCCGCACGGCCCGCAGCCGGTCGCCGAGCCAGCGGCTCTCGGAGCTGTCGAGACCGGCCGCGGGCTCGTCCAGGAGCAGCATCCGGGGGCGGCCCGCAAGGGCACGCGCGATGGACACCAACTGCCTTCTGCCCTGCGAGAGTTCACGGGCCGGCTGGTCCCGGAACCGGCTCAGGTGCAGTGTCTCGAACAGCCGGTTCCGCAGCTCCGGCCCCTGCACGGAACCGACATGGTCGCCGCCGTGCCGGGCCGCGGCCTCCCCGACCAGTACGTTCTCCTCCACGCTGAGATCCTCGTAGAGCTCGATGCCCTGGAAGGTGCGCCCGAGGCCCGCCCGGCCGCGCTGATGCGGCTTCAGGGACGAGATCTCCCGGCCGTCGAACTCCACTGTTCCGGTACTGCGGTGGTATCCGCTGATCGCGTCGAGCAGAGTGGTCTTCCCGGCACCGTTCGGCCCGATCACGCCGACGATCTCGCCCGAGCGCACCGCGAAGGAGACGGAGTCGACGGCCACCACACCGCCGTAGCGAACGCCGATGTCGCGGACCGAGAGGACAACCTCGCCCGGATCGGGGACCGGTGGGCGGGAGGCAGGTGCCGCCTCGGTGAGGCCATCGGTATCCGTGTCGTCGACGGCGGCCGGACGGCGTGCGCGCCGGAGCCGTGCCGCGAGTTCGTGTGCCGGGCCGACGACGCCCTCGGGGTTGGTGATCACGGTGAGGACGAGACCGATGCCCATGATCACGTCGTACCACTCGCCGAGGGACAGGGCCCGGTCCAGCAGGACGGGCAGCAGCCCGCCGGCCCCCATCACCCCCGCCACGAGACCGCCGGACAGGGCCGTGACACCCGCCAGGTACGCGGTGGCGAACAGGCCCAGGCCGCCGATCGCGGTGAACATCTCGGCGTCCGCGACGGTCTGTTGGTAGCCCAGGAGGGCGCCGCCGAGCCCGGCGACGAACGCGCCGATCGCGAAGGCGACGATCTTCGTGCGGGCGACGTCGATACCCGCCGCCGCGGCCGAGCGTTCATTGGCGCGCACAGCGAGCATCGCGGCGCCGAGCCGGCTGCGCCGCAGCCACGCCACGCCGAGGCCGACCAGCAACAGCACCACCAGGCACAGCAGCGCGAAGGGGAGGCGCGGATAGTCCTCGCCGGAGCCGATGCCCAGGTCGAGGCCGAAGAGGTGTGGAGAGGGGATCTTGGAGCCGCCGAGGCCGCCGTTGAGTTCGGGGTTGCGGAACCAGAAGGCCTCCAGCGCCACCGCCAGCGCGACCGTGACCACCGCTGCGGGCAGGCCGCGGATCCGCAGTGCGGGGAGCCCGATCACGACCCCGATCACCATCGCCGCGAGGGCGGCCAGCAGCGGGGAGAGCGGAAAGGGTATACCCCATCCCGCGCTCAGCTTGCTCAGACTGAACGCGCCGACTCCGGCCAGGGTCAGCTGCGCCAGCGAGATCTGCCCGGCGAACCCGGTGACGACCACCAGCGACAGCGAGATCACCGCCAGGGTCAGCGAGGTGATCACCGCCGCGCGAATACTGCCGTGGGTGGCCAGGAGCACGACGCCACCCAGGGCCGTACTCACGACGGCCGGGACCAGTACGCGGTCCGGGCGCGGTGCCCGGCCGAGCGCCTGCTGGATCAGCGAGCCACGGGTGGGCAGCGGACGGCCGCGCACCACCAGGTAGGCCAAAATGACGGCCAGCGGCACCAGTTGGGCCAGACCGGTCTGGGGCAGCCACGACCACTTCCCCTGCAGGAACTGCAGCTCCGACTGGAGCATTCCGATGACAAGTCCGGCTCCCACGGCCGGGATCAGCGCGGTGAAGTTGCCGACCAGCGCCGCCGCGAGGGCCGGCACGATGAACAGCGTGTATGACACCGGGACCAGCGGCACGATCGGTGCGATCAGGATGCCGGACAGCCCGGCGATGGCCGAACTCAGCGCCCAGTTCGCCATCGCGATGCGCTCCGGCGACAACCCGCTGACCAGCGCGCCCTTCTCCGACTCCGCCACCGCCCGGGCCGCCAGACCGAACCGCGTCAGCCGGAACACCAGCGCCAGCACGACGGTCAGTACGACGATGACGGCCGCGAACCACAGCCGGTCGCCCGGGATGAGTGAACCGCCCCAGGACACCGGGTCGTTGGGGAGGATGGCCTTGACCGATACGGCGCCCGTCCCGACGCCCGCGGCCAGCACGGCCTGGATCACCAGCATCACCCCGATCGAGGCGACGGCTTTCGCCACCGGCGGCGCGGTCCGCAACGGCCGGAAGACCAGCCCGTACAGCAGCACCCCCAACAGGGCAGCCAGGACAAGGGAGATGACCACCGCCGGGAACAGACCGAGCGGTCCGCCGAGTCCGACCTTCTTCGGCAGCCCCGGCAGCGGCACCAGCAACTCGCCCTGGCGCAGAAACGCGTAGGTGTACGCGCTGTACAACGCGATCGCCCCGGTGGCGAAGTTGACCACCCCGGAACCGCGGTAGGTGAGCACCAGTGCCAGCGCGAGCGCGCCGAACACCGCCCCACTTCCCAGCCCCAGCAAGAGAAACACGACGTACTGGCTCATCGGCGAGACCGTCCCTCCCGGTTGCTCCGACCACCGTTGCTTCGACTAGCGCGCGAACAACGAACTGGGGTCGACGACCCGCAACTGGCCCAACTTGCCGTCTGACGACACCGTGCCGGTGACCTCCTTCGCCGAGCAGGCCGCGGGCAGTCCCGGTACCGCCTTGGAGTCGCAGCTGAAGGTGATGCCGTGGCCCGCGGGCAGTACGACGTCCTTCGCCGTGCGCAGCGCCGCCGTGATCGTCTTCGCCGAGACCGTGCCGGTCAGTCCGTGCAGGGCGCGCACCAGACCGAGGACGCCCTGGTAGCCGATCGCCGCGTACCCCTGGGTCGCGGTGTCGGGGCTGTACTCCTTCATGACCTGCTGGAAGAGCTGCGCCTCCGGGTCGTCGCTGGCTGCGTCGAAACTGCTGAAGACCTGGACGCCGTCCATGCCCGCGCCCACCGCCTGCACGACCTCGGGGGACACGCACGACTGGACGGTCATCCGGGCGATGCCGGCGCCGAGTGTGCCCATGGCCTGGAGCACGGAGGTGCACACGGTCGGATCCGCGACGACGGCGACGGCGTCGGGCTTGTTCCGCAGCGCGGCGCTCACCTGCGGAGACGCGTCCGGAGTGCCCGCGGCCACCGTCACGACCTGGAGGCCGATGCCCGCCCTGGCGAAGACCGGCTTGCCGATGGCCTCGATGCCGCTGACGGCGGCCGGTGCGTCGATCACGAACGCGGCCACCTTCTTGTACCCCTTCTCCTTCGCGTACGCGGCCATCGACGTCATGGTCGTCGGGAAACCGCCCGTCCAGGAGAAGGCGTTGGCGGTGGTGCCCTCGGAGTTGCTCGCGGCGATGGCGGTCGCCCAGGGAATGCCGGCCCTCGTCACGATCGGCACCATGGAGTCGCCCAGACCGCTGCTGGTCAGGACTACCGCGTCGACCTTCTGCTCGACCATCTGGTTCGCGCAGTCCCGGGCTGTCGCCGGTTCCTCCTTCGTCTTGCAGACGGTGAGTTCGACGGGCCTGCCCGCGATCCCGCCGAGGTTGGCGTTGGCGTACTTCATGGCCGCCTGGGCGGCTTCCCTGGTCTCGGGCTGGCTGATCGCGGAGCCGCCCTCGTTGGTGATGAGGCCGATCCTGACCGGTGTGCCGGTGGCCTTCTTCCCGGGGAAGGCGCCGGCCAGTGCGGCCGGGACTTTCGTGCTGTCCGCGGCGGTGGAGGCGCCGTCACCGCCGCTGCCGCAGCCCGCGAGCAGGAGTGTGGCCGACACCAGCGCGACCGACGCGCGTGACCTGGGTGAGGAGATGGCTCGTCCGACCGACTCGATCATGTCTGCGTCCCAACGTGTCGGCGAGTGCCCGGCACTCGCTGCGATCAGCGACCGGCGGCGCCGTGCGGCGGCGCTGCCGTCCGAGAAAGTGAAGAGAGAGCCGCGAGTGGAGGTCGAACGGCACGAGGGCCGGGCGCCGCGGCAGACCATGTCGGCCGGCGTGGCGTGGACGTCACGACCGGCGACGAGACGGACCGGCTCCCACGCGGCTTCCCGCAGAACCGACCCGTGAGCAAGAAGAGTATACGTAATTGCAGTCGGTCGGAATGGGTCGTGCGGGAGCTGTTGTGGTTGTCCGCTGTTCGGTCGCCGTCGGGCCTTTAATGAGGAGACGGAATGGTGAGGGTCGGTCAGTGATCGCGGTGGACCCAGCCCGCGTCGTGCCAGTACGTCTCCAGGTTCTCCATCGGCTCCGGCCAGGTCTCGGCGTAGGTCACGCCCTCGGCACCGGCCGTCATCAGATAGGGAGTTCCGGCCTCGCTGATCCAGAACTCGCCGGGCCCGACCGTGCGGCTGCCCTCGGTGCCGTCCGCGCCCCAGGCGACGTGGAACTCCCCGCCGAAGACGATGATCAACTCATCGAGGTTGTGGTGGTGCCGGGGCACCGCGAAGTTCGGGGCGCAGCGCAGCCCGTTGATGTTGAACGACGGGTCCACCTTGGTCGACCACCACATGTTGCCCTTGAAGGTCTGCTCCATGTCGACCGGAGCGTCGGCCAGGAGGCCGCCTCCGTGCCACAGATAGGTGGGTGTGGACTGGTCGACCGGCAACTCGATCCAGCCCTCGTCCGACAGCAGGTTGAAATACTCGATTCCCATGAAACCGATACTGGGGACCGGGGTGGGGCGTGTCATACGTGAATCCCGTTGGCCGGGACCGCGGCCCCCTGCGGGCGGGTCCCGATGAGCGGAACCTCCCGACGACACCGTGTCCGGCCGTGCGTACGGTCGCCGCGTGACTCTTACATTCGGTGATCTCGTGGAAGACGCGGACTGGGTTCCCATGGGCCTGGAGCAGCAGGGCCATCCGCAGTACTTCTGGAACGACGGCGGTCTGCTGCGGGACGCGCCCGTGGACTTCGCGGCGACGTTCGACGGCGCGATGTGGGTGACCACGAAACCGATCGACATACCGCGCTTCAACCGCAACCCGCTGCGCGTGCGGCCGAACTTCACGGTGCCCCGGCACCACCACAACGTCGACGAGATGCTCTTCGTCTTCGCCGGCGAGTACCACATCGAGCACTACGAGTCGGGAGAGCCGCAGACCGTGCGGGTGGGCCCGGGGGACGTCTTCCTCAGCCGGGCAGGCACGCCGTACACGATGACTGCGGGACCCGAGGGTGTCACCTACATCGAGACCTGGCCCAAGCCGGTGCGGGAGCTGGAGACCTACTGGCACGACGTCGGCTGGGTCCGGCGGTAGGCCGCCGACACGATCGTGTCCCGGCTCCTGGGAGCCGGGACCACGGATCGGACGTCGGACGGGTCAGTCCGTCCAGAGGAACCGGTCGGCCACCCGGTGGTGGTTGTAGATGGTCATCTCCTGCTCCTCGCTCAGCCGGTGGCCGTCGAAGCTGGGCGAGTGCATGCCCACCGTGACCTCCTTGGCGTTCAGCAGGTCCTGGGTGAAGATCTCGCCGAGGTCGGCCTCGCGGAAGTCCTCGAAGAACTGCGGCTGGAAGTCCCGCTTCTTGTCGTAGTCGGCGACGGGGACCTGGTCCAGGCTGAAGATCTCGAAGACGCAGCGGTCCGGGTCGAGCCCGTCGGGCCGCGCCCGGTAGCCGAACACCGAACCCTGGTTGGGCAGCAGGATCGTGTTCGGGAACACGTTCCACGCCGTACCGGCCTCCGCCCACTGCTGGGGCGTGATGTCCGGCCAGTCGTAGCCCTCGGCGAGCGACAACTCCTTGTACAGCCGCATGTAGTACTGACCGGCGGTCATGCCCTCCGGCACCTCCGCCGTCTTCAGCGCCTCGGCGGCCCGCCAGCTCCGCTCGTTCTCCAGACCGCGCATGTCGTCAGCGATGTACTGCACGCTCAGCGCGACGCTGAGCCGTTCGTCGGTCACGCCCCCCGTGCCCCGGTTGGCCGGGTCCTTGCCGGCGTCCTTCTTCTTCGGGCCGACACTCGAATAGTGCGCGTGCCGCTCGTACACGGTCGTCGGCGCCCACATCCGGTTCTCAAGTTCCTTCATCGAGGCGATGTTGGTGTTCGACTTGTCGAAGCGGTACAGCTGCGGATGCGTCCCCGCCACGTGATAGGCCTCAAGGAATCCGTCCAGCGCGGTCTTCCAATTGCACGGCAGCAGCACGCTCTTGTGCCACCGGTACCGCATGTGCTCGAACTGGAACGGCGCGAAGATCCGCGGGATCGGGTCGAGGTATTCGAGCAGCGGCTTCGCGTCCGGGTCCATGTTGATGAACACGAACCCGCCCCACTGCTCCGCCCGCACCCGCACCAGACCGAGGTCGTCGTCCGAGCGCGGCACGAACTCCTCACGGTCGAGCACCAGCCGGATCGAACCGTCCAGGTTCCAACGCCAGCCGTGGAACGGGCAGATGAGGGAGCCGACCCGGCCCCGGCCCCGCGCCAGCCGCGTACCGCGATGCCGGCACGCGTTGAAATAGGCCCGGATCGAGTCCTTGCCCTCCCGCACGATCAGGATCGAATGACCACCGATCTCGTACTCGACGAAACAGCCGACACCCGGCAGCTCCTCCACCCGGCAGGCCATCAACCAGGCCCGCGTGAACACCTTCTCCAGCTCCAGCTTGAGGAACTCGGGGTCCAGATAACGGGCCTTGGGCACGAACGCACGCGAAAGCCGGTACTTCTCCGGGACCTTCTCGGGCGGCACATCGCCCTCGAACCACGGGACACGACGGTCCACTTGGGGCTCAACCACGGCAGACACCGAACATCACTCCTTCCACTGCTCACGCAAAGACATCTCAGCCGGCGTCGGGACCGGCGACCTCGATCCCGTCGGTGCTCCGCACCACATGGATGCAGTTGCCCGGGCACTCGTCGGCTGCGTCGATCACGTCCAGGCGCAGCCGGTTCGCTACATCGGCCTGCGCACCCTCGGGCGTCAGCAGTTCCCCGTCCTCGCCGTTCTTGACGTAGGCCAGTCCGTCGTCGCCGAACTCGAAGACTTCGGGGGCGTATTGGGTGCACAGGCCGTCACCCGTGCACAGTTTCTGATCGATCCACACCCGTACTTCGTCGCTCACGAGCCTCGCCCTCCTCGTCCGCAGAAAGCCGTCCGTCGTCGCGGTGGCCCGTGACAGCGACTCTCCACGCGGCGTCACGGACCGTCCACCGACCGTCCCATCAGGCGGGACCGGAGCCGACGGCCCTGATCGGAGCCGCCATAAACTCGGCCGGCCGACCACCGCCGTCCGCTGCTCACACTCCCCATCACCCCAGGAGGCCGGCCCGTGGCCGAGACCGTGACCACAGACATCCTCATCGTCGGCGCGGGCCCGATCGGGCTCTACGGCGCCTACTGCGCGGGCTTCCGCGGGCTGCGGACCGTCCTGGTCGACGCGCTGCCGCAGTGCGGCGGCCAGATCACCGCGCTCTACCCGGAGAAGGAGATCCGTGACATCGCCGCCGTCCCCGGCACCCGAGGCCGTGACGTCGTCGCCGCCCTCAAGGACCAGGCCGACGCGTTCGGACCGACGTATCTCCTGGGCCGCCAGGCGGTCGGCCTCGCCCACTCGCCCGACGGACGGCCGCAGGTCACCCTCTCCGACGGCGTCACGGTGGATGCCGGAGCCGTCGTACTGACCGCCGGGATCGGCACGTTCACCCCGCGGACCCTCCCGGCCGGCGAGCAGTTCCTCGACCGGGGACTGAGCTACTTCGTCCCCGATCCGGCCGAACACACCGACCGTGACGTCCTCGTCGTCGGCGGTGGGGACAGCGCCGTCGACTGGGCCCTGGCCCTGCACCCGGTCGCCCGCTCGGTGACCCTCGTACACCGCCGCGGCACGTTCCGGGCCCACGCGGCGAGCGTCCGCGAACTGCACGAGTGCGGGGTCGGCATCGTCACCAACGCCCAGGTGGAGACCCTGGCAGGCGACCACCGGCTGCGCCGGGCGCACTTGAAGGTCGACGGGGAGACCGAGCCCCGGGTGCTGAAGGTGGACGCCGTCGTGGCCGCGCTCGGCTTCATCAGCAACCTCGGACCGCTGGCCGACTGGGGCGTCGCCCTGGAGCGGCGCACGATCGTCGTCGACACCAGGATGCGCACCACGGTCGAGCGGATCTACGCGGCCGGCGACGTCACCGCGTATCCGGGCAAGGTCCGCCTGATGTCCGTCGGCTTCGGGGAGGTCGCGACCGCGGTCAACAACGCCGCCGTCGCCCTGGACCCCGCGTTGTCCCTGTTCCCCGGACACTCCACCGAATCCGCGTGAACACGGGACTCCCTCTCGAAGAGACCTTCTTCGAGAGAGAGTTGAGGGCCTTGCACGTGCCGGTCAGCTCTCGTCGGCCATGTCGACCGCGGCGATGTACGAGAACGCCATCGACGAACCCACGGGACCGCCCGCGCCCGGATAGATCCGGCCGGACATGGGCGCCATCGTGTTGCCCGACGCGTACAGACCGGCGATCACCGAACCGTCCGGCCGCAGCACGCGGGCGTGGCCGTCCGTCTTGAGACCTCCCTTGGTCCCCAGGTCGGACAGCACGATCGAGGCCGCGTAGAACGGCGCCTTGTCGATCACCCCGAGACAGGGGTTCGGACCGTCGGTGTGGGACCCCGCGATCTGCGTGATCATCAGGTCCCAGGGATCCTCACCCCGGCCGAACTCCTCGTCCTTGCCGCCACGGGCGTACCCGTTGAACCGCTCGACGCTCTCGGTGAGCGCACCCGGCGGCACACCGATCAACCCGGCCAATTCCTCCAGTGTGTCGGCCCGCTTCAGCACACCTGCGGCGAGGAACTTCTCGACATCGAACCAGCCCGGAACCTGCGGCGCGACCGGCAGCCCGGCGAACGCCCTCCTGTTGTCGAGCTGGCGCTGGTCGAACACCCAGTGTGTCGGAAGGTGCGACACGCCTGACGACCTGTGCGCCTTGAGCATCTCGTGACCGGCGCGGTCGTAGGGGAGACGCTCGTTCATGTAGCGCTCTCCCGCCGCGTTGACCCAAATGCCGCTCCAGACCGACGTGTAGAACACCGGGCGGGTGTCGGGCACGACGAGGCCCGGTGCGAACCACGACTCGTCGAGCAGGTCGGTCGCCGCGCCGATGTCCATGCCCGCGACGAGGGCGTCGCCGGTGTTCCCGGGGCAGCCCTGGGTCCACTCGTCGGTGACCCCGGGCTGGAACCGCTCACGCAGCTCGCCGTTGCGTTCATAGCCGCCGGCGGCGAGGAGTACGCCACGGCGGGCGTGGAATTCCACCGACTCGCCCTCGCTCAGGGCCTCGACGCCGACGACCGCGCCGTCCTCGACGAGAAGGCGCGTCAGCCCGGTGTTCGTGCGCACGGTGCCGTTGCCGGTCTCCATGAAGGCGAGCAGCGCCCGGCCGATCAGGGCCTGCCCGCCGATCATCCTCGGGCCGACCTCGACACCCCAGCGTTCCGTCCACAGCGGCCTGCGCACCAGCGGTTCCAGGGCGCCGAGTTCGGACCGGTCCAGGTCCGGAGGGAAGATGGTGCGCCCCTGCGGCAGGCTCCCCGGCCGTCCGGCGAAGTAGTCGGGCACGCCCTGCCAGACGAACTGGCCGAACCGTGGATTGCGCTCCAACTCCTCGATGAGGACGGGCCCCGCCCGCAGGAAGGCCTCGCGCAACGAGGCCGGCGAGTCGTCGCCGACGATCGCGTCGAGATAGGGACGTGCGACATCCGGACCGTCCTCGACACCGGCGCGTTGCTCGGCCGCGTTGCCGGGCAGCCAGATCCCGGCGCCCGAATAGGCCGTGGTCCCGCCGACGTACTCCGTCTTCTCGATGACCAGCGTACGCAGCCCGCGGGAGGCCGCCGCATACGCGCCGACGAGCCCCGCGCCCGAACCGACGACGATGACGTCGTAGGAATCGGCTGTGCCTTCGTCACTCATGACGTTTCCTCTCCCGATCCCGAATTCCCTTGTCACCGGCCCGCGTTGGACGCGGCCTCAAGGTGCGCGAACCCCTGGGCGGACGCCTCGTCCAGCTCCATGACCTCGACGTAGTGGCCCAGTTCGGCCGTCATGTCGAGGTAGCCGAACCGGATGCCACCGCTGTCCCCGAACTGCTTCCAGGTCCTGCCGCTCGCGGCGACGACCGCGGACGCCTCGTCGAAGTCGTCGACACGGAAGCCCAGATGATGCAGCGTCGCCGGTTCCCCGGGCCGCACGGCGCCGCGATACAGGTCGACCGCGCCGCCGACCGGACGGATGATCTCCAGGTTGGTCGGCCCGGCATTGACCAGCGCCACATCGATGACCCACTCGTCGGCGGGCACACCGTCCACCACCACGAAGGGGGTGCGCCGGGCGTCGGCACCGACGGGCGGCAGGCCGCCGCCCAGCGACGACTTGAAGTGCTTGACGGATCGCACGGTCCCCAGCCTCGATTCGAGGAAGGCGGCCGCCGCGTCGATATCGTCCGTCACGTATCCGAGCTGCATGAAATTACGGAAGAGGTCACTCAACGACCGCACTCGGCACCCCCTGCTCCGGCTGGCCCGGCGGACCACGGGCATCGACTGTCCACCCGCCACCCGAGGTCGTCCACCGGATGTCCCACCAGACGGAATCGGCGGCGCCGGCGCGGACCCCACGGTGGCACGATGCGGCGATGACCACATCCAGCGCGGGGGCGGCCCAACTGCCCGTGGACCGGGCGTCGATCGAGCACCGGCTCATCACCATGCGCAAGTCGGTCGGGCAACTCGACGGGCTCGGAGCGCTGGACAGCGCCCGCCTGGCGGCCGATCCGGGCGCCGGGCTCGTCATCGAACGCATTCTGGCGCTCTTGTACGACCTGGCCACCGCCATCAACCGGGCGGCCCTGTCGGGCCGACAACCGGGGACACCGGCAGCCTCCTTCGGCGCGGCCGAGCGGGCCGGAATGATCGACGCCGAACTGGCCGACGCCCTCGCCCCGGCGGACGGCCCGCACCACGTCCTCGTACAGCTGTGTCTGGACAGCGAACCCGAGCAGGTCCCCGCGATCGTGGATGCCGCCCGGTCCGGATACCGGGAGTACGTACGGCAGGTGACCGACTGGATCACCGCTGATGCCGAGAAGGCCTGAGTCGGTCAGGTCGGCCATTCCGGTTCGGTGACGGTCGCGGGGAGTGCGTCGAGGAGCACTTGCGCGGGCTGGGACGCGGGCGGCTTGCCGTGGACGGCGGCCACGACCTGGCGGCGCATGCCGGGGATGCGGTGGAGGCTGACCCCGGGGTGCCGGTTGGCGAGGAGGGTGAGTCCCGGCAGCAGGCTCACGCCGAGTCCGGCCGCGACGAGCGCCTGTACGGCCACGTAGTCGTCGGTCAGGGCCAGTTCGCGGAACTGGGCGCCACTGCCGCCGACCACCGGGTCCCAGTGGGTGGGGAAATAGGAGGAGGCCCACTTCAGCGTGGCGTTGCCGCCGGCCGTCGAGGCGTCGCCGCCGCAGGCGCTGAGCGCGGGGACGAGCACGGTGGCGAGGGCGGCCCCCAGGGCGGCGGCACGCAGTCTGCCGGGTCGGAAGGCCGCCCGCCGGCTGCGAGGCGTGAGTCGTCCGGACATCTTTGTTTCTTTCTTCGAGGGCTCCCGGCCGCGCCGGGGCAGCGGAAAGGAAGCGAGGGCGGCACACCCGGGGGCCGAACAGCGCACGGACCGGGGCGACGGACATGCCGGTGCGGCTTCGGGACGCATGGAGGCATGCCGCGCCCAGGCGTGAGGCGTCGGCGGATCACGGGGGAGGACCGGGATACGGAGGCAGGGAAAGAGGCGACGAAGCGCGAGAGGACGGCGCGGTGCGAGAAGACGGGCGCCGGTCGGCGAGGCGGTGGAGCGCCCGTACCTACGGGAACGGGGTCAGGCGCCTGTGGGCCGGGGGCGGCGGGTCAGCGACAGAGAGCGCTACAGGTGCGCCGCAGGTCCACGTAGCGGCACACCACACCGGGGTGCGTCGTGAGCATGGTGCACATCCTGGGGCCGGTCGTCGGGGACTGCCAATGGACACCAATTGGTGTCTCATTGGGCGGGACGGTCTCTGACCGCTGATCAGAGGCCTGTCAGGAGCTGGGGGTCAGCGCGGGGTGTACGGCGGCCTCGTCCGGGTGGAGCCACAGCGGCCCGTTGCCGGTCTCGACGCGAACGGCGTCACCGGGGGTCCACGGACGGCCGTCGGTCAGCGACACACGCTCCGGCTCGGTGAGAGTCCGGTACCGCGCGAGCGCCTCCTTCGCGGGCAACTCCGTGCGAGCGGGCGCCAGTTCCGGGCCGAGTCCGACGACGGCCGAGACGTACTCCGCGTACGGCCGCCAACCGGGCACGGTACGGCGGCCGGTGGCGCCGCGCACCAGCAACGTCGGTAGCGCGTACCGGTGTTGACCGTCCGGGGTCTCCTTCGCGGCGCCGGGATGCGGCGACTCGCAGCCGTGCACCGACAGCACCTCGTCGACCGGACGACGCGCCTCGGCGTGATCGGCGCGTACTCGTTCCAGCACTTCGTCCGACGCCGCGTCGGCCGCGAGCCGGTTGACGTCGAGACCGGGTACGCCCGACAGCACGGAGAGCGCCGACTCGGCCGTGTCCGCGGGCTCCCCGAGCCCGAACACGCTCTCCCGCAGCCGCCGTAGCACCCGATCGGCCACCTCGGGGCCCTGTGCTTCGGCTGCCTTGGCGACCAGGGAGGCCGGCCAGGAACTCGCGGCCACCCGGCTCAGCCGCACGGCTCGCGGGGCGTGGGTGTGGGCGCTGATGTCCTCGACGTAGCGCGCGTACCAGGCGGTCTCCGCGGCGGGGTCGGGGGCCGGGTCGTCGTCGTGGTCGAAGAGGATGCAGTACGCGCGACGCCAGCGGACCTGTCCCGCGAAGGCCGCCCGGAGCCGGCGGAACACGGGCTCGGATCCCCAGGCCCAGGAACACAGTTGGTCGGTGAACTCGACGACTTCGACGGGGAGTTGGCCGGCGTCGTTCGTCACCGGGGTCGTTCTCCCGGTCGACGGCGGGGCGGTCGTGGCGTGATAGGAGTGGCCCGGGAGGTGCAACGGGTGAGGATCGGCGAACTGGCTCAGGCGACCGGGACGAGCCCCCGTGCGCTGCGGCACTACGAACAGGCCGGGCTGATCTCCTCCGAGCGGGCCTCCAACGGCTACCGCGGCTACGACGAACGGGCAGTGGTACGGGTCCGCAACATCCGCTACCTGCTGGCCGCCGGACTCACCCTCGATGACGTGCGCGTGTTCCTGCCCTGCCTGGACGGCGAGGTGGCCACGGCACCGCCTTCGGACAAGGGCCTGCGGGTCGCCTCGGAACGGCTGGCGGTCCTCAACGAACGGATCGCTGCCCAGACCGAGGCCCGCGACCGGCTGGAAGCCGCACTTCGACACAGGTCCGGCGTCCCGATCCACCCAGCGGGCCAGCCGCCACATGATGGTGGCGATGTGGCCGGTGGCGATGGTGATCTCATCGCGGGCGGTGAAGCCGACGCTCCGGCACCCTGATGAGCCTCGAACCCGCCATCGCCACAGCGATCGGCCTCCGTGTGCTCGGCCAGACGCCCGGCCCGGCACCCGCCGCCGGCATCGCCTGCGTGGTCGTCGCCGGCATCGGCGTCACCCGCACAGGGAGTAGTCGGACAGCGACCGCAGCCGGTACACCGCCTGAGGCGCAGCCCTACGTCCAGGAGGCGTCCTAGGCTTGCGGTCGGAGGCCTGGACAGTGCGGCCACCCTCTGCTGTTCCGCGGAAAGGAATCCACCGTGACCGACCGCCTCGACACCCAGATCCCCTACTGGGATGCCGCCGCGGCCACGAAGACTTTCACGCATCCCCTCCATCTGCCCTGGCTGGAGGGGATCAGCAGGCAGGCCGCGATTCTCGACTACGGATGCGGATACGGCCGCACGATGGACGAACTCCAACAGCACGGTTTCCGTGATCTGACAGGCGCCGACATCTCACCGGCGATGATCGAGCGCGCCCAACACCTGCACCCCGCCATGCACTTCACCACCCTCGACACACCTCCGTCCCTGCCCTCCCAGGACGCCGACTTCGACGTGGTCCTGCTCTTCGCCGTGCTGACCTGCGTCCCGGGCGACGAAGCCCAACGCCGGCTGATCGCCGAGCTGTACCGCGTTCTCAAGCCCGGCGGAGTCCTCTACGTCAGTGACCTCCTGCTGCAGGACGACGAGGGCAACCGCGGCCGCTACGACCGCTACGCCACCGTCAACGGCGGCCAGGGCGACGTCAGTTACGGCGTGTTCCAGACCGGCGACGGCGCCGTGTGCCGCCACCACTCCCGTGAGTGGCTCACCGCGCTGCTCGCCGACTTCGAAGGCATCGGCACCCGGACCGTGACGGTGTCCACGATGAACGGCAATGAGTCGACGGGGATCCAGATCATGGCTCGCAAGCCCGCCCTGACGTGACGTCAGGTGGGATCAGGTCTCCTTTCCGGCTCGTGACAGTGCTTCCTCGGCCTGGGTGGCAAGGGAGTTGACGAGGTCGGAGGCCGACGGGAGGTCGTTGATGAGGTCGACGGCTTCGCCGGCCCACACGGGGAGGGGCGGTATCTCGCCCTGGGACAGAGCGACTTGGTAGGCGTGTCGGGCGTGGGGATCGTCGGCCAGCTCCGTCTCCCGGCCGCGCCACTGGTCGAGGAACGGGTGACCGAGCGTGCGGGCGGTGTACTTCGACGGCCAGCTGGAGCCTCGGGCGATGTCGAGGATCCTGTTGCGCTCGGTGTCCGCGCCGCGGCCCTGGACGATGGCCTCGGTGGTCGAAGGGGCGACCAGGGCTTCGGTGGTCGCCTGGAAGCGGGTCCCGACGAGTGCGCCGGCGGCTCCCAGGGCGAGAGCGGCGGCCAGGCCACGGCCGTCGGCGATGCCACCGGCGGCGAGTACGGGTACCGGAGCGGCCAGATCGACGACGACCGGCACGAACGGCAGCGTGGAGCGACCGTGCCGGGCGCCGTGTCCGCCGCTCTCGGAACCCTGGGCCACGATGACGTCGGCGCCCAGGTCCACCGCCCGCCTGGCTTCCTCCAGATCGGTGACCTGGATGACAAGTGCCGTACCTGAGCGGCGAATTCGCTCGGCGAACGGGCTCGGATCCCCGAAGGACAGCATCACCGCCCGGGGTTGGTGGTCCAGGGCGTGCTCCACCGCGGCGACATCGATCTGCCAGGTGAGGAAGCCGATTCCCCACGGGTTCGTGGTGTTCTCGGTGACGATGGCCAACTCCCGTGCCAGCCAGTCGCGTTCACCGTTGGCGCTGCCCAGCAGACCGAGCCCGCCCCCACGAGAGACGGCGGCGGTCAGCGCACCACCGGCCGATCCGCCCATCGGCGCCAGGGCGATGGGGTGCTGCACTCCGAAAAGCTTCGTGAACGCCGTCGTCAAAGCCATGGCCCCATCATCACCCGGCAGCCCTCTAATCTCGGCCCATGAAGCAGCGGCGGCAGAAGAAGCTCTCCCGGCGGCTTTTCGGGGCGATCGTGGTGGGCGACAGCGGTCTGGTGAAGGCGGTTCTGCGTGCCGGTGCCGACCCGCGGCGAGTCGACAGCGAGGGCACCACGCCGCTCTACGCCGCCTCCGTGAACGGGGAAGCCGCGATCGTCCGCCTGCTCCTGTCGGCCGGCGCTCTCCCCGACGCCGAGAGCAGCGGCATCGGTGCGGAAGGCCTGCCGCTGTGCGCGGCGGCCTGCTGGGGGCACACCGACACGGTTCGCGAACTGCTGGCGCACGGCGCCGATCCGAACATACGGGAGGATCACGGCACCGGCCGGACCCCGCTGGAGTGGGCGAACAGCGGTCCTCATCCCGAGACGGTCGCCCTCCTCACCGAGGCGGGCGTGACGGCGCCAGGGTGGGTGATCGGCGAGCATGGCGGATACTCGGGTATGGCGGGGCACATGGGTGCTGCGCGGGCTGGAGGTGCGCCGGCGTATGGAGAGAACCTGGCGCGGTCTGCCCGGGGGGATTCCGGCGTGGTTGCGTGAGCATGATCCGGGGCTCGCGGCGACTCGCCGGGCCGCACGTACCGCGCTGGTGATGCCCGCCTTGTTCGCGCTGTGCGGCCAGCTGCTGAAATCCTCGACGATGGCGACCTACGCGGCGTTCGGATCGTTCTCGATGCTCCTGCTGGTGGAGTTCACCGGCCCGATCGTGCAGCGTCTGCGGGCTCACGTGGGTCTCGCGCTGGGCTGGGCGGCGCTCATCTGCCTCGGCACCCTGGTGGCGCGGACGGACTGGCTCGCGGTCGCCACCATGGTCGTAGTGGGCTTCCTGGTGCTCTTCTCGGGGGTGGTCAGCTCCGTTCTCGCGGGCGCCTCGACCGCGCTGCTGCTGGCCTTCATCCTCCCCGTGACCTCACCGGCCCCGCTGTCCCAGCTGCCCGACCGGCTCGCGGGAGCGGGCCTCGCCGCCGTCGCCGCCATGCTCGCGATCTCCCTGCTGTGGCCCCGGTCCACCGCGGATCCCCTCAGCGCGCCCGCCGCCCGGGTCTGCCGCGCGGCGGCGGCACAGCTGCGCACCGACGCCTCCTGGCTGGACGGCGGGCCGCAGGCGCCGACCGCCCGGCAGTGCGAGGTCGCCGCCGACCGGGCCACCGCCGCTGCGGCAGACCTGCGCGCCGCCTTCGACGCCACCCCCTACCGGCCCACCGGCCTGTCCGTCGGCTCCCGCGCACTGGTCCGTCTGGTCGACGAACTCACCTGGCTCAGCGCCATCGTGGAGGACAGCGGTCCGGTGTCGGACGAACGCCGGGTCTGCGACGTCGACGCACGCACCGTGCGGCGGGCGGCGGCCACGGCCCTGGACGAGGCGGCCGTACTCCTCGACTCCCCGCGCGCAGCGCCCGACGCCCTGCGCGCCGCCCTGGTGAACCTGCGCGCGGCGATGGACGGCATGGAGGACGGCGCCACCCGCCGGCTGCCCGTGGAACAGCCGAAGCCCCGCACGGAGTCGGAGGTCCGCGACTTCATCGAGACCCTCGATCTGTCGTTCCGCGCCCAGGAGTTGGGCTTCGCCACCCTGCAGATCGCCGGCAACGTGGACCTCGCCGCGGCCGCCGAGCGGCGCAGCTGGCCGGAGCGGCTGCTCGGCGGAGAACCCGGCGCGCTGACCCAACCGCTGGGGTCGGCCGTCGAACGCGCCGCCGCCCACCTGGAGCCGCGCTCGGTCTGGCTGCACAACAGCCTCCGGGGCGCGCTCGGTCTCGGAATCGCGGTGGCGCTGGCGAACGCGACAGGAGTCCAGCACTCGTTCTGGGTACTGCTCGGAACCCTGTCGGTGCTGCGCTCCAACGCGCTCAACACCGGGCAGAACGCACTGCGCGCCCTGGGCGGCACCCTGGCCGGTTCGCTCGTGGGGGTCGGGCTGCTCCAGCTCATCGGCCACCACGGCACCCTGCTCTGGTTCCTGCTCCCCGTCGCCGTGCTCGTCGCCGGTATCGCCCCCGCCGCGATCTCCTTCGCGGCCGGACAGGCGGCTTTCACCGTCGCCCTGGTGATCCTCTTCAACATCGGCCAGGACCCCGACTGGCACATTGTGCTGCTACGGATCCAGGACATCGCCCTGGGCTGCGCGGTGAGTGTGCTGGTGGGCCTGTTCTTCTGGCCGCGAGGTGCCGGGGCCGCCGTGGACCGGGCCCTGTCCGCCGCGTACGACGCCAGCGCCCGCTACCTCGCGGACGCGGTCGAGTACGCGGCCAGCCGCTGCAGCATCGGCTGTCTGCCGACCGACGCACCGCTGGAGGCGAGCCGACAGGCAGCTGCCGCGTCCCGCCGGCTCGACGACGCCTTCCGCAGCTACCTCGCCGAACGGGGCGCCAAGCCGGTACGGCTCTCCGACATGACCACCCTGGTCACCGGGATCGTAGGACTGCGCCTCGCGGCCGACGCGGTGCTGGAACTGTGGCAGCGCAACGGCGGCGACGAACAGATCCAGCCCGACCGCTCCGAGGCCCGGCTGATCCTCCTGGACACCGTCGTCCGGCTCTCCGACTGGTACCGCGACCTGGCGGCCGGACTGGGTCAACACACCGCCGTACCGGCCCCGTTGGCACGCAATCCGGAGGAGGAAGCGCGCCTTGTGGACTCCCTGCGCCGCGACCTGCGCGACGACGACGGACGCGCCACGGCCACCGCCGTCCGCATCGTCTGGACGGCGGACCACCTCAACGTGGCCCGCCGCCTCCAGTACGTCCTGACGGCGGCGGCGAAGCCGAGCGCTGCGGCCTGATACCCGATACCGGGAGCGCGCGGATCAAATACGTTGGCCCTGCCCCGAGTTGGTGCATACCTTTCTGTCCGTGACCCGACGTCGCCGCCCCGCATCCGGGCTGTTCTCCCGTACGTACCTGGCCGCGACCGCGAGTTTCGCGGCGGTGATGTTCCTGACCGGGTTCGCCGCGCTGGCGGTGATGCCGTTGCTGCCGGTGGCCGCCAGGGAACTCGACGGGGTGGTGCTGTATCCGCTGGTGGCGGGGGCGTTCGTCGCCGCGAGCCTGCTCGGCGGGGTGCTGGGCGGCACCTGGGCGGACCGTGCCGGGCCGCGTCGGCCGCTGATGGCCGGGGTGGCCCTGACCGTCGTCACACTGCTCGTCTCCGCGACGAGTACGACCATCTGGCAACTGGCCCTGGGCCGTTTGACGGACGGCATCGCGGCCGGACTCGTGGCGGTGTCCGTCAACGTGGCCATCGGGCAGGCCTACCCGGATCACCTGCGGGCCCGCGCCCTGGCCCTGATGAGCGCCTGCTGGATCGTGCCGTCCCTGGCCGGTCCGCCGCTCGCCGGACTCGTGGCCGCCTGGTGGTCCTGGCGCGCGGTGTTCTTCGGCCTCGCGGGATTCACCCTCCTCCCGGCGGTGACAGCGGTGCTGCTTTTGCGCGGGCGGGGAGCGGAAACTTCGCAAGGTGACTCAGGGAGCGAGGGTCCGGTACGGCGTCCCGCGCTGTCGGCCGCGCTGGCGGTGAGCGCGGCGGCGGCGCTCACTCAGTACGGCGTCTCCGCCTGGGACGTACGGCACGTGGTGTGCACGGTCTCCGGACTGGCGCTGCTCGTGGCGTTCGCGCCGAGGCTGCTGCCGCCGCGTACCTGGCGGGCCGGGGGCGGGCTCCCCGCGACAGTGTTGCTGCGGGCGCTGACGTCCGGCGCGTACTTCACGCTGGAGGCGTTCGTACCGCTGATGTTGAGTACGGCGCGACGCGTGCCGGTCGTGGTGACGGGGCTCGCCTTCACCGGGGCCGCGCTCGCCTGGGCCGGGGCGTCCTGGCTGCAGGGACGGCTGCAGGGCCGGGTGCCGCGGCACCGACTCGTCGCGGTCGGGGCCGGGGTGATGGCGGCTGCGGTCGTGTCGGCCGCGGTGTGCGTCCTGCCCGCCGTGCCCGCGGCCACGGCGGTGTCGTCGATGGTGCTGGCCGCCGTCGGCATGGGGCTCGCGACGCCTTCGCTGACCCTGCTGTCCCTCAACCACGCCCCGGCCGGCGGGCAGGGGTATGCGAGCAGCGCGATGCAGACCGCGCAGAACCTCGGGCAGACGCTTGTCCTGGCCCTGGCCTCGGCCCTGTTCAGCGCGGTGACGGCGGTGACGGACAGTCAACTCGCCCCGTTCGCCTGGGCGTTCGTGCTGCTGGTGGTGCCGGTCACCGGGACGGTCCGCCTGGCGGCCCGCACGCGGACGGCGGGTCCGGAGCGAGGACGCGACGCCGAATCGGCCGTCACCTCCTGCCCTGTTGAACCCGTCGAGGACGGATAGATTTCGCGGGATGCTGGGTGGGTGCCCCGACCCGAACGGGAGGCAACCACCTTGAAAGCCATCGTGCAGGATGTCTACGGCCCGGCGGACGTACTGGAGTTGCGGGACATCGACCGCCCGGCACCCGGCCCCGACGAGGTGCTGATCCGCGTACGGGCCGCCGGTGCCGGGCCCGACGTCTGGCATCTGATGACCGGACTGCCCTACCCGGCGCGGCTCGTCTTCGGGCTGCGCAGGCCGAAGAACCCCGTCCCGGGCTGGGACGGCGCGGGGGTGATCGAAGCGGTCGGCCCCGGCGTGAGCGACCTCGGACCGGGAGACGCCGTCTACGGCCAATGCCGTGGCTCCTTCGCCGAGTTCGCCCTTGCCAAGGCCGGCGCGATCGCGCACAAACCCGACAGCCTCACCTTCGAACAGGCCGCCGCCGTCCCCTGCTCCGGTGTCACCGCCCTCCAGGCGCTGCACGCCAAGGCCGGTCTGCGACCGCGCCAACAGGTCCTGGTGATCGGTGCCTCGGGCGGAGTGGGCAGCTTCGCCGTCCAACTCGCCACCGCCCAGGGCGCCGAGGCCACCGCGGTCTGCGGTCCCGACGCGGCGGACTTCGTCCGGTCCCTGGGCGCCGTCGACGTCATCGACTACACCCGCGAGGAGATCACCGACCGGCCGCGCCGCTACGACGTCGTCCTCGACGCCGCCGGAAACCGCAGCGTCTCGCTCCTGCGCGGTGTGCTCACTCCGCACGGCACCCTTGTCCGCGTCGGCGGCGAAGGCGGGAGCCAATGGTTCGCCGACGCGGGCATCCGCCTGGAGATGGGGGTACGTTCACTGCTCGGGCGCCAGAAGCTCCAGGGCATGCTCGCGGTCGTACGCCGTGCCGACCTCCTGACTCTCAACGCGATCATCGACAAGGGCGAGGTGATTCCCGTGGTCGCCCGCACCTTTCCGCTGTCCGAAGCCGCCGACGCCGTCCGCTACTTGGAGCACGGCCACCCGCAGGGCAAGGTCGTCGTCACTGTTGCGGGACCGGAGGGCTGACAGTCGACTGCCACAACTCCCGCGCCTCCGCCGCGACTCCGGGCGCGGCCAGCAGCAACGGTTCGTCGTAGGAGGGAAGTTGAGGCAGCGCGACCGCCCCCGCCTCCGTCGCGATCAGCAGCGCCGGGAGACCGTCCACCGGGTGGAACTCGCCGATCGCGGCGGCGGCCGCCCGGCCCGCCGCGACCTGCACCAGGGACAGTGCCGTCGAACCCATCACGCGCACCGTGCAGTGCCGGTCGGCCAGTTGGGCCAGGAGCGCGTCCAGGCCCGGCCAGTGCGCGTGCGCCGCCCACTCCGTCATGAACACATGGCCGGTCAGTGTCGTGTGGTCGGCCGCGTGGATCGGGACGCCGTTCAAGTGCGCCCCCTTGCCCCGTACGGCCGTGAACACCTCGCCCCGCCACGGGTCCGCGACCAGGCCCAGCAGAGGGGAGCCGTCCGGCCGCGCGAGGCCCAGCGAGAAGGAGCACCAGCCAAGTCCGTGGGCGTAGTTGGTGGTTCCGTCCACGGGGTCGATCACCCAGTGCGGGGCGTCCGACGCGCCCTCCTCGACGCCGTACTCCTCGCCGTCGATGCCCCAGCCGGGGAACTCGCGCCGCAGCACCGACCGTACGTGCCGTTCCACCGCCTCGTCCGTGTCCGTGACGATGTCGGCCGGGCTCGCCTTCTGCCGGACCGGGCCCGAGGCCCCTCCGTTCCCGCCGCGGATCGTCTCCGAGGCCCACTCGGCCAGCTCCACGGCCACCCGTAGCGCCTCGTCCAGGTCATGGTCGTTCGTCACTGCTCTTCACCACTCCAGTCGTGTGCGGGTGAACCGGCCCGGGTCGGCCTCGATCCAGGAGATCACGTCGTCGTGCGTCCTCGTCGGCGTGGTTGGCGGTACATGACGTGCGATACGGCACGGTTGAGGTTCGTATAGGCGGTATGCGACGACGAATATCAACCTGGGACGGGTTCTCCCGTCTGTGCGCGGCCGTGGTGGTGTCCGGCCTTCTCCTCACCGTGACCGGTATGGCCCCCGCGCCGACCACGGCCGAACCCTTGCCCGTGCGGGGCAGCGCCTACATGGGCATGGGCGTCATGGCCCATGACGGGACGGTCGGCAGGACCGGTGCGGTGGCCCCGGAGGAGCGGGCCGGGCAGACCGAGGGCGTCGATGTCTCCAGCTATCAGCGTGCCGTGGCGTGGCCCACTCTGTGGAGCGCCGGTACCAGGTGGGCCTATACGAAGGCCACGGAAGGCACCTCCTACCGCAACCCGTACTACGACGACCAGTACGAGGGCGCGTACGACGTCGGCATGGTCCGTGGGGCCTACCACTTCGCCACACCGGACGGGGCCGGCGGGGCCGCGCAGGCCGACTACTTCGTGAACCACGGCGGGGGCTGGTCGGGCGACGGCCGGACGCTGCCGGGGGCACTCGACATCGAGTGGAATCCCTACGGGGACGCCTGCTACGGCAAGTCCCCGAGCGGCATGGTCACCTGGATCGGTGACTTCCTGAACCGCTACAAGGCCCGCACCGGTCGTGATGCCGTGATCTACACGGCCACCAGCTGGTGGAACGCCTGCACCGGGAGCTACCGGGGCTTCGGTGCCACGAACCCCCTGTGGGTGGCCCGGTACGCCTCGTCGGTGGGGGCGCTTCCGGCGGGCTGGTCGGCGCACACGATGTGGCAGTACACGTCCACGGGGCAGACAGTCGGTGACCACGACCGGTTCAACGGTTCCGCGGACGCGTTGCGCCAGTTCGCCGCCGGCTGACAGGGCGTGATGAGCCGGGGGCCCCGGCCCCCGGCTTCGACTCGGGCCCGGTTTCGTCGGAGGGTCGTCAGCCGTTCTTGGGTTGCGCCGGTCCGGCCAGCAGGACGGGCTCGATGGCTTCGTAGCGGTTGCGTGCGCGGGCGTCGGACCGTCTGCGGGACAGCACGGTGGCGACGAGGCCACTGAGGAACCCGGCCGGGACGGAGACGAGGGCGGTCGTGGTGAACGGGAACCAGTTGAAGTCGGCGTCGGGGAAAGCCGATTGGGGAGTGCCGGAGACGAGGCTGGTGCCCGGGAGGAGGACGAGGACGCTGACGGTGCCGCCGATGAGGGTGGCCAGCAGTCCGGTGCGGGTGTAGCGGCGCCAGAAGAGGCTGTAGAGGAGCGCCGGGGCGATCGCCGAGGCGCCCAGGCAGAAGGAGAGGATGGCGAGGGGCTGGAGACTGCGGTGCTGGGCGAGTACGGCCAGCGCGACCACGGGGATGCCCACGGCCAGGGCGGCCAGGCGCGCCAGTGCCATCTCACGCAGCGGCGGGGTGTCGGGGCGGGCGGCGATGTCGTGGGCGAGGGAGTTGGCGCAGGCCAGGGTCATGCTGGCCACGGAGGCCAACAGGGTCAGGAAGATGGCCGTGGTGACGGTGGTGAACAGCAGGCTCTCCGGACGGGAGAGATCGGTGCCGAACGCGGCCCGCGCCCCGAGGAGATAGGCGGTGCTGCCGCGCGGGTCCGCGGCGCTGATGGTCTTGGCACCGATGAGCGCGGTGGCGCCCACGGCGACGACGGTCATGACGGCGATGAACAGCGCGACCGCCGACACGGCCCAGGACATCGCGCGACGCACCTGCCGGGTGCTGCCGGCGGTGTACATGCGCATGGTCACGTGGGGGAGGGACGCACCGCCGAGCACGATCGCGCACTGCGTGCTGACCATGTCGAGGGCGGGGTGCCGTCCGCCGGTGAACTGGAGCCCGTAGCGCAGGTAGTCGGGACCGGCCCCGCTGTTCCGCGCGGCGGTCCGGAACAGGGTCGGGGGGCTCCAGCCGAAGGTGTGCAGGATGAGCGCGGCGACGACCAGGCCCGAGCCGAGGAGGATCACGGTCTTCAGGATCTGGATCAGTGCCGTGCCCCGCATGCCTCCGAGAGCCGCGTACGTGATCATCAGCCCTCCGGCCCCGACGACACAGCCGGTCCGCATCGTGCTGTCGGAGAAGCCGAGGACGTATGCCAACAGCTGTCCCACGCCCGCGAGTTGGACGACCATCATGGGCACCAGCGCGGCCAGGGTGACGGCGCACGCGGTGATGCGGACCGCGCGGCCGGGCATCCGGCGGGCGAGGACGTCGCCCATGGTGAACCTGCCGGTGTGGTGCAGCGGTTCGGCCAGCAGGAACATCAGGAGCAGCAGGGAGAGCAGGGTGCTCAGGGCCAGGACGACACCGTCGTAGCCGCAGAGGGCGATGATGCCGCCGACGGTCAGCACGGTGGCCGCGGAGATGTAGTCCCCGGCGATGGCCAGGCCGTTGCGCAGCGGGGAGAGGAACCGGTAGCCGGTGTAGAACTCTTCGAGGTCGTCGCGGTCGGGGCCGGTGACCACGCACAGCAGCAGGGTGAGGGTGACGACGCTGAAGAACGCCACGAGTGACCAGGACTGTGCGGCGCCCTTGAAGTCGGTCACGGCGCGGCCTGCTCGTCGTGGGGGTGCGGCGTCCGGTGGCGCACCCGGCGGGCGAGGGGGTCGACGTGGCGTCGCGCGGTGTACTCGTAGAAGAGCACGGCCAGCCAGGTGACGGGGAGTTGGACCAGAGCGAGGCAGAGGCCGACGGGCAGGCCGCCGGGGGCGGGAGCGGTCATGACGGAAGGGAAGGCGACGGTGAGGGTGAGGAAGACGACGAAGTAGCCGAGCGCGACGAGTGCGGCGACGCGGCGCTGCCGGCGGCAGGCCCGGCGCAGGAGTCGTAGATCGCGGTGTGGTCCGGTCCATGAACGGGCCCGGACCGCACGCCAGTTGCTGCGCAGCGGGTCGGGTGGCGGAGCGGGCGGGGTGGGGGAGGCGTGACGTGCGGGCCGGTGTCGCAGCGGGTGTAACTCGGAGCTGTCGGTGGACATTCCAAGGTCTCCTAGTGGGTCGTGGGCCCCAAGAAGTGCCGACCGCGAGAACGCGGGGGAGCGGTCCCGGTCACCGCACGCTATGCGGGCGTCGGAGCGCGCGCAGGACTTCCGGCGAACTCCCTGGTGAGGGCCGCTGCACCGCGCTGACCTCGGATGTTGTGGGTGTGAGGGGTGGGGTGGAACATCGCGGGAGGGGTGTGTGAGCCGAGTGGGCGTCGAGCAGATCACCTCTTGGACCACTCGCGGGCTCCTGCCCGACGCATCAGCGCCTCGGCGGTATCGGGGTCGGCGTCGGCGAGGAACGGATGGACGAGCCGGGCATAGTCGGCGTGCCCCTGGAGGGACTTCCGAAGTTGCTTCTGGTTCTTGGCGCTGAAGGAGATGCCGCCGCGCCTTTCCACGACTCCGACGGTCATCGCCAGCTGTTCGACGTCCACCGACAGGTAGTAGGTGTCCCTGTGCAGTTCGACGCGGCCGCCAATGGTTCCCTCCCTGTAGTCGAGAGTGATCCGGTACCCGACAACAGGGCCTGTGTAGCGAGCACTTGGCGCCACCAGGTCGCTCTCCTCGGGGCCGGTGAGCCCCAGGGCCGCCGCGACGGGGGCATACACCGTCCGCACTTCGCCGAAGAAGACCTTCGCCGACGGAACCATGTGCGCCTCCTGTCCGGACTGCTCACGCCACCCGGCCCACGAGGACGGAGACGTCGACGCTTTCGGGGTACGGGCCGGACGGGAGCGACCGGTGGATCCGTTCGGCGAACGCCGGCCGGTCCTCCCGCCCGGGCAGTCTGTCCGCGGGGATCGCGGAGCAGACGCCTCCGATGATTTCGTCGACCGTCAGCTCGGCGGTGTAGTCGATCACCGTTTCCCGCACATCCGTGAATCCAGCGGCGCGGAGCGCTTGCGCGTATCGGCGCCGGTCTTGCGCGGCGGTCCCGCAGGTTGCCTCCAGCCGGGTGCCGAAGTGGTCCTCCAGACAGGCCCGCAGCGCGCGTGACCAGGCGCGGTCCTGCAGCCACAGCGGTGTGCCGTTGGCCACCACGGCGACTCCGCCGCCCGTACGGAACAGGGGTGCCAAGGCGGGGAACAGCTCCTCGTGCCGCATCCAGTGCAGGGCCTGCCCGATCACCGTCATCGCCAGGGATCCCGGCCCCAGCAGCGCCCCCAGCGCGGGGACGTCGCTGTCGGCGCCCAGCACCCAGGTCACGTTGCGCACGCCCTGCCCCGCGGCCGTCTCCCCGGCGAGCCGCAGCATGTCCGGTTCCGGGTCCATGCCGATGACGGAACGCACCTGCGGAGCGAGGGGGACAGCGAGCTGGCCGGTGCCGCAGCCGAGGTCGAGCACGGTGTCGTCGGCGTCCAGCGCGAAGGCTGCCCGCAGGGACTCGATGACCGGAGGCGGATAGCCGCGACGGTACTTCGCGTAGTACTCGGCGACCTCACCACTGAAACCCACAGTCATGCGCCTCACCCTGGCAAGAGCGGGCCGGTTACGGAAGGACTCCGACGGCGGATCACGCGCCGCCCAGTCCGGCCCCGCGGGCCCAGCGGCGGTCCTGTCGGGCCAACTGGAGCCGTTGTGGGGCCTGTTCCGCCGCCACGGCAGCCTGCGCGTCATCTTCGCCGCCGCCTCCCACCTCGGCCTGACAGCGGAACCGAACCTGCCGTTGCCGCTGCGGGGGCTGGACGAGACCGCCCGCCAAGAGGTCGCCGCCGCGCTGGACATCCTCGGGCTCACCTCCTGAGCACGAACGCCGCGAACCCGCAGCGCGGGCGTCGACTCCGGATGGCTGACCACCCTGACACCGCCGGGCAGTTCGCGAAACGTGGTGGCGGAAGAGCGGGGAAATTACGAACCGTTGCGGCTGTCCGCTCGACTTGAATTCATGGCGCGCATTCCATTCGGCCGCACCGGATGCCTCCGGCGGGCGACGGCGTGATCCAGGAGCCGTAACCGGACAAGGGAATGGGCGTCTCATGGCGTCGGGCTGACCAAGTGCAGGGGGATATTTGCCGGAACCATTGCCGGGCCCGCCGGTTGCGCGACCGATTCGAGAGGTAGGCGGCCGGGTCGGCAGGTTTGCTGCGGAGTTTGCGCACGCGGGCAGGGCGGGTCCGGCTGCTCCGGAACTCCGGCATGGCCCTGGGGGCGCCGCCGCCATACGCACCCATCCGTGAACTTCGCGTTCAGAAAGTCCCGTTGACCTCGTTGACACGCCATCAGCTCACCCGTTTCACTCGACACTCGTGCGTGGCAACGTTGTCAGGCCGTCGGGGGCGACCGGAACTGTTGCCTGTCGCCGGCGTTCCGGGATCTCGGTGCGTCGGCACCTGTTGTGCCAGGCACGAATTGCTGCGGAGGCAACCGATGGTGAGACCCCGACATTCAGCTGCGCCACATGACCGCAAGAGATCCCGTCGATATTTCGCCCTGTTCTGCGTTCTGGGAATGGCCGTCCTCCCGCTCCCGGCGGTGGGCAACGCCTATGCCGCGAGCGGCGCGACACCGGCCCTGGTGACTGACCCCGCGTCCCTCGTCAACCCCCTCATCGGCACCTCCGGCGCGGTGGACACCTTCCCCGGCCCCGACATGCCCGCCGGAATGGTCCAGTGGGGTCCCGACACGACGCCCGACCGCCCCGACGGTGGCGGCTACGAGTACAACGACAACAAGATCTCCGGCTACAGCCTCACCCACATCTCGGGCCCGGGCTGCCCCGTCGCGGGCGACCTGCCCATCCTGCCGGTGACCGGCGCACTGTCGGGCGACCTCGGCAACACGTCCGCCGGCTTCAGCCACGCCGACGAGCAGGCGGGGCTGGGCTACTACAAGGTCACCGACGCGAACGGCGTCAAGACCGAGTTGACCGACACCACCCGCGCCGGTCTCGGCCGCTTCACCTTCCCCGCGGGGCAGCAGGCGAACCTGCTGTTCAAGCTCAGCGGCGGTGCCACCCGGATCGACGGAACCCGCGTCCAGGTCGTGAACAGCCAGGAGATCAGCGGGGCGATCGACAGCGGTCACTTCTGCGGTGCCGCCAACAGGTACACGCTGCACTTCGACATCAAGTTCGACCGGCCGTTCACCGCGAGCGGTACCTGGGTCGGCGGCACCATCACCCCCGACGCGAAATCGCTGAAGGCCGGCAAGGTCCAACAGGCCCCGCAGACCTCGAAGTCGGCGCCGCTGAAGGAGAAGCACTTCACCGTCCCGGCGAAGCCGGCCCCGACGATCCACCCGAGCGCCAACAAGCACTCCGGTACGCCGTCCCCGGCATCCAGCGCCGCATCGCGGACACCCGCTGCCACCCAGCCGCCCACCACCGGCGCGAACGGCATGTATCTGACCTTCGACACCGCCTCGAACCCCACGGTGAACGCCAAGGTCGGCATCTCGTACACGAGTGACGCCGGAGCGGCGAACAACCTCTCCACCGAGATCAAGAAGTGGGACCTCGCCGCCGTCGAGCAGGCCAACCACGACGCCTGGAACGCGGTGCTGACCAAGCTCCGGATCGGCGGCGGCTCCGCGAACCAACAGACGCAGTTCTACACCGCGCTCTACCACGCGCTGCTGCACCCGAACGTCTTCTCCGACGACAACGGCCAGTACATGGGCATGGACAACCAGGTCCACACGCTGGCCAAGGGGCAGAAGGCCCAGTACGCCAACTACTCCGGCTGGGACACCTACCGCTCCCAGACCCAGCTGATGGCGCTGGTCGAGCCGAAGGTCGCCGGTGACGTCGTCACCTCGATGCTCAACGGCTATGACCAGACAGGCCTGTTGCCCAAGTGGGCCTCGAACAACGGCGAGAGCTACGTCATGGTCGGCGACCCGGCCGCCGGCATCATCGCCGACGCGTACGCCTTCGGCGCGACGAACTTCGACACGGCCAAGGCACTCGCCGCCCTCCAGCACGAGGCCACCGTCCCGAACAACGACCGCCCCGGCGAGCCGGTACGGGACGCGAAGGGCTACCTCCCGCTCGACGAGAACGACTACAACTGCTGCAACTTCTACGGCCCCGTCTCCACCCAACTCGAATACGACTCCGCCGACTACGCCGTCGCCGCCTTCGCGAAGTCGCTCGGGAAGACCGACGTCTACGAGAAGTTCGCCACCCGCGCCCAGGACTGGATGAACGTCTTCAACCCGCAGACCGGCTACATGCAGGCCAAGAACAAGGACGGCCAGTTCGCGGGCGGCTTCACCCCGGGCACCTCCAACGGTTTCGTGGAGGGCACGTCCGCCCAGTACACGCCGATGGTGCCCTTCAACCTGCGCCAGCTCATCCAGGCGCGGGGCGGCGACACGGCGTACTCCACCTACCTGGACAGCCTGCTCGACGACATCACTCACCCCGGCAACACCGACGCCGACCTGAGCAACGAACCCAGTGTCGAGATCCCCTGGGAGTACGACTACACGGGCCAGCCGTGGAAGACGCAGGCGGCCGTCCGTGACGCCCAGCAGAACCTGTACTTCAACGCGCCCGTCGGCTCGTTCGGCAACGACGACCTCGGCGCGATGAGCTCCTGGTACGTCTGGTCCGAGCTGGGTATGTACCCGGAGACCCCGGGCACGGACACCCTGGCGCTCGGCAGCCCGGCGTTCCCGGTGGCCAAGGTGACCCTCGGCAACGGCAAGACCGTCGGCATCAACGCACCGCAGGCCGCGCCGGACGCGCCGTACGTGCAGGCGCTCGCCGTCAAGGGCAAGGCGTGGAACAGCTCCTGGCTGAGCTATCAGCAGTTCCAGGGCGCGGGCACGCTCGACTTCACGCTCGGCACCGCGCCCGACAAGTCCTGGGCGTCCGACCCTTCGGCCGCGCCGCCCTCGGACACCACGGGCGGCGGCCGGGTGCTGGCCGCGACCGGTCCCTCCAGCGACGGCCTGGTGCTCCAACCGGGCGTGTCCGGTGACGGCACGCTCGACCTGACCAACCTCGGCAGTACGGCCGTCACGGTCGACTGGAAGGCGACGGCACCCTCCGGCGTCACGCTGGACACCTCGTCCGGCTCGCTGACGGTGCCCGCGACGGGCAGCGCCGAGGCGAAGGTCGGGGTGACGGCGGGCGCGAGCGAGGGCACCTACCCGGTCACCTTCGCGCTCACCGACCACAGCACGGGTGCGGCCCTGAGCGGGGCGACGCTCCGCGTGGCCGTGGCCAAGGCCGGAGCGCTGTGGCCGTACGACACCAACGAGGGCATCTACCCCGACGGCACCTCCTTCTCGGGCGGATTCGACAACGGCGGCTGGGCCTTCTCGCAGAACGCACTGTCTGCGGCCGGTGTCACCAGCGGCTCGACCGTCACCGCCGACGGCATCTCCTACACCTGGCCGACAGTGACGGCCGGGCAGCTGGACAACCTGGAGATGGCCGGCCAGACCATCCCGATGCCGTCCGGCGCGTCCGGCGCGTCGCTCGGGCTGCTGGGCACGGCGACCAACGCGCCGACCGACGGCAGCGGGGTCTCGGGCACGGTGACCGTCACCTACACCGACGGCACCACCTCGAAGGCGACGATCGGCTTCTCGGACTGGACGCTCAACGGCGGCGGCAGCACACCACTCCCGGGTGACACGACGGCCGTCACGACCGCCTACCGGAACACGGGGAGCGGAGGCCGGGACAACGTCAAGGCCTACGTCTTCGCCACCAAGGTCCCGCTGGACGCGTCCAAGCAGGTCGCGTCGATCACGCTGCCGGTGACCGGCTCGACGGGCGCGGACCACCTGTTCGCGTACGGATTCGGCCGGTAGCGCGGTCGGTTGAGGCACTGGCAGTCCTGATGACGCCGGGCCGGTTCCCGGACGCGAGCCCGGGAACCGGCGCCTCAACTGTCTTCTCCCGACCCATTGTGGTGATCCCTGTGCACCTTTACTGTTCGGCTTTGCCTGAGTCTGTTTGACGCTGTTCGCCCAGTCGGTCTGGAGGCCGCCGTGCGGGGTAGTCGGAACGGTTCGGAAGGTGCGAGACCCGGTCGATGCCGGTGGTGGAGGGCCGTCCTCGCGGCGACCGCGACCATCGCCCTCGCGGCGGGCATGACCGGCCCGGCCACGGCGGCGGCGCGGGACGTCGGCGAGCAGACGCCCACCGCCGGTTCGGACGCCTCGGCCGTCGCTCCGCAGGCGCACACCGTGACGCTCGACGGCTACTCGTTCCTCGTCGACGGCAAACGCACCTACCTGTGGTCCGGCGAGTTCCACTACTTCCGGCTCCCGAGCCAGGACCTGTGGCGCGACATCTTCCAGAAGATGAAGGCCGCCGGCTTCAACTCGACCTCCCTGTACTTCGATTGGGGCTATCACTCGCCCAAGCCGGGCGTGTACGACTTCACCGGGGTGCGGGACGTCGACAAGCTCCTCGACATGGCCCAGGAGGCCGGCCTCTACGTCATCGCCCGCCCGGCGCCGTACATCAACGCGGAGGTCGACGGCGGCGGACTGCCCGGCTGGCTGAGCACCAAGGCCGGGAACAACCGCAGCGACGACCCACAGTTCCTCAAGTACGCCGACGAGTGGCTGACGCAGATCGACCGGATCGTCGCCCGCCACCAACTGACCAACGGCACCGGGTCGGTGATCGCCTATCAGGTCGAGAACGAGTACTACAACGGCTCGGCCGCCGGCCGCTCGTACATGCAGCACCTGGAGGACAAGGCCCGCGCCGACGGCATCACCGTCCCGCTGACCGGCAACAACAACGGCACCTTCAACTCCGGGACCGGCGCCCTGGACGTCGACGGCCCGGACTCCTACCCGCAGGGCTTCAACTGCTCCAACCCCGCGAAGTGGAACGGCGTCCCCGACATCAGCTACGACCACCCGGCCGGAAAACCGCTCTACTCACCGGAGTTCCAGGGCGGCGCCTTCGACCCCTGGGGCGGACCCGGCTACGACAAGTGCGCCCAGCTCATCAACGACCAGTTCGCCAACGTCTTCTACAAGCAGAACATCGCCGTCGGCGCCACCGCGCAGAACTTCTACATGACCTACGGCGGCACCAACTGGGGCTGGCTCGGCATGCCCCAGAACTACACGTCGTACGACTACGGGGCCGCGATCCGCGAGACACGCCAACTCGACCCGAAGTACTACGAGGACAAGCTCATCGGGTACTTCACCCAGTCGGTCGCCCCGCTGACCGAGACCGAGGCGATCAGGGCCACACCGCCGGACGGCTCGGCGGTCGTCGACACCGCCCGGATGAACCCCGACACCAGGACCCAGTTCCACGTCCTGCGGCACGGCAACTCCACCTCCACGGCCGTGGACAAGACCCACATCTCCCTGGACTTCAACGCCCGGCCGACCAACGACACGACCTACACCTGGGACGACCCCGACTCCGCGCTGCAGTACGCCGGTTCGTGGTCCCACGTGGCCAACACGAGCTATACCGGCGGCGATTACAAACACACCGAGTCGTTCTCGAAAACGGCCGGCGACTCGCTCACCGTCCCCTTCGACGGCACCGCGATCCGCTGGATCGGCTCGAAGACCAACAACCACGGCAACGCCGACGTCTACCTCGACGGCACCAAGGTGGCCACGGTCGACGACTCCGGCAGCGAGAGCCAGGCGGTGCTCTTCCAGAAGGCAGGCCTGACGCCCGGCGCCCACACACTGAAGATCGTCGTCGCCGGTAGCCACAGCTCGGGATCCACCGACAACTACGTGGCCGTCGACGCCATCGACGTGCCCACGGCCGCCAGTTCGGAGCCGACCTACCCGGTCGTGCCGCAGCAGCCCGGCACCGCGATCACCCTCGACGGACGCGACTCCCACGTCATCGTGGCCAACTACCGCCTCGGCGATGCCCAGTTGCAGTACTCGACCTCCGAGATCATGACCGGCGCGACCATCGGGGACCGGGACGTCGCCGTGCTCTACGGCGACCAGGACAGCGACGGCGAAACCGTGCTGCGCTACGCCACCGAGCCCACCGTGACCGCCAACGGCGGGACGGTCGCGACCAGTTGGGACCCGGCCACCGGTGACCTCCGCCTGAACTACACGCACAAGGGCCTGATCCGCGTCAGCATCAACGGCGGCGGAGACCGCCCGCTGCTCCTGCTCGTCGGCGACAAGGCCACGGCGGAGACCTTCTGGCGGCAGGACACGGCGAGCGGCCCGGTGCTCGTGCGCGGCACCCACCTGCTGCGCACGGCGACCAGCCTGCACGGCGGCCACACCGTGGCGCTCACCGGCGACAACGCCGACGACAAGAACATCGAGGTGTTCACCTCCGCCGCCCAAGTCACCTGGAACGGCAGGACGTTGACCACCCACGCCACCGACACGGGCAGCCGCACCGGAAAGATCCCGGTCGCCGCCCCCGTGCACCTGCCGACCCTCACCGACTGGAAGCACGCCGAGGAGTCCCCCGAAGCGTCCGCCGGATTCGACGACACCAGCTGGCAGGTGGCCGACAAGGCGACCACCAACAGCCTCTCCGGCGTCAACTCACCACCGGTGCTCTACGCGGACGACTACGGCTTCCACACCGGCAACACGTGGTACCGGGGCCGCTTCCGCGCCACCGGCAAGGAGACCGGCATCCACCTGGTCTCGGACTCGGGAGGGGACGCGCAGGCGTTCTCCGTCTGGCTCAACGGGACCTTCCTCGGCAGCTCCACCACGGGCAGCGGTGACTTCACCTTCCCGGCGGGTGCGGTGAAGTCCACGGGCGACAACGTCATCTCCGTGCTCACCGTCAACATGGGACACGAGGAGGACTACAACTCCACCAACGGCAACAAGGCCGCGCGCGGCCTGACCAGCGCCTCCCTCGTCGGCGCGCCGCTGACGTCCGTCACCTGGCGCCTCCAGGGCGTACGGGGCGGGGAGGACCTCCAGGACACCGTCCGCGGTCCGCTGTCGACGGGCGGCCTCTACGGCGAACGGGCCGGCTGGTCCCTGCCGGGCTACCCGGACAGCAAGTGGAACCGCGTCTCCCTCCCGACGACCGACACGACACCCGGGGTCTCCTGGTACCGCGACGACGTCACCCTGGACCTGCCGCGCGGCCAGGACACCTCGCTCGGACTCACGTTCACCGACGACCCGGCACGCAAGTACCGCGCCACGATCTTCGTGAACGGCTGGCAGGTCGGTAACTACGTCAACTACCTCGGCCCGCAGCACACCTTTCCGGTCCCCAACGGGATCCTGAACCCCAACGGCCGCAACAGCATCGCCATCGCCGTGTGGAACCTCGACGGCAGCACCGGCGGCCTCGGCCAGGTCTCACTGACCGACTACGGCAGCTACGCCTCCTCCCTGCGCGTCGCACAGAACGACAGCCCGGGCTACGACCCCCGGACCTACGCGATGCCGAAGCGTCCGGGAGCGGAGGTCACCCTCGACGTGCCGGACACCGCCCAGCCGGGACAGGCCTTCACCGCCACGACGACTGTCCGGGTACCGAAGGACCGACAGTCCGCTTCCGCCCTGACGGCGTCGCTCACCGCGCCCGACGGCTGGAGCGTGAGCGCCCCCAGCCCCACATCGGTCAAGAGCCTGCGACCGGGCACATCGGCCACCTTCACCTGGAAGGTCGAACCGCCGACCGGAACGCTGCCGTCCGCCTCGGCACTCACCGCCACGGTGACCTACCGGCAGAACGGACGGCAGGCCGTCGGCGACGACGAGCGCATCGTCCGTGGGATCCCGCCGACTCCACCCGCCGGACAGAGCGACGTGAGCGGTCTGCCGTTCCTGTCGTCCACCAACGGATGGGGCCCGGTGGAACGGGACAGCAGCGTCGGCGAACAGGCGGCCGGTGACGGCCGTCCGATCACCATCGCGGGCGTGGGCTACGCCAAGGGCCTGGGCACCAACTCCGTGAGCGACGTCGAGCTGTATCTCGCCGGACAGTGCTCGCGGTTGACGGCGTACGTCGGCGTCGACGACGAGACGAACGGCGCGGGCACGGTCACGTTCTCCGTGATCGCCGACGGCAGGACCCTGGTCACCACCCCGACGATCCGCGGCAAACAGGACGCGGTGCCGATCGACGTCGACATCAGCGGCGCCCAGGTGCTCGACCTCAGGGTCGGCGACGCGGGGGACGGCAACGGCAACGACCACGGCGACTGGGGGACGCCCACGCTGACGTGTGGCTGATCGGACGCAGGACCCGGATCGTCCCCCTGCCGGACGGATGCGGCACCGGTTTCAGGAACAGGGCAACCGGGAGCGCTCTTCATGGGTCTAGCGACCGATGACACACCATCAGGTCCGTCGCTCGGGGAGGCGGCGGACCCAGCGTCCCGAGGGGGGACTCCATGCGCATCCGCCCAGCCGTCGCCGTCGCTTTCCTGACAGCCGTCCTTTCCGCATCGATGCTTCCGGCCACCGCCCAGGCGGCGGCCAGGAGCGCCGCCGACGACACCACGTTCTCGAACGTCGTGGTCAACGGGGGCAAGGACATCGTGCTCGGCCTGACCACCAGAAAGACCGTCACGATCACGTGGACGGCCCACGACCCGGACGGAGTCGTCGCGTCCTGGGCCTACCTGTGGCACGGCCCCAACACGGACGACGCCGACGGCGCCCTGCCGCTGTACCCGCCGACGGGAACATGCGCGGTGTCGCCGACGGACCCGACCACCTCCACGTGCAAGGTGAGCCTCGCCGTGGACGCCGCGCGGGACTTCGACCACAACGGCCTCGCCGGAACCTGGAACGTGCTCGCCGGGGCACAGGACGCGAAGGACGAATGGACGGAGATCGACGCCGCCGGCACGGCGAACTTCAAGCGGTACGCCAAGGTGACGGTCAACGCCTCGCCCGAGCCGGTGAAGAAGGGCAGGACGATCACCGTCGCCGGAAAGCTGACCCGCGCCAACTGGGACAGCGGCACCTACACCGGCTACCAGGCACGGCCGGTCCAGCTGCAGTTCCGTAAGAAGGGCAGCTCCGTCTACACCACGCTGAAGACCGTCACCAGCGGTGTCGGCGGCACGCTGAAGACCACGACGAAGGCAAAGACCGACGGCTACTTCCGTTTCGTCTTCACCGGCACCGCCACGACCGGTCCGTCCACGGCGGCAGGAGACTTCGTCGACGTCCGGTGACGGTCGGCGCCGACGGGTGCGGAAACTCCCCTCGCAGGTGACGATGAGCGTCAGCGAGGGGGCGAACCAGGCACCGGGAGAGGGAGACTGCAGCCACGTCACGACGCGACCCGGGACCGGTGGTCAAGCGGCGTCCGGCGGCTCCCAGGTGGCCCGGACCAACGCCCGTTCGGTGCCGGCCAGGTAGACGGCCGCGGCGAGCCAGGCACGCGCGTACCCGTCCGGGTCGGCTTCCTCGGTACGGCCGAACACATCGCGCCCACGCCGGTCCGCCTCCGCGGCGAGTGCGTGCGACAGGTCCGCGGCCGTCCGGAAACCGGCCCGCCGCAGCGCTACCACGGCCCCGGCCCGGTCGCCGTCACGCGCGGGCTCGGCGGCGGCCCTGCGCCCGCCGGACACGGCGACCTCGACGAGTCGCCGCAGCCGCCACAACGGCGCCTCGGCCACCGGGTCGGACGGGACACGGGGGAGTGGTCCGGCCGTCTCCAGGAGAGCGTCGGCGGGCGGCAGATGGCTGCCCTCGATGCGGTCGTAGCCCAGATCGGCGTGGCCCAGCCACTCCGGGGGCAGCCGCAGGGTCGCCGTACTCGCGTCCGGCGTCGGGCCATCGGTCTCGTCCGGTATCGGGCCGACGGCTAGCGGCCGTAGCGTGGCGGCGCGATCGGGGTCGAGGCGGCCGACGACGCGCAGCCGCAGGCCTGGGCGGGACGCCAGTCGGCGCAGGTTCGCGGTGTGGGCGAGGTCGGGGTGCCCGTTGGACGGCAGCAGGCGGATCAGCAGGCCGTCCAGGTCCGTCCGGCCCGAGGTCAACTCCTGGGCGAGCACCTGCTGTTCGATCACACCTACGATGACCAGATCACAGCCGATCAGCTCACCGGCCGACCGCTCGGCGCCCTCCGGATCGCTCACCGGAGCGTTCCCGAGCCGGGCGGCGACGGCCTCGGAGAGCGGCCGGGCGAACAGCGCGGCCAACGGGCCCGAGGTCCAGGACCGGCCCGCTACCGGCGTCGCCCGGACTCCCTTGCCGGCGCCGAGACGGCCGTCCGAGGACAGCGTCGCCCCCGAGATCAGCAGCCCGCCACGGGAGAGCCCGGCATGGTCGACGCTGCCCGAACCGAGCGCGACCGTGGCCGTGGCGGCTCCGCGCGCACGGGCGGGACCCCCCGGTTTCACGTCCGCGACGGTGAACCAGCGCCCGTCGTCGGAGATGACATGGGTGACCACCCCGCCGTAGCCGGTGGCGGAGATCACGGGCTCCCGGCACACCCCGTGCACGCGCAGCGCACCCTCCGGCCGGTAGGCGCGGCGGGCGGTTCCGACCAGCGCCGGGGCCGGATCGGCCGCCGCCAACAGGCCTGTGGTCAGCAGGAGTTCACGCAGATCGGCGACCAGATCGGCCAGCCGGTGGCCGTCATGGCGCGACCGCGCGCCCCGCAGGCCGCGGACCACCCGCAGTGCCGCCGCCTCCGCTCGGTGCAGCCCGGCGAGACGCGCCGTGTGCGAGGCGCGCAGCACCTCCGCCTGCGCCACCGCGCCCGCGGCGGGCACCCCGGCGGCCAGCACGGCAGCCGCGGCGGCCCACAACGAGCGGGCGGCCGTCAACTGCGCGTCCGTGGGGCCTGTTTGCGGCGGTGGCGCGACGGTGTCCTGCGCCGGCGGCTCGACCTCCGCGGAAGTGCCGCCCTCCTGCGCTACGGCCGTCTCCGCGTCCGCCACCGGACACGCGCCGAGCACGGCGGCGAGGTGCAGGCACCTCGGGGCCAGCAGACAACTGCACGCGGCCTCCCCGGCGTTCGTGACCGCTCCGGAAGGACCCGGAGTGAGGACGACCTCCGCGTCCTCACCGCACCGCACCCGCCGCACGGCACCCTCGACAGTGACGGGTGCGGCCACATACGTCTCGATCGCGGCGTCCAGCTTCTTGCGCAGCCGGGAGGTCAGGGCCTCCACGGCGGCAGCGGCCACCTCGGGCGCCACCGGGGGCAGTTCGGGGTTCATCGGGACTCTCCGCGGAGGCGTTCGCCCACCCAGCGGGCGAGGGCGAGGGGACTGAGGGCGGCGACGGGCATCCCGGCCGCGACGAGCTGTCGGGCCACCGGCACGGAGTAGCGCGGGGTGCCGTTGTCGTCCAGGGCGGCGCAGCCCATCAGATGCACCCCGGAACTCGCGAGCGCCCGTACCTCGCCCAGGAGTCCGCCCAGTGGGTAGCCCTCCTCGAAGTCGCTCACCACCACGACGAGGGTCCGGCTGGGTACGGTCACCAGGGAGCGGGCGTGGGCCAGTCCGGCGGCGATGTGGGTGCCGCCGCCCACCCGTACCTCCAGGAGCAGGGACAGCGGGTCCTCGACCTTGTCCGTCAGGTCGATCACGTCCGTCGAGAACGCCAGGAAGTGTGTGCTGAGCGTGGGCACTCCGCCCAGTACGGCGGCGGTCAGCGCCGACCAGATCACGGAGGCCTCCATCGACCCGGACACGTCGACCACCAGGATCAGCCGCCAGTCCGCCTCCTTGCGCGAACGGGTGCTGAACACCGGCCGTTCCGGCACGACCAGGGTGCTGCCGTCGGCCCTCTTACGGGCGTGGGCCAGGTTCGCCCGCAGGGTGCGCGGCAGGTCGATCCGGCCGCCAGGACGGCGGGTCGGACGAGGCGTGGCCAGTCCGGACAACGCGGGCCGCAGCCGGGTGGCCAACTCCTTGGCCAGTTCGTCGACCAGCCGGCGCACCAGCGGTCGCAGCCGGGCCAGCTGCTGCTCGGGCATCCCACCGGCCAGCGACAGCACGGAGGTCAGCAGATCGACCGAGGGGCGTACGGACTTGGGGTCGAGTTCGGCCAGTACGTCGCTACGGCCCTGATCGGCGGCGCGGGCGAGAACCTCCTCGCGCACCTCCGCGCCGAACAGCGCCTGGAGTTCCTCGGCCCACTCACGCGCGGACGGGAAGGAGGCGTCCTGCCCGCCGCCGGGACCGGTGTCCTGGCCCAGGTCCGAGGAACCCTCGCCGCGCCCCCTGCCGTACAGCTCGTCGAGCGCGTGCGCGTAACGGCGGGCGCCCGCCGGCAACTTGTCGCTCTCGCGGCCCAGGAGCAGACGCCATCTGTCCGTCGGCGTGAGGCGGAGTACGTCGTTGATCGACGGGTCCGGTACGCGCGCGGGACGTGTGACGGTGGTCCCGGGGTCCGGAGCATCGGCGGCTCGCGGCGTCGGGGGTGTCACCCGCAGCGCCTCCACCGCCGTACGGCCGGCCTCGTCCGCCGCCGCCCACAGGGCCAGCAGATGTGGGGAGGCGGACAGTGTCAGGTCGAGGCGGTCGCCCAGTCTCTCCGTGACCGTGTGCAGGAGACGGTCGCGGCCCGCCGGAGACAGGGTGTCGAAGCCGCCGCGCAGGGCGGGCAGTCGGTCCAGGAACGCCTGGTCGCCGAGCGAGTCGACCCGGTCGAGGAGGGGGTCGAGCGCGGTCGGCGCCGACTGGAGCAGGGGTGCGGCTCCGGTCAGCAGTCCGGCGAGTCTGCGGGCGAGCGCATGCCGTGCGTCGGGGCCGATGGCGGTGTCGATCCAACCGGCGGCCCGTGCGCCGAGAGCGTCGGCGTCGTCCAGGTCGAGCAGGACCCGGCAGGCGAGAGCGGCTCCCTGGACGAGGGGCGAGCCGGTGCGCGCGAGACCGCCGAGGGCTTCGTCCATGCGCAGTCCGAGGCGATGGTCGGCGGCGCGTGTGGCGAGGGCGACGAGCGCGGCGGCCTCCTCCGGGTCGTCGCTGCCCGCCAGGCCCGGCAGGGACCGTACCGCCGACTCCAGCAGATCGGCGGCGAGCACGCCGGCCGCCTGTCGGGTCTCGGGCGTGGTGCCGGGCAGATGGTCCCGGCGCAGCGCCTCCAACAGGTCGAGTCCGGTGAGGAGTTCGGGGAGCGTCGCGGAGGCGGGCAGTACCTCGGCGGCCTCGGCCAGCCGCTGGGCGACCAGGGCGGGCAGATCGCAGCGGGCGGCGTCCCGAAGTCCCGTCAGGACCAGGGCACTTGTGGGGCCGCCCTCCGCCGACTCCCGGCGGAAGGTCTCCCGCAGTGTTCCCTCGGCCGCCAGCGCGGCGGTCACGCCCCGTACCCCGGCCAGGTCCAGCCGGACGGGCACGGACGGCACCCACGCCAGCCGCCACCGGGTGGAGAGCGCGGCGGCGTCGCCGGTGCCGGTGACCTCGACGGGCTCGCCGTATCCCACCCCGCACACGTCGAGCCGCCTGAGGAGGATCTCGCGCCGGTTGTCGAGGGCCGAACGGAGTGGGTCCAGGCGCAGTTCGCGCGGAGCGGGGTCGTCCGGACCGGGCAGCCGCAGGGCGGTGAGTTCGGCCTCGACGGAAGGGGCGAGCCCGGAGCGCGGGGTGCCCGGCGCGACCCGGCCGCGGTCGGTGCCCACCAGGACCACTTCCAGGGCCCGCGCGAGCGCACGGCCCCGGCCGAGCGGCTCGCCCTGTCCCATCACGGACGTGAGCGCTTCCAACACCTCGCCCCGGCCCGGTGCCGGGAGCCCGCGCACCCGCGCGAGATCGCAGGCCACGCGCAACGTCTCGCGGGCCTCGCCGGTCCCCGCGGTGTGCCCGGCCGCGCGCAACTCACGGCACACTCCCGTGATGGCCCGCGCGGCGGCGTCGTACAGCAGCTCGGGATCGCCCGCCGCGCCGAACACCGCCTGTTGCCAGCGCGGGTCGCGGATCCCGGCCGGATAGCCGGACCGAGAGTCCAGCAGATCGAACGCGTACGGGACCAGGGAGGTGACGACGGACGAGGGCTCCCCCGGGAACACCGATGCCGTCCCCTCCACCCCCGCGCCATCGGTCAGCGCCGGTGCGTGGAAGGCGCCGATCACCGCCGCGACGCGGCGTCCGCCGGTCGCCGCGAGGGCGATCGTCTCCCGCATATGGGCCTCGCGCGCCAGGTCCACCGCGGGCACTCCGTCCGACGACTCGGCGTCCTGGCGCAGCGCCCAGCCGACGCCCAGGGCGGCCCGGCGCAGCGACTCGGGGGCGCAGCCCGGGGCGAGGACCTCCACGCTGCGGTCCCACAGGTCGTCCCCGTCACGGCCGGTCCCGGCCGCGGTGAGCGCCTGCGCGAAGGAGGTGGGCGCCTGCCGGTCATTGGCCTCGGCGGGCTCGGGCACCTCCGCGTGCCAGCGCGGATCGGCCATCGGCAGGTCGCAGCAGACGACCTCCACTCCCCGCTCCCGTGCCCAGCGGACCGCGGCGAGTTCGGGCGAGAAGTCGGCGAACGGGTAGAAGCCGAGCCGTCCGTCCGCACCCGCACCCGCACCCGCGAGCGCGACCGGCGCCAGCGTGCCGGGCGCGGCGAGATGGGTCAGCCACGGCTGGAAGTCCACCGGGAGTTCCACGCACACCACTTCGGCACCGGCCGCGTCCAGCAGCGCGGGCACGGCGGCTGCGAGCGCCGGGCTGTGGTGCCGTACGCCCAGCAGGTACGGCACCACGGAGTCGGCCAGGGTGTCGAGCGCGATCCTGGGGTCCTGAGCGGTCGTCACCGAAGGTTCTCCCGCAGGTCCCAGAGGCGGCGCCAGGTCACGGAGCCGTCCTCGGCGCGGCGGCGCACCGGGCCGTCCCAGTAGCCCAACAGGCGTGCGTGGTCGGTGGGATCGTCCTTGCGGACCACGCCCAGGAGGTGGCCGGGCACCAGGTCGAGGGGGTCCCCGGCGGGCAGGTAGGCGGTGGCCACTCCGAGGGAGACGGCGACCTGCACGGCCTCAGCGGTGGACATCACCGTGCCGGGGCGCTCCACGTCCCAGCCCTCGGCCGAGCGTCCGGCCCGCAGATCACGGAAGACGGTCACCAGGACGTCGAGCACCGCGTCGTCGACGTCGAAGGCCGCGCCCGCCCGCTCGACGGCCGCGACGGCCTGTCGTTTCACGAGCGCGGTCTCGGCGTCGACGTCCGAGATCGGGTGCACCGTCTCGAAGTTGAAGCGGCGCTTGAGCGCGGCGGACATCTCCGACACACCGCGGTCGCGCAGGTTGGCGGTGGCGATGACGGTGAAGCCGGGGGCGGCGGCGACCTGCGCGTCGTCCGTACCGGACAGCTCGGGAACGCTCATGCGGCGGTCCGAGAGGATCGACACCAGCGCGTCCTGCACCTCGGGCAGACAGCGGGTGATCTCCTCGACGCGCGCCACCCGTCCGGAGCGCATGGCGGCGAGCACGGGCGAGTCCACCAGGGCCTGGGGTGTGGGGCCCTGGGCGAGGAGGAGGGCGTAGTTCCAGCCGTAGCGCAGGGCGTCCTCGGTGGTGCCCGCGGTGCCCTGCACGGTGAGCGCGCTGGTGCCGCAGACGGCCGCCGCCAGCTGTTCGGACAGCATCGACTTGGCCGTGCCGGGCTCACCGACCAGCAGCAGTCCGCGCTCTCCGGCGAGCGTGACCACGCACCGTTCCACCAGGGCGCGTTCGCCGACGAACTTGGGGGCTATGACGAGTTCGCGGGGCAGTGTCTCGTGGGGCTCGGCGAGCTTGAGCGGTTCGCCGGCGGTGCCGCACACGAAGGTGATGACGGAGCGGGGAGTCAGCCGCCAGCCGGGCGGGCGGGGCCCCTCGTCGTGGGCGGCGAGGAAGGCGAGTTCGGTGGCGTGGCGCTCTTCGGCGGGCAGCGTCTGCCGGTCGGGCAGGGTCCTCGCCGTGTCGGTCGGGGTCATGAATGTCCTTGCTGGGTAGGTCTGTTGGTCGTTGGTGAGGGGGCGCCGGTGGTGTCCGGCGCCCCGGTACGGCATCCGTCAGCGGCGGCGGCCCCGGCGCACCTTCAGCTCCTCGAACCGGGGTGCGTCGCCCTCGCGGACCCGCTGCCAGGCTCTGCGGTAGAGGTCCGCGGCCGGTTCGGTCGGCACGATCACGCCGAGGGGTGCCTGATCGCCGTCGGCGAGGTCGAACAGCGGCAGCTTCCAGCGCTCCAAGGGCACGCGCGGGGACGGCTGTTCGGCCCAGCCGCCGGGCAGGAAGAGCGAGCGTCCGGCCCTGGTCCGGGTGGCCTGGACCACGAGGTCGGTGGCGGCCAGTTCGGCGCGGGCCGCCTTGAGGCGGGCCGGCTTCCACCCCGTCCACCGGGCCGTCGTGCGGTCGGTCGGGTCGGGCATGGCGAGCAGTATCAGATACAGCGCGGCCGCGTCCTCGCCGAGGTCGTACTCCTTGGCCACCTCGACGACCAGATCGGGCACGGAGTGGCCCGGGTGCTGGGGCCACCAGGTGCCGTCCTTGTCGCACTCGCCCGCGATCGGCTCGCCGGGGTCGGCGAGAAGCGCCGCGAAACGGGGGTCGCGGACCAGCCGCAGGGCGACCTCGGCCGGATACGGCTGGTCGTTGACGCGGGTCGCGGGCAGGTAGGGATCCTGGCCGGCCTCGTCCAGGAGGTCGACCCGGATGCCCGGGGCGGGCTGGTCGTCCTGGGTGGCGAGGACGACGGCGCCGTAGCGCTCGAAGCCCGCACCGGTCTCGGTGGGGGTGCCCGCCGTCTTCCGGAACGCGGGGAGGCTGATGTACTGGTCGAGGTCGAGCATGAGCCCGGGGGCGGCGAGGCGTTGGCGCACGGCGGTGAGCGCGGGCGGCAGTGCGGCCCGGATCGGGTCGCCGGAGGGCAGCCGGTGGGCGAGCCACGCGGCGAGGCCGACCGAGCCGACCAGGATCTGCGCGGTGAACCCGGCCGTGTCGTCGCCGACCGGCCGTACCCGGTCGCCGATGACCTCCCAGCGCAGATCCCGGCTGAACTCCGGGGAGCGGGCCGGGTCCAGCAGCGCGGGCAGGGCGTCCCGCACTCGCCACGGGTTGTGCTTGAAGGCGCGGATGGCGTCGCTGAGCAGGTCCTCGGGTACGGCCGGACGCTTTCCGATCCTGCTGTTCCACACCGCGGCGCCCGCCGCCACGTCCGGGCCCTCGGTCCACAGGCGCACCGGGTCGGCGGGGAGCAGCGCGGCCACGACCGCGGCGCGGACGGCGCTGTCGAGGGCGCGCAGTTCGTCCTTGGCGACCGCCGCCGGGGCGACCTTCACCCCGATGACGGTGCGGGCCTCGGTGGTGAGGAAGGCCCGCTCGTAGGCGTCGACTCCGGGCAGTCCGGCGACGACGAGCCGGGCCATGGTCTCGGTGACGCCGGTCAGCCGGGCGAACTCCTCGGCGGCGTCCGGGAACCAGGGTGCCGGACCGCGCTCGTCGAGCGCGGCGAGGAACGCACCGAGCCGGCCCGGGTGTTCGTCCTCACCGATCGGCTCGCAGGCCAGGACCTTGTACGGCTCCGGAGCGGCGAACCGTCCGGTCGGGTCGTGGAACAGACCGGTGAAGTCGCAGCCGTCGTCGTTCGGGGATCCGTGTCCGGTCATCGCGATGAACGCGCCGTCCGCCAACGGCAGCAGCCCGTTCCAGGAGCCCTCCCGCCAGGCGCCCGAGGCCAGCCGCAGCCGGTGCGCGTCCAGGCGCAGGGTCACCGTGCGCCAGTGATCGGCCCTGCCGAGCCCCAACTGGTCGAATCGGGCGAGCAGTTGTCGAAGTGCCTTACGGTGCTCGTCGGTGGTGGTGCAGGCCGCCGCCCGATGGGCGAGGGCCGTCACCCGCCCGAGCAGGGTCTGCAACTCCGGCTGTCCGACGGGCAGTTCGGGCCCGTCGAGGTGGAGCCGGGCATCGCCCGGTTCCGGTACGACGTCGGTGGCGTCGGCGGCCCGGGTCAGCGTCCGCAGGACGCGGAAGACCGTGTCGGCCTGGTCGTCGCGGTTCCACCAGTAGCCGTTGGAGGCGCCGAGACCGCTCATCGCGTCGCGCAGCAGGCTGTCCGTCGGACCGGCCGGACCCTCGTCCGCCACGCCGCCTTCCAGGGCCAGGGTGAGCCGGGTCGCCGCCGCGTCCAGGACCGCCTGCTGGGCCGCCGCGTACCGCACGACCCCGGCGATGCCCGCGAGCAGGGCGGGGTGGGTGACGTGCAGCAGGGTGCGGATCGCGCCGGGCAGCGCCTCCGGTTCCTTGTCGCCGGCGGCCGACAGCAGGGCGGCGGCCGTGTCCCGGTCGATCTGCCGCAGTCCCGTGGAGCCCGCCGGGTCGCGCGGGGTCAGGCACTCCCAGTACTGCACCGGCGGCAGCAGCAGCGAGCCCTCGCCGAAGACGCCCGCCGTGCGGTCGGTCTTCCCCCGGGCGGTGACGACACCGTCCGCGTCGACCAGGTCGAGCTGCCAGCCGTTGTGCACGACGGCGGTGGGCCGCTCGGCGCCCGGGAACATCACCAGCGTGAACGGCCGGCCCGCGTCGGCGGGCAGCGTGAGGGAGTGTCCGGCGAGATCCTCGACACGCGTGGAGCCGTCGGGGAGTTCCAGCCTGCGCAGGCCCACAAGGCCGTCGACGGGCGCCGAGGCAGGGGCGGCGCCGGTCGTGGGGGAGGGCCGCAGCCGGCCCCCGGCGAAGGTGCTGCCCGCAGGGGCGTCGCGCAGCGCGTCGGCGAAGAAGGCGGGGCGGCTCATGCGTCCGCGCTCGTCGGTGGCCGGGTCGTACTCGTACCAGCCGTGCTCCTCCCGGTCTTCGGAATCCGCCTGCCAGACCCAGTAGTTGGCGCCGTCGAAGAGCAGCGGACGCTCCTCGGGCACGGTGGTGTCCCCGGCGTGCAGCACACCGCGACCGGTGGTCCGGCCGCCGCCGGGGAGCGGCAGGGTGATGGGGAAGTTGCCCTTGTACCAGTCCATCTCGGTGCCGCGGGTACCGCGCGGGCCTTCCAGGTTCTCGACCCGGTCGGCGCGGGTGTGCCAGTAGCCGCGCAGCCCGTCGTTGCGGCTGTTCCAGTAGACGAGGAGTTCGCCGTCGACGTGGTGGAAGCCGGGGTCGCCGTACCGGTCGTCCTTGGGGATGCGCAGGTCGTGGGTGAGCAGGGTGCCCTCGGCGCCGATGACCCGGGCCTGGGCCTCGCCGGCCACCACGAGGTGGGGCCAGGCGTCGGCGACGATCAGGTCCTCCACCTGCTTCTTCGGGACGAGTTCGGCCGCGGCCTCCTCCCAGGCGGGCCAGCCGAGTTCGTCGAAGAGCCCGGTCCGCAGGGTGTGTGCCAGCACGGGGGCGAGGTCGGTGGCGACCGCCTCGCGCACGTCCGCCTCGGCCAGTGCCAGCGCCTCGGCGGGCAGCCACTTCAGGCGGGCCAGTGCGTCGGGCAGCTGGGGCAGACCGACCGCGGTGAACCGCTCGACGACCGTGCGCACCCACTGGGTCAGCAGCGGACGGCAGCCAGGCGACTGTGCCAGCAGCCGGATGGCCCGCAGACCCGGCTCGTCGTCGCTGAACCGGTCCGCGCCCTTCAGGAAGGCACCGTGGAACCGGGCGTCGGCGCCCAGGTGCAGCAGGTCCCGGTGGCCGTCGCCCGAGGCCCACTGCTCCAGCGGCAGGGCGTGGCCCCGCTCCGGAGCCGCCACGGGTACGTCCAGGGACAGCAGCAGGTCGATCAGGTCGATGTCGTGGGTGACCTTCAACGCGCCGCCGGACGCGGCGAGTTCGGCCCGCAGTCGGTCCACCGCCCGCTCCACGAGCGGGTACAGCTGCGGCATCCGGGTCGAGCCGCGCCAGGACCGGGCCCGCTCACGGAACGTCAGGAAACGCTCCAGCCAGCCCGCCGTGCCGTCCCGGGGACGCTCCTCCTCGGGCAGGGCGGTGTCCCACAGCCCCGCCGTGGCACCGGAGTCCTCCAGCACCTGGAGCCACAGCGCGGGCATCTCGTCGTCGGAGCCCGCGGGGAGCATGTCCAACAGGGTGCCGCGCACCTGCCGTTCCCGCGCGGCCAGTGCCACCAGCGCGGCACGGTGGCCCTTCCACCAGCCGGCCGCGGCACGCAGCGTCGCCGGCAGACCGAGCAGCTCGGACAGGTAGTCCTGCTCGGCGAGGTCGGCGTCCTGCCCCGCTGCGCGGGCCAGCTTGCGCAGGTCGCCCGCCATCTGCGCGGACGGCGGCAGACCGCCCGCGGTACGCCGCAGACACAGCCTGGTGAAGCGCCGCAGCGCCTCCTCGGCCGGTACCCGCGCGGCCAGCTCCTTGCCGTAGGCGGACAGCACCTTCACCGGCAGCGCGCCCGCCAGCGCGAACTCCAGGAACACCGCGTCGAGCCGGTCCTCCTCGATGACGAGCCCGTGCTCCGCCTCGGCCTTGCGGGCCCGGGTGAACAACTGGGCCGCGTAGGTGGCGTTCTCCTCGGCGAGGAACACCCGGCCCGCCTGCTCGTAGAACGTCGGCAGGAAGTGCGGGACGGAGGCCGCCAGCCGCGCGCCGAGTTCCACGTAGGCGTCCAGCGCGGCTTTGGGCCGGGACTTCGCCTGCCGGGCCGCTCGCTCCAGGTCCGGTACGACACCGAGCGCGTGGTGCCCGTCCTCGGGATGGTGCACCAGCACCCACTCCGGGAAGCCCAGCGACTGGCGCAGCCCCAGCCCCACGACGGCCGGTTCGGCGGCCTGCTCCAGGCCGAGGAAACCGGCGGCCAGGTCCTCCGCCGCGCCCAGTTCACCGGCGACCAGCTGCACCACCACCCGGTCGTCGAGACCCGGGTGCGTATAGGTGCGCGCCGTCAGCGGCACCGCCCGCTCACCGGCGCCCTCCGCGTCCGGCGGCAGCACGGCCCCCGCCGCGAGCATGTCCTCGTACGACACCTGCGTCCCCCCGCTCATGCGCTCTTGCCTTCCTCGATGTCACGCCCGGCGTACAGCGCCGCCGCCATCCGCATCCCCTCGGACCAGGCCACCGGTCCCACCTCCCGCAACGGCAGGGCACGGCCGTCCTGGTCCTGCCAGCTGAGGCCACCGGTCTCCACCGTGTCCTCCCAGTACGGCTCCCCGATCCACACGGAGGCCTCGACCGTGCGCCCGCCGTCGCGCACCCGGGCCGTGGCGTAGCCGCCGGAGACGCGGTAGCCCAGCGAACTGGCGCGCGCGGCAAGGGCGAAGCGGGAGCGGAACGTGCCACCGGCGAACTCCCGTATCTCGGTGGCCTTGGGGGCGAGTTCGTCGGGGCGCTGCCAGGTCGCCCGGTGGATCTGCTCGACGCGCTGGACCATCCCCAGCTCGGCGGCGAACTCCCGGATGTCGTCGAGGTCCGGCAGCAGCACCGGGTGCGGCAGGGTCACCGTGCGCGGGGACAGCCGTACCGTCTCGCCGTCGAGGTTCACCACCCGTAGCTCGCCGTCCTCGGTGGTGCCCCGCAGGAAGCCGACCTCGTCGGGGTCGTCGCCGACCACGGCCAGGTCGCGCAGCGCCGACTGCCAGGCCTCGTCCGGCCACACCCGGACCAGCAGACCGGTGGGGACGGGCAGCGACGACACCATCCAGGAGTCGACCTGCGCGACACACCCCGCAGCGTGCCGATTCAGCCATTCGGCGAACCGCCGCAGCCGGTCCACCTCCGGGTGGTCCTTGAGTGCGCGCGGCAGTGACTTCAACTGCCGTCCCGCTGCCCGGCCCCCGGTGGCGCGCGCCGCCACCCGCCCCTCCACCAGGGCGACTTCATACCCGTCACCCGCCGACAGCCAACCCACTATGCCCCCGCCTCCACATCAACGCAGCCCGAAGAAAGCACAGTTCAGCCGGGACGTCCCGACATCTGTGCGACGACAAGTGGAACGTTAGCGGCGATCACTGACAATCGGCCGGGGAAGCTGTGGACGGGCTGAGACGAGACATCTGCGGAACCGGTGAACGAGGCGCGCGGCCATGCTCGTTCCACGTCCTCGCGCAGGTCCGGCGGGTGGTTCGCCGGGCCGCGAGTTCAGGCCAAACGCAGGGCCCCGGCCCGGAACGGACGCGCCGTCAAAGACGCAGGACGATCAGGGCCGTGTCGTCGGTGTTGCCCTCGGCGGGGAGCAGATCGGCGAGCAGGGCGTCGGCCATGGACTCGGGCTCCGCGTGCCGGTGGTGGGCGAGGGAGCCGGCGAGGCGGGCCAGACCGCGGTCGATGTCCTCCGTACGACGCTCGATCAGCCCGTCGGTGTACAGCACGAGGGTGGCGCCCTCGGCGAAGGGGACACTCGTCTGCACCCGGCCGACATGCTCGGGCATGGCGCCCAGGGGCGGGTCGGTGGCCTGGTCGAGGAAGGTGACCGTGCCGTCGGGGTCGAGCAGGGCCGGCGGCGGGTGGCCCGCGCAGCTGTAGGTGATGGTGTGGTCGTCCCAGTCGATGTACGTCGTGACCGCGGTGGCCGACTCGGCGCCCTCGACGAAACGGGAGTAGAGACCGAGCGCCTCAAGAGCGGCGCCCGGCCCGTCGGCGACCCGGCAGGCCGCGCTCAGGGCGCTGCGCAGCTGGCCCATGGCGCAGGCCGCCGCGAGACCGTGTCCGACCACGTCACCGACGGCGACCGCCATCCCGCCGTCGGGCAGGTCGACCAGGTCGTACCAGTCCCCGCAGACGTTCAGCGCGCCCACGGCGGGCTGGTAGCGGACGGCCGCCCGGTGATGGCCGACGGGTCGAGGCGGGGGCAGCATCGCCGCCTGCAGGGTGAGGGCCACCTCGCGCTCGTGGGCGTGGGCCGTGCGAAGCCGCTCGTTGACCTGCTGCAGCTCACGTGCCCGGGTGTACAGCTCGGCCTCCAGCACCCGGGCCCGGCTGTCGTCGGACCGGTCGCCGAAGCCCCGGACGAACTCGGTGACCTCCTCGACCCGGTGCACGATCAGCATCACTTCACCGTCCGGGCCGCGGACGGGCGCGTTGACCGGGCTCCAGAAGTGCTCCACCCAGCGGCCGGAGAGCGGGGGATCCTCGATGTCGTAGCGGAGGAGTGCCATGGTGTCGCGCTCCCCGGTGGTCACCGCGCGGAGCATCGACTCCCGGGTCTCGCGCATGCCTGCCGCCGCCGGGTCCTTGGGGTTCTCGGGGAAGACGTCGAAGATGTACCGGCCGACCAGTTCCTCGCGCTTGCGTCCCGACAGGCGCTGGAAGTCCTCGTTGGCGTCGAGGTAGACGAGCTCGGGGGTGAGCAGGGCCACCATCCCGGGCAGGTCGCGGAAGACCGCCGCGTAGTCGATCTCCGGATCCGGATCCTGCATGGTCTGCCCGCTTCGACGCCGATGGTCACTGTGTCGCTCCACGATAAGAGGGATCTGGCCATGAAGCCCGGAAACGGCACTTTTCGGTCCGCCAAGCAGCGGTGATGCCGTCGGCCGTCACCCGACCGAGTGGCCGGCCCGCGGAGGCCGCCGTGGGCGGCCGGGCGATGGTATTGCCCGATGGGCGGCCATGCCGTTCATGATCAGGTGTCCGTCGTGCCGACGACGCCGGTGGTGACCCGGCGGTAGGCGGCACGGGCGTGGAGGAGGCGGGCCAGAGCCGTGCCCAGCAGGGCGGCGGCGAACAGGCAGCCGAGCCAGAACGTGTCGCGGTGTCCGGCCCAGGTGAGGGTGCCTGCGGGCGGAATGGCGAAGCCGTTGAGGAAGAGCCGGCACAGCACCGCGATGCCGGGGGCCGCCGTGAAGCGGGCGCACAGACCGAGCACCACGGAGAGCAGGGACAGCGCGGCCAGCGCGGGCGAGGGCCGGTCGGGGCCGCGGACATCGAGGCCCTCGCCGACCGGTTCACCGCGATGGTCGACGGCCTGGCGATGCAGATCCTCGCCGGCTCGACCGAGATGCGGCCGGACCGCATGCGCTCACTCCTGCTGCGGGCCTTCGAACCGCACCTCGACCTGACCTGACCGATCGGCTCGGGACACCGGCCTCTGCCGAACCCTCCGAAGCGCCGGGGGCACCGGCCCGGCGCGAACCGGGTCCCGGCGCCCCCGCCGGCATCGATCTGTCGGAGCTTCGGAGTCAGGCTCGGGGTGTCACGGCTTCCGGGCGAGGCCGCCGTGCTCGCCGATCTGTTCCGGAGCCGGGGTGGCGGTTTCCGGACGCCAGAGGGGAACCGAGACCACACCGGGGTCCACCAGTTCCAGGCCTTCGAAGTAGGCGGTGATCTCGTCGACGGTGCGCAGGTTGTAGGGGACGGCGCCGCTCTCGTTGTAGGCGTCCTGAGCCTGCTCGAAGACCGGGTCGATGCCCCGCGAACCGTCGTTGATGGAGAGGTAACTGCCGGAAGGCAGCGCTTCCATCAGGCGGGTGACGATGGAGAGCGCCTGGTCGTGGGTGGCGACGTGGCCCAGGATGTTGCTGAGGATGAGCGCGGTGGGCCGGCTGAGGTCCAGCGTCTTGGCGGCCTCCGCCAGGATGCGGTCCGGGTCCGTCACATTGGCGTCCACGTAGGCGGTCACCCCCTCCGGCGTGGAGTAGAGCAGAGCGTGGGCGTGCGCGAGGACCATCGGGTCGTTGTCGACGTAGACGATCCGGGCCTCGGGGGCGATCCGCTGGGCGACCTGATGGGTGTTGTCAGCGGTCGGCAGGCCGGTGCCGACGTCCAGGAACTGGCGGATGCCCGCCTCGGAGACCAGGTATGTGATGTTGCGGCGCAGGAACGCGCGGCTGCTGCGGGCGATGGTCACGATGCCGGGGAAGACGGCCGTGTACGCGTCGCCGGCCTCCTCGTCCACGGGGTAGTTGTCCTTGCCGCCCAGCCAGTAGTTCCAGATCCGGGCCGAGTGCGGCACCGATGTGTCGATCTTCTGCTGTGCGGCCGGTCCGGGGGTCATTGCTTGGTCTGGCATGGGTAGCGTTCGTCCTTCAGCCGAGGTGTGCGGTGTCCGCCGCTCAACCTACGTCCCAACGGCCCGGCCGCGTAAGCCAGTTCATCTCTCCGGAGGAGCCGAGTGCCGGTCCGTGCACATTCCGTGACCCGGACCGCTGCCCGCCCCCGGGCGGCGCGGGAGCAGTGGTTATCCTCACAAATGCTACCCATAGTGCTTTTTCGTGGCACTGGTCACGTCGCGGAACCGCCGCCTCGTCTACGTTCGCAGCTCTGTGCCCCCGAACCGCCGAGGCCCCATGTCGTACCGACCGAATTCCCGCCCGACCACGCCGACCGCGAGCACGCCCGCCCGACGCGGCAGGCGGGCGGTACTCCTCACCGGAGCCGTGGCCGCCCTTCTCGCGGCCGGCGCGGCCGGTCCCGCCGCGGCAGCCGTCAGCACGCGGACGCCGGCGACGACCCCGCCGAGCCAGGCACGCCTGACGACCGCCGTACTGAACCTGGACCACCCCGACCGGAGTCCGCAGGTGCGCGGCAAGGACGTCCCCTACGACACGGCCAGCATCATCAAGGTCGACATCCTCGCCACGCTGCTCCTCCAGGCGCAGGACGCCGGACGTGGCCTCACCCAGCAGGAGCAGAGCCGGGCCGAGGCGATGATCGAACGCAGCGACAACGACGCGGCGACCGCACTCTGGCGGCAGACAGGCCAGGCCACCGGCCTGGAGACGGCGAACAAGCGCCTCGGCCTGTCCTCGACCGTGGGCGGATCCGGCGGCAAGTGGGGACTCACGCAGACCACGGCGACCGACCAGATCCGCCTGCTGCACGCGGCCTTCGCCGACGACGCAAGCGCGTCCGCACTGACCACGACGTCCCAGAACTACATCCGTACCCTGATGACCCGCATCTCCGCCGGACAGTCATGGGGCGTCTCGGCGGCCTCCGACGCCGGGTGGGCGCTCAAGAACGGCTGGCTGCAGCGCAGCACCACCGGCCTGTGGGACATCAACAGCGTCGGAGAGGTCACCTCGGGAACACACCACTACCTCGTCGCGGTCCTCTCCAACGGCAACGCCTCGATGGCGGGCGGCATCGCGGCGGTCGAAAGCGCGGCCCGCACGGCGGTCTCGGCGGCACAGGCGGCCGGCTGACAGCGGACCCCGCAGCGATCAGTCGACCGCGACTTTGGTACCACCCCGTGGAACTCACCTGCTGTTCCCCACGGCCGAGCCGCCTAACGTCGGGGTCGTACCCATCCCCGTGCCGCTGCGCGAGAGGAGAGGGGGACCGACGAAGAAGAGGGACGGACATGGAGTACGCGTTTCTCGGTTCCAGCGGGCTCAAGGTGTCGGAGCCCGTCGGGCAGGGCCCGAACGACGGCTCGTTCACCACGCCCTCTCCACCTACGCCGGTTGGGAGTTGACGGAGGCCGTGCTCACCGCGGACCGGCTCGGGGCCCGGCGGCCGGTCTGCCATCCGGTCCTGGGCCTCCCCGCGGTCGCGGTCCCGACCGGCGTCGTCGACGGCCTCCCGACCAGGGTCCAACTCCTGGGCGGCAAGCTCCAGGAACGCGTCCTGCTCCAGGCCGCGAAGGCGATCGAGTCGGCGGTGGGGAGGTTCACTCCGATCGACCCGATGCGGTGAACGCGCGGTCGCCCGGGCCACCGCAACGGCGGGTTCCGCAGCAGCGGGGGCTTCCCGCCCGGGCACGTCCCGCTCGAAGGAGCTGGGCGAGGACTGCGGAGGCCGCCCTCCGGCGTGCGGGCCGGGTGGACCACACCGCGGGCAGCACGACTCCCGCGAACACGGAGAACACCAGGGCGGCCGGCACGAGAGCCGGTACGGGGGCGGTGAACCAGGACATGCGCACTCCTCAAGGAAAGCGGGGGTGTCTCGCATCGACCGTGGCGGACGGCGGACCCGGGTCGGCGATTCGCTGAAAAGTCCCAAAGCAGACGGGAGTTGACGCAGGCCACTGCCTACGCTGCCAGAGATCACACTGATTCAGCGTGAACGGCGGGGGTGGGGGCGTGAGCGCGGAGGAGACCTCGGGGCCGGTAGCGGTCTTCTGCAAATTACTCGGACGCCTGGTACGAGAGCACGGCATCCAGCAGAGCGACCTCGCGCGCGCCGTGAACCGCAGCAACGCCTCCATCTCCATGCTGCTCAACGGGCATCGCACCACCCTGCCTCCCTGGGACGAGGTCGCCCGCATCGTGGAGTACTGCCAGCAACGGGCAACAGCCGCCCGCCCGTTCGGGCTCGACCCGGACCTGGCCTACTGGCGCCGCCGCCACCGCGAGGCGGAGACCGACGCCGACCGGGAGCCACCGCGGCCACGCGCCGCCGAACCGCCCGCACCGCCACCCGCCCGGACCGTCCCCGAGGTGCCCGACGACTTCGTCGGTGCCGTGGACGTCCTCATCGGAGAAAGGGCGGGCTTCGACCGGCTGGCCGCGGAACTACTGGAGCCACTGAAGCTGCAGGGTGCAGTCGTCACCGACCTGAACGCCGTGCTGGAAGGATTCGCCGACCGGGTAGGAGCCAGTTGCGGCACCACCCGAACCGCCCTGCTGCGCGCGGCCGATCTGGTCGTCCTGGTGACGGCGTTCTGCGAGACCGTGGGCGCCTCCGGCATCCGCTACACGACCGAACTCGGACACGAGCAGTCCGATCTCGCCGGCGACGTGGTGGCCGAACTGGAACGCGTCACCCTGGGATCGCAACGGGTGAGGCACCCCGCCGAGCTGCGTGCCGAAATCACCTCGGCCTACGCCTACGCGGCCGACACCGTATGCGACGAGAGCGGCGTGGGCGGCCAACGGCCGGACAAGCTCGCGTACCGCGCCTGGCGCCGCTACGAAGCCCTGCTGACCCACGTGACCTGGGAATGCCCCGAGCTGCGCCTGACCTCCGAGACGCAGGACCCGCCCGAAGCCCTGGACCCGTCCGGGACAGTGGCAGCGGCCGCCTCGTCCCGCCGTGGTCTTGCCGGGTTGTCCCGGCTGTTGGACGCCTTCGCCCGGGACGACGGCGCCCCTGCCCCGGCGCACCAGCAGCAACTCCGTGCTCCGCTGGCCCAGGTCGAGGAGTCTGGCCCGCGCATCCCCGACCTGGAGACCGGCTACATCGACCCGGCCTTTCGCGTGGCCGGCCGCTCGGGTGACCGCGCCCTGGCCCGCGACGACTGGTGGCGGGCCCAGCCGCTGTGGGACGACCTGGAGGACTTCCTCGCAGCCCATCTGCTCACCGAGGACGCCACCCGTGCCCCGCTGCTGATCCTGGGCCATCCCGGGTCCGGCAAGTCGCTGCTGACCAAGCTGATCGCCGCCCGGCTGCCCGCCGCGGAGTTCTTCTGCCAGCGCGTCGAACTGCGCCATCTGCCCGGGGACATGGGCGTCCAGGAACAGCTTGAGGAGGCCGTGCTGCGCTCCACCGGCCGCCGCACGCCCTGGCCCGACGTCACCGACCCGGACGCGGAGGTCGTCAGAGTCGTCCTCCTGGACGGCTTCGACGAACTGCTCCAGGCCGCGGCCGACCACATGGATCCCGCACACCACTTCGCCTATCTGCAGAGCGTGCAGCAGTTCCAGCAGCGGGAGGCCGACCACGCCCGCCCCACCATCGTGACCGTCACCAGCCGCACCGTGGTCGCCGACCAGGCCCTGACCCCGCATCCCAGCACCGTCATCCGCCTGGAACCCTTCGACGCGGACCGCATCCGCGGCTGGCTCCAGGTCTGGAACACCACCAACCGCCGCTACTTCTCCACCCACGCCCTGCGGCCCCTCACCTGGGACGTGGTGCGCCGGCACGAGGAACTCGCCGGCCAGCCGCTGCTGCTGCTCATGCTCGCTCTCTACGACGCCTCGGGCAACGCCCTGCATCTCCTGCACGGTGAGGACATCCAACGACTGGGCCTGTACGAGCGGCTGCTGACCGAGTTCGTCCGCCGCCAGGTGACCAAACACAACGCCCTGCCGCCCGGCACCGAGGCCGACCGCGTCGCCCACGAACTGCAGCGCCTGTCCGTCATCGCGATCGGCATGTTCAACCGCCACCGGCAGGGCATCACCGCAGCCGACGCCGAGAACGACCTGGCCGCCCTGCTCGACACCGCGCCCGCCGACGCGATGCCGCTGCTGTTCGGCCGTTTCTTCTTCATCCACGAAGCCCAGGCCATCGTCACCGGCCACGCACGCCAGGCCTACGAATTCCTGCACGCCACCTTCGGCGAATACCTGCTGACCCGCCTCGTCACCGGCGAACTCCGCCAACTCCTGGCCACCACCGGCCCGGACCACGACCGCCCCGTCGACGACAGCCGACTGTACGCACTGCTCTCCCACGTCCCGCTCACCGACCGGGCCGAAGTCCTACGCAACACCGGCGAACAACTCACCCGCCTCACCCAGGCGGAGCGCGCGCACCTGACCACGCTGCTGACCGGCCTCTTCGACCAGACGCCCGGCGACACCCACCACCGCACCCAGGTGCCGTACCGCCCCGCACCCACCCACCGCACCCGGCAGGACGCCGTCTACAGCGCCAACCTGCTCCTGCTGGCGGTCCTCGCCGACTCCACCCTCCGCGCCTCCACCCTCCTGGGCAGCCGCAACACGGTCGACCGGTGGCGCCGCCACACCCTGCTGTGGCGCTCGCAGTTGAGCGAGGGATCCTGGAACGCCCTCACCCGCACCCTGACCGCGGAGCCCTTCACCGATCCCGCCACCGGCCACGGAGACCTGCGTGTGGCCCTGTCCACCCATCGGCCCGAACAAGAACTCGCCTGGACGGTCAACCTCGCCACCCCGGACGACAGCACGGCACAGACCTTCCAGCATCTCGACGGCGCCGCCCCGGCCGACCTGTACCGGCCGGCGGCCTTCGCCCACGACCTCGGCGCCCAGCACGTGCTGCACGCCGTGGCACCGGTCCTGCACCGGATGCCCGCCGCCCTGGAGACCTACCACGGGGTCGACCGCACCCGCGGCCTCTCCCTCGCCCACGCGCTGATCTCCCTGCTGTACCGGCCCACCGACGATGCCTGGCCGCCCGGCGCCCCCTACGCCGAACTCCTCCTGATGCTGCGGAGCCTGTCCGGCGACGAGCGCCTGGTGGCCGCGGACGTCCTGGGACGCCACCTTCTCCACGCCGCCGCCGACCTGCCCGCGGCCACCGTCGTCGACATCCTCGACCAGCTGACCACCATCAAGTTCACCAGCGCGGGCGGCCTGTCCGCCCCGACCTGGCTGGTCCTCGCCCAGTGTGTCGACGACCTCGTCGGACGTCCGGACGTCCCGCACGACCAACTGGCCCGGATCGCACGCCGCTTCGGCCCCGACGCACCCGCCCTCGATGTCGGCGGCGACCCACTGACCCGGCTGCTCTGCCTGTTCACCGAGGCCCGGACCAGCACCGTGTGGCGCGCCGCCGACCACCCACCGGGCCGGGCCGTGCTCACCGAAGGCAGCACCCTGCTGGAGCGCATCCCCCACCCCAGACCGCCCCAGGCCGTGGTCGGCCTGCTCCGCCTGGCCCGCGACCTCGGCGCCGACGACTGGCTCGCCCGACGCGCCGAGCCGTTGCTGAAGACACTCACCCGTGACGGACTGCAGCGCCTGCGCCCCACCGATGTCGACTGGCTGCGGCCCCTCGTGCACGACGCGACCCTCCTGGACGAACTGAACCTCCTCACCCGCCGCTGGCGACAACAGTGACGGGCCGTCGCCGACCGCGAGGACACCGCCCCGGATCCTCAGCCCGCCGAACGGGCCGCAAGGTTTTCGCAAGGCGACCCCGCCACCATCGAGAGCGCACGACAGGTTCAGGTCGTACGGAAAGGTACTTGCGTGAGAATGCTCAACAGATCGGCCGTCGCTCTCGGGATGAGCACGCTGTTCCTCGCTGTCGGCGCCGCCGGAGTCGCCACCGCCGCTCCCGCGGCACCCAACGCTCCCCAAGTGGCGCTCGGAGGATGCAGCAGTTTCCCGCCCACCCCCTGCGGTGAGGTGCAGAACAACTCGAACCGAACGGTCCGTGTCTCCTTGAACTGGACCTGCACCGCGGACACCGGCAACATCGGCTCGACCTGCCCGAAGGACATCAAGTCCGTTGCCGCGGGCCATCACATCGGCGGCGGCAGCGTCGACGTCGACGCCTTCGAGGTGCCGACCGGCTGCACCTTCGCGTTCGACATCGACGGTCTGAATCTGACCCGGGGCGCGGGCTGGTACAAGTTCTCCAGCCTGAACACCGTCACCATCCACCGGGCCACCTGCTAGGTGCGGTATCGCCTGCCGCCGAGGGAACGGCAGGCGGTACGGCGTGCCTGGGGTGGTGCCTGCTTCAGCGGAATCGGCATCGGAATGTTCAGCATGACGGAGGGAGCCAGCATGATCATGAAGAAGACAGTGGCGGGGTGGGCGGCGTTCGCGGCCGTGAGCGCGGTGGTGGCCAGTGCCCAGCCGGCGGCTGCCGAGGCGACCGTGCACGGATGTGTCTATCCGCGGGTCTGCTTCTACCTGACGGAAGCCCAGTTCACCGCCGGCACTCCCACGGCCGCGTACCAGGACGCGGACTACAACCAGACGCTCGGTTCCAAGAGCAAAGGGGCCGATGTGGTCTACAACTCGCGCAACGACGACACGGTCCTTCTGCGCGTGGGCACCACGAGTATCGCGATCTGCCTGGATCCGAACACCACCCTGTACAACGACGCGACCGTCACGGTGACAGCCATCCGGATCCGGTCCACCCCCGCGAAGTGCAGCGATCTGTTCGAGACGTGGCCGTCGAGTTGATCGTCGAGCGGTTGTCCGAGAGTCGGAGCGACGTACCGAGTGAAGGAGATGCACGGTGAAATTCAGAACGCGGGCTTCGCTGCCGAAAAGGCTGGCCGTGGTCGCCGTATCGGCCTCCGCCGCCCTCATCGGTTTCTCGGCTGTTCCCGCCCAGGCGCTGACCTACAACCTGAGCACGACCGGCGCCGCGGGTTCCGTCACCTATGTCGGGAACGGGGACTGGTCGCTCCACGCCCATGACCCGCTCACCGACGGCCACTGCGCGCGCTTCCAGGTGAAGGAGACGGACAGCGCCAGCTGGCAGTGGTACGGCGACATGGTCTGTACGTCCGCCGACCAGTACGTGACGGGAGCACGCACGTTGTGGTCCGTCCGTATCTGCCGGACGGGGATCGGGAACTGCTCCGCCGCCGTCAAGCTGTGAACCCTTTCGTCAGCAGCAGGCTCGTGCATGCGGTGGTCCGGCATGGTCGCCGGGTCACCGCACGTCGAGCATCTTGCGGATGTCCTGGGCGCGTGGGGAGTTGAGCGCGGTGTAGAGGTCGAGGGCCTTGGACAGATGGTCGGCGACCTTCTCCGGTCGATCGTTGTCCCGGAGGACGGCGGCGGTTCCGAGGTGGGCGCGGGCCTGTTCTTCCTGTTCCTCGATCTCCAGGGCGACTTCCAGCGCCTGGGCGTGCGCTTCGAGCGCCTCGGTGGCCTGACCGAGACCGTTGAGGGCTTCGCCCAGGCCGTTGAGGGCGCCGGTCTCGCCGTAGCGCTCGCCGATGTCGCGGAACGTTCTCAGGGCTTCTCGCTGGTGTTCGGCCGCTTCTTGGTGGCGGCCCAGAGCGCTGAGTGCGTTGCCCAGGTTGGACAGCGCGTGTCCGGTTCCGGCGGGGTTGGTCAGCCGCCGGAACAGTGTCAGTGCCCGCTCGAAGCAGCCTGCTGCCGCCGTGTGGTTGCCCTGTCGCGCCGTGAGGATGCCGAGGTTGCCGAGAGCGCTGGCTTCCCCGAAGGGGTGGTGCGCGGCCCGGTACAACTCAAGGGCCTGCTCGTAGCGTTCGGCCGATGCCGTGAAGTCCTCCAGCAACTCCAGCACGATGCCGAGGTTGTTGAGGACGTCCGCTTCGCCGTGGGCGTCGCCGGCCGAGCGGAAGAGTGCCACCGCCTGCTCGTGGTGTTCCGCCGCCTCCCGGTAGCGTCCGCGCAATTCGAGCAGGACGCCCAGGTTCGTCAGGTGCCGTGCTTCGCCGGCCGGATGGTCGGTCTTGCGGCACAGGGCGAGAGCGGTGTCGTGGAGTCGGCGCGCGCTGTCGTAGTCGCCGAGCCGTCGGTGGACGGCGCCCAGGCAGGCGAGGACGTCCACTTCGCCGCGCGTGTCGCCCGCCGACCGGGCGGCCCGTAGCGCGTGGGTGTGGATGGTGAGGGCGTCCGTGTAGTGCCCCGAGCGCTCGTAGTGGCGGTGCAACGTGGTGGCGATGAGCACCGTGTGTTCGGACGGGCCCGGCTCCTCGGTACGCGAGCACAGTGCCACGAGGGTGGGTTGCGTGGCGGTCAGCCAGGCGCGTGCCTCATCCGCGGTCCGCAGGGGTGGCAGTCCGGTGCCGGAGTGCTCGACGACGGGGCGCAGGTGACGTTCGGCGGGGTAGAGGAGGTCCATCGCGGCCGCGGACGAGGCGAGGCAGTGGTCGAGCAGGCGGGTGAGGGCGGCCCGGTGTTCGGCCGGTGTGTCGTGCCGGGCGGTGAGATCTGCGGCGTAAGCCCGCAGCAGGTCGTGCATGGCGTACCGGCCGACCGGGCTGCGGTTGAGCAGGTGCGCGCGGGCCAGCACGTCCAGGGCCTGTCGTACGGTGTCCACGGGCTCGTCGGCCAGTGCGGCGGCCGAGTGGGCGTCGACGTCGGGTCCGGGGTGCAGTCCGAGGAGCCTGAAGAGGCGGGCGGGCAGCTCGGCGAGGCGGGCGTAGGACCAGGAGAAGACGGCGCGGACGGCGGCGCGGGGATCGTCGCCCAGGTCCAGCAGGTCCAACCGCCGCTGGTGGTCCGCGAGTTCGGCCACCAGGCGGTCCAGTGTCTCGGTGGGCCTGGACAGGACCAACTGCGCCGCCACCCTGAGGGCCAGCGGCAACCGCGCGCACTGTTCCGCCAGATCCATGGCGGCGGGGCGCTCCGCCTCCATCCGCTCACCGATCAGCGCCCGCAGCAGCTTGAGGGCATCGGAACGGGAGAGCGCGTCGAGCACCACGGGGTGTGCCCCGTGCACCGCCATGAGCCCGCTCAGCGAGTCCCGGCTGGTGATCAGTACCCGGCAGCGGGGGTTGCCCGGCAGCAGATGCCTGACCTGGGCGGTGGAGGCGGCGTTGTCGAGGATCACCAGCAGCCGACGTCCGTCGAGGGCCGTGCGGTAGCGCGCCGCCCGGTCCTCCAGACGCAGCGGGATCTCCGGCCGGGGCACACCGAGAGCCGTCAGGAAGCCGGTCAGTGCCTGGGCGGCGGAGACCGGTTGGTGGGGGTCATAGCCCCTGAGGTCGACGTACAGCTGTCCGTCGGGGAAGGCCTCCCGTGACCGGTGCGCCCAGTGCACCGCGAGCGCGGTCTTGCCGACGCCCGCGGTGCCCAGGACGGCGGATACGGTCGCTTCGGTGTCGCCCGCGGCACCGCCTTCGTCGAGCAGGACCCGGGTCAGGGCGGAGAGTTGGTCGTCCCGTCCGGTGAAGGGCCGGATGTCCATGGGCAGTTGGGCCGGAACGGGAGCCGCGGCGGGTGGAGCGGCCGGTCGCGGCCTCGCCGGGGTGACGGCGGACAACTCCTCGTACACCGACCGCAGTTCGGGTCCGGGCGCCAGGCCCAGCTCGTCGGCCAGTTGCTCGCGGATCCTGGTGTAGACGTGCAGCGCGTCCGTACTTGAGCCGGTGGCCGCCAGCGCGCGCATCAACGCCATGGCCAGCGGCTCGGACAGCGGATGTTCGGCCAGCAGGGGCCGCAACAGCTCCGGCACCCTTTCCGAACCGCCCTGCCGCAGCGAGCCCTGTGCCCAGGCGCATGCCGCCTCGATCCGCTCCTGCCCCCAGGCCGCCCGGATGCGCTCCGCCCAGGCTCCGGGCAGTCCCGCCAACGCGGGGCCCTGCCACAGGCGCAGCGCCTGTTCGAGGAACTCCGCACGTTCCGTGTCGGAGCAGGCCGGCTTTCGCCCGCGGGCCACGAGCCGGCGGAACTGCGTCAGGTCGACGGCGTCGTCGTCCGCCTTCAGCAGGTATCCGCCGGACACCTTCCCGATGTGGATCGACGGGCGGCGCGCCCCCGTGCCGCTCTCCTCGGCCGCGGCATCGTCCAACAGCCGCCGCAGACGGCTGACATGGGAGTAGACCACCGAGCGCGCGCCGTTGGGCGGATCGCCGTCCCAGAGCCGGTCGATGAGCGTTTCGACAGCCACGGGCCGTCCGGCGTCGGCCGCCAGCGCGGCCAGGATCACCCGCCTGCGCGGCTGTCCCGGATCCCGCTCGCCGTGTGCGACGCGCAGATGCATCGGCCCGAGCAGAAGGAGCTTCAAAAACCCTCCATCACAAAATTTTCGCAAGACGGATCCTAGATCCTCACATGCTGGGTCGCCAGGCGGATATCCGACCCAACTGCCGTACGTGCACGGGGCATTGACGACGCGACAGAAAGTGACGCGACGCAGTCCTCCGCGTGGGCATGGCGAGGCGGGGGCCGGTTCGGTGCTGAACCGGCCCCCGCACCAGGTGTGTCAGTGGACGTACGTCAGCAGTAAAGGTTGCTGCCGGGGCTGACGCCGAGGATGGAGGTGAAGCGGTTGTAGGCGTCGACGCGGCTCTGGACCTGCGCGGGGTTGCGGCCGTCGCATTCCAGGGAGCCGTTGATGGAGCGGATGGTCTGGCCGAAGCCGGCGCCGTTGACCATGGCGTTGTGCGGGGTCATCGTGCCCGGGCCGGACTGGGTGTTCCAGTACCACAGGCCGGTCTTCCAGGCGACGGCCGAGTCGTTCTGCACCAGCCAGGGGTTGTTGAGGAGGTCGATGCCCAACGCGTCGCCCGCGGCCTTGTAGTTGAAGTTCCAGGACAGCTGGATGGGGCCGCGGCCGTAGTAGGCGGCCTGTCCGGCGGGGCAGCCGTAGGACTGGCTCCAGTCGCAGTACGTAGGGTAGTTGGCGGTGTTCTGTTCGACGACGTAGACCAGTCCGCCGGTCTCGTGGCTGACGTTGGCGAGGAAGGCGGCGGCCTCCTGCTTCTTGACCGTGTCCGAGCCGGTGTTGGCGAAGCCGGGGTACGCGGACAGGGCGGCGGTCAGGCCCTGGTACGTGTAGAAGCCGTTCCGGCTCGGGAACATCTGGTTGAACTGGGCCTCGCTGACGACGAAACCGGACGGGGTCGTGCCGCCGCCGCTCGCCGGGGCGTTCCACTTCTGGTTGGCGCCGCCCGAGCAGGTCCAGATCTGGAGCCGGGTGCCGTTGGCCGAGTTGTTGCCGGTGACGTCCAGGCACTTGTTGGCCTGCGGGTTGACGATGTCGTTGGCGGAACTGACGGCCCACTTCTGGGCGGCGCTGCCGTTGCAGTCGTAGAGCTGGACCGTCGTGCCGTCCGCCGTGCCGCCGGAGGTCACGTCCAGACACTTGCCGAGCGCGCGCAGTGTTCCGTCACCGGAGTTGGACCAGGTCTGGGCACTGGTGCCGTTGCAGTCGTAGAGCTGTACGGCGGTCCCGTTGGCGGTGTTCGCCCCGGCGACGTCGACGCACTTGCCGGCCAGACCGGTGATCCGGCCGTCCGCAGCGCGGGCGGGGGAGATGGTGAACAGGGCGGACAGGGCCGCGGCGAGCAGCATGACGAGGGTCAGTCTGCTCAGGGCCGTGAGTCCCCGGAGACTTGGTGTGGAGTGGGGGGTGACCATGGGGTCTTTGCTCCTGTGGTTGAGAGGCGGGCGAGAGCGGTCGGTCGGCCTGTGTCGGCCGGCCTGGTGAGCCGGGCGTGCCGCGGTCGTCAGCCCAGAACCGTCTGGGTGACGACGATGTGTCCGGCGTCCGGGTCGAGGACGCCGCCGAGGCGGCTGAAGGCACCGTCGGTCAGATCGAGGCACTTCGGTTCCTGCGGGGTCTGGGCGAACGTCCCGCGGTCATTGATCCGTACGGTGAGGGAGCGGTCGTTGGCGACATTGGTGACCTGGACCCGCGTACCGAAAGGCAGTTGGGGCTGGCGCGTGAGCGAGGTGGCCGCCGTGTCCGCGTTGTTGTCGAACACCTCGCCGCTGGCCGTGAGGGCACCGGCGGGCTGGGGACCGTAGTGGGTGGCCCAGCACTGTTCCCCGGACTGCTGTGCGGGGGCGTTCCACTTCTGGTTGGCGCCGCCCGAGCAGGTCCAGATCTGGAGCCGGGTGCCGTTGGCGGAGTTGTTGCCGGTGACGTCCAGGCACTTGTTCGAGGCCGGGTTGACGATGTCGTTGGCGGAGGTGACGGTCCACTGCTGGTTCGTGCCGCCGGTGCAGGTCCAGAGCTGGATCTTGGCGCCGTCGGCGGTCGAACCGCCCGTGACGTCCAGGCATTTGCCCAGCGCGCGGACGGTGTTGTCCGTACCGACCGTCCACTGCTGGGCGCCGGTGCCGTTGCAGTCGTAGAGCTGGACCGGTGTGCCGTCGGTGGAGGCGGCTCCGGCGACGTCGAGGCACTTGCCGGCGAGGCCGGTGATCGCCCCGGTCGCCGCGGCTGCCGGTGCCGCGGTGAGGAGGCCGAGCAGCAGGGCCAGCAGGGCGAGGACCGGGGTGCCGCGTAACGCGATGCGGGGGAGGGGGGAACGAGTGGTCATGGGGGTGTCGGGGCCCTTTCGAGCGGTTCGGCGCACGCGGAAGAGGGCGCACGTCTCAACTGGGCGTGAGCCAAAGGGAGTTGACCACTCGAAGGTAAAAGTCTAGACCAGCTTGGTCAAGGTGTGTGCATGACAGTGCTGGTCGGTGCCGTGCCCGTGGTGCCGGAACCGTGGCCGGCGCCTTGCCCCCCGGCGCGACCGGCTAACCAGAAGTAAATTACTGGTAGCCGTCAGGCGTACAACCCTTCACTCCTGCCTCGCGTCGAACTGGCGTGCAACGGCGCCGCCGTCGCGGGAAGTCCTGTGGGGGGATCCCTTGTCCATGATGGTTCGTTGGTTGTGTGCTGCCCTGCGTGTGCGGGCGAAGGCCGACCTGCTGCTGGTGTTCCTGTTCGCCGCCGGCTTCGCCGCGCTGCCCGTCTTCGCACTGCTGCCGTCCCTGTGGGGCTTCACCGTCGCGTCCGCCGTGAGCTACGGCGTGGACGAGGCCCTGCATGTCCGGGCACCCCAGTTCGTCCGCCGGCTCGCGGCACTGCAGCTCGACCGCACCCTGCGGTTCGCCTTCCGAACGCTGATGCTGCTCGCCCTGGCCGACCGGACGGGGGCCCCGGACCGGGTGCTGGTCGCCGGACTCGCCGTCTTCGGCGCCCACTTCACGCTGGTGATGCTGTACTCGGCGGTGCATCACGCGATCAGCCGTCGGCGCGTGCTGCCGGTGGCCGTGCGCAACCTCGACATGAGCGGGTCCGGCATCGAGAAGCCCCCGCCCGCCTATCTCTACCGGCGTTTCCTGCGCAAACTGCTGCACCTGGACCTGCCCGCCCACGTGGGACTGCTGGTGGCGCTCGCGGCCGGGACCTGGTACCCGGCCGTGATCGGCTACGCGCTGACGGCCGCGTCCGCGCTGGCCGCCGTAGTGGCTCTGCTGATCGCGTTCCGCCGGGCCCGCCGCATGCCGGCGAAGGCCGAGGTGATCGCCGAGGTCAACCGGCAACTGGCCGCCTACCGACCCGAGGTGGCCCTGTACTTCAGCTTCGCGGCGGTCTCCCGGGACTTCATGTACCAGGTCAACATGTGGATCGAGACACTGGAGCAGCTCGATCGACGCCCGCTGATCATCCTGCGTGAGCAGGCCTCGTTCCGCTACCTCAGCCGCACCTGGATCCCGGTCCTGTGCGTGCCCAAGGCCGACGACCTGGCCGAGCTGGAACTGCCGGACGTCCGGGTCGTCCTGTACCCGGGCAACGCCGGCAAGAACGTGCACATGCTGCGCGTCGCCGAGGCCAAGCACGTCTTCATCGGCCACGGCGACAGCGACAAGCTCGCCAGCAGCAACCGTGTCAGCAAGGTGTACGACGAGATCTGGGTGGCCGGACGGGCCGGGCGCGACCGCTACCAGCGGGTCCGGCACGCCATCAGCGACGGAGCGATCGTCGAGGTCGGGCGCCCGCAACTGTCGTCGATACGGCTGCACGCCGACCACGTGCCGGGCTCACTGCCGGTCGTGCTGTACGCCCCCACCTGGGAAGGATGGAGCGACGACGACTGCCACACCTCCCTCATCCCGATGGGCGTGCCCCTGATCGAGAAACTCCTCGCTCAGAACGTACGGATCATCTACAAGCCGCACCCGCTCACAGGCCGCCGCTCTCCCGAAGCGGCTGCCGCGGACCGGGCCGTCCGTGAACTCCTGAGCAACGACAACGAGCGACGCGAGTCCGCGCACACGAAGCACACGCAGCACACGCAGGCGCGGGCCGCACTCGCCGTCGGGACGAGACTGCGGGAAATCCGGTCCCGGATCGACGAGTTGGCCGGACGGCACAGTGGCGACCCCACCCAGCAGACCCGCGACTCACGGGTCCCCGACCGCGGCGACACGGCCGAGTGGCCCGCCCTGCACAGCGAGTGGCACCGGCTCTTCTGGGAGAGCCACGGGCCGGTCCACCACCATGTGATCCTCGGACAACTGCCCACACTGTACGAATGCTTCAACCAGGCGGACCTGCTCATCAGCGACGTCTCCTCGGTGGTCGCCGACTTCGTCGCCAGCCTCAAGCCCTATGTCCTGACCAACGCACACGACCTGCCCGACGACGACTTCCGCGCCGCCTACACCACCGCCGGCGGCGCCTACCTCCTCGACCGCGCCTGCACCCGGCTGCCGGAGATCCTCCGCTCGGTCCGCGAGCCGCGCCACGATCCGATGGCACCGCTCCGCCACGACTTCAAGGAGTACGTCCTGGGCGCCGACCGGCCCAGCTCCATGGAGCGCTTCAACACCGCCGTCGACACTCTGGCCGACCGGGCCGCGGCGGAAGGGGGCGAACACCTGGCGGACGGAGATCAGCACACCGTCAGGGAGTTGGCGTAGTTGCATGACGTCCGGTTCGTGATGGCGGACCGGACGGTGCGGGATGCCGCGGGCGGGGCGGGCGAACACTATGAACGCAATGATCGACGGCTGGTCCCCGCATGCGGCGCTTCCTAACATCACGGTTCGCAGCGCAACTTTGCACAGCGAATTCATAGGAGCCGCTCCCGTGACAACAATTGACGCGCCCGTGCCGGTACGCCGACGGCTCCCGACCCCTCGCCACCGTCGGGCACTGCTGGCCGTCGGCGTGGCCGCGACGCTCTTCGGCACGCTCGGCAACGCCCCCGCGCCCACGGCAGAGACCGCGCGGCCGACAGTGGCCGCCTGCCCGCCCAGCCTGGTCGGGCAGGCGACGTGTTACACCGGCCAGGACAGCAACGGGGCGTACTACGCGATGGCCGTCCCGACGCACTGGAACGGATCCCTCGTGGTGCACGCGCACGGCGGACCCGATCTCGGCGACGTCTCGGACCCGGCACGCAGCACCGACGACCTGGGACGTTGGGCGGTGATGGTCAAGGAGGGGTACGCCTGGGCCGGTTCGTCCTACCGCCGCGGTGGCTACGGCACCCGGATGGCCGCCGCCGACACCGAGAACGTGCGCCGACTCTTCGTCTCGGAGTTCGGCAAGCCCAGGCGCACCTACGTGCACGGCCAGTCCTGGGGCGGCGACGTCGCCGCCAAGGTCGCGGAGACCTACGGCAGACGCCCCGGCGCCTACGACGGCGCGCTGCTGACGAGCGGAGTCCTCGGCGGCGGTTCGCGCGGCTACGACTACCGGGTCGACCTGCGGGTGGTCTACCAGTACTACTGCCACAACCACCCCCGTCCGACGGAGCCGCAGTACCCGCTGTGGCAGGGGCTTCGCGCGGACTCCACCATGACGAGCAGCGGACTCCGCGCCCGCCTGCAGGAGTGCACCGGGTTCTCCTCCACCCCCGCGGAGCGCACGGCCCTCCAACAGCGCAACCTCGACGACATCCTCGCCGTCACCCGCATCCCGGAGCGCTCGCTGGAGTCACATCTGCGGTTCGCGACCTTCACGTTTCGGGACATCGTGTCGACCCGGCTCGGCGGCCGCAATCCCTTCAGCAACCAGGGCGTGCGATACACGGGTTCACACGACGACAAGGCGCTCAACGCGGGTGTCGAACGGTTCTCCGCCGACCCCACCGCGCGCCGCGACCTCTCCTACGACAGCGACCTGACGGGCAAGGTCTCCATCCCCGTCCTCACCCTGCACGCGATCGACGACCCGACCGCCTTCGTCGAGCACGAAGCGGCCTACCGCGCCACTCTCCAAGGCGCGGGCAGGGGCGGCAACCTCGTCCAGACCTTCACGAAGGAGACCGAGCACAGTGCGCTGAGCGACTCGGAGTACGCCGACTCCATCGCGGCGCTCGACGCCTGGGTGCGCCATGGACACAAGCCGACCGCGCGCTCGATCGCGGCTTCCTGCGCGGCCTTCGACCAGAGGTACGGCACCGGCTGCCTCTACGACCCGGCCTTCCACCCCGCGCCGTACGCCTCACGCATCCGGCCGAGGCCCGGCGGACTCACCTGGCCCGCCATGACCGCGAAGCAGGAGCGGGCGTGGAGCCGGATCGACGGCGTGGGTATCGCTCCCTGACCACGACTGCACGAGGTCCGTCCCGCCGGACCTGTCGGCGGCGGAGGTGCTCAGTGCTGTACCGCGAGTCCGGGGCAGTGACGCCGCATCGCGTCCAGGATCGTCTCGGGCGGTACCGGCAAGGTGTTCGTGGCCATGACGGCCGGACCGAAACCGAGTCGGGCGTTCATGGACGCGGTGCTGCGGACGAGCTTGGGCGCTCGGGCCAGATAGGCATCCGGATCGTGCAGTACGAGTTCGATGAACCGCTGCGAGGCGTTGCGTACTCGCTGTTCGCGTATCCGTACGGCGGCTATCTCGTCCCAGCGGAACCGGCCCAGTCTCTCGTGGTCCACCCCGGTGTCGTCCAGCATCAACTCCGGCCGGTCTCGGCGCAGACGCTGAACGATGATCACCGAGCACAACCCGAAGAAGGGCACGGCCACTGCCCCCGCCGCAGTCATCTTCACGGTGCTGTGGGCGATCAGGAAACCAACGCCCAGACCGACGAAGACGAGAGAGCCGGCGAGCATGGCCCACACACGTCCCTTGGCGAGGGGGTAGACCGTCGGGGGCAGTGGAACGCCGTTGTTGATCACGAGGTCAGACGATAGGACGAGAGCCCTCGTCGGCGAAAGCCTTTTCGTGGACCAGGGGCGGCCACGGCCGGTACCTCGTTGTGGTCGGCGTTTTCGCCGGGGGGTCTCCGATGGCGCTGCTGTTGTCGGTGAAGTTCAGCCGACTGTTCGGCGATGGGGGAACTGACGGGCGCCTGCCACTGTGCGCGGCCCTCCGCCTTCGCCCTGAGCGGAGTCCCCGGCGGAAGTCTCGGGCTCACGCGTCGCCCCTGACCCACAGGGCACCCGGCGGTCTCACGAGCAGCGACGTTGTCCGCAAGATGGCCGACGGGGACGCAGTGGGCGCCAATGGCGCCGCTCTGCTCCACCGGGAAGGCGCCCGCGCCTTCCCGGTGTCCTCCGCGACCCGCCGGATCGCAGGGGAGTGGCAGTTCTGTCTGCTGATGATTGGCTATTGCGGGTTCTTGATCGAGGCGACCGGCTTTCCACGCGAGAAATCGATCCGGCAGTTCGAGTTCGACGCGAACCCCGCCATCGACCCGGTCGCCATCCACACCCTGGCCTCGTGCGACTGGGTCAAGAAGGGCCTGCCGCTGTGTTTGATCGGCGACAGTGCAACCGGCAAGTCCCATCTGCTTGTCGTGCCGGCCAAGACCATCGCCTGCTACGACCGCGTTGGCCTTCTCTGTATTGACGAACCAGCGGAGCTGCCGTCCCAGCTATTGACGGAGCGTGAGGAGAGGAACGGCGTGGCGGCCGCGGACGCCGGTTGACGAAGACGTGGGGCGGGTCGCGGTGTCCTCGCGCCCGCCCTCGCCTACCGCAGGGAGATATTGAGCTTCTCGCCAACGGTTCGGTAGCCGATCCGGGCGTAGATCCTCTGGATGCCCGGATCGCCCGGCTCCAGCCACACCGTCCGGCAGCCTCGGTCGAGGACTGCGGCGGTCAGGTAGGCGGAGAGCATCGCGCCGATACCGCGCCGCCGGGAGTTCTCGGCGACCGCGAGGCCGGCCAATTCGCTCAAGCCGTCCACCGGCGAAGAGCAGACACCCGCGCCGACCGCGGTGCCGTCGTCAGCGCTGGCCAGGGCGACCACGCCGCCGCCCGCCACGGTGTCGCGCAGCCAGGCGGTCTGACCCGTTGTCGGCTCACCCGGATGTCCGTACCCGGCGTGCTGCACCGTCGCGGTGGCAAGGAGCCCGGCGTCGTCGGTCGGCTCAGTGATCAGGACATCGGCCGACGCTCTGGGGGTGATGAGTGTTTCAGCTGAGCAGACCATGACCGCGGCACGGTTCTCGGCCGTGAACCCCGCCGCGAGCAGGGCCGGTTCGACCTGCGGCGCGCAGCTGGGCAGGTACTCCAGACGCGGCACCCGATCCAGCGTGCGAAACGTGCTGACAAGGGCGCTGATCTCGCTCGCGGTCGGCGTGGCCCCGTCATCCGGGATCGCGTAGTTGGCGAAGGGGCTCGACCAGTCTCGGTCATGGCGCACCACGAACGGACCGCTCCGCAGATGGCCGTCGGAACGCAGGGCGCGCGTGCGCGCATGGTTTTGGACGTCGAAGTCCATAGGAAGATCCTTCTGAAGGCATGAAAAAAAATCGGACATGCCGCCGATATCGCCCGGGCCTGCAAACAGGCACACGTCGGGTGATTCATTCGGTGCATCGGCGGCTCAAGTAGTGAACTCGCCCGCATCCAATTGGCGTCAGCTCCAGCTCTGTGAGTCCTTGCAGTCAGCGGTGATCTTGGCATGTCCGCTGCCCATTGGGCAGGCGATTGGTCGATGACCAGGCCAAACGAGACGCCTGGATGGAGCCGGAAAAGACCTACAACTGGAGCCAGTTGTCACCTACGAAGCCACCGATCCGTTGAGCGCTCATCGGGTCGCAGTCGCCCGGCGAGCCGAGTTTGCCCAGATCAGAGGTCAGTGCGCCTCGGACTGAGGTGTCCTGTCGTCTTCCAAGCGCTGGATCAGGTCTTCCACGTATGCGCGCGTCTCGTCGTGGCCGGCGGACATGCCCAGGCGGTCCTCCAGGACCAGGACTCGGGCGACGCAGGTGGTCAGGAACACCAGCACGATCGGGGGACAGGTCCCGGGCGGAACTCCATAGCGTTGCAGGATTCCTGGGAGGGCCTCGGCCTGCGCCGCACGCAGTCGCTCGGCGTAGTGGGCGACTTCGGTGCGGATGACCTCGCGGTGGTTGGCCAGAGACATGAACTCCATGGTCAGCGAGGCGCCGGCCGGGTCGGTGCTGAATGCCCACAGGGCTCGCAGCGGCCGGTCGGAGGCGAGCGCGGCGGCCTGCTGTTCCAGGCCCTGCTCGGCGCGACGGCGGAACAGGGCGAGGAAGAGGTCGTCCATCGTGTGGAAGTAGTAGTGCACGAGTTGGTGCTTGAGCCCGGCCTGCGCGGCGACCCGCCGTGCGGTCACGGCCGAGTAGCCCTCCGCCAGGAGCAGTTCCTCGGCGGCGTCCAGCAGCACACTGCGGTTCTTGGCGTCGGGCGAACCGTAGCGGCGAGGTGACGACGTCACACAGCCTCCGTTCTCTCGGTGTAACTCCGCCCCGCGCCGCATGCCTTGACGGCTCAGGACCCCGGCGCTAAGCATATGTCCAGCATTGCTGTACGACCGTCCAGCATCCGTGCCACGGGTGCGGCCCCAAGGGAGGACGCAGTGCCCGACTTCGACAGGACCGACTTCTTCACGGACGGATCGGTAGTGAACGATCCGTATCCCTACTTCGAGCACCTGCGGGCCCGCTGCCCGGTCCACCGGGAGCCCCACCACGGCGTCGTGGCCGTCACCGGCTACGACGAGGCCGTGCGGATCTACCGCGACCACGAGACCTTCTCCTCCTGCAACTCGGTGACGGGCCCGTTCCCGGGCCTGCCCACCGAACCCGAGGGCGACGACATCGGGCCGCTGATCGAGCAGGTGCGTGAGCAGTTACCCATGAGCGAGCACCTGGTGACGATGGACCCGCCGCTGCACACCGCACACCGCGCGCTGCTGGCCCGCCTTCTGACGCCCCGGCGGCTGAAGGAGAACGAGGAGTTCATGTGGCGGCTGGCCGACCGGCAGATCGACGAGTTCGCCGCCCGCGGACGGGTCGAGCTGCTGAGGGAGTACGCCCAGCCGTTCGCTCTGCTCGTGATAGCGGATCTGCTGGGTGTCCCCGAGGAGTTCCACGAGCCGTTCCGTGTGCGGCTCGGCCTGCAGAAGGTGGGATCCCTGGTCCCGGACGAGGCAGTGTCCGGCAACGCGCTGGAGTTCCTGGAGGAGCAGTTCGGCTCGTTCGTCCGGGAGCGCAGGCGCGAGCCGCGCGCCGACGTGCTGACCGCGCTGGCCACCGCCACGTTCCCGGACGGATCGGCACCCGACGTCACGGACGTGGTCCGGGTGGCCACGTTCCTGTTCGCCGCCGGCCAGGAAACCACGGCCCGGCTGCTCAGCTCCGTGATGCTCGTCCTCGCCGAACGCCCCGATCTGCAGGCCCTGTTGCGCGAGGACCGCAGCCTCATCCCCGCCTTCGTCGAGGAGACGCTGCGGATGGAGAGCCCGGTCAAGTCCGACTTCCGCCTCGTGCGCCGGTCCACCACGCTGCACGACGTGGAGCTGCCCGCGGGCACCACCGTGCTGCTGCTCAACGGCGCCGCCAACCGTGACCCGAACCGTTTCGAGGAGCCCGACCGGTTCCGCATCGACCGGCCGAACGCACGCGAGCACCTGGCCTTCGGCCGCGGCGTCCACGCGTGCCCCGGCAGCCCGCTGGCGCGGGTCGAGGCCAGGGTGAGCGTCGAACGGCTGCTGGACCGCATGGCCGACATCCACCTCGACGAGGCGGAGCACGGCCCGGCCTCCGACCGCCGGCTCACCTATGAACCCACCTACATCCTGCGCGGCCTGACGGCCCTGCACCTCGGCTACACCCCGGTCGGCTGACGGCCCGTATCGAGAGGAAGGCCGATGCGCCCCGGCACAGACCCCGCCTCGGCGAGCCCCCGAACCGCCGTGGTCACCGGAGCGGCGTCGGGTATCGGGCTCGCGGTCGCGCACCATCTGACGGCAGCAGGCCACCGCGTGGCCCTGCTCGACCGGCGGGCCGAGGCCGCCGAGTCGGCCGCCGCCCGACTCCGTGACACCGGCGCGGAAGCTACGGCCTACGCCTGCGACGTCTCCGACCGCGGTGCGGTCGCATCGGCGGTCCAGGCGGTCCGTGAGGCGTACGGTCCGATCACCGTCATCGTCACCAGTGCGGGCGTCGAGACGTTCGCCTCCGTCACCGACATCACGCCCGATGCCTGGGACCGGGTGATGGCGGTCAATCTCACCGGCACGTTCACCTGTGTTCAGGCCGTCATCCCCGACATGCGTGCTGAGAAGTGGGGGCGGATCGTCACCATCTCGTCCTCCAGCGCCCAGCACGGCGCCCCGAACATGGCCCACTATGTCGCCGCCAAAGGCGGCGTCATCGCCCTGACCAAGGCTCTCGCGGTCGAACTGGCCGCCGAAGGAATCACCGTCAACACCGTCCCGCCCTCGATCGTCGACACTCCGATGGCCCGCGAGGCCGAGAAGCGCGGGGATTTCATCGGCGTCGACACCGTCGCCGGCATGACCCCGGTGCGCCGCGCCGGAACACCGGACGACATCGCGGCCGCCTGCGCCTTCCTCTGCTCCGACCAGGCCGGATTCATCACCGGCCAGCAGATCGGCGTCAACGGCGGCTGGTACATGTGAACCGGTCCGCCGCGAGGGCGCGTGTGTACGGGATGTGCACCGCAGTGGACCGGACGACAAGTATCTGTAGCCCTGGCGGGCGTCGGCGATGAAGTTGGCGTTCTCGTCCCGGGCTCCGGCGCGCACGAACGCAACGACGTGGGCTCCGTAGCCGACCGCGAAACCGAGATCACGAATCGCGATCGCGCACCCAGCGGACGGGTAGTCACACCCGCGCGGTCGCCTCGTGGCGGATGGTGGCCTCGGCCAGCCGACCAGGTTCGAAGACCGCCATCGCCACGCGGAACTCCGGGGTGAGCGCACCCCACACCTCATCCAGGAGCCCGGCCGGGTCGGCCGCCCCGGTCCGGGCTTCGACGAACGGCTCACCGGTGGTGACCCGGTGTCCGTCGGACCGGTACGTCGTCATCAGAACGGCGTCACCGGGACCCAGGTCGCGGACGGCGAGCGTCAGTACGTCGGCCGACGTCCTGCCGCCGGCGCTGCGGCGGGCAGCACCGAACCAGGCGTCCTGCCCCACGCTCAGGTCAGCCACCACCGTGATGCGGGGCGTGAAGATCGGCGGGTCGGGTTCGTACTCCAGGCCTGACATCGCCTCGGTCGGTGTTCGTCTCTCCTGGAGCAGGTCCGACACCACGGCGACCTGTTCTCCGTTGCCGAAGACCAGCCAGTCACTCAGCTCGCGCGCCGCGACATAGTGCCGCAGCGGATCGTGAGCCGACTCGCCGGTCGGCGCGACGATCACCTCTCCGTCTCCTCTCCGCAGGACACGGGCCTTGGAGGCGGCGCTGCGTCCGGTGAGGAAGTACGCACCGCACAGCGCGCCACCGAGGGTCCGCGCCCACAGCACACCGCGCCCGGGATAGCGATTGCCCGCCAATGCCTCGTGCACCAGGTCCACCGGGACGCTCCTCTGTTGGTCGACGACATCAGGGACGGTCTTCACGCACCGCCATCCCACCGCGGTCGCCGATGACGAAGGCGGCGGGCCAGGTATCCGTCAGCACCTTGGTGAGCAGGGGATCGCTGGACTCCAGAATTTCGCTGAGGCGGACCGAGCCGTCCTCGTCGATCCGCTGGCCGCCGAGGACGACGGGGGCGCGCAGGACGTCCTCGCCCCAGGGGCCGATGGCGTTGCACAGCAGGCCCTCGAAGCGGTGGCCGGCCAGGTCGTCGTCGCGGACCCGTCGCACGAAGTCGTCGAACACGGCTACCTGGAGGTGGACCCAGGCGAGGTAGACCGCCGTCCTTCCGTCGTCCAGACGGATCGGGAGGCGGACCTTGAGGAAGTTGCCGACGCCCTCCGCGGTGATGACGGCGCCCGTGTCGGACTTCACGCGGCGCCTGCGTTCCTCCTCGGAGAGTTCGGCGACCAGGTGGGGCAGGGCCAGGTCGAAGCCGGGGTGCTCAGAGTCGAGGTGGCCGCCGCAGTCGCAGGAGGGGCCGTGGGTGTGGGGAGTGGCCTGCGCCGGGGCAGGAACGGGATCGGGCCGGGCCGTCGTCGGTTGGCTGGGCTCGTCCTCGTCCTCCGACGGCGGAAGCAGCAGCGCGTAGAACCGCACGGCCGTGAATGCCGTCGGCTCGGGCAGTCCGAGCGCCGTCATCGCTGCCGAAGCGGCCTCGTGGCGCTCACCGTTGACGCGGATCTCTGCCTGCATCGCGCCTGGGCGTCCGCCGTAGAAGACCTTGACGCCGTTGAAGAAGGGCGATTCCAGGTCCGCGGTGAACGAGTCCGCGATCCGGTGCAGCACGTTCGCGTCCAGCAGCGCGCGCTGCAGTCGCCGGTTCTCGTCGACGTCGGTTCCGAGACCGACCGCACCCGACGTGATCATGTGCCAGCCGGGCACGCCGCGCTTCTCGTCGGGGCCCGCGTGGTCCGCGAACCGCTCGCGGCGGTCGAGGAGTTCGAGCAGGCAGGCACCCGCCGTCTGTACCCAGGTGTTCGCCGCGTCCTGCGGATCGGCGGACATCGACACGACGCAGTCCATGAAGCACGGCACGTCCGGCTGGAGACTGACGTCCGGCAGCGCGACGAGGTCGTAGTGGTGGCCGCCCCCGTGGTGCGGCGGGGCCACGGCCACCGCCCAACCGTCCCGGCTGATCAAGGAGTTGCCCTTGAGTTGGGCGCCCTGCGTCGAACCTGGCGCGAACTCTTCGAGCCCGGCCCTGACCAGGGCGAGGAACTCCAGGTCGGGCAGCCGCTCCGCCGGCGGCTCCGCCTTGTGCTTACGACGTCGTATCCAGGACATCCGTGGATGGTACTGAGCCCGGCCGACGACCGACGCACCGCATCGCCTCGACAGGGCGCTCCGGTGCCGCCGTTGGACCACCGCGGCATCGGAGCGCCCGCAGGTGTCAGAACCAGCTCTGGTTCTGACCGGCGTTGCACGCCCAGGTGCGGAAGCCGGCGCTGCTGTCGTCGATGCAGCGGTTGGTCGCCTGGTTCCTGAGCTCGATGGTGTTGTCGCCCCACTTGTGCACGAGCCAGCTCTGGTTGGTGCTGGAGTCGCAGTTCGCGGTCTTGAACCCCTGGTCGCTGTCGTACATGCAGCGGTTGGTGAAGGCGTTCTTCAACTGCACGGTGCCGTCACCCCACTTGTGGACGATCCAGTTCTGCGGGGTGGAGCCGTTGCAGTCCCAGGTGCGGAACCCGGCGCCGGTGTCGTCGATGCAGCGGTTGGTCGCCTGGTTCTTGAACGTGTTCACGGCGTCGGCCGCCGAGGCCGTCGCGGCGGGCAGCAGCGCGATGGCGGCGGCGGAGACGCCGAGAGCCGCGACGCGGGTCAGGACGGAGACGGACATGGGTGTTCCCTTCGGTGGGGTGGTGGTGCCCCGCAGCCGAGTGCGGCGGGGAGTCGGGTGCGGGCGCTCGGACCGGGGAGCGGTCAGCCGCACTGGCGGCTGACGTTGCCCTTGTCGTCGCCCTTGAGGTAGATCGCGCTGACGTAGCCGACACCGCCCGCGTTCAGGGGCAGTTCGATCCACTTGTCGTTGCTGTAGCCCTCGGCCGTGACGAGCTGGCCCGTCTTCCAGCAGTTCGCCGGGTAGCTCTCGTTGGGGTACACCGTGCTGACGACGGCGCACGAAGTGGCCGCGCAGGAGCGGACGTTGGCCTGCGCCCAGGCGGTCACGGTGGTGCCCTGCCCGCCACCACCGCCGGGCGTGCAGGGCAGGTTCACCCCGCGGTCGCGCAGATACGGCACCGGGTCGATGCCGCGGACCGTGGTGGAGGTGCCGATCCTGACCCGCAGGTGCAGGTGCGGCCCCGTCGCCTCGCCCTCGCTGCCCATCAGGGCGATGCGCTGACCGGCCTGGACATGCTGGCCGACGACGACGTCCCGCTGGTACATGTGCCCGTACTCGGTCACCGTGCCGTCGTCGTGCAGGATGCGGATCCACTGCCCGTAACCGCTGGCGGGGCCCGAGTTGATGACCTCGCCGGAGCCCACGGCGTAGATGGGCGTGCCCTGGGCGTTGGCGATGTCGACGCCGTCGTGGCTGTCGCCGTACCCCTGGGTGATGACCCCGGCGGTCGGGCACGAGGCGGCGAACGCGGCCGGGGTGGCCGGTGCCGCGGCGGCGGGCAGGGCCGCCGACAGCGGCAGCAGGACGACGGCGGCCGTGATGAGTCCGGCGTACGGGAACAGACGCACGAGGCTTCCTCTCCGGTGACTTCTGGTGGACGGCACGGAAGCTATCCGCGCCTCCACGACCAGCGGCATCCGGAACGTTCCGGAATGACGCGGCGGTGCGCGGGCGGATAGGGCTGGGGATCGTCAACCGCACCGTTTTCCCGACCAGTTGGAGAGATGCGTCATGCGATCCACCACCAGACGACTGATACAGGGCCTGTGCGCCCTGCTGGTTCTGGGCGGGCTGCCGCCGGTCGCCGCCGCTGCCGCCGACGGCCCCGGCCACGAACGCCCCGCCGCCCGGCCGGCCACCGACTGGCGCATCGACCTCGCCGCCGCCTCGGCCGACCAGCACAACATCGACCATCGCAAGAACGGCGCGCTGACCATCGGTGACCGCCGCGCCCGCACCGCGTCCGCGCCCGGCAGGGCGTTCGCCGTGTACACCGCGCCGGCCCGCAGCCTCGGACGGCAGGCCGACGCCTTCACGATCCGCCCGCGGGTCCAAGTACCGTCCGGAACACAGGTGTTGACCGAGGTGCGGGGAAGCGACCACCCTGGGCGGTGGACGCAGTGGACCACCCCCGACCGCACCGGTCGGCTGCGGCTGGCTCAGGCCGTCTCCGTCGTCCAGGTGCGACTGACCCTGCTCGGCAGCCGTACCGCCGCCCCCGTGGTCTCGGCCGTCTCCGTCCACGCCGACCTCGCACAGCCGGCTCCCCAGGCACCCCGCACACTGACCACGGCCTCACCGACGTACCGCGTCTTCGCCACCCGCGAGGGCCTCGCCGGGCAGACCACCGCCAACGGCCATGTCATCCAGCAGCGCGACCACTTCGTCGCGCTGCCGTCCCGGCGGATGCTCGCCTCCAACGGGGGCCACGAGTACCAGGTACGGCTGTGCTACCAGCGCACGGGACGCTGCGAGACGGCACCGGTGTGGGACGTCGGTCCCTGGAACACCCAGGACGACTACTGGAACCCGTCCGCGCAGCGGCAGACGTGGCGTGATCTGCCGCAGGGCACGCCCGAGGCTCAGGCGGCCTACCAGTCCGGCTACAACGGTGGCCTGGACGAGTTCGGGCGCCGGGTCGCCAACCCGGCCGGCATCGACGTGGCCGACGGCACCTTCTGGGACGGCCTGGGCATGACGGACAACGACTGGGTGGACGTCACCTTCCAGCCGTCCGGCGACACCGGCGGCCAGACGAACGTCACGGCGTGGATGCAGGCCAACGTCCGCTCCTGCGCCTCCACTTCCTGCGACGTGGTCAGCACGGTGTACCCGAACCAGAGCTACCCGGCGAACTGCTGGAAGACCGGCCAGGTCGTCACCGACGAGGGCTACACCAGCGACAAGTGGATCGAACTGGCCCTGAACGCGGGCGGTGTCGGCTACGTCAGCGGCATCTACCTCAAGGGCGACGCGACCGGCGGCGTGACCCGCCAGTGCGGCACCTGAACCGTCCCACCCCGTAACGTGCCGGAGTCCTTTCAAAGCCCGTGTACGGCACCGTCGTTGCCGCACACCGAGGCGAAGAGAGGGCGAGAACCATGAAGTTGAGGCCGACGGGAAGAGCGGGCTGGGCGGCGACACTGACGGCGCTGCTGATGACGGCGGGACTGTGCGCGAGCACACCGGCCGCGTCGGCGGCGCCCACCGCCCGCCCCGACTTCCGGCTGCCGTTCCCCTGCGGACAGACCTGGCAGCTGCAGACGTACCTGGGCCACGATCCCGACGACAAGAAGCTCGACATGTACCACGTCGACGGCCCGACCCTGGGCGCCACCGTCACCGCGTCCGCCGCCGGCACGGTCACCGAGTTCTTCGAGCCCGGCGGCATCGAGATCAACCACGGCGGCGGATGGTTCAGCGTCTACCTCCACATGGACCGCATCGACGTCCACCTCGGCCAGCAGGTCGCGTCGGGAGACCCGGTCGGTCGGCTCGGACTGGTCGGCACGGAGGAGGCGCATCTGCACTACGAGCAGCTCTACGACACCAACGGCGACAACGACGGCGAGACGGACGAGATGGTCCACCCGGTGCTCCAGGGCACCGAGTACCGGCTCACGCCCGACGGCCCCTTCCCCCGCGTCACCAGCACCAACGCCTGCGACGGCGGGGGAGAGCAGCCGACCCGGCACTGGGTGGACACCCTCGCCGACGCCACCGGCTATCCCGACGTCAACTGCACGCACGACAGCACATCGCGCTGCGCCGCCCAGGGCACCCTGCGCAAGGGCACCAACTACGTCCTGTGCAGGAAGTGGGGCGACGAGGTGCGGGTCGGCTCGGCGTACAACCACTGGTGGCTGCTGACCGACCTCGACGAGGTGGCACCGGGCGGCCGGGGACGGGCGTACGTCTCCGCCTACTACCTCGACCGATGGGGCAACGACGAGGCGAAGGACAACGACGGCCGGGACATCCCCGCGTGCACCTGATCCGGCCGGATCAGGTGCACGGCCTCATCGGCACGTGGGCAGGGCGGGCCGGTCCTTCGTGCGCACGGCGGGGAACCACGCGGTGGAGTCGGCCGCGCCGCCCGGCAACCGGACGCGGTACCACACGGTGGAACGGGTACCGAACTCGTCGGTCACCGGCAGCCCTTGAGGCAACCGGCACTGCGCCGTGAGGACGTCCCCGTGCCACACACGGGTGGCCACCACATTGGCCACGGTGTACGGCGCCAGCGGGTCGATCGCCAGACCGAGGCTGCACTGCTGATCACGGTCGGCCGCATGGGCCCGGCAGGTCGGCTCCACGTTGTACACCTTGATGGCGGCGGGGCCGGCGGTGTCGGAGACGTTCTCGGCACGGACGGGGGCGTTCCGCGTCGCACTGTCGTCGTCGGCTACGTAGACCCATCCGGCGACCGTCGCCGCGCACAGGGCGGTGGCCGCCGCGGCGCCGAGGAGGACCCGTCGTCTGCGCCGATGCCCGCGGTCACCCGCCGCACCCGCACCTGTGCCGTCGGCCGACGCACCGATGCGGGCCAGCAGGGCTCCCGCGGTGCACGCGGCGCGCGCCTCATGGGTGGGGGAGAGGCAGTCCGTGGCCAGATCGCGCCAGAACGGCGGTACGGCGGGATCCAGCCGCAGGGGCGCCCGTCCGCCGGCGTACTCCTGCGCCGCGGCACCCCGTGCGGCCGGGGTCGCGCCGGGGAAGGGCGAGATTCCGCCGGTGAACATCTGGTGGACCATGATGCCGAGCGCCCAGATGTCGGCGCTCGGCCGCGCCTGCACACCGCGTTCGCCCAGCGGGGCCTTCCAGCGCTCCGGCGGCAGATAGTCGGGAGTGCCCAGAGGTGGCATCCACGCATGTGTGCCGTGGGTGCCGTCGAGTTCCGAGGCCAGCCCGAAATCCGACAGACGAACCGATCCGTCCGCCATCAGGAGAACGTTGTCGGGCTTGAGATCGCCGTGCACCCAGCCCAGCTCGTGCAGATGGGCCAGCCCCTCGCAGATCTGCGTCAGAATCAGCTCGGCCTGCCCGTCCGTCAACCCCGCCTCGCCGCCGAGGAGTTGGCGGAGACTGCGCTCGGCACGCTCCATCACCAGCACGATCGCGCCGTCGAGTTCGGGATGGTCCGGCTCGTTCAGTACGAGAGAGTCGAGCACCCGGATCAGCCGGGGATGCCGCGCCCGACGCCCGAACTCCCGCTCGCGGTGGGCACATTCCAGCAGCCCGCGCGCCTGTTGAGGGGCGAGTCCGGACGTGGGCAGGAACTTCAACGCGACGACGGCCGGGTGGCCGTCCGTCGTCCCGTGCACGCTCCGACCCTCGTAGACCCACCCCCAGCCCCCGTCCGCGATCGGTGCCCCCACCTCCCAGTCCCCGACCCGGTAACCGGCCGGAACCCGCTCGGCCTCGGCCCCACGGCTCACCGGCCCACCGCCTGGGCCTGGGCACTGCCGCCGGAAGCCGCCGACCGCGGCGGAAGCAGCCCCAGATGGGACTCGCCGACCACCCCGAACCGCAGGGCGATGCCGACCAGTGCCTCGCGCTTTCCGTTGCGGCGGGCACCCCGGCCCGCGTCACGCGACTCCGGCAGGACGATGCGGAGTTTCTCCTCGGCGAGGTAGTCGATGTGAGCGCTCACCCCGCGAGCGGTGAGGCTCGCGCACTGCGGCAACTGCCGCAGACGTTCGACGATCTCGGGCGTGGTCGGAACGGCAAGCGCGGACTCGTCACGCAGCCGCGGCTCGCACAGGGCGACCAGGACCAGGAAGTACGTCGCGGTCTCGTCCAACGAGTACGCGGTCAGGGTCCGCGTGCCCAGTCGGCCGCCGACCACCCCCTGAGGGTCCAGATACACATGGTCGGGGGCGAACACCTGAAAACTCACCACCCGTTCCCGGGTGGGCAGAACCACACGCGCGAACTCGAAGGGAATGGGCGCCCCGAGACGGCGCGGCGGCACCCGCAGATACTCGCCGGCGCCCTCCGGGTTCTCCACCAGATAGCTCTGCGTGGCGCTGAGGTTGCTCAGCAGCCAGTGGTCCTCGCTCACCCGGATCTCCCCGGCCAGCCGTGACACCGCCGGATCATCGAGCCGCAACTCCACGGCGACCGTGTCCGAGCCGCGCCCGAAGCGGGCGACCTCACCCGCGCCGAGCCGTAGCGTCAGCGGCGGGTCCTGTGGCACATGGATCAGTACGCCGCTCATCGTCCCCCGATTCCGACGCGGATCTGTCGCTTGTCACTGCCCCCGACTTGCAGGCCCCTGGTCCGGGCCGCTTCTCTTCCGCACAAGGCAGGCACACGAGCGCTGGTCATCGCGCACACCCCGTTTTACCTCGATTCGTTCCGCTCTTTCGCACGCAGGCCGAAGGATCACACGAGCCCCGTTCGTCAACACCGCTGACGCGGCGCGGCGGTTGCATGCGCGAGGACTCTTGCACAAAGCTCTTCGAACCGAATGGCGGAGGCTCCGGCTTTGGCCGATATCCGCTGCTGCCTCGCCCCGTTGCCGTACTTCCGCCGCTGGACGTGCAAGTCGGTGGCGGCCTGAGAACCACCAGGGTAAGTTGGCGATCTTCGGATGCCAGAGGCTTCCGGAGTCCCCGAATGCGAACGCCATGATGAACCCCGACCAACCCTCCGCACGACCGCGACTCACTGCCGCGCTCGACGGCCTGGCCGCCGTCTTCGGCGGCATGACGGCCCACCCCGACGAGCACAACTGCGAGTGCCACTGGGGCAGCGCCGGCGAACTCGCACAGCTCAAGGTTCCGGACACGGAGCTGGACCTCGACCTCCTGGGCCGCACCTGGCGGGCCCCCGACTGGAGCGACCACGCATCCGTACTGCGCCGGATCCTGCCCCAGTTGGCCACGGCCCTTGTCAAAGGCTCCGTCGAGACGCTCTTCGGTTCGGAGGAAGTCGGCCACTCTTTTGCCCGCGGTCATTGGCAGCAGTGGCCCACCGCGCAGGCCGAAGCCGTCAGGGACTTCCTGCACGCGTGGTGGGCCCACACGCTCACGAATCCCGATCCCGCGGTACCCGCGTACGAGGTCCTGGCATTGATCACCGAGGCATCAGCCACGCTCACCCCGTGGCTCACCACATGGGAAACGCAGACTGACCATCCGGCCGACGACCACTTGGCAGAGGCGGCGGCAAAGTGGGAGTACGACCTGCTCGGAGACCAACTCCCCTGGGACTCCTGGGAGAACGAGGAGGAGAAACGCACCGAGCTGACCGCCTGGCTGGTCCGCAATGCCCCTGCCCGGCTCCGGGCCCACGGCGCATCGGAGGAACTGCTCCACCGAATAAGGCTGTTGGGCCTCACCGGCGACGATCGTTGGGAGGACCCGCATTGGCCCGGCTACCGCTACTGATCCACCGGACCGTGAGGGCGTTTCCCTGTGCTTCGTGGAGTATCGAGGCGAGCACCTTCGGGCGGCTCCCGGTGTCGCCGTCGATGACATTCGGCCAGGGCGGTGCGACAGTGCCACCGACGTGACCCGCTTAGGTACGTGATCGCGGTGGCGTGCAGAGCCGCCCGGTTGCGGCCGTGGTGGCGTCCGGCCGGGCTGTCACGGGGGGAACCTCTCGGGGCGGAAGTCTGCGAGCAACTCGTCTCTCTTTCCGCCGAGGATCTCTGAAGCCAGCAGTCGGCCGAGTACCGGCCCGAGCGTGATCCCGCTGTGAGAGACGGCCTCGTAGTAGCCCGGCACGGACGGCACCGCTCCCACCGAAGGGAATCCATCAGCGGGGATGGGCCGATCGACCACCCGTGTCTGTGTGATGCGGGCGTTGCCGAGTTCGGGGACGGCGTGGCGCGCCAATTCGTGGAGCAGCCGCGCGAGTTGGGCTGGATTTTCGCCGGTGTCGATGAGTGCGTCGATCTCGCGGCTGTGGAGAACCACGGACCCGCCTCCGTCAGGGCGGATCTCGACGTGAGGCGCGTGCATGACCCGGTGAACGGGGACCTGGGCGCAGTCGACGCGGGTGATGACGCCGGGTTCCCGGCGCATCGGCAGGTGCCGTGCGACGAGTCCTGCGACATGGGATGCGCTGGGACCTGCCGCGTTCACGACGATGTCGGCGTCCAGACGGCTTCCGTCGGACAGAGCGACTGTCCGGATGCTGCCGTCGGCGCCGGTGCCGATGTCACATACCGCGTTGCCGGATCGGATCTCGGCGCCCGACGCGACGGCCTGGCCGACCAGGAGGCGCACGAGGTGACGTCCGTGCACCCAGCCCTCTTCGGGGTAGAACACGACTGGAGTCTCGTCGGGCATCGTGAGGGAGGGTTCGAGCTGGCTGCGGACCTCGGCGCCCGTGTACATCTCGACCCGATAGTCCCAGGCGGTCAACAGTTCGGCTGTTTCCAGGAACTTCGTCTCCGCTGCGGGGGTGTCCGCCCAGCGCAGGTGGCCGCTCGGATACCACCACGAGTCCGGCCCGATGATCCCGGCGAGTTCACGGTGGGCAGCCATGCCCGCGACGTTCAGATCGAAGTAGGACTTGCGCACGGTCTTGTTGCTGGCGTTGACCCACGAGAAGGACCAGTCGGTGACGCCTTCGCCCGGCTGTCCCGCGTCGATGAAGACCACGTCGGCGCCGTGCCGGGACAGGTGCCAGCCCACACTCGCTCCGACGATGCCCACTCCGATGACGGCAACACGTTCAGGCCGCTGCACGGACTCGTTCCTCACGAACGCCCCCTTTTTGCAGATCACGGGCGGACTTCCGTCTTTGCGGGCTCGCCTCGGCCATACCCCCGCGAGGTCCACGGAATCGTGCCCCTCGCCGCAGCAGAGCAGCCGACTCGGCGATGCCCAGGCCGCGCGGGACAGCGGAGTCTCAAGACCGGCTGATCAGTGTCTGCGGAGTCCGTCGAGGATGAGCGCCAGCATGTGGGGCGCCCGGTCCTCCGGTGTGGACGCGGCGCGCCACAGGGCGCCGGTGAGCTGGAGGAAGTCTCCCGGGTCGGCGTCCGGGCGGATGCTTCCGTCCTTCTTTCCGGCGTCGAGTAGTTGTGTGATCGCGGCGATGACCGGCCCGTAGCTCTGCTCGCTGATCGTCTGGTGTGCGCCGGGGCCCAGGGCGTCGCCGAGGCCGTGTTTTCTGCGCATGCCCTCGACGAGGTCGATCGTCCAGTGGCGGAGCGCTTCCAGTGGAGGCATGCGGGCCAGCAGGTCCGGCACGGTGTCGACGATGCGTGCCACCTCGTCCTGGTAGACGGCCAGGACCAGCGACTCGCGGGTGGGGAAGTTGCGGTACAGGGTGCCCGCGCCGACTCCCGCGCGCTGGGAGATCTGGTTCATCGACGTACTGCCGTCCTCCGCGAGCGCTTCGCGTGCGACGGCGAGGATGCGTGCCCTGTTCTCACGGGCGTCCGAGCGGACCACGAGACCTCACCTTGATAAGCGGAGAGTTCTCCACTACGTTATGTGGAGACCTCTCCGCATACTTTAAGGAGCGCCATGCGTTACATCAAGCTCGGCACGACCGGCCTCGACGTGTCCCCGATCGCGATCGGCGCGATGACCTACGGCGAGCCCGACCGCGGGCACCCCGTCTGGTCGAAGGGCGAACAGGACGCGCGACCACTCGTCAAGCACGCGCTGGAGTCGGGCATCAACTTCTTCGACACCGCGAACATGTACTCCAACGGTTCCAGCGAGGAGATCCTCGGCCGCGCGCTCAAGGACTTCGCCGACCGCGACGCCGTGGTGATCGCCACGAAGCTGCGCCATCCCATGCGGCTGGGACCCAACGGGCGGGGACTGTCGCGCAAGGCGATCATGACCGAGGTCGACCACTCGCTGCGCCGCCTCGGCACCGACTACATCGACCTCTACCAGATCCACCGCAACGACCACTCCACCCCCTGGGAGGAGACTCTGGAGGCGCTCAGCGACCTCGTGCGGGTCGGCAAGGTCCGCTACCTCGGTGCCTCGTCCATGTACGCGTGGGAGTTCGCGAAGGCGCTGCGCCTGCAGAAGGAGAACGGCTGGGCGCGGTTCGTGTCCATGCAGGACCACTACAACCTCCTCGCCCGTGAGGAGGAGCGCGAGATGATCCCGCTCTGCCTGGACGAGGGCGTGGGCACGATCATCTGGTCACCGCTGGCCCGAGGCCGCCTCACCCGCGCGTGGGACGACGCCCGCTCGACGGTGCGCTCAGAGACGGACGGCGCCTACGCGGACACGCTCTACTCGCCCGCGGAGGAGGCGTCCAACCGCGCGATCGTCGACGCGGTCGGACAGGTCGCGGACGCCCACGGCGTCAGCCGCGCACAGATCGCGCTCGCCTGGCTGCGGAGCCGGCCGGTCGTCACCGCGCCACTGGTCGGCGCCGGCTCGATCCGGCAGATCGACGAGGCCGTGGCCTCGCTCGACATCGAACTGGCCGACGACGAGGTGCGCGCACTGGAGGCCCCGTACACACCCCGGCACGACTGGCAGGGCGTCTCGGACGAAGCCGAGATGGAAGCCATCCGCAAGCGCGTCCCCGGCATGGCCCTCGCGTGAAACCCGTCCTTCGCGACCCTTCACGCCCACCGGCACTCATCACCGCACGAGTCCACAACTGAGGAGAGACAGATGACACACGTACTGGTCACCGGAGGAACAGGATTCATCGGGAGCTGGTGCATCCAGGCCCTGCTCGACGCCGGGTACACCGTCCGCACCACGGTCCGCGACCTGCGGCGCGAACCGGCACTGCGAGCCTGGCTGCACGCGGCCACACCGTTCGACGACGACCGTCTCACGGTCGTACGCGCCGACCTCGAACAGCCCGACGGCTGGGACGCTGCCGTCGCCGACTGCGACTTCGTCCTCCATGTCGCCTCGCCGACCCTGCGTCATACGCCCGCGAACGACGACGACCTGGTGGTCCCGGCACGCGAGGGTGTCCTGCGGGTGCTGCGCGCGGCCCGCGACGCCCGCGTGAGCCGGGTCGTCCTGACAAGTGCCTTCGGCGCCATCGGGATCGGACACCCGCCGCGCTCGACCCCGTTCACCGAGGAGGACTGGACCGACGTCGACAGCGACATCCCGCCCTACCAGCGCTCCAAGACACTCGCCGAACGCGCCGCCTGGCAGTTCGTTCAGGACGACGGCGGAGGTATGGAACTGGCGGCGGTTCATCCCGTGGGGGTCCTCGGCCCGCTGCTCGGCCCCGACGACCCGCCGTCCCTGCGGCTGGTCCGCAGAATGCTCGAAGGACACGTCCCCGCGTGCCCTCCCTTCGGGATGGGCTTCGTCGACGTGCGCGACGTCGCGGACCTGCACCTGCGCGCGATGACCGATCCGGCAGCCGCCGGCGAACGCTTTCTGGCGGTCGCCGGGCACAGCCTGCGTGTCCTCGACATCGCACGCATTCTGCGCGACCGCCTGGGCGACCGGGCCGCGAAGGCCCCCACCCGTGAACTGCCCGTGTGGCTCGCACGCGCCCTGGGCACCGTGAACCCGGAACTGCGACTGCTCAGGCACCAGCTCGGCCGGGATCTCGACGCCACGAGCGCAAAGGCGGAGAAGGTTCTCGGGTGGCGGGCGCGTCCCATCGAGGACACCATCGCGGAGACCGCCGAGAGCCTCCTCGCCCACGGCATCGGGACGAAGACCGGCTCGTAGCCGGCCGACGACACCACACCTCGGCAGGGGCTGTCCGCTTCTGAACCAGAACCGGGAATCAGGCCGCGACCAGCTCCTGCTCACGCTCCGGCGCCTTGACCGTGGGCTTCTTGTTCGGCAGCGAGAGCCGGAAGACCTTGTGCCACGCGGAGTACACCTGCTTGGGCAGCGGCCCGGTGACGTACTCCAGCTCGTACTTCTCGAACAGCGCGCGCACCTTCACCGCGACCTCGGCGTACCGGTTGCTCGGCAGGTCCGGGAAGAGGTGGTGCTCGATCTGGTGGGAGAGGTTGCCGGTCATGAAGTGCATGGCCTTGCTGCCGCTGATGTTCGCCGAGCCCATCATCTGGCGCAGGTACCACTGGCCGCGCGTCTCGCCCTTGATCGACCGGCGTTCGAAGACCTGCACGCCCTCGGGGAAGTGCCCGCACATGATCACCGAGTGGGTCCAGATGTTGCGGACCAGGTTCGCGGTGAACGTGGCGGCGAGCGTGGGGAGGAACGAGGGGCCCGACAGCAGCGGGTGGATCACGTAGTCCTTGAGCACCTGCTTGCGGATCTTGCGGCCCACGGCCCTGGCCCGCGCGCGGAACTCCGGGTTCTTGCGGCGGCGCTTGTTCAGGTTCTTGCCGAGCTCCAGGTCGTACGCCGCGATGCCGTACTCGAAGAAGCAGGCGTTGAGGAAGTTCCACAGCGGCTGGCCGAGGTGGAACGGGTGCCACTTCTGGTCCTCGTCGACGCGCATGATGCCGTAGCCGAGGTCGTTGTCCTTGCCGATCACGTTGGTGTACGTGTGGTGCAGCTCGTTGTGCGAGTGCTTCCACTGCTCGGACGGCGAGACGTGATCCCACTCCCAGGTAGTGGAGTGGATCTTCGGGTCGCGCATCCAGTCCCACTGGCCGTGCAGGATGTTGTGGCCGATCTCCATGTTGTCCATGATCTTCGCCACGGACAGACCGGCGGTGCCGAGCAGCCACGCGGGCGGGAAGAGCGAGAACAACAGCACGCCCCGGCTGGCCAGTTCGAGCTTGCGCTGCGCCGAGATGACCTTGCGGATGTAGGCGGCGTCCTTCTCGCCGCGGCCGGCGATCACCTCGTCGCGGATCGCGTCCAGCTCGCGGCCGAGCTCCTCGATCTGCTCCGCGGTCAGGTGGGCGGTGGGGTCGATGGCGGTCAAGGTGCTCCTACCGTTCGATGTCGCAGGGGCCCGCCGCGGCGGACACACAGGTCTGGATGAGGACGCCCGGCTCGGCCTCGGTGATCTCGCCGGTGCGCAGGTCACGTACGGCGCCCGCCTTGAGCGGTGTGACGCAGCCGAAACAGATGCCCATGCGGCACCCGGAGGGCATGAGCACGCCGGCTTCCTCGCCGACGTCCAGCAACGGCGTGGCGCCGTCCGCGTCGACGGTCCTGCCGGTGGCGCTGAACGTGACCTCGCCGCCGTCGCCGGTGACGACGATGCCGGGGCGGAAGCGTTCGGTGTGCAGGCGCTCTCGTACGCCGTACTCGGCCCAGTGCTCCTCGGCGGCGTCGAGCAGTCCCGCGGGCCCGCAGGCCCAGGTCTCGCGCTCGGCCCAGTCGGGCACGAGTGCGTCGAGACGGGCGATGTCGAGTTTGCCGTCGGTGTCGGTGTGCACCTCGGTGAGCCGCAGCTTCTTGTCCGCGACCAGGCCGTGCAGTTCGTCGCGGAAGATCACGTCCTGCGGCCGTGGCGCGCAGTGGACCATGACGACGTCGTCGAACTCGGTGTCGCGCAGCATGCCCATCACGGGTGTGATGCCGCTGCCGGCCGTCAGGTAGAGCACCTTGGCGGGCCTGGCCCGCGGCAGCACGAAGTCACCGGTCGCCTGGTCGAGCTGGATCAGCGTGCCCGGTTTCGCCCTGCGGACCAGGTGGTTGCTGACCTTGCCGTCCGGGATCGCCTTCACGGTGATCGTGAAGCGGCCGTCCTGGCGGTCGGTCGGCGAGGTGAGGGAGTAGGCACGCCACAGGCGCACCCCGTCGACGTCGACCCCGATCCGCACGTACTGACCGGCAGTGTGGCCGCGCCAGCCCCGTCCCGGTCTGATCACAATGGTTGCGGCGTCATCCGTCTCGGGGTGTACGGCCTCGATGCGCCCCCGCAGGTCGGCGCCCGCACGCAGCGGGCTGACCAGGTCGAGGTAGTCCGACGGCAGCAGCGGCGTCGTGACCATCTCCAGCAGTTTCCACGCCCTGCTGCGAAGGGCTGTACTCGTCATGGCTCCAGCCTGCTGCGCCCGAAGGCGTAAAGTCCTGTCCGTAGGGCGTGAATCGAATCGGCAGAATTGTTCGCAGGGAACAAAAACGTGAGTCATGCAATCCAGAGGGCCGGCGAACTGACCCTGGACGAGACGACGGTCACAGTACTTCGGGCCGCGCTGAAGAGCACCGCCGACGAGGTCGTCCAGGCGATCATCGACGAGGTCCCTCCCTACGCCAACGCCCTCTCGGGCCCCATGGGCGGCACCATCCGCCGGGCCGTGCGCACCGCCCTGGGGCACTACCTGGACCTCGCGAGCGGCAACGCCACGGGTGGCGACGGCGGCGACGCGGCCTACGACCTGGGCCGCGGCGAGGTGCGCGACGGCCGTTCGATGGACGCCCTGCTCAGCGCCTACCGCGTCGGCGCCCGCGTGGCCTGGCGATGCCTGGCGGCGGGCGCCGTACCCGCCGGTCTGCCCGCCGCCGAGGTCGCCAAGTTCGCCGAGCTGACCTTCGCCTACATCGACGAGCTCTCCGCCGCGAGCGCCGCGGGCCACGCCGACGAACTGGCCGCCCGGGGCAGGGCCCACGAGCGCCACCTGGAACACCTGGCCCGCGACCTCCTCGCCGGCGCCGGCCCGGACGTCCTGCTCGCCTCTGCTCAACGGGCCGGGTGGCAGCCTCCGGTCTCCCTGACCGCCGTCCTGCTGCCCGCCGCCCAGGCCCGGCCCGCCTACCGCACGCTCGACCCGAGCACCCTCGTCCTCGACGATCTGCCGGACGCCACCGGGGTGTTGCTCGTCCCCGACGCCGACCGGCCCCATCTCCTGCGGCAGTTGACCGACCGCACCGCCGTGGCCGGCCCGGCCAGGCCATGGACCCGAGCGTCCGCCTCGTACGCACGAGCCGTACGCGCGCGCTCCCTCTCCTCCGACATCCGCGACACCGAGCAGCACCTGCCCGAGCTGGTGCTGAGCGCCGACGCGGACGCGTTCGCGGATCTGCGGGCCCGAGCCCTCGCACCGCTGCGGACCCTGCCTGCCGCGACCGCACGGCGGCTGGAGGAGACGTTGCGGGAATGGCTGCTGCACCAGGGCAGACGGGACGAGGTGGCGGCGGCGTTGTTCGTCCATCCCCAGACGGTCCGGTACCGGATGTCGCAGCTCCGGGAGCTGTTTCCGGATCTCGCCTCGCCACAGCGGGTCCTTGAACTGACGCTGGCGGTCGGTCTGCGGGCCGGCTGAGAGGCGGGACCGGGCAGGCTCGCCGCAGCGTGCGGGGGATGATGGGGACGGAACGACGGAACGTGAGGTCAGGAGCTTCCATGGCGAAGAGGGTTCACCGACCCCGTGAGGACGCGGAGTTCGACTTCATCCTCGGGATGAGCGGAGTTCCCGTCCTCGCGTACTTCACCGGGACATGGCCCAAGGCGATCGAGCCCTGCCGGGTGATGGACCTCGTCGTGGAGGCCGTCGCCGAGGACTACCCGGGCCGCCTGACGGCCGTCCGCGCCGACATCACACGTTGCCCGGCCGCCACCGAGCGATACGGGATCACCGGAGCCCCGTCCTACGTCCTGCTGAAGGAGGGAGAGGCGGTGGCGCACGGCACGGGGCCGATGACCGTCGCCGAGGTACGGACGTTCCTGGACGGCCACCTCTGAGTGAGTGCCCGGGGGCGGCGGGCCCCGGACTGTACTCTTGATCCACTCTGCGATGCATGTCGTCGAGGCCCGGTCGATCACCGATGGGGCCATGACCGGGAAGCGACATTGAACAAGACCGGAACGACGCGCGATACGCAGCGCCACGGACCCGACGCGGGTCTCGGCTCGGCGCGAGCCCTGGCCCGCCTCGCCCTGCTGTGCATCGCGGGAGCAGTGGCGGCAGTGGTGGCCGGCACCGATCATTGGTTCATTCTGCTGCTCGGCCTGGCGGGCCTCGGACTGGCCGGCGCCGGCCTGTGGTGGGCGTTGGCGCACCGCGGATTCGCCCGGCTCCTCGGCGCCCTGCTGGCGATCGGCGCACCCGTCGGCGTCCTGGTGGCGTACGCCGTGTCGGGCCTGTGGGTGGTCGCGGTGGTCGCCCTCGCGGCATGGACGGCCGCGCTCGGCTGCGCGCGCAGCGCCCTGCGCCGTCTGCGCAAGCCCCACGGCATGCACACCCGCACGGTCCGCCCGCCCCGCCGGGCCGTGCTGATCATGAATCCGAAGTCCGGTGGCGGGAAGGTCGGGCGGTACGGACTCGTCGAGCGGGCCGAGGCACTGGGCGCGCGCGTGATCCTGCTCGACCCCGACACGGACCCGGATCCGGTGGCACTGGCCCGGCAGGCCGTCGCCGAGGGAGCGGACCTGCTCGGTGTGGCCGGCGGCGACGGCACGCAGGCCCTGGTGGCGGGAGTGGCCGCCGAACACGGTCTGCCGTTCATGGTCGTGACGGCCGGCACCCGCAACCACTTTGCCATGGACCTCGGTCTCGACCGGGACGACCCGGTGCGCAGCCTGGAGGCGCTCTCGGACGGTGTGGAACTCCGCGTCGACCTCGGAGACATCTCCGGGCGGCCGTTCGTCAACACCGCCTCGTTCGGCACGTACGCGCACATCGTGCAGAATCCCGACTACCGCGACGCCAAAGCGGTCACCGCGCTCGACCAGCTGCCGGACCTGCTGGCGGGCGAGGCGGGCGCCGAACTCAGTGCCCGGACCGACGAAGAGCGGTTGGAGGCCCCGCAGGCGGTGCTGGTCAGCAACAACCCCTACGCACGCGCCGACCCCCTGACCGGCGGCCGCAGGGAACGGCTCGACACGGGCACGTTGGGCGTGATCGCGGTCCGGGTGGAGGGCGCGGTGCAAGCCGCCGAACTGGCGCTGCTGGGGGAGCGGGCCAGCGGCATCACGACCCTGACGTCCCGCAGCGTCCTCGTGGAGTCCGACGAGGAGACCATCCCGGTGGCCGTGGACGGCGAGGCACTCGTCCTGCCTCCGCCCGTCGTGTGCACGATACGGCCCGGCGTGCTGCGCGTCCGCGTGCCGCGCGAACGCCCCGGGGCACCGTACGTCGCACCGACCGTCGACTGGTACCGCGTCGTGCGTCTCGCCTTCGACCTGTCGCCCCACGCACGCGAGAGCCACGACCGAGCGACCTCCCGCGACAACAACCAGGAGCAGAGCGATGATTGACCGTCGGACTCGGCAACGACGAGTACCGCAGGGCCTGTTGCGCGACCTCGCTGGCCTCGACCAGGCGCTCTACGAAGCAGTGACGGTCACCAGCACACCGGCACTGGACTCGGCACTGCGCCGATTGTCCGCGGCGGCCGACCACTCCAAGATCTCCCTCCTGATCGCCGCCACCCTGGCGCTGCGCCCGGGCCGCTCCCGCCGCGCCGCGGTGCTCGGCGTGGCGGCGATCGGCGTCGCGTCCACCACGGCCAATCTGCTCGGCAAGCGTCTTGTACGGCGGCCACGCCCGCACCGTGCCGAGGACTCGCCGTTCCCCGGTCGGCACGTCCCCATGCCGGCGTCCGCCTCGTTCCCCTCCGGCCACACCGCTTCCGCCGTGGCCTTCGCGGCGGCGGTCGGGCCCGCGTTCCCGGCCGTCTCGGTCCCTCTCGGCCTGCTGGCCTGTGCCGTGGGCTACTCGCGCGTCCACACCGGGGTGCACTACCCGGGCGACGTCGTCGCCGGCGCCGTACTCGGAACGGGCGCGGCTGCCGCCGTCCTCGCGGCGGCCGCACACTGGGACGGCTCGGGCGGCGGCAGCGCCGGGCGGCTGACCTGCAGCCACTAGGCCCGAGGATCGAGTTCAGCCGGGTCGGCGTTTTCCGCCACTGGATCCAACGGGCAGCGGCCTCGTAGGTGGTGTCCGGGGCGCTGTTGAACGCGATCGCCGCAGCGGGTGCGTGCCGCCGAATCAGGTTGATGATCAGCTCAAGGAGTTCGACCTGGTCGTCCGAGTGCCGCAGACGGTGACGCACTCCCATGGATGAGCGCGCAGCGCACTCCCGACGACCACTTCAACCTCGTCACTCACATCGATGCCGATCAGGCAGGTTTCCACGCCCACGCCGTGTTCGGACGATACGCGTCGGTCGTCACCGACATGCGTGCCGTCCTGCCGCCCGGGAATGCACGGCGGGGCAAGGTGGTTGGAAGGACCGTGGGAGTGGAGGGGACAGTGTCCCCGGGCCTCACCTATTGCCTGCGGGGACGATCGTCCGGCTGAAGCCCCGCAGAGCGCATCGCCGCGTAGGCGACCGCCCTCCATTCCCGCAACGCGCAGACGCGGCCCCGAGTGCTTCGATCGCCTCGGGGCCGCGGTGTGCCCTTTCCTCTCCCCCTTCCGCGACGGACTGACTTCTCCAACTGGCCGTCGGTGCAAGGGCGTAGCGTCCGCCAGTTCGTGCCGCAGGGGTTGACGGGCGTATTGGTCTAGGCCTTAATGGCTTCAGCTTGTTCACATGAACGGAAACTGTCCATGAACATGAACAGGCGTGGTTTCCTCTACCCCCCACCAGCGCACCGGGTGCGCCGCGTCTTGGAGGACTCATGCGTCGAAAGAGCAGCTACACACTGGCCGTTGCAGTGACCGCCGGCGCGGCGGTGGCAGCCGTCGTCGCCCCCTCGGCATCCGCCGCCCCGACCGCGGCGAACCCCGGGCCGGGCTTCCCCGCCCGGTACTCGGCACCGTATGCCGAGACCTGGAACTCCCCGTCCGCCCTCGCCAACGCACGCAACGCCACCGGCCAGAAGTACTTCACCCTCGCCTTCGTCATCGCCGGAAGCGGCTGCAACGCGACCTTCAACGGCGACACCTCCATCACCGACGCCTCCTGGACCGCCGCCATCAACTCCACGAGGGCGGCCGGCGGCGACGTCATCGCCTCCTTCGGCGGCGCCTCCGGCACCGAACTGGGCGTCGCCTGTACCTCGGTGTCGACCCTCAAGGCCCAGTACAAGCGGGTCATCGACAGCCTCGACCTCACCCGCGTCGACCTCGACATCGAGGGCTCGACCCTCAACAACACGGCTGCCAACGACCGGCGCAACAAGGCCCTGGCGCAGTTGCAGAGCGAGTACGCGACAGCGGGTCGCCGGCTCGACGTCCAGTACACCCTCCCGGTCAACCCGACCGGCCTGGAACAGAACTCCATCAACCTGCTGAACAACGCCAAGAGCAACGCCCTGACGGTCAATCTGGTCAACATCATGACCATGGACTACGGCCCGGCCATGGACATGGGCAAGGCGGCCACCGACGCGGCGACCGCCCTGCACGACCAACTGGGCCGGATCTGGACGACCAAGAGTTCCGCACAGCTCTGGGCCATGGAGGGGAACACCCCCATGATCGGCGTGAACGACAGCACAGCCGAGGTGTTCACCACCGCCAACGCCACCACGCTCGCCAACTTCGCCGCGAGCAAGGGCATCCAGGAACTGTCCTTCTGGTCGCTGGGCCGGGACAAGGCCTGCGCCACCAATGGCCGGCTGTCCGACACCTGCAGCGGCACGTCGCAGAGCGCATACCAGTTCACCCGCACGCTCCGCTGACCCGGCCCGGGCGGCCCCTGGGGGCGCAGGAGACCTCGGGGGCTCAGCCCCCGTAGGTCGCGAACAGTTTGGAGAACTGATACGGGGTCTGCGGGATGTTCGTGCACTGGCTCAGGGCGCCGGTGCAGGCGTTCCCGTCGCGGGTGACGTCCCAGAAGCCCAGCTCACCCAGGTGGTTCTGCTTGGCGTAGGTGAGCACCTGCTGTGCGTCGGCGGCGGTGAACACCTCGCTGGCGGTGTCGTTCTGACCGAGCATCGGGGTGAGGCCGACCATCGCCCAGGTCTCGGCGGTGGTGAGGTTGGGCCACACCGCGGCGATCTGGGCGCGGGTCGAGGTCGCGGCCTGGATGGCGTACGTGCCCATCTTCCCGGACGGGCTGGGCGCGGCGCTGTCGCCGTAGTCCATGGCCATCAGGTTGACGGTGTCGACGTTCAGGTTGTGCGACTTGGCGGAGTTGAGGATGTATACGCCGTCGGCGGTGAGACCGCTGGGCAGGACCGGGAGCGTGAGGGTGACCCTGAGGTCGCGGCCCTTGGCACGCTGTGCGGCCTGGACGGCGGCCACGGCCGTCGAGCGCCGGTCGATCGAGGTGTGGTCGACCGCCGCTGCGCCCTCGATGTCGAAGTCCACGCGGTCCAGGGCGTAGGCGTCCACGACCTTCTGGTACTGCGCCTGGAGCGCGGTCGTGCTGGTGCAGGCGAGGGCCAGTTCGGTGCCCGACGCGCCGCCGAAGGACGGCCGTACGTCACCGCCCATCGCGCGCAGGGAGTCGAAGTCCGCCCGGTCCCAGGCCGCGCCCGGGTCGAAGGAGTTGAACCAGCTCGCGTTGCAGCCGGTCGACCCGGCGGTGATGAAGCCGAGCGAGAACTGCCGCAGCCCGGTGTTCGTGGCGATCTGTGTGAGGTTCGGTGTCGGGTAGGCCCCGAGGTCGACAAAGGGGGCCGCCACGCCGGGAGTTGTGCCGCTGCCCGCGGTCGCGGTGAGCGTCGCGGAGTGCGCCGACTGGTTGTTGGAGTCGTCGAGGGCGGTTACCGAGAAGCTGTGGCTGCTGCCGGGGAGCAGGCCGATCACCGTGAAGGTGGTGCCGGTGCCGGAGGTGGTGGCGATGACGTCGCTGCCCTCGTAGACCCGGTAGCCGACCACGCCGACGTTGTCGGTCGAGGCGTTCCAGCCCAGCGTGACGCTGCCGGGGCCGGTGGCCCGGACGGCGAGGCCGGTGGGGGTCGAGGGTGCGGAGGTGTCGGCGGGGACGCCGGCGCAGGGGCCGTTGTTGATCAGACAGGCGCTCGGCGGGACGACCGAGCCGGTGTAGCTGAAGTCCATGCCGACGACGGGCGCGGTGTCGCCGGGGGCGAGCGGGGCCTCCCAGGTGGGGGAGGTGATGGTGTACTGCGTCCCGCTGTGGGTGACCGTGCCGTTCCACGAACTGGTGACGGCCTCGGTGGCGGGCAGGGTGAAGGTGATGGTCCATGAACTGACCGTGTGGGTGGACTTGTTGGTGACCGTGTAGCCACCCTCGAATCCGGCACCCCAGGTGGAGGTGATGCCGAAGGAGGCGATCAGACCGGTGTTGTCGGCCGCGTGGGCGGCCGGGGCGGCGGTCGTGGCCAGGCCGCCGACCATCAGGGCGGCGGTCAATGCGGCGCGCAGCGACGCACGTCTCATGCGGTTGCTCCTCCGTGGGGGCGAGGCCGCGCACGGCGTCGCGCCGGTGCGCGGATTGTGGTGCCCTGCATGCCCGTCGCACGGTGGAGGGGTGCGGGTGGGGAGGAGCCGTGCGACGTGATCAGGGCGGAGTGAGGCAGGGGAAATCCGTCGAACGGCGAGTCGTGAAGTTAATCGGAAGCTTTCCTTACATCTGCCCGCGGTACGAAGCGTGGCCGTCCGCGTCGGCCTGCGTCAAGAGATCTGGGAAAAATTCATCTAGACCAATTCCGGCCTCGGGGGCGCGAGTTGCCGAGGGCCGTCACCGCAGTCCGCCGTAGGCGGCCATGATCATCTCCATGCCGCGGCTGTCCTCCTGCTGCTCCCGGTCGAGCATCTGGTTCATCACGTAGGCCACCGTCATCCGTGCATCAGGGTCGCTCGCGACGAGCGAGCCGCCCCATCCGCCCCAACCGAACATGGTGCCGAACTTGCCGAAGCCCACGGTCCAGGACATCGAGGTCCGCAGCACCCGGTCCTCGCCGCGGAACACCTCCTGCCACGCGGGCTCGCAGCCCTGGGCCGACAGCAGCCGTACGCCCCCGGCGGAACCCCGGTTCGCCAGCACCGACTGGACGAGGGCGACGGAGCGAGCGTTGCCGAAGCCGTTCACCGCGGGGATCTGCGCACGGCGCCAGGCGACGGAGTTGGCGTCCCTGACCCGGATGGCGACACCGTCGTACTCCCGACGTGTGCCGTCCGGTCCGGTCGGTGCGTCGGCGGTGTACTCGTCGGTCAGCGACGGCGGCGGGACGAGCGGTGCGACGCGGCGGTCGTCGGCGGCGGAGAGCCCGATGTGGAAGTCCGCGCCCAGCGGCTTGGCCACTTCCTCCGCGAAGAAATCGCCGAGGGAGCGGCCGGTGACACGGCGGACGATCTCACCGATCAGGAACCCGAAGGTGAGCCCGTGGTACCCGGCGGCGGTTCCCGGTTCCCACTCGGGGGTCTGCGCGGCCAGCCCTGCCGTCACGCTCTGCCAGTCGTAGAGGTCCTCGACCGTCGTCGGCCCGGACAGGTCCGGCAGCCCCGCGGTATGGGACAGCACGTGGCGTACCAGCAGACGCTCCTTGCCCGCCGCGGCGAACTCGGGCCAGTAGGCGGCGACCGGCGCGGACAGATCGAGCAGGCCCTGATCGGCCAGGATCAGCGCGCACAAGGCGGTCATGTTCTTGGTCGTCGAGTTCACGCCCGTGAGGGTGTCGCGCTCCCAGCCGACGGTACGGTCCGCGTCGGCGTACCCGCCCCACAGGTCGACCACCGGTTCGCCGTCGAGGTAGACGGCGACCGAGGCGCCCACATCGTCCTTGCCGAGCGAGGCCGCGAGGGCCGCCTCGACTGCGGCGAACCGCGGTTCGCACATCCCCTTAACATCAGTCATGTGCGCCAGCCTCAGGCAACGCCGGGGCCACCCGCCCGACAATTCCCGCACGGCTTCTGTCGGGCGGGGCGCGAAGAAACCACCTACACCTGAAAACGGCCCGGCTGTAGCGGCAGGAAGAGGTACGGACACACGTGCTGGAGCGGCTGAATCAGGCGCTGGACCACCTGGAGGCCTGCCTCGACCGGGAGGTCGACGTGGCCGAGGCGGCCCGGATCGCCGCGGTGTCGGAGTACCACTTCCGACGGTTGTTCTCCGCCCTCGCCGGGATGCCGCTCCCGGTCTACGTGCGGCGCCGCAGGATGACCCTCGCAGCGGCCGAGGTGCTGGCCGGGGAACGCACGCTGCTCGATGTCGCGGTGCGCTACGGCTACGGCTCGGGTGAGGCGTTCGCCCGAGCGTTCCGCTCGGTGCACGGCATCGGTCCGGGCGAGGCCCGGCGCACGGACGCACTGCTCACGGCGCAGCCGCGCATGTCCTTCCGCGTCGTCGTCGAAGGGAGTACGACGATGCGCTACCGGATCGTGGAGAAGGAGGCGTTCCGGATCGTCGGCAGGAAGGCGCGGGTCCCGCTGGTCCACGAGGGGGCCAACGCGGCCGCCGCGGCGCACCTGGAGAGCCTGGACGAGCGGGCGATCGTACGGATGAAGGAGCTGTCCGACCGGGAACCCGAGGGGATCATGTCGGCAGCGGTGTATCTGACCGACAGCCGGGAGGAGGGGGCCGAAGCGGACTACTGGATCGGCGTGGCCACCGGCCCCGAGTCGGGCACCGAGGAACTCGACGCCCTCGACGTGCCCGCCGGGATCTGGGCGGTGTTCGACAACGACGGGCCCTATCCGAGCGCGCTCCAGGCACTGTGGCGGGACGTGTTCACACAGTGGTTCCCCTCGAACCCGTACACGAGCCGGCCAGGTCCTGAACTCCTGCGGACGCAGCCGGTGGAGATCGGCGCAGAGACCCACTCCCAGCTGTGGATCCCGGTCGAGCGGAGCAGCGGCAACACCGGCGCGTGAGCATGGGGCTGCCGACGGGCGGGGGTGCTCCAACTCGGCTTGACCTCACGACTGGGCGAGCGGTGCCCGGAGCGCTCGTAGACTCTTCCTGCCCCCAGGGGCGCATCGGGCAACGGCGGCCGAGGCGACAGGTTACAGAAACAGGGCGAACCGGACGCATCACGGTCCTGCCCTCTTCCCCCCGCATCCGCACGCACACCGCAGCCCGTGAAAGGTACTCGCGCCCCATGCCACTGGCCCTGCTGGCCCTTGCCCTCGTCGCGTTCGGAATCGGTACGACCGAGTTCGCCACCATGGGGCTGCTGCCCCAGATCGCCGACGGCGTCGGCGTGTCCGTGCCGCACGCCGGCAACCTCGTCTCCGCCTACGCGCTCGGTGTCGTCGTCGGGGCGCCGATCCTGACCGGCATCGGCGCGCGCATCGCCCACAAACGCCTCCTGCTCCTGCTCTCCGCGATGTTCGTGATCGGGAACGTCGCCTCCGCTCTCGCTCCGAACTTCGGCCTGCTGTTCGCCGCACGGTTCCTGGCGGGTCTGCCCCACGGAGCACTGTTCGGCGTGGGCGCCGTCGTGGCCTCCCGACTGGTTGCCCCCGAACGGGCCGGGCGGGCCGTGTCGAGGATGTTCCTCGGGCTCACCATCGCCAACATCGTCGGCGTCCCGGCCGGCACCGCCCTCGGCCAGCACCTCGGCTGGCGGTACGCCTACTGCGGCGTCGCCGTCATCGGCCTGCTCGCGCTGGCCGCGCTGGCCGCATTCGTCCCTCATCAGCCCCGCGGCAACCAGTCCGGCATCCGGTACGAACTGCGAGCGATGGCCAACCGGCAGGTCGCTCTCGGCCTGGCCACCGCCGTCGTGGGATTCGGCGGCTTCTTCGCCGTCTACAGCTATCTGGTGCCGATCCTGACCCACGTGACCGGCCTCGCCGACTCCTCCACCACCTGGGTCCTCGCCCTCTACGGCATCGGAATGACGCTGGGCACCCTGATCGCGGGTCCGCTCAGCGACCGGGCCCTGCGCCCGACGTTGTACGGGGGTCTCCTCCTGCTCGGCTCGACGCTCGTGGCGTTCTACTTCACCGCGCACAGCACCGTCCCCGCCCTGGTGACCCTCGTGTTCATGGGCGCGATGGGCGCCCTGGTCACCACCCCGGTCCAGATGCTGCTCATGGCCAAGGCGAGGAACGCCCCGACGATGGCCGCGGCCTCCAACCACTCCGCCTTCAACCTGGCCAACGCCGGCGGCGCCTGGCTGGGCGGCCTGGCCATCTCCGCAGGCTGGGGCTGGGCCTCACCGGCCCTGGTCGGAGCGACGCTCGCCGCGGCAGGTCTCGGCCTCGCCCTCCTCGCGGGCCTCACGGACCGTGACACCGGCAGCTCCGCGCTGATCACTTCTTCTTCGACCCCGACCTCGTCGGGGGCGGTACGGGACGCGGACCCTCAGTACGCCCAGACGCGGTCGGCGTAGTCGAGGAGGGTGCGGCCGAGGATCTTCTCGATGCGTCCGGAGCGGTAACCGCGCTTCTCCATGAGGTGGATCAGGTGGCGGAACTGGTCCGGCTGCCACCTTGCTGCCGAAGCAGTAGGGCCCTCCCAGAGGGGTGTGCGAACGGCTCCGGGAGAGACGGTGTTGATGCGTACTCGTTTTTTAGGGTCGAATTCCTCGGCCAGGGTCTTCCCCAGTGCGGCGAGGGACGCCTTGGCTGCACTGTGGGCGACCGGACACCGGCCACTGGAGTCCACCGGGTGTCGTCGGTGTCGAGGAAGCCGACGGGCCGTACGTCGTCCCCGGCTCCGACGTTGTTCACCAGCAGATCGATGCCGCCCAGTTCCGGTGCCCGTATCGATGTTGATCCAGTCGTCCAGATTCAGCAGATCTGCGCGGCGCAGGTCGGTCAGCAGGGCGGTGTGCGAGTGTAGCGAGACGTCGGCCTTGGTCCAGTCCCGCAGCCGACGCCAGGACGTCGCCGCGGAACAGCCCGCAGTCTCCGCGGGGGGCATCGCGCCAGGCGACGCCGGTCCGCAGCACGTACCTGACGCCGGCGGGTGCCGCTCGGTCGGGAACACGCAGCCGCCCGGGGTGGGGGCTGGGCCGTTCGGGAGCGGGCGGCAACAGCGGGGTCACCCGCTTCCGCAGGTCGTCAGGGACAAGATCAGCACGTATCTCGGACACTCTGTCGACCGAGATCGCCGAGCACGAGACCAGCAGCTCGACTCATGCTGAATGATCAGTGGAACAGGCCCTGGATGGCGGAGGGTCACCCCGTGACGTGGAACTCGTTCCCGCCGGCGTCGAGGAACTCGCCGGATTCCCAGTCGGGTTGGGTGACCTCCAACCGAAGCCTGTTCCGCGCCTCTTTCGGCGCCGCGGGCGGCCCCATCACCAACGAGACCGTACTGGCGGACCTCCGGCGCAGCCGGACACCCCAGTCGTGGGATTCGACCGCGTGCCAGTCCGCCTGGGACTGCCAGAAGGCCCACTGCGCGTAGCGATCCTCCTCCGCGACGTCCAGGCAGACCGCGACGAGGCCGGAGTCGGCAAGCACGCCGGGGTGACCGGGACGCAGCACGCAGAACTCGTTGCCCTCCGGATCGGCCAGCACGTCCCACGGGACGTCTCCCTGGCCGATGTCGACCCGCGCCGCACCGAGTGCGAGCAAGCGCGCCACCTCGGCCTCCCAGTCCGGCCCTCCGGCCAGGTCGAGGTGGAGTCGGTTCTTGCGCACTGTCTTCGGCTTCGCGGTCGGCACGAACCGCAGTTGCAGGCCACCCGACCGGCCTCGCGTCGCCTTGGACCAGAAGCGGTCCATACGCCCGACATCCAGCGCGTCGATCACGATCCCAGTCAGCATCCCATTCCCCCGAGCCCTGAAGCTGTCGCCTGTTCATTGTGGCCGCGCTGTCGGTGTCAGCGCTGGGCCCCCGGTCGGGAGCGCGCATCCCGGACACCCTGCCGACCAAGATCGCCGAGCGCAAGACCAGCAGCTCGACTCATTCTGAAATGATCAGTAAGGCGACTTCTTCCGGTCCCACCGAGGCGATGGCAGAGGGCCCGGAATCGACGGGTTCCAGTGAGCACAGGCCAGGGCCGCGTCCCGATGCCCGGAAGTCGCGGGTTCAGCGTCAGTGCGGGGAGTCGGGCAGCGCGGTGAGCAACTGTTTGTCCGTCACCACGGCCAGCGACAGAGTGCGATAGCCGACCGACGTGAACAGGATGGTGATCTTGCCGTCGCCCCCGCTCATGACCTCGCCCTGGCCCCACTGGTCATGGTGCACGCGAACGCCCGGCGGGTAGGCGTGCTCGTCCACGGTGGGGCGTGGCGCCGTCCTCGCCGCCCGGACGGCACCTGCGGAGGCGCCCGCGCGCGCACCGGCCCGTGGCCACCGGCGCAGCCGTCCGGCGGGCTTGTAGGGATGTCCGGCGTCCCTGGACCGCCCACGCTTCAGCCCGCTCACAGGATTGACCACCGCTCTCGTGCAGTTGTCGCATGCCGTGCACGGGACGGGGACGGAGTCGCCGAAGTATCCGAGGAGGAACCGCCGTCGGCAGTCGGTCGTCTCGGCGTACCCGCGCATCATGTCGACCCGGGACTGTTCGAGCTTGAGGTGCGTGGCGTGGACGGCGAGCGCGCTCCGGACAGCGGCGTCGACGTCGTCCTCCGCGGAGGCGCCGAGCGCGCCGGTGAAGCGGCTGCCGTCCCGTCCGGTACGGACGGCGCCGACTTCCTCCAGCAGGTTCAGCACGGCGGACAGTGTCGTCGCACTGAGTTCGCAGTCGTCTCGGAGCCCGGTTGCGCTCACGGCGCCTGCGTCGGCGCGCAGGCGCCCGGCGACGCGGCGCAGTGCGTCTGCGTCGGGGGCGCCGGAGGCGAAGAAGCGTTGCAGACCCAGGTCCTGCGGGCGGTAGGCGAGGATCGCCCTGGCCGGTGCGCCGTCGCGGCCGGCCCGGCCGATCTCCTGGTAGTAGGCGTCGAGAGAGCCGGGGACGGACGCGTGCAGCACGAACCGTACGTTCGCTTTGTCGATGCCCATCCCGAACGCCGAGGTCGCCACCACCACGTCGAGTTCACCGGAGCTGAACCGGTCCTGGGTCTGGCGGCGTTCGGTGGGGGAGAGGCCCGCGTGGTAGCCGGCGGCGGACAGCCCGAGGCCGCTCAACTGCTCCGCGTAGCTGTCCGCTGCCTTCCGCGTCCCCGCGTACAGGATCCCCGGCTTCTCCTCTACGACCGCCCGCTCCACGACGAACCGCTCCTTGGCGGCTGCGTCCTGAAAGGCCGACACGTCCAGGTGGATGTTGGGACGGTCGAAGCCGGCCACGATCTCCACCGGGTCGTTCATGCCGAGACGTTCGGCGATGTCGCGTCGTACCGGGGCCGCCGCGTTCGCGGTCAGGGCGAGCACCGGCGGATTGCCGAGCCGTTCGCGCGCGTGGCGCAGCCGCAGGTAGTCCGGCCGGAAGTCGTGGCCCCAGGACGACACGCAGTGTGCCTCGTCCACCACCAGCAGTCGGGGACGGACGGCGGCGAGCCGGTCTGTGACGTCCGGCTTGGCGAGCTGCTCAGGAGCGAGGAAGATCACGTCGACCGAGGAGGAACTGATGCGGGCCCATGCCGTCTCGTTGTCGCTCCGGCGCTGCGCGGAGTTGATGGCGGCGGTGCGCAGCGCGCCCGATCCGAGCAGACTCTGCATCTGGTCCCGCTGAAGCGCGATCAGCGGCGAGACGACCACGACCGGACCGCCGAGCAGGACTGCAGGGACCTGGTACACGGCGGACTTGCCCGCGCCGGTCGGCATGACGGCGAGTACGTCACGCCCCTTCATCACGGCCTTCATCGCGGTCAGTTGGGCCGGACGCAACTGCTGCCAGCCGAAGACCCGACGCGCGGTGCCGCGCAGACGCCGGGACGTGAGTGTGAGCATCGTTCTCCTTGAAGCGTGGGCGTCCAACCGCTGGGTGTCTGGCGGCTACCCCGGTTCGCCGGAATATCGCCTCGCGCGATTCGGTCGCCCTTGGCAAGATCACCGCGGTATGCCCGCAGCGCCCGGTATCCGACCGCAGATGCGATGTGGATCCGTGGGCGTTGCTTCTCCGAAACGGCTTCCCGGTACCGCCCTTTGAGGCACCGTCAGCCCGCTGGGGCTCGAAAGAAAGCCCTTGGCCGGCGGGAACGACGAGCTGCCGCTGGAGTGCTCATGGGTGATGAGTGGTCATCCGCGAGCAGGCAGCACCATGTCCGACGGATCCAGGCCGAGATGATGGTGGAGCCTGGCGCGCAGTGCCGCGGCATCCGGGTGATCAAGTTCCTCGAAGAGCGCCGGGGACAGGGTCCAGGCTTCGTGGGCGGCTTCGGGATTCCGGGGCGCGTGGTGGGTGCCGCCGAGGTGGGCGAGGATGTCCGCCTCGTAGTAGCGGTTTCCGATGTCGTGGAAGGGCGCCAGGGTTCTTTCGTAGCAGGTGGCAGCCTTGCTGTGTTCGCCGAGGTGGTGGTAGGCGTATCCGATGGTGTCCCAGGTGTGAGCCTCTCCGGAGGCGTGGCCGGTCTCTTTCACCGGGGTCAGCGCCTGCTCGCAGTAACTGATGGCATGCCGATTCTCGCCCATCTCCGCGTGGTCCCAGCCGACGTTGTTCAGTGCCAGTGCCTCCCAGGCACGGTCTCCGGCGGCGCGGAATCCCTGCACGGCCTGCCGTGAGTGTTCCAGTCCCTCGGTGTGGCGACCCTGTTGGGCCGAGATTTTGCCCAGTGCGAGAAGGGTGTGCGCTGTGCCTGACGGCCCACCGGGTTGCCGATAGACCGGCACCTCACCTTCAGGCACTCCGCCTCCCCGCCCGCCCGTGTGCACCTCGGCGCAGGGGGCCTGTTCGTGCTCGGCTACGTGGTCACGTCTGCGGCGGTGCTGTGGTTGAAGCGGCTCGACACCGGCGCCTCGCCGGCCGCGGTCCATACCACGGCCTCCCAGCCGACCGTCGGTTCCCCACGAACAGTCACGAGACGGCCGGTGCCGCCGAGTTGCCCGCTCGCGACGACGCCACGGCCGACGCCGTGCGCCACGACGGCTACGCCTCTTCGTCCTCCTGCCGACGGACGACGGATCTGTTCCCGTTGCCGGCGCTTCGTGCTGTGCGGACCGCCGATTGCCGACGTGCTCCTGACATGGTGCCTGGTGAAGTGTCAGGATGCTGATGACAAGGGGCATTTGGGGGATTCATGCGGCAGCGCTCGTTGCTTCCTGTGCAGATTGTCGTGCTGGTCTCGGCGACCCTGTTGGAGGTCCTGGCCAATTTCGCCGCGAACGCTGCGCAGTCGCCGGTCGTCAGGCTGATCAGCCGGATCGCGCCACTGGCGGTGGTGGTCCTGATCTGCGTGGTGATCGCCGGGCAGGTGGTTGTCCAGAAGCGCTCGAACCCCGCTGCTCCGCGACCCGCCTGGGACAGCGACCGCACCCCCTACCCGGGACTGGCCGCCTTCGACCGTGGCGACGCGGCGGTGTTCTTCGGCAGGGAGGACGAGATCGCGGGGATCATCCGGCGGTTGCACCTGTCCGCGCAGCAGCCCGAAGAGCGGTTCGTCTGTCTGACCGGTACCTCGGGCAGCGGCAAGAGCTCGCTGGTGCATGCGGGCGTGCTGCCCCGGCTGTTGGAGTCCCGGTGGCGGCTGCTGCCCGTGATCGTGCCCGGCGCCGACCCTCTGCGGCATCTGGAGGAGGCGCTGGCGGCCAGGCCCCGCGGCGTGGCCGCGGTCAGATCCGGGCGCACCCTGCTGGTCGTCGACCAGCTGGAGGAACTGGTGACCGCCTCGCCACCGGAGCGGCGTGAGCGCTTCCTGGGCGGGCTGGCCGAGGCGCTGCGGGAGGACCGTCGGCTGTGGGTGATGGCCACCCTGCGGGTGGAATTCCTGCCGGAGTTCCTCGCCTCGGCACAGCAGGAGCTGTTCACCGCTCCCACCGCCCTCGGCGCGATGAGCACCGCCGAGCTGGTGGCCGCCGTGGAGCAGCCCGCCCGGCTGGCCGGTGGCGCGTTCGAGCCGGGACTGGTCGCGCGGATCGTGGAGGACACCGGCACCGCCGACGCGCTGCCGCTCCTTGCCTACCTGCTGCGGGAGCTCTACCTCTCGGTCGGCGACTCCAAGATCGCCACCAAGGAGAGCTACCTGGCCCTCGGCGGCGTCACCGGCGCCCTCGCCCGTCAGGCCGACGAGGTCTTCGCCACCGTCGTCGAAGAGCACGGCGCGGACACCGTGCTGACCGCGCTGCTGCTTCTGGTGGGGATGGAGGCGGGCGAACCGGTCAAACGCCGGGTGCCGACGGCGGAACTCTCGCCCACCGAGCGGGAGATCCTGCGGCCCTTCGACGCGGCCCGGCTGCTGGTGGTCACCAGAGTCGACGACGTGCCCGCGGTCCAGGTCGCCCACGAGGCGCTGTTCCGGCAGTGGCCGCCGCTGCAGCAGCAGGTGACGGTCCGGGCCGAACTGCTCAAGAGCCGCAGCGAGTTGGAACGCTGGGCCGCTGACTGGCAGGCCTCGGGACGCAGCCCCGACTACCTGCTCACCGGGGAGCGGCTGGCGGTGGCCGGGCGCTGGCTGGCCGGTCTGGAGACCGCGGACGGCGCGACGGTGGCGGTGCGGGAACTGGTCGTGGCCTCGCGCAGCCGGGACCGGGACTTCCTGCTGCGGGTCTCGGAGTCGATCGGCCAGTACGTCCTGGCCAACGCCGAGCGCGAACCGGAGTTCGGCACCCTGCTGGCCGCGACCGTCCTCACCGAGTGCCCGCCCACCTCTACGGCGGTGCGCGCGCTGATGACCGCGCTGGCCCACAACCACACCCGGGCCGTGCTGATTGGTCACCGGGCCGGGGTGCGCGCGATGTCCTGGTCCCCGGACGGCGCCTGTCTGGCGACCGGCTCGCTCGACGGCACCGTACGTCTGTGGGACGCGGCCACCGGAGCGGCGGGCGCGGTCCTGGAAGGGCACGGCGACGGCATCGTCGCGGTGCACTGGTCGCCGGACGCGCGGCTGCTGGCCACCGGGTCGCGGGACCGTACGGCCCGGGTCTGGGACCCGCTCACCGGACGGACCGTCGCCGTGCTCGACGCGGCCACCGACACCGTGCGGGACGTCGCCTTCTCGCCCGACGGCGAGCTGCTGGCGACCTGTTCCAGGGACCGGCGCATCCGGGTCTTCGCCACCGCCGGGTGGGCGCAGGTCGCCGAACCGGCCGGGCACAGCGACGAGATATACCAGCTGGCCTGGTCCCCGGACGGGACGCGGCTGCTCTCCGCCGCCTACGACCGCAGCTACATCCTATGGCTGCGGGAGAACTGGCGGCCGCAGCGGGTCGGGGACCGGCCCTCGGGTCATGCCACGCCGTTCGGCTGGACCGTGGACGGGGCCTTCCTGGTCTCCGGCGAGCAGTGGATCAAGGTGATCGACGCCGCCACCGGCCAGGTCCGGCAGGTCTTTCCCGAGCGCAGCGAACTGATCGTCAGCCTGCGCTGCTCACCGGCCGGCGACAGCTTCGCGCTGTCCTCACGCGGGCCCGAGGTGAGAATCCGTACGCTCGACCACGGCGACGTGCGGGCCAGACTCTGCGGTCACGCCACCCGGGTGGAGACAGTGGCCTGGTCCCCGACCGGAGAGCAACTGGCGGCCGGAGCGGAGGACGGCGCCGCCCGGATCTGGTCGGTCGACGTCCCCGGAGCGGAGCTGTACGCCACGGCCCGGCATCCGGGCCTGGTCACCGGCCTCGACCTGAGCCCGGACGGGGAGTTGATCGCCTCCGGGGCCGCAGACGGTGTGGTGCGGATCTGGAGCGCGCACGACGGCAGCCCGGTGGCCGCCCTCGCCGGGCACGGCACCTCTGTCAACGACCTGCGCTGGCACCCGCACGGCGGGGCGCTGGCGAGCTGCGCGGACGACGACACGGTCCGGATCTGGAGGCCCGCCGCCGATGGAACATGGGCCGGAGCGGAAGCGGGGACGGAGACCGTCCTCACCACCGAGGAGACCGTCGAGGCACTGGCCTGGTCACCGGACGGCGGACGGCTGGCCCTCGGCCGGCGGGACCAGCGGGCCACCGTGCTCGACGCCGGGACCGGGCAGGTGCTCGGCCGGTACGGCGAGCACTCCCAATGGGTCTGCGCCGTGGCCTGGTCACCCCGCGCCGATCTGCTGGCGACCGGCTCGGACGACCATACGGCGCAGCTGTGGGACGTCGCCTCGACCACCCTGCGGCACCGGCTGGTCGGGCATCAGAGCTGGGTCGACGCGGTCACGTTCGCTCCGGACGGCGCCCGGCTGGCGACCAGCTCGGCCGATCTCACGGTACGGCTGTGGGACACCGCCACCGGGGAGCAGGCCGCCGAGCTGCGCGGCCACGAGGCACGCATCCGCGCGGTCGCCTTCGCCCCCGACGGACGGCTGCTGGCCACGGCCTCCGACGACCGCACGGTGCGGCTGTGGGACGCACGCACCGGGCAGGAGCATCGAGTGATCGGCATCCACCGGGACCGGGTTCAGCGGCTGGCCTGGTTCCCCGACGGCCGCCGGGTGGCCACCGCCTCCGAGGACGGGACCGTGCGCGTCTGGGGTGCCGGGGGAGACCTCGACGCTCTGCTGGCGACCGCGAGGGAACGTATCTTCCGCACACTCACGCCGAACGAGCGCCGGACCCATCTGCTCCCCGAGTAGCCGGCCTGTGCCGCCTCGACGGGCATCGGCCTCCACGCCGTCGAGGCTGCCTCATCCTGGTGCGAAGTGGTCGATGCTCGGAGTCCTTCGGGGGTTGATCAGGCGGCGAGAGGGGTGGATTCTTTTTGGCGATCGCGTGCGTGCCGGTCGAGCCCGGCCGGCGGATCGTCCAGGTCGGAGAGGGTGCACCTCCACCGGAACGGCTGTGCTGTGACGTTGTGGCGGTCTTCGAATGCTCGGAGTCTGTCCCGGACCTCGGCGAGGTCTGTGACGTCGTGGGGTGGGACGGCCTTGCGCCGGACGATCGGGAAGAAGATCTCGGTTTGGTTGGTCCACGAGGCGTGGACGGGGGTGTGGACCATGACGGCGTTGGGAAATGCGCCGGCCAGACGGTCGACAGCCCGCTCGCTCCGGTGGGACGAACTGTCGTCGACGATCCAGAAGACGTGCTTGGCGCCGGCGTGGGGCTCGGCGGTCATGGCCTGTTCGACCACGGCCGCGAACGGCACGATTCCGGTGGTCGACTCGTAGCGGCCGAAGACCGTCGCGTGGTGGACGTCGTAGGAGGCCAGGCAGGCCGGCGCGCCGCCGCGACCGTACTCGTGGTTGACACGCATGGCTCGGGCCCGGCCCGGTGCCAGGGCCGGGTGGCAGCGGCAGTGGGCCTGGATCGAGGTCTTCTCGTCGTTGGAGACGACATATTCGTCCTCGCTGAGCGGGATGCCTTCGAAGGTGCGGGCGTACAGGTCGAGGATCCGTTGGGCCTTGGCGCGGAAGTCCGGGTCGCGAATGAATATCCAGGACCGGTACCGCCAGGGCTTGATCGCGTTCTCGCGCGGCCGGCGGCGCACCGTGGACGCGGAGACGCTGTCGGTGATCCCGCGCGGTCGGTTCGGCGGCCGGCTCCGGACACGACCAGCGCGACAGCGGCATACCGGTCTCGGCGGGGCACTGGCGGAGCCAGTGCCTTGGCCTCGGTGACCTGCGCGGGGGCGAACCGGGCGGGGGGCGCTGAGCGCTTGCGGTCGGCCAGGGCCGGCGGCCCGCCCGCGGCGAATCGGCCGAGGCCTCAGGTGACAGGAGGGACGGCTGCCTGGCGGGTCTGCTGGATCAGCACGGTGGTGGCTCTCTCCAGGAGTTCGCGCAGTGCGGCATGCTCGGAAGGCGTGAACGCGTCCGCGAGTGCGCGCTCAAGGACGACCACCTCCTGGTAGGCGCGGTCCAGGAGTGCCCGGCCCTCGTCCGTGAGGGTGGCGATCTGCACCTTGGCGTGGACGGGGGACGTCTCGCGGCGGATGTGCCCCTTGGTCTCCATGTTGGTGAGCACGCTGCTCATGCTCTGCTGGGTCACCCCGCAGGAGCGGGCCAGTTGAGCGCCGGACATGCCGCCCTCGCGCGCGAGGGCCAGCAGCACGGTGTACTGCGTCATGGTCAGCCCGTAGGCCCGCAACACCGCCTCGTGGTGCGCCATCAGCGCCTGCTCGGAGCGCCTGATCCGGACACAGAGGTCGTCCTCGACCGGAGCCTCCATCATGTACTCCCACTCCATTAACAGGTTCATGGATTGACTCAGGAACCTTACATACCTACAGTCCTTGACTGACGACTGTAAGGATACTGAGTCAGCGCAAGGGGCTGTAATGAAAGCTGTCCTTTTCGACGCCGAGAACCACTACCGCGTCACCGACCTGCACGAACCCGAGCCGGGCCCCGGCCAGGTGGCGATCCGCGTCGCCTACGCCGGGATCCAGTGGGGCGACACCATGGTCCGCGACGGCCACTTCCCCGTACCGCGTCCCTTCGTACCCGGCTTCGAGGCATCCGGGCACATCGTCGCGGTCGGCGACGGCGTCGATGCGAGCCGCATCGGCGAGCCCGTCGCCGCACTGACCTCCGCGGGCGCCTACGCCGAGGTGGCCCTGGCACCCGCCGCGCTCACGCTGAACATCGGTGACCTGTCACTACGGACGGCGGCAGGCCTCGGCTGGGGCGCACCGACCGCCTACGACCTGATCAACACCGTCTCGCGGGTACGACCCGGCGAGAGCGTCCTGGTCCACGCCGCCGCCGGTTCGGTCGGCACCCTGGCCGCCCAGTTCTCCCGCCTGGCCGGCGCCGGCCGGGTCGTCGGAGTGGCGGGCAGCAGCGCCAGGGCCGACTACGCCGCCCAGTTCGGCTACGACCAGGTCCTGCTGCGCGAGGAGTTCCAGGACAAGCCCGGCGACGAGAAGTTCGACGTGATCCTCGACCCGGTCGGCGGCGCGACCCGGCGGTACGGCCTGGAACAACTCGCGCCGCACGGCCGACTGGTGGCGTACGGCAACCTCAGCACCTACGAACCCGTCCTGGCCGACGTCAACGACCTCCTCATGCAGGGCACATCCCTCATGACCTACAACAGCAACCTGCTCAGCCGAACCCACCCGCAGCAGCTCGCCGACAGCGCCCGCCGCGCACTCGACCTCGTCGCGGACGCTCAGGTGCGCGTGGACATCACCGCCGAATACGACCTGCCCGACCTGGCCGTCGCCGTACAACGGCTCACCGACGGCTCCACCCACGGCAAGAGCATCCTCCGGGTCTCCTGACAACACACACAAAGCGCCGATCGCGACGTGGCTCCCCTCACTCATCCCATCAGGAAGGGACCACGCCCAACGCGGGGAGTGATCCCCTGTGACCCTCCATCAGTACGGGTCTGCTGCACGATCGGGTGACATCTTGACCTGCCCCACATCTCGGGTTCCAGTTCTGGTGGCTAACTGACAGTCCTTCACGGAAGGCCGGCAAGCAGGCCAAGCAGACGGCGGTGGAGCTCGGCATCCATCCCGTCACGTTGTCGAAGTGGTTGCGGCAGGACGACATCGACAACGGGCGGCGACCGGGAACGCCGTCGAGCGAGTCTGCTGAGCTGCGGGCCGCTCGCCCCGGCTGTGCAGATGGATGCGGGGCATCGTCTCGGAGAAGGAGCCGGGGTCGACGGGGTCGGTGATCGAATTCTTGGGGATCCTCTGTTGGAGCGTGCCCGGCAGGTCGATGCCCAGCACCAGGATCGGCACCAGCGCCCGGTGCCGGCTGAGTCGCTGCGTAAGGAGCTTCGGATCGGTGCGGACCGGTCGAGGCAGTTGGTGGCTCTGCTGCGTGCTAACCGTAATGGCAGTGTTCGCGGTTGAAAGCAGACCAAGTTCCCGCAGGACAACTTGGGGCCGTCTCCTTCGGACTGGACAGGGTCAGCTGAGCGCCGTCGCCCAGGATGGTTCAGCCGCCCAGGTTGCCCTTGCGGATCTCCGTGCTGGGGGCTGCGTTCGTAAGAGTCGTGAGGACGAGGTTCCCCCGGGCAGAGTGCGAGCCGGTTTGAAGGCGGACTCGATCGGGCCCGTTACCGGCCTTGACGGACTACGGCGAACTCCCGGCGGCCCTTGACGTCAGGTCCGGGCCGGTCGGCTCACGTTCGGTGTCGGACATGTCCTCGACCGCGCGGCCGAGCCTGCGGGTCCCCTCGGTGATCTCCTCGGGGGTATGGGTCGGGAAGGACAGCCGCAGGGTCGCGTGGTCGGGAGGTCCGGAGAAGAAGGGCGCTCCCGGAACGAAGACGACCCCCCCTCTCGGTCGCGTGACGCAGCAGGTCCGTAGCGTCGTGTCCATCGGGGAGCCGGGCCCAGACGAACATTCCACCGGCGGGGCGTACCCACTCACTGCCGACGGGCAGGGCCTGTGCCAGCCCCGTGAGCAGCGACTCACAGCGTTCCCGGTAGCTGGAGCGCACGCGTGCGAGGTGGCAGTCGACGTCGGCCGAATCCAGGTACGCGGCGGCCGCCGCCTGATCGATGGTGGAGGAGTGGACGTCCATGGCCCCTTTGACCGTGACGCATGCCTGGCGTACCGCGGCAGGGGCCCTGAGCCAGCCCAGCCGTAGCCCCGGTGCCATGGTCTTGGACAGGCTGCCGAGCAGCACCGTGCGGTCGTGGCACTCCGGCATCGACGCGACCCAGGGCTCCGACCGGCCCGCGAGGCGCAGTTCGCCGTAGGGATCGTCCTCGGCGATCCAGAAGCCGTGCCGTTCCGCGCAGACCGCCACCTCCCGGCGGCGTTCGACGGGCATGCTGCGCGCCGTCGGATTGTGGAATTCCGGTATGAGATACAGCAGCTTGGGCCGATGGCGGGCAACGGCCTCTTCCAGTGCCTCAGGGATCACGCCCTCGCGATCGCAGGGCACGGGAATCACCTCGGCATCCGCGTAGGCGAAGCACTGCAGCGCGAGCAGATAGGTGGGTTCCTCGACGAGGACCGCGTCACCCGGAACGAGCAGCGCACCACTGAGCAACGCCAGAGCCTGCTGTGCCCCCGTGGTGATGACCAGCTGGTCCTGGGTGGTCTCCAGCCCCCGCGTGCTCAGCCGGGGCGCGATCGCCTCACGAAGCCGAGGATCGCCTTCGGTGGTCGAATACTGCAGGACCTGGCGGGGGGACCGCAGCGCGCGGCTGTATGCGGCTGTGATGCCTTCCGAGTCGAACAACTCGCTGGCGGGCATGCCCCCGGCGAAGGAGATCACGTCCGCGCGGGCGTTGTGGCCCAGTATGTCGCGGAGGGAGGAGGCCAGTCCGTCCATCGCCGCGATGCGGCCGGCCGTGCGGAAGGGCTCGACCTGGCCTCCGCCTGCTTCCGCTGTGCGCCGTAAGGCGTCGATTCCGTCTTTCATCCGAACTCCTCCCGATTCCGCACCGAAGCGTGCGCGAATCTTCACAGGTCTTTTACTGCGACGCCCGCATGAATTCCATTCAGTATCGCGGGGTGGATGCAACGGTTCCTGGGTCCTAAACGGCATCATCACCTGGGAGGCCCAGCAGACCGACTATCCCTCGGTGGGCCCGGACCGCCCCGAGTACGAGCCGCGCGGTTGCCCGCGCGGGGCCGCGTTCTCCTGGTACACCTACTCGCCCACGCGGGTGCGCTACCCGTACGTGCGCGGTGTGTTGCTGGAGATGTACCGGGAGGCCAAGGCCCGCCTCGGCGATCCGGTGGCGGCCTGGGCGGACATCGTCTCCGACCCCGTACGCGCCCGCCGCTACAAGGCGGCGCGCGGCAAGGGCGGTCTGGTACGGGCGAGTTGGGACGAGGCGGTGGAGATGGTGGCCGCCGCGCATGTGCACACGATCAAGGAGTACGGGCCGGACCGGCTGGCCGGGTTCTCCCCCATCCCGGCGATGTCGATGGTGTCGCACGCTGCGGGGGCGCGGTTCTACTCGCTGCTCGGCGGCGTGATGCTGTCGTTCTACGACTGGTACGCCGACCTGCCGGTGGCCTCGCCGCAGGTGTTCGGGGACCAGACCGACGTGCCCGAGTCGGGGGACTGGTGGGACGCCGGCTATCTGATCATGTGGGGCTCGAACCTGCCGGTCACCCGTACGCCCGACGCGCACTGGATGGCCGAGGCCCGCTACCGGGGCCAGAAGGTCGTCGCGGTGTCGCCGGACTACGCGGACAACGTGAAGTTCGCCGACGAGTGGCTGGCGGCCCAGCCGGGTACCGACGGAGCCCTGGCGATGGCCATGGGACACGTGATCCTCAAGGAGTTCTTCGTCGACCGGCAGACGAAGCACTTCGCCTCCTACGTGAAGCGGTACACCGACCTGCCCTTCCTGGTCGCCCTCGACGAGGCCGAGGACGAGCCGGGCACCTACACGCCGGGCAAGTTCCTGACCGCCGCCGACCTCGGTGGCGAGGCCGCCCAAGCCGAGCACGCGGAGTTCCGTACCGTGCTGCTGGACGCGGCCACCGGGGAGCCGGTGGTGCCGAACGGCACGCTCGGCGACCGCTACGGCGAGACCGGGGTCGGGAAATGGAACCTCGACCTGGGCGACACCGATCCGTTGCTGTCGGCCGACGGCGGCGGCGAGCTGCCGGTCACGGTCGGACTGCCCCGCTTCGACGCTCCGGACGGCAGCGCGGACAGGCTGCGGCGCGGAGTGCCGGTACGGCGGGTCGCCGGACGTCTGGTGACCACGGTGTACGACCTGCTGCTGGCCCAGTACGGGGTGGCCCGCGACAGCCTGCCCGGTCGCTGGCCGTCCTCGTACGAGGACGCGACGGAGCCGTACACCCCGGCCTGGCAGGCGGCGATCACCGGCGTGGACGCCGAACGGGCGGCCCGTATCGCCCGGGAGTTCGCCGCCAACGCCGAGGAGTCCGGCGGCCGTTCGATGATCATCATGGGGGCGGGCACCAACCACTGGTTCCACTCCGACACCATCTACCGCGCCTTCCTGACCCTCACCACACTCACCGGCTGCCAAGGGGTGAACGGCGGCGGCTGGGCCCACTACGTCGGGCAGGAGAAGGTCCGTCCGATCACCGGCTACTCGGCGATCGCGACCGCCGCCGACTGGAACCGGCCGGCCCGGCAGATGATCCAGACCGCCTACTGGTACCTGCACGCCGACCAGTTCCGCTACGACCCGTTCTCCGCCGACACCCTCGCGGCGGCCGGTCCCGGCCGGGACGGCCCGTTCGCCGGGAAGAGCACCGCGGACGTCATCGCGCAGTCGGCTCGGATGGGCTGGACGCCGTCGTACCCGACCTTCGACCGCAACCCGCTGGACCTGGCCGACGAGGCCGCAGCCGCGGGCCGCCCGGCCGCCGAGCACGTGGTGGACGAACTGAAGGCCGGTCGGCTGCGGTTCGCGGGCGAGGATCCGGACGCACCCGAGAACTTCCCCCGGGTACTGACCATCTGGCGGGCCAACCTGCTGGGTTCCTCGGCCAAGGGCAACGAGTACTTCCTGAAACACTTGCTCGGCACCGACCACGCCGTCCGGGCGGCCGAGGCGCCGCCGGACGCCCGCCCGCGGGACGTGGTCTGGCGGGAGGAGGCCCCCGAGGGCAAGCTCGACCTCCTGCTCACTCTGGACTTCCGCATGACCAGCACCACGGTCTTCTCCGACGTGGTGCTGCCGGCCGCCACCTGGTACGAGAAGCACGACCTGTCGAGCACGGACATGCACCCCTTCGTGCACGCCTTCAACCCGGCGATCTCCCCGCCCTGGCAGACCCGTACCGACTGGGACGCCTTCCACACCCTCGCCAAGGAGTTCAGCCGCCAGGCCGCCGGTCATCTCGGCGTACGGAGGGACGTGGTCACCGCGCCGCTGCTGCACGACACCCCCGACGAACTGGCCAACCCGCGAGGGGAGGTGCGTGACTGGAAAGCCGGGGAGTGCGAACCGGTTCCCGGCCGCACCATGCCGAAGCTCGTCACCGTCGAACGCGACTACGGGGCGGTGGCGGAGAAGATGGCCGCGCTCGGCCCGCTGCTCGACTCGCTGGGCGCCACGACCAAGGGCGTCACCTTCAAGGTCGGCCGCGAACTGGAGTACCTGCGGCACAAGAACGGCACCGTGCAGGGCGGAGTGGCCGACGGGAGGTCCTCGATCGCCCGCGACACACACGCCTGCGAGGCGATCCTCGCCCTGTCCGGCACCACCAACGGGCACCTCGCCACCCAGGGCTTCCACACCCTCGAAGCGCGCACGGGCAGGCAGTTGGCGGATCTCGCGGCCGAGCACGAGGGGAAACAGATCACCTTCGCCGACACCCAGGCCGCTCCCGTCCCGGTCATCACCTCACCGGAGTGGTCGGGCTCGGAGACCGGCGGACGCCGATACTCCCCGTTCACCATCAACGTCGAGCGCCTCAAGCCCTGGCACACCCTCACCGGCCGCCAGCACTTCTACCTCGACCACGACTGGATGGCCGCCCTCGGTGAGCAACTGCCGGTCTACCGGCCCCCGTTGAATATGAACGCCCTGTTCGGCGAGCCACGCGTCGGCGACACCGGCGAACTCGGCGTGACCGTGCGCTACCTGACCCCGCACAACAAGTGGTCGATCCATTCCGAGTACCAGGACAACCTGTTCATGCTGTCGCTGTCCCGGGGCGGTCCGACGATCTGGATGAGCAAGGAGGACGCGGCGAAGATCGGCGTCCACGACAACGACTGGGTCGAGGCGGTCAACCGCAACGGCGTGGTCGCCGCCCGCGCGGTCGTCTCGCACCGCATGCCCGAGGGCACCGTCTACATGCACCACGCCCAGGACCGCCTGATCGACGTGCCCCGCACCGAGACCAACGGCCGGCGCGGCGGCATCCACAACAGCCTGACCCGGCTGCTGATCAAGCCGAGCCATCTGATCGGCGGCTACGCCCAGTTGACGTACGCCTTCAACTACCTCGGCCCGACCGGCAACCAGCGCGACGAGGTCACCGTCGTCCGCCGCCGCACAAATCAGGAGGTGACGTACTGATGCCCAGTGGCGAAGCCACCATCGGACGTGTCATGGCCCAGATGGCGATGGTGATGAACCTCGACAAGTGCATCGGCTGCCACACCTGCTCGGTCACCTGCAAGCAGGCGTGGACCAACCGCACCGGCGTCGAGTACGTGTGGTTCAACAACGTCGAGACCCGTCCCGGCCAGGGCTACCCCCGCCGCTACGAGGACCAGGAGAAGTGGCGCGGCGGCTGGGAACTCAACAAGCGCGGCCACCTCACGCTGAAGGCGGGCGGCCGTTTCAAGAAGCTGATCACGATCTTCTCCAACCCGGTGCTGCCGTCCCTCGACGACTACTACGAGCCCTGGACGTACGACTACGAGACCCTGACGAACGCGCCGCTGCAGGAGCACACCCCCGTCGCCCGCCCCAAGTCCCTGATCACCGGCAAGGACATGAAGATCGCCTGGTCGGCGAACTGGGACGACGACCTCGGCGGCTCCGTGGACCACGGCGACAAGGACGTGCTGCTGAACCAGGTCTCGGAGAAGATCAAGTTCGAGTTCGAGCAGACCTTCATGTTCTACCTGCCGCGGATCTGCGAACACTGCCTCAATCCGTCCTGCGCGGCCTCCTGCCCGTCCGGCGCGATCTACAAGCGGGAGGAGGACGGCATCGTCCTGGTCGACCAGGACCGCTGCCGGGGCTGGCGCATGTGCGTGACGGGATGCCCGTACAAGAAGGTGTACTTCAACCACCGCACCGGCAAGGCCGAGAAGTGCACCTTCTGCTTCCCGCGCGTCGAGGTCGGCCTGCCCACCGTCTGCTCCGAGACCTGCGTGGGCCGGCTGCGCTACCTCGGCCTCGTCCTCTACGACGCGGACAGGGTGCTGGAAGCGGCCTCCACCCCCGACGACACGGATCTGTACGAGGCCCAGCGGCAGGTCTTCCTGGACCCGCACGACCCCGCGGTCGTGCGGGCGGCGGAGAAGGCGGGCATCCCCCGGGACTGGATCGAGGCCGCCCAGCGTTCCCCGGTCCATGCCCTGATCAACACCTACAAGGTGGCGCTTCCGCTGCACCCGGAATACCGCACCCTGCCCATGGTCTGGTACATCCCGCCACTGTCCCCGGTGGTCGACGCCGTCCGCGACACCGGCGAGGACGCCGAGGACCACCGCAACCTGTTCGCCGCCGTCGAATCCCTGCGCATCCCCGTCGACTACCTCGCCCAGCTGTTCACCGCCGGCGACCCGGTCCCGGTCGACGCGGTGCTCCGCCGCCTGGCCGCCATGCGCGCGTACATGCGGGACATCAACCTCGGCCGCGAGCCGGACGCGTCCATCCCGGCGGCGGTCGGAATGGGCGAGGAGCAGATGTACGACATGTACCGGCTGCTGGCCCTGGCGAAGTACGACGAGCGGTACGTCATCCCGCCCGCTCACGCTGAACAGGCCCACAAACTGGAAGAGCTCGCCACCGAGTGCAGCCTGGACTACGAGGGCGGCCCCGGTATGGGAGGATCCGGCCCCTTCGGCGAGTCGTCCGGCGGCGCCGCTCCGATCGCGGTGGAGAACTTCCACGTCCTGCGCGACCGGCAGACGGCCGACACCCCGGCCGCCCCCACCGACAAGACCACCCGCGTCAACCTCCTCAGCTGGGACGGCAAGGGCTCCCCGCCCGGCCTGTTCCCGGACAGACCGTCCGACGGCAGCGAGGCCGACGGGGAAGCCGAACTGAGGCCATGAAGAGCAAGAGCACGCGCACCGCCCGCACCCAGCCCTGGCACCCCCACGCCTGGCAGGCCCAGTCCCTGCTGCTCGACTACCCCGACGAACAGTTCGAGCAGCGCCTGGCCCTGGCCGGCCAGGTCGCCGCCACGCTGCCGGGACCCGTCGCCCGCCCCTTGCTCCGCTTCACGGCACACGCCGAGCAGACCACCCCCGCCGATCTGGCCACCTCCTACGTCGCCACCTTCGACCACCGCAAACGCTGCTGCCCGTACCTGACGTACTACGCGTACGGCGACACCCGGAAGCGCGGCATCGGCCTGCTGCGGCTGAAGCAGGCCTACGCCGCGGCCGGCTGGCGCCTGGGCGAGGACGAACTGCCCGACCACCTCGCCGTCGTCCTCGAATTCGCCGCCACCGACCCCGCGGCCGGACACGGCCTGCTCACCGAACACCGTGCCGGCCTGGAACTCCTGCGCCTGGCCCTGACCGACGACGGCTCGCCCTGGGCGCACGTCCTGGACTCCGTCTCCGCCACCCTGCCCGCTCTGGCCGGCGACGACCGCGAAGCCGTCATGCGCCTGGCCGCGCAGGGCCCGCCCGAGGAGCAGGTCGGCCTCGACCCGTACGCGGCATCCCCCGTGTTCCTGCCCGACCCCGTCGTAGGAGGACCCCGATGACCGCGACCGCGCAGCCCCTCACCCTGGCGGCCCAGGCAGGCACCGGCGGAACCCTGTTGTGGGCCGTCCTGCCCTACGTCTCGCTCGCCGTCTTCGTCCTCGGCCACATCTGGCGTTACCGCTACGACAAGTTCGGCTGGACCACGCGCTCCTCCCAGCTGTACGAGAGGCGGCTGCTGCGCATCGGCAGCCCACTGTTCCACTTCGGCATCCTCGTGGTGCTCCTCGGCCACATCGGCGGCCTGGTCATCCCCAAGGGCTGGACCGAGGCGGCCGGCGTCAGCGAGCACACCTACCACATCGGCGCGGTCGTGCTCGGCACGATGGCGGGTGTCGCCACGCTCGGCGGGCTGGCCATCCTGATCTACCGGCGCCGCACCGTCGGCCCGGTCTTCTCCGCCACCACCCGCAACGACAAGGCCATGTACGTCTCGCTGACCCTGACCATCGCGCTCGGCCTGTCCGCCACGGTGGCCGCCAACGTCATCGGCGGGGGATACGACTACCGCGAGACCATCTCCCCCTGGTTCCGTTCCATCTTCTACTTCCAGCCCGACCCCGATCTGATGACCGGTGTCCCCGTGCTGTTCCAACTGCACGCGATCAGCGCCCTGCTGCTGTTCGCGGCCTGGCCGTTCACCCGGCTCGTCCACATGCTCACCGCTCCACTGGGCTACCTGACCCGCCCCTACATCGTCTACCGCAGCCGCGACACCCACCTCGGCGCCCGCCCGCCACGCCGCGGCTGGGAACGCGTGGGGTGATGAGCGACCGACCGCCGTGCAGTCATCCTGCGGCGTGTCAGTGGCACCGCGTCACGGCCGGAGCCGGCCCACGCCCACCGATCGACGCTTCACCGGTCGGCGACCGGGCGGCCAAGCGAGCGGTAGGTAGGCAAGCGGGCAAGGGACCGCCCGGTGACCTCATCTCGGGCCAAGGGGCCCCGTAGCGAGGGAAGTTCGGCCCTGTCGGCGTCGGCGGAGCCACCGGGATCATCGACGGGACGGGTGGATCCGCTCCCCACCGGTGGATCCGCTCCCCACCGGACCCAGTGGTGAAGGTGCGTCCCGTTCCCGGCATTCCCGCACCCTGAAGGAGTCCCATGCTTTCGCCCGAGTCGGCCGCTGTCGTCCGTGCCACCCTGCCAGCTGTCGGTGGCGCCCTGGACGAGATCACCACCCGCTTCTACGCCACGATGTTCGGCGAACGGCCCGAGCTGCTGGACGGGCTGTTCAACCGCGGCAACCAGGCAAGCGGTGAACAGCGCAGGGCGCTGGCCGGATCCATAGCCGCCTTCGCCCAGGCGCTGCTCGCCGACCGCGACACCCGGCCGGACGCCCTGCTGGCCAGGATCGCCCACAAGCACGCCGCGCTCGGCGTCACCGAGGACCAGTACACGATCGTCCACAAGTACCTGTTCCGTGCCATCGCCGACGTGCTCGGCGAGGCGGTCACCCCGGAGGTGGCCGCTGCCTGGGACGAGGTGTACTGGCTGATGGCCGGCGCCCTCATCGCCCAGGAAGCCCGCCTCTACCAGCAGGCACAGGTCGATCCCCACAAGCCGTGGCGGCAGTGGACCGTGGTGGAAAGCCGGGAGGAGACCGCGGACGTGACCTCCTTCCTGCTGCGCCCCACCGACGACGGCCCCCTGCCACCGGCCCGCGCCGGCCAGTACGTCAGCGTCCGGGCGCTCATGCCCGACGGAGTCCGCCAGACCCGCCAGTACAGTCTGTCCAACGCCCCCGGCGACCGGATACGCCGCATCACCGTCAAGCAGGTCGCGGGCGTGGCCGAGGCCCCCGAGGGCGAGGTCTCCAACCACCTGCACCGCACCGTGCGCGCCGGAGACGAACTGACGCTGTCGGCACCCTTCGGTGACGTGGTCCTCGACGACGCCGACACACCGCTGCTGCTCGTCTCCGCGGGCATCGGCTGCACCCCGATGGTCGCCATGCTCGAACACCTCGCGGCCACCGGAGCCACCCGGCCGGTATGGGTGCTGCACGCCGACCGCTCCCCGGCCGAGCACGCCCTGCGCGCCGACACCGACCGCGCCCTGCGTGAACTCCCGGCCGTTCGGGCCCAGTTCTGGTACGAGCAGGACGCCGCCCGCGAACCGGGCTCCCGCCCCGGCCTGATGGACCTCACCGACCTGGACCTGCCCGCCGACGCCGACGTCTACCTGTGCGGCTCACTGCCCTTCATGCGTGCGGTGCGCACCCAGCTGCTGAAGGCGGGCATCTCCGCCCGCCACATCCGCTACGAGGTCTTCGGCCCCGACCTGTGGCTGGCCCACGTGGAGGACTGAACCCGCCCGCTTCATCGGTGACCTGACCGCCGCAGGGGAGGACGGACGCTCCCGGTCTGTTCGGACGGGGTGGGGAACTCCAGGCGGGACTACGTGCTGCAGTAGTCGCCCATCGGCGCGGAGAGCCCCGTTGCCAGGCTATTTCAGTGGCAGTAGCTGCCTCGTGCTGGATGGCGGCCGACGGCTGGGCCGCGATCACCCTTATGACCAGGCGAATCACCCGCGAAGTTCTCGCAGAAGCGGACAGTCGACCTCCCGCGAGGCCCAACGCGACTGATCGTCTTGGCGCTGGCAGTCAGCAACCCCAGCAAGAGGACGCCTGGGCCCTCGGACCTGGACCATCCTCCCGTCACCACTGCGAGACCGTCAGCGAGAGGCCCAGAACTTCGCAAACCGCACTCAGGGGTGGCTCGCCGTGTCGATGTACATCTTGGTGACGTCGGTGATGAAACCGCGGCTGCTGTCGGGACTGAGGGCCAGGGCCTGGAGGTGGTCGAACATCACGCTGTAGTGCTGCACGTCGGATGGCTTCTCCAGGTAGAGATCGCTGGTGAACCGTTCCAGGTACACCAAAGGAACAATCCGCTGCCGCTGCCCTTGAGCGGTCGGAGGATGTGATAGTGACTGACGAGTGTGATCAGGATGTCCTCGATCTCACCCTTGAATCCGAGGTGTTCCATGGTGCGGAGCTCGGATCGGATCACGTCCGTGTTGCCCGCCGCCGCAACAGTCAGGTCGAGGTCCTTGCCACCCCCCCCCCAGAGTGCCCAGCGCCATACCGCTGGTGAAGTCGACCAGGGCAGTTCCCAAAGCGCCCTCGATCGACGTCATGATGTCCTTCAGACAGATCTCCACATTGCTCATGCAGGCATCTCCTCCTTGTCGCTGCGAGACTCGGGCGTAGCCCTCCTCGCCGATGCCCCGGACCTTACGTAGCACTGTGGCCCGGCAGTCCCGTTGTTCCTGTACTGGCCGAGGGAGCCCCGAAAAGGGCGGATGATGCGATGCCTGCGACCGCTCGTGCTCGGCGAATGGCGCTCTCCGCAACCCCGATGCCAGTGCCGCCGAGTGTCAGCGAATGCCCGAGTCGAAGGGGGGCGACGGTGGTGAACCGTCCGATCGTGATGGTGTCGGGCACTCCCTCGGGCAGGCAGGTGACCGCCGCGGTTGGCACAAGTGCGGTCGGGGTCCGAACGCCGGTCGGCTTTGCGAACCCGTTGCGAGCCCAAAAGGTTCCGCGGGACCCCGCATCCGTACTCCTGTACGTGCGGCTCCGAACCGGACAGGAGACACAGTGCTCGTTTCACGGAGAACGGCGGGAACTCTCTTCGTGGGTGGCGCGCTCAGCCTCACCCTCGGATCGCTCCTGTACCCCGCCATGCTCGGAGTCCAGAAGGTCGGCAGCGCGCCCGAGCGGGTCATCGCCACCCCGGCGACCGGACCGCTGACGGAAGCCGACCGGGATTTCGTGGTCGAGGTGCGCTCCGCCGGATTATGGGAGTACCCCGTCGGTCAGATGGCGTTGAAGAAAGCCACGACGAAAGCCGTCAAGATCGCGGGGGAGCACCTGATCGACGGGCGTGCCTCGCTCGACGCCGACTCCCGCGAAGCCGCCGGCAAGTTGGGCATCACCCTGCCCGACCAGCCGTCACCACAACAGCAGGGCTTCGTGGCCGGACTGAACGCGGACAGAGGCAAGCAGTTCGACACCGACATGGCCACCCTCCTGCGCGCGACGGACGGCCAGTTCCTCCCCACGATCGCGAGCGTCCGTACCACCACGAGGAACTCGCTGGTCCGCGCCCTGGCCGACCAGGCCAACGACATTGTCCTGGACCACATCGCGGTCCTGGAGAAGACCGGTCTGGTCGACTTCGACCAGGTCCTCCCCCAGGAGACCACCCCGCCCACGCTCCCGGCCCAGGAGCTGACCCCGCCACCCCCGGTCGCGACACAGCCGCAGGTCGTTCTCACTCCGCCGGCGAACAGCACGCTCTCGCCGAGTCCGACGGTGGGGTGAGGACGCGGGCCGAGCCGCCTACGCCAGCCAGGCCGTCGCGTCCGGCCGCGCTTTGAGGAACACCGGGCCACCGGGCGGCGGTCGCCTTCGCCGTCGGCGAAGCACCACCAGCCATCCAGTGGGGATGGTCAGCCTCGCGGCAGCGAGCGGGGGAACCCGAAGCGGGCGAGGACCCCCAGGTCTCCGAAGCGGGTGAGCGTGTGGATCCGGTTGCCCCGCAGCGTGAGCACGATGAGACCGCAGGCCCGCCGGATCGGCGCGCTGGGGTCGGGGAGGTAGAGAACGAGGGCGGGCTGGCTGTTGGCCCGGGTGGGGAGGAATGTGAGGTCCTGGCCCACGTGGGATTCCAGGAGGAATCCGGCGATCGGCCGGGGGCCCCGGTGCTCGGCGGGTTCGGGTGGCATGGTGAGCCTGGCGTCGTCGGTCAGAAGGGCCACCAGTTCGTCTCCCACGCCTCCCAGGTCGGCGAGAAAGGGTTCGTGCTGAACGGCGGGCTCATCCCCAAGATGAACCACTCCTGCGAGCCGGACTGCGGAGTCCGCCTCAACGCCGGCGGCGCCCACGACCTCATCGCCCGCCAGCCCATCCCCGCAGGCCAGGAGATCACGTTCGACTACGCCATGCGGAACTGCTCCGTCGATCACTTCGCCGCCCCCTGCCGGTGCGACTCACCGCGCTGTCGTGACCGCATTACCGGCTGGAAGGATCTACCCGCCGAGCGCAAAGCCGACTACCACGGCCTCGTCGCCCCCTATCTCACCGACATCGACAACCAGCCCTCTACCGAGCAGCCCGGACAGGTCGCGCTGATCGAGTGAAGGACGCCGCGCAGATCCCGGTACATGACCGAGAGAGCCGCGACTGCCCCCTGGACAAGGGACTCCCCAGCTCGGAAGGCCGTCCTCGTCCATCACCACAACCTCGCTGTGAGATCGGAAAGGCTCCTTTTGGAGCAGCGGGTGTGGACGCCGGGAGCGTAGTGGCACCAGGTGCCTCCGGCCCCGGCTGCAAGTTGGGCGGTCGTCTCGTCGTGGTAGCCGAGCATGCAGGCGATCAGGGGTGCGGGGACCTTCGCGACGAGGTGGCGGATCGCCGCTGTGCGTCCTCGCTGGGCAGACAAGCCCAGACGGCGGAGCCGGAGTTATGGACTGGGTTAGGTGCTGTCCATTGTCCATCGGAGCAGTCATTAGCCACATTGGGCCGTAGGTCCGGGGTCATGCCGCCCGCAGGAAGCCAGACACCGCCCGCTGCGGGAGCCGACTGCCGACCACGACAAACTCGGCTGGCACGGCGAAGACGGGGAAGACGAACCGACCGTCAGGGTGATGGTGTCCAGGCGATTGTGCAGCGAGCAGAAGCCGATCTGGTACACGCGTCAATCGTTGGCGAGAGCCGTGTGGACGGAGGAGACTGCGCCAGCGCCGTCACCGACGGCGGTGGCCACTCTTTTCGTCGAGCCTGAGCGGAGGTCGCCGACAGCGAAGATCCGGGGTGCGCTTGTCTGGAATGGCAGGGTTGTACCGAACGGTTTTGCGGGCAGCCGGCTGCCCGTGAGGATGAAGCCGTCGTCGTCCTTGGCCACATCGGTCAGCCAGCCCGACACCGGGTCGGCGCCGATGAAGCAGAACAGGGCGCGGCAAGCCAGCCGGTCCTGACGCCCATCGGACCTCTCGGCAATGATCGACGCGAGGGTGTCACCGCCGACCAGTTCGCGGATCCTGCTGCTGGTGTGGACCCGGATCCGCGAATGTGCCCGGATCCGGTCGCTCAGGTAGGACGACATCCGGGCTCCGAGGTCGGCGCCGCGGATGATCAGGTCCACTGTCGCGCCACGGGCGGCGAGGGACAAGGCCGCCTGCCCGGCAGAGTTGGCGCCCCCGACGACCGTCACCGGCTGACTCTCATAGCCCCGGACGTCCAACTCGGTCGCGGCGTACCGGACACAGCCGGACTTTTCGAAAGTCGTCCATTGCGCCAGGTCGAGGTGCCGGTAGTGCACCCCGGTCGCGGCGATCACCGCGCGGCATTGAATTCTTGCGCCGTCCTCCAGCAGGACGGCAGGCCGTCGCTCCTCGGAGAGGTCCAAGCCGACCACCGCGCAGGGCGAGTGGATCCTTACGCCGAACTTGAGTGCCTGGACCATCGCCAGACGGGTCAGGTTCTGGCCGCTGACTCCGTGGGGGAAGCCCAGGTAGTTCTCGATGCGGGCGCTCTTGGCGGCTTGGCCACCGAGCCCGGCGCGATCCAGCAGTACGGTGACCAAGCCCTCGCTCGCCCCGTACACGGCGGCGGCCAGACCCGCCGGGCCGGCGCCCACCACGACGAGATCGACCGGACGCCCGTCGGCTCGATAGGTGAGACCGAGCACCTCGGCCAGAGTTCTGGGCGTCGCGCGCCTCAGCAGCGAACCTTTGACCATCGCGGCCGGGAGGTCGTCCTCGCCGAGCCCCGCTCGTCTCATCAGTGAGCGTCCGGGGTCCGAGGCCGCGTCGAGCCAGTAATTCGGCAGAAGCATCTGCGCGACATAGGTGCGCAGTTCCAGCGTCTCCGCCGCATCCGACCGGCCGACAAGCTCCAGGGCATTGCCGGCCGTCTCACTGATCACTTCTCGCCGCTCCCGGAACGCCTCGATCAGCGTGTCGGCGATGTCGACCTGTTCGGCGAGGGCCTGGCGCAACATCGTCGGCCGGATTCGGATGATTGTCCCGGCGGACGCCACCCGGGCGGTCAGGTAGACGTGCTGTCCGGTCAGCAGGTTGAGCTCCCCAAGAAAGTCTCCGGGGCCGCTCCGGTAGATCAGACGCTCCGGCTCGATCGCCGTCGCTTCCCGGACGATGTCCACGCTCGCCGACCGGAGCAGGAAGAAGTCGTAGGTGTCGTCGCCGGACGTGTGGAGCTCCCGGCCGGGCTCGGTGTGCTCCGCCTCGCCGTACTCGGCGAGGCGGCGGAACTGCTCGTCGTCCAGGACCGGCCCGCGCTCCGCCACAGCGTCGTTCACGTGGTTCCTCCGTCGCATCGGACCAGAACGGGTCTCTTGCCAAAGCAGTGGTTCCAGCGAGCTGTTCAGACACGAACGGGAACGGGCGTCGGCTTCACCCGGGCGACGGTCATGACGTACAGGAGCAGACCTACGGTGGTGAGGACGAAGCCGGCCCAGACGGTGGATAGTGTCCCCCAGCCGGCGTCGAGGGCGATCGCGCCGCCGATCGCGCCGAGACAGTTGGCCAGGTTGAGGGCGGCCAGATTGAGCGTTCCCATCAAGGTCGGGGCGTCCGGTGCGAGATCGGTCAGCCGGACCTGGATGGTGGGGATGGCGAACATCATGGTCGCGCCGACGCCGAACAGGCAGGGCAGCAGAACCACCAGGTCGGCGCCTGCCACGCCGATCAGCACCAGGAACGCCAGCGCACCGCTGTAGCCCCAGATCAGACCCCGGTTCTCGTACCGGTCGGCGACCCGTCCGCCGACGTGGTTGCCGACCGCCATGCCGAGGCCGAAGACGGCGAGCGCGATCGGGATGAGCGAGGCGTCCCGCCGCGCCGCGTCGGTGACGAACGGGCCGATGAACGTGTAGACGGCGAAGATGCTGGAGATGCCGAGCGCGGCGACGGTGACCATCAGCCAGACGCCTCGCCGCCGGAGGGCGCCCAGTTCGCCCGTGAGGGAGCTGCCGCGCAGGTCGTCGGTGCGGGGCAGCCAGGCCATCAGGGCGGCTCCGGCGAGTAGGCCGACGGCGACCACGGTCCCGTACAGGGCGCGCCAGCCGGCGTGCTGGCCGATGAAGGTGCCGAGCGGCGACCCGGCGATGGTGGCGAGGGTGAGTCCTCCCATCACGGTGGCGAACGCCTTGCCGCCCTTGCCCGGCCCGTACACGTACGCGGCGACGACGGCACCGGCGCCGAAGAACGCACCTTGCACGCTGCCCGCGACGAACCGGAAGACGACGAACGACGCGATGTCCGGCGCCAGGGCGGAGAGTCCGTTGCCGACCAGGAACAGTCCGATCAGGCCGAGCAGCAGAGTGCGCCGGTTGACCCGGGCGGCGAGCAGGGTGATCGCCGGAGAGCCGACCATGACCCCGAAGGCATACGCGGTGATCGCGTAGGTCGCGACCGGAACGGACACACCCAGATCGGACGCGAACAGCTGGATGATGCCGTTGCTGCCGAACTCGCCGGCCCCCATCGCGAAGGTCCCCAACGCCAGTGCGAACAACGTCAGCCTCGGATTCCTGATGGGCGACTTCGCGGAGGTGTGCCGCTTCTCCTCGGCGGTGCACTGGCTGTCGTATGCGCGCTGATGCATTGTCTCGTCTCGTCCTCGGCAGGAGGGTCAGTTGGACGGCGTACGGGCCGGTGCGGAGCGAAGATCAGATGTGGGGGGCGGGTCGTCGCCTTCCCGGAGGCCGTGGCGGGCATAGAAGCGCCGCAGGGGCTCCGGCGCCCACCAGTTCGCGTTTCCGAGCAGGCGCATTGTGGCCGGTACCAAGAGCGCGCGGACGATCGTCGCGTCCACCAGGACGGCGATGAGCATCGCCACCCCGATCAGCTTGATGAACGTGATTCCGGAGATGGAGAACAGCCCGATCACGACCAGGATGAGCAGCGCGGCGCTGGTGATGATCCGGCCGCTGCGCTGCAGCCCGACGGCGACCGCCGCGGTGTTGTCGCCGGTCCGGTCGTACTCCTCGCGGATCCGGGACATCAGGAAGACCTCGTAGTCCATCGACAGCCCGAACACGACCGCGAGTATCAGGATCGGTTGGGTCGCCTCCAGCGTCCCGGTGGAGGTGAAGTCCAACAGGCCGGAGAGATGGCCGTCCTGGAAGATCAGGACCAGTGCGCCGAACGAGGCGCCGAGCGACAGGATGTTCATCACGATCGCCTTGATCGGCAGCACGACGGAGCCGAAGGCGAGGAACAGCAGGACGAAGCCGGCGCCGCCGATGATCAGCGCCATCCAGGGCAGCAGACGGCCCACGGCGTCGAGTTGGTCGGTCAGCTGCGCGGTCTGGCCACCCACCAGCGCCGCACCACCCGGTGGTGCCGGTACGGCCCGGATGCGGCTCACGAGATCCCGCGACTCGGGCGATATGGGATCGCCGCGGTATGTGATCGTGACCCTGGCGACGTCGCCGGACCCACCCGTGACCTTGGCTCCGGACACCCCGTCGACGGTTCGGACGGCGTCGACGTAGCGCTCCAGACCGGCCCGGTCCGACGAGGTCACGATCGCCTCGATGGGCACCTGGCCGTTCCGTACGAAGTCCCGGTCGAGGGTTTCCGTGACCACACGGCTCTCGGTACCCGTCGGCAGCACCCTCGGGTCGATGCCGCCGAACTCGACGCGCAGGAACGGCGCGGCGGCCAGCAGCAGGACCGTGAGCACGCCGGTCGCATAGACGACCGGGCGGCGCATGATGCTGTGCGCGAGGCGATACCAGAACCCGTGCGCGACCTCGTGCTGCGGGAGGGCCGACGGCGGGCGGCGGATCAGCCGCCGTACCGAAAGTGCCTCGACCCGGGGGCCGAGGACGGCGAGCAGGGCCGGCAGCACGGTCAGTGCCGCCACCATCGCCACCACGACCGCCGACAGACCGCCGAGGCCCATCGAGCGGAGGAAGGACATCGGGAAGATCAGCAGTCCGGCCAACGAGACGGCGACGGTGACGCCGGAGACCGCGACCGTACGACCGGCGGTGGCCATCGTGCGGGCGACGGCGTCCTCGACACCGAGCCCGCGGGCGATCTCCTCCCGGAACCGCCCGACCATGAACAGGCCGTAGTCGATCGCCAGGCCCAGTCCGAGAATCGTCACCACGTTGACCGAGAAGACCGAGACGTCGGTCAGGTAGGTCATCCCGCGCAGCGCGGTGAACGCTCCCAGGATGGCCAGAGCGCCGATCGCGAGCGGCAGGCTCGCCGCGGCCACACTGCCGAAGACGACGACCATGAGCACGAGCAGCACCGGTACGGAGATCGTCTCGGCGAAAGCGATGTCCGCCGCGACCCGCTCGCGGATGTCGCGGTCGACCGTGGTGGCGCCGCCGACCTGGGTCCGCAGGCCGGGCGCGGCCAGTTCGTTCTCGATCCCGTCCAGCGCTTCGCCGCGCTGCGCCTCGTCGTCGCCGGCCAGGGTCAGCACCGCATAGGTGGCGTGCCGATCGTGGCTGACCAGGGCCGGGCTGCCGGTGCTCCAATAAGTGACGGTCCGGGTCACCACGTCATGCGGGAGCGCTTGGAGCGTCTGCGTGGCGGCTTGCCGGAACGCCGGGTCGTCAACTGTCGCGCTGGAGCTGGTGTACAGGACCACCACGTCGTTGCCGGTCCGGCCCAGCGTCGCCTCGGCACGTGCAGCCGCGCGCGAGCTCTGGCCGGCCGGGTCGTCGAACCCTCCGGTGGTCAGCGAGCCGAAGACCCGCGCGCCCCAGATGCCGCCGAGCGCCAGGAAGGCCGCGGCCAGGCCGATCACCCACCACCGTCGGCGGACCATCGTCCGCCCCAGCCTCTCAAACATCGCCGCCCCCTCCTGGCTTCGTCGGCTTGGTGGTGTCAACGCGCGGCGCGCTTGACGAGGGCTGCCGTCGCCGCGGGCTGCGCGATCATCGCGACATGCGAGGTGTCGGCCTCGACGGTGTGCGTGCCGGCCCGGCGCGCCATGAACCGTTGCGCCGCCGGGGGCAGCACCTGGTCGTCGCGGCCCACGAGGTACCAGGACGGAATGGTCTTCCAGGCCGGGGCGCCGGACGGTTCCCCGAGGGTGCGCACGTCCGCCGGCCGCTGGCCGGCCCACATCAGCTTGGTGGTCGCCTTCGGCAGGTCCCCGGCGAACACGTCGTGGAAGAGCTCCTTCTTGATGTAGCCGTCGACAAGGCCCTCACCGTAGGGACGGAAGTCCAGCGCCGCCTCGCTGAGCCTGCTTCCCGGGTACTTCGTCTGCAGGCCCAGCAGCGTCTCACCCTGATCGGGCACGAACGCGGCCACGTAGACCAGCGCCTTCACGTTCGGATTGCCGGTCGCGGCGTTGGTGACGACGATCCCGCCGTAGGAGTGCGCGACGAGGACGAGCGGGCCGTCGAGGGTCGCGAGGATGGCGGCCAGGTAGGCGGAGTCGGAGGCCACGCTGCGCAGTGGGTTGGGCGGTGCGATGACCGGATAGCCGTCGCGGATGAGCCGGGAGGCGACCCCGTTCCAGCCGGAGGCGTCAGCGAACGCGCCGTGCACGAGTACCACGGTGGGCTTCTGGCCGCCGCTTCCGGTGTGTGCCTGCGCGGCCGGCGCGTCGAGTGCGGCGCCCAGTACGACCGCGGCGGATCCGGCCAGCAGCCCTCGGCGAGTTGTCGTCATCGATATACGCCCTTCGATATCCGCTGTTTCAGTGGTGATCGCGGTCAGCGTAAAGCCGGCTACTTGACGAACACTGAACAGATATCCGGGCGCCAATTCCGTTGTTGTCAAGCGCGACTTCGTGCAAAGCCTGAATACACGTCGGTGAAATACCCGCCGGGAAAACCGAGTTGCCCTGGCCGGGCCAACAACCTCTGTGAGTGGGTGCTGCGGGGCTGTCGTCCCGCTGGCGGCCGGTACAGGGCGGGCGGCGTCACCCCGCTGTTTTTTCCTGGGCGACGGCACTCGGCGCCGCAGTGTGGGCCTGCTCGTCCAAGGTGTACCGGCGTTGCAGCGCTATGGCGATCGTCATGAGCACGGCCGGCACCAGAGTGAAGCCGTAGCGAACGGCCGCCAACGCGCCGGGAGACTGCGTGGTGTGCTCGCCCGCAGTACTGGCCACGAACCCGCCCGCAGCCAGGCAGGCGGAGTACAGGTACGGCCCCACTGCGCCGCCGGTGGCCTCCGCGGCGGTCCACACGCCGGTGTAACTGCCCGCACTGGCGGCACCGTTCGGCCCAGCGGCGGCGATGACGTCGGGCACCATCGACAGCGGCATCAGTTGCATCGCGGCGAACGCGACACCCAGCACGGACACCGCTGCGATCAGCAGAGGCAGGCCCGCCGCAGCGCCCAGGGCCAGCACCAACGAGCCGGCCACGAACGCGGCCTGGGCGACGAGCAGGCTGCGCTGCTTGCCGAGACGCCGGGCCACCAGTACCCACAGGGGCGTGGTCAGGACCGCCGGCGCCATGAACGCCGCGATGAGCACCGTCGTGAGCGAGGCGCGGCCCAACGCGTACTCGGCGAAGTACGGCATGGCGGCCAGCACCAGGTTCATCGTGATCGCGACGGTCAGATACGACGCGGTCAGCGCACGGAACTGCCGGTCGCGCAGCGCCACCAGCAGCCCGCCCCGGTGCCCCGACTCGGCCGGGGTGCCCGGCGCGGCCCGGTTGAGGCGGGCGACGCCGGTGATGCCGACCAGCATCGCCGCGAGCATGACCGCGCCGAGCAGCAGGGCCATCCTCGTGTAGTCGCCGACGCCCGGATCGTGGCCGGCGACCAGCGGCGCGGCTACGCCGGCGAGCAGGACGCTCACGGTGATCACGACATTGCGGTAGCCCATGAGGCGGGTCCGCTCGTGGTAGCCGATGCCCAGGTCGGCCGGTGTGGCGAGGTAGGAAACCTGGTAGAGCGAGTAGAGCACGTTGCCGGCGACCAGTGCCGCCGCGACCCATATCGCGGCGGTTGTCCCGTGCAGGTCCGACGGCACGGCGAACATGGCCACGAAGGCGAGCATGACGACGCAGCCGGACACCATCAGTCGCCGTCGGTGGCCAGTGGCGGCCCTGTTGGCATCCGAGATCCGGCCTACCCACGGGTGCAGCACGATGTCGGCGACATTCGGCAGCAGCAGCGCGAGGCCGGCCGTCTGCGGTGGCACGGCCAGGACGTCGGTCAGAAAGTACAGCAGGAAGATGCCCGGCACGGTGACCCAGATGCCCATGCCGACCGAACCGGCGGCGAACGGGGCGAGTGCGCGCAGGGGGAGCCGAACGTTGGTCATGAGCCGCCTTCCGGAAATCCACCATCAGGGACTGCCGTTGCTCGCGTGCGTCCTCAAAAGGCCAGGGCCAGCCGGCGTACGGCCTCCCGTAGTTCTTCCGGAGTGCGGTCGCTGTAGGCGAACCGCAGGTGCCGGGCCGAAGACCGCTGCCGGGGGTCCGCCGCGAAGAACTCGCCCTGCTGGTAGATCACGCCGTGGGCGGCCGCCCGCCGGAACAGCGCCGCGGGGTCCACGGCGTCGTCGGTGAGCCGCGGCCAGAGGAACAGCCCGCCTTCGGGAGCCTCGACGTGGAGGGCACCCGGGAGTTGTTCCTCCAGGGCGTCGATCAGCACGCCGGCGCGTTCCTGGTACAGCGCGGTGGCGCTGCGCACGATCCGGTCGAACCATTCGGCGTCGTCGGTGAGCAGCCGTTCGATGATCGACTGGGTCACCGAGGATGTGTGCACGTCGAGGCGGTTGCGCAGCCGGATCACCGGGTCCACGAGGTGGTCCGGCAGCACCAGCCAGCCCACGCGCCAGCCGGGGCCGAGGGTCTTGGTGAAGGTGTTGACGTGGATCGCCCGATCCGACTGGTTGAAGACCCCGACACCCTGGTCCTGGCCGCCGAAGCGCAGTTCGCGGTACGGATTGTCGACGATCACGTAGAAGCCGTACCGCTCGGCGAGCTCGATGAGTGCCTGTCGCTTCGGCGCCGAGAGACTGACCTGGGCGGGGTTGTGGAAGTCGGGCACGGTGTAGGCGGCGGCGATCCGGGCGCCGGTGGCGAGCCGCCGGGCGAGGCGTTCGACATCGAAGCCGTCGGCCACGACCGGCACCGGCAGGATCCGTGTCGTCGCCACCTCCAGGGCCCACAGGAAGCCCGGGAACACCGGGTCGTCCACCGCGACGGTGGCACCGCGCTCGACGACGGTCAGTACCGCCAGTGCGAGGCCGTGCATGCCACCGTTCGTCACCACGATCCGGCTCGGGTCGACGCCCTCCCGTTTCGCGATCCAGTCGCACAGCGCGGCGGATCCGCGCGCCGGCGCATACTGCAGGCTCGCGATCGAAGCGTCGGGGGTCTGCCACAGCTGCGCCGATGCTTTGCCGATCGCCTCGACCGGCAAAGCCTCAGGCGCGGGGATGCCGCCCAGCAGGCGAATCGTTCCAGGGGCAGGGGTGGCCAGGCTGGCGTCGACGAAGCCCTTCGGTGCCGAGAGCCCGCGGGCCAGGGCGGTCAGCCCGCTCTGTTCCTCAGGGCCAGCGGTCATGTAGTGCCTCCAGGTCCGGAGAGGAGTTGTTCGGCGCGGCGCGCGAACAGGTGCGCCTCGTATGCGGTGGATTGCGTATAGGCGCGTTCGGCGGCGGCCCGGACAGCAGTGAGGGGTGCACCGCGGGCCTGCAACAGGCGCGCCTTCAGCAGCAGGAGCAACCCTTCTGCGTAACGCTGGCCGTAGTCCCACATCGCCTGGTCGGCCCGGTCGAGAGCGGCGTCGGCCCGGTCGGGCGATCCGGCTGCCAGCCACATCTCGGCGATCAGTCCGTAGTGGTAGGCGATGCCCCATTGCGGCGGATCGAGCAGGTGGGCGAGGAGTTCCTCGGCCTCGGCCGCGGCGCCGGCCGGATCATCGCCGGTGAGGGCGCGTGCCCAGCACCAGAACTGCCGGATGTAGTGGTCGATCTGAGTGCCGAGACGGGCGAGGCCGGCGACGGCCCACCGCTCGCCGGCTCGCCGTGCCGTGTCCGCGTCCCCGGCCATGGAAGCGATCATGGTCGTGTAGTAGACCCAGACCGAGGCCGCGTACAGGTCCCCCGGGGTGTCCCAGGTGTCGACGAAAGCCAGTGCGGTGTCGACATCGCCGTGCAGCGCGGTCATGACCGCCCGCCAGCCGGGCCCTTCCCCGGGAATGCTGCCGTCCCGCCGCAGCGGTGTCTCTTCGTCCGGGGCGAGGGTGTCGCCGCCGGCGGCGGCATCCTCCTTGCTGAAGGACCGGTACGCCTCGCCGATGTTGCCGATGTCCCACTGATGCAGACCCCAAGCCTGCCGGCCGTAGCGTCGGACGGCCGGATCGGAGGACACCTGACCGAGCTCGTGCATGCGGCGGGCCAACTGTCCGCGGCCCTTCTCGATGGAGGTGTAGGCACCCATCAGACGGATGAAGAGGAAGTCGGCGGCCTCCGCCTCCCGGCCGAGGGTGCGGGCCAGGTATTCGGCCCGCTCCAGCAGATCGAACGTCGAGGCGTCGTACCCCGACTGCCGTCTGACGACGATGGCGAGCAGCGTGAGGGCGGAGAACTCCAGCTCCATGAGTCCGGAGGCCCGGGTGACCTGTACGGCGGAGCGCAGCTGTCGATTGGCGGACTCGAAGGCGAGTTTGGCTGCCGCGCGGCGCCCGGCGCGGATCAGTGCCTCCGCGGCGCGCACGGGCTCGGCGAGGGGGCCGGCGGCCCACAGGTGGTATGCGAGGCGTTCGGCGACGTCCTCGTCGTCGGCATGGATCTGTTCGAGCGCGTCCGCGACGCGCAGATGCAGGTGGGTGACCTGCTGTTTTGTCGCGGTCTCGGAGACCGACTCGCGCACCAGGTCGTGCGCGAAGCGGAGCGAGGACGGGTCCTGCGGCCCGGGTTCGAGCAGCCCGAGCGTATGCAGCGGTTCCAAGCGATGGAGGCAGTCAGCGACGTCCACACCGGTGGCGCGGGACAGCAGCCTGAGGTCGACGTCGCGGCCGATGAGCGCGGCCACCCGGAGCAGGTCGCGGGCGCGGTCGTCGAGCCCGGCCATCCGGTCGCGGACGACGTCATGGACGGTGGAGGGGACCCCGGCCGATACGGACGTGTCGCCGTCGCCGATCGCGCCGGCCCCGCTGAGGAGCCGGGACAGTTCGCGGACGAAGAACGGATTGCCGGACGTACGGGCGTGGATGGCGCGGGCGGCGGCGTCGCCGGGATCCTGGCCGCCCTCCTGGCGGATGAGTTCGGCCACGTCGGCCGGACCGAGCGGGCCGAGCCGGAACCTGCGGTGACCGGGCCGCCGGCTGGCGGCGGCCAGCACCCGGGAGAGGTCCGGGCTGAGTGTGGGCGCGCGGTCACGTAGCGCGCCGATGATCGCGGTGCCAGGGGGCAGCCGACCTGCCAGGTGTTGCAACAACTGCAGGGAGGTGGCGTCGGCCCATTGGAGGTCATCGAGTATCAGGAGTGTCGGCCGCCGCGCCGAGGCTTGTCCGACGAGGGCGACGACCTGTTCGAACAGCCGGAACTGGGCGTTGCCGTCGGGAAGTTCCCGGGTCGCGTCGTCCCGTGCTGCGAGGAGGCTTCCCAGCCCGCCGGTGAGCCACTGTTCGCTCGCCGGAGCGGGCAGACTGCGGACGACCTGGCTCAGTGCCTGCTCCCATGGCCACATCGCCGGTGTCCCGTCGCCCTCCAGGCAGGAGCCCCAGACGGTGAGTGCGCCCAGCCGGCCCGCCACGGCGGCGGCCTCCTCCAGCAGCCGGGTCTTGCCTGCGCCCGGTTCGCCTTCGACGACGCCGATCGCGGTGTCGCCGGCGAGTGCGCGCTCCACGATGCGCCGCAGCGTGGCGAGCTCCTCGGTCCGGCCGATCAGGGCTGCCCCGGTGGTCCGCCCGGCCTTCTCGTCCTCCTCCTGCACGAGAGGCAACGCCTGGGGCTGGGTGAGAATCCGCCGTTGCGCGTCCTCCAGAGCCGGCCCCGGGTCGATGCCGAGCTCCTCGGCGAGCCGGTCGCGGACCTGACGGAACACCGACAGCGCCTCCGCCTGGCGGCCGGCAGCGCCGAGAACGCCTACGAGAGCGGCCAGCACGGGCTCGTTGAACGGGTCCATCGACGCGGCCAGTTGCAGAACCGCGAGCACCCGCTCCGGTTGGCCCGTCGACACGGCGAGCTCCGCCGCCGCCGTGCACGCGTCGTAGAACTCGTTGTCGAGTGCGGCGAAGACCGTCGTGGCGCTTGTCCCGTCGGCGATGCCGTCACCCGCCGAGCCGTGCCAGAGCCCGAGCGCTTCGACGTAGTGGTCGAGGGCCACCTCGTGATCACGATGGGTCAGCGCGGCCCTGGCGGCGTCGACGCGTTCTCGGAAGACGACGAGGTCCAGCATGGCGGAGCCGACGGTGAAAAGGTAGGAATTGCCGCGACGGTGGAGGAACGAGCCGGCTTCGCGGACGGGCAGCAGAGGCTCGAACAGCCGTCGCAGTGCGCCGACGTACTTCTGGAGAATGTTCACAGCCGACGCCGGGACGTCCTCGGCCCAGATCAGGTCGACCAACTCGCTCGTACTGATCGGCTCGCCCGCACGGGCGAGCAGCGCCGCGAGCAGGTACGACTGCTGCCGCGGCCCGGCGTCCAGTTCGACGCCGTCCCGCCAGATCCGCAACGGACCGAGAATCTGCAGACGCAGGTGTCCGCCGGAGGAAGCCATGCCCACCCCTACCCCCACTCACAGGCCGACCACGATCGGCTGCGGTGTAGCCACTTTACGGTTGGTCCGCAGCCTGGGTCCATGCGCCGAGGCGACCGCTGGGCGGTGCCGTCGCGGCGGAACCAGGTGCCCGATCGGTCGGTAGCGATGCATCGGCGGCCCGCGGCCGTCCACGTGCCGATCACCGAGCAGCGCAGTTCCAGGGGAGTTGCGTCCCAGAACCACACAGCGCAGAGGCTGCCCCGGGCACCACTACGCCGATTGCGTGCCGGCATTCGCGCAGTCTTCCGCCAGGGTCTTCGCTGCCTCGTCGAAGTTCGCGCGCCGCACTGGGCTCGCGGACATGTCTGCGCGCGACTGCACGCCGTTCCGGCGACGACGATGAGGCGGCCGTACCAGGTGGCCGGGCCCGGGCGTGGCGGGTCAGAAGCCGTGGTCCGTCGTGCTGTCGACGGGACGGCTCGGACGGTGACCGCGGCCGGACCGTCCTACTGACCGATCACCAGGTCCTCGGTGGGCAGTGTCTGGCAGGCCAGCCGCCAACCCGCCGCCAACTCGTCGGCGGAGAACATCCCTCGGTCATCGGTCTCGTAGGCGCCGGAGAGCACCCGCACCCGACAGGTACCGCAAGCACCTTCGCCGCACGACTGGGGCAACGCGACGCCGACGGCGTTGGCGGCGTCGAGGACCGACTGCCCAGGGCTGCACGGGAACGCCGGGGCGCCGCCCACCGTGCCGATCATGAACTCGGTGACACCGGCCGCCGCGGCGGCGACGGCAATGGCATGCGCCTTCTCCCGGCGGGTCTCCTTGCTTCGGCCGGACACGAACGCCTCGGTGTGGATGGCCTCTCGCGGCACCCCCAGTTCGGTCAGGCAGCCGATCAGGTCCTGCATCATAGGCGCCGGCCCGCACAGGTGCACGCGGGTCGTCGGGCCTGCGTGGGGCAGTAACTCGTCGAGACCGATCCGCCGTGCTCGGTCGGTCGCGAAGACCGACACCTCCAGCCCCGGCAGCCGGAACCGCAGCGCTTCGATCTCCGGCCCGAACAGCACCTCGTCCTCGGTCCGGTGGCTCGCCAGCAGGACGATCCGCCCCGTGTGACTGGCGTCGGCGGCCGCGTGCAGGACGCTCATCAGCGGGGTGATACCGACGCCCCCGGCGATGAGCAGGAGTGTGTCCGCCTCGGTGCCTGGCTCCCAGGTGAACTCGCCGTGCGGGCCGCTCACCCGCAATGCCGGCCCGACCTCCAGTTCCTCATGCAGGAATCCCGAGCCCAGCCCGTCCGGCTCGTGCTTCACCGCGATCTCGACGAAGCCGTTCTCCCCGGGACTGCTGCATATCGAGTACGACCGTTCGATCGGCTCGACGGCAACGGGCAGGTCGACCTTCACGTACTGCCCGGCGGCGAACGAGAACGGCATCGCGTCGCCGGCCAAGGGTTCGAAGCGGATCCGCCGGACCGTCGGGGTCAGTACCTCGATGCCGGCCACACGCAGATAGCCCTCCCAAGGCTTGGCCGGATCCCGGGTCATCCCGCCGGCGCGGATGGCCTGCCACATCGTCCCGAGCTGCGGCGGTTTCAGGACGGCGTTCGCCGCCATCAGCCCGCCCGCCAGCGCCCCCACCACACCGGAACCCCAGGCGTCCTGCCCAGCCACGAACAGACCCTTGACCGGAGTACGGCATCCCGCCCGTGCCGAGCGCAACCGCTGGGGAGTCGCCGCGAGGCCGTAGAAGGAGCCCAGCACGCTGTGCTGATAGGTCTCGAACGACAGCGGCGTCGCCAGTTCGGCGAATGAGATCGTCTCCCGGAAACCGGGCCACCGTTCCTCCAAGCGGGCGATCAGCCTGCCGGTCAGCTCATCCTTGAACTTCCGGTAGCTGTCCGGCCGTTCGTTCTCGGGCGTGCCACGCCACTGGTCGACCACCTTCGGATCGACGAGTTCCAACAGCTCCACCGTGTGGAACCGGGCGGCGGGGTTGTTGAGCGAGGCGAACGAGACGTACAGGGTGCCTTCCCCCGGAGAGCGATGGATGCTGTCGTGCTCATCGAGATCCGGCATGAACCAGTGGTTCTCGCCGCGCAGCCCGAACTCGGCCGGCGACCGGTCCAGTCCGAGAAACAGCATCACCGCCGACCGTTCCTCGGGCAGCTCCGTCAGTTCGTGGGTTTTCCCGATCAGGGCGTACGTGTTGCGCACCCCGGCCGCCGAGACGACGGTGTCCGTCCGCACACGGTAGCGGCGGCCGTTGGCGGTGTCCTCGACATCGACACCGACCACCCTGCCCCCCTCGACGACGACCTCATGGACCCGCTGCCGGGAGCGCAGCACCACGCCGTACCGCGCGAGGATCTCCAGAACGACCCGGTTGAGCTCCTGCGGGCCGCCTACGGGATGTGCGGTGCCTTCCATGAAGAAGGTCAGCGGGACCGCCGCGTGATAGCCGAACGCGCTCGATGCCGGCGGAGTGCCGTAGAGCCCCCATCGCGCGGCCAGCACGGCCTGCAACTGCGGATCGCGGAAACTGCGGGCGACCTGGTCCCGCAACGACCGGTACGCCGACGGGAAGAGCCGCTCGATGACGGACACACCCGCTCTGCGTACGCCGGCGGGGAACGACGCGAAGATATTGCGCGCGGTCAGCCCGGCCATGGCCCAGCGAGTGGTCCGGAAGAATCGGTCGATCGCGTCGGACTCGGCGGGGAACCGTTCCTTCAGACGCCCACGGAACCGTTCCTTCGTGGCGGGGACGGCGAAATCGAATCCCGGGAAATGCAGTGCGTCGTACTCGTCCGGCAAGGGCGAAAGCTGCGCTCTTCCGTCCGTCATGAACCCGAGGAACGGGCCGGCACTCGCACTCATGTAATGCAGCCCGGTACCGAACCGGTATCGCCCGGCGCGGGAGAACTCATGCGTCATCCCACCGAGCGTGTAGTGCTGTTCGAGAACGAGAACACGCTTCCCGCCGAACTGCGCGATCGCGCGCGCCGCCGCGAGGCCGCCCATACCCGACCCGATCACCACCACATCGGCTTCCTCGTCCGACACCATCGGCACCCCCCAAGTCAACTGTCCTCCGAGGCGCTCAGATTGGTCGAACCGGCTTGACGTCGACTGAATGATCAGTGAAGGCCACCCGGAACCAGGTCCCGGCCTCATTCATTTCCCGTCCAGTCCGACGCCATAGCTTTGCGTCGATCCGCACGCCCGAGGAGAGGCTGGTCCATGGTGAACGGGAAACCGACGATCGTGCTCGTACACGGAGCCTTCGCCGACAGCAGCGGCTTCAACGCCGTCGCCAAGCGGCTTGTCGCCGACGGCTATTCAGTGATCGCCGCGCCGAATCCACTTCGAGGGCTCGCCTTTGACGCGGTACACGTCAAGGCACTGCTGGACAGCATCGCGGGACCGATCGTGCTGGTCGGGCACTCGTACGGCGGAGCGGTCATCTCCACTGCCGCCGAGGGAAACGCGAACGTGAAGGCACTGGTCTACCTGGCGGCGTTCGTGCCGGAGACGGGCGAGAGCGCGCAAGCACTGGTCGAGAAGTTCCCGGGCAGCACCGTGGGCGAGTCCCTCAAGCCTGTGCCGCTGCCCGACGGTCAGGTCGACCTGTACATCGACCCGAAGGTCTTTCATCCTCATTTCGCCGCCGACGTGTCGGCAGAGGAAGCCGCCCTCTACTCGATCACGCAACGCCCGGCCACCGGTGCCGCGCTCGGCGAGCCCGCCACCGGCCCGCAGGCATGGCACACGATCCCGAACTACAACCTGATCAGCGGCGCCGACAGGATCATCCCACCGGCGACGCAGGAGTTCATGGCCCAGCGCTCCGGCGCCAAGACCCAGGTGGTCGAGGGTGCTTCGCACATGGTGTTCGTCTCACGGCCGGGTGCGACGGTGGGCCTCATCGAGGCAGCCGTGCAGGACCAGACGCTCACGCAGTAACAGTCCGATGATCCATGGGAGGGAACATGCACAAGAGCGAAAAGGCCATGCTGTGGGGTCTGCGGATCCATCTCTTCTGGTACGTCGTCGCCAATCTGGCCCAGGTGGTGCTGTGGGGCATCCTCACCCCTGACCGATTCTTCTGGCCCTTGTGGTCGATTCTCGGCTGGGGTGTCGGGCTGGTGATCCACTTCTGGGTGATCCGTGCGAAGTCCCGGTCACTGGTCGGGACATGAACTGAGCCAACGCGAGGGAGAAGGACGGAGATTCATGTCCGAGAAAGTGGTCCCGGGTCGTAACACCGCCGCCGCCGAAGGCGATATCGTAGTCTTCCACATCGGGCTACGGATCAACCGGCTGCGAGCATTCTCCAGTTGGCTGCCGGCGTTCATGTCGATGCCGCGCATGCTTCGCGAGCTGTCGGAGGAGAAGGGCAGCGGACTTCTCGGCTACAAGGTGCTCTACGGCAGCCTACGAGACTTCTACGTCGTCCAGTACTGGACCGACAAGGAACGGCTCCTCGCCTACGCCCACCAGCAGGACAAGGAACACCGGCCCGCATGGACGGCGTTCAACCGACGAGCACGCGCCGGGAACGGCCATGTGGGTATCTGGCACGAGACGTTCATCGTCCCGGCAGGCGCCTACGAAACGGTGTACGACGACATGCCCGCATACGGCCTCGGCGCCGCAACAGGTGTCGTGCCGGTCGGTCGGCGCGGCGACACGGCGGCCGAGAGGCTGAGAGTGGCAAAGGGGTAGGCGTCCGTTCTACGAGGATCGCCTATGCTGAACCGTCCTGGCTCGCAGGTCACCACTGGTCGCGTCGCCGCAGGGCAGCCGGGTACCGGACGTCGGTCAAACCTGCCGAGGGGCTGCGAGTGAAAAAATGGTCGGCGCCGGGATGAGCCGTCCAGACCGATGCCTATTTTTGACGTTCAACTCCACCACGCCAACAACATGGTGGAGTCTAGGAACTGAAGCGATCGTGGGCCCAGCGTCACTTTGCTACATCGCCCGCTCTGGTCCGCACGCCAGACGCCTCTGGGACGGCGCGGGTCAGGACGATGCGGGCATGGTGCGGGTGGGCAGGGGAACGACGGCGGCGCCGCCGCGCAGGGCGTCGTTTTCGAGGGCCAGCCGGCGGATGGCCTCCTCGTACAGGGCGAGGGTGCGGCGCAGGTCGGTGTTCTCCTTCCGTAGCCGGCTCAGGTTGGCTTCCGTATGTGCGTCGGATCCGGAGGGTTCCGTCGGCGTCGCAGGCTGGGCCGGCGCCGGGATGCGGGGCCGGAAGTGCACGTCGATCAGGTCGGCGTAGTGCCGGTGGAAGGTGGCGTGCGGGATGTCCAGGAGCCGCTCGATCGCGGTCACGGTGGGGCGCCGTCCGCGGGCTGCGGCCTCGGCAAGGACGGTGTCGATGGCGGCTTTGACGGTGTCGGTGCCGGGCAGGGCGCGTTTCACTCGGCGATCTCCGGGGCGTGGAGGGTGAGGAACACTGCGGTGGCGCGGTGCTGCTCCTCAAGGCGGTGACGGACGTAGGGGGCGAGGCGGTCGCTGTCGGCGAGGGCGTCCTCCAGGCGGGCGAAGTGACCGGTGAGGGCCTGCCGGTTGGCGGGCGTGAGAGCGGTGTTGCGGCAGACCAGCGGTTTGCAGTCGGCCATGACGGGCTGATCGGCGGGGCCCTCGGACGTGCGGCACAGGGCGCGGTCGGGGTTGTAGACACAGGTGATGAAGGTGCCCGGGTAGAGGTGGGTGTCGTGGCGGGCCAGGATGCGGCGCAGGCGGGCTTCGTCGGTGACGACCTGGCCGTCGAAGACGGTGTGGCGGGCGAGCTCCGCGAGCCGGGCTTCGGCTTCCGCGCCTGCGGGGCCGGTCAGGGCCGGCCGGTCGTCGTCGGCGCCCAGCTCGGCGAGGAACTGGCCGCGGGCGAAGGCTTCTTCGGCCTCGACTTCGTCGCGGAAGTGCCCGGCATGCGGTGCGGTACGGAATCTTCTGCCCGGCCTTGCAGCTGCTGATCACCCCGACCGCCACGGCCGGGTCCGCGTCAGCTACTT
>NZ_JBITGV010000017.1:0-116263 GCF_044457385.1 Streptomyces sp. NPDC050548
ACGGGCTGGACCTTGGCGATGTTCTCGGGGTCGCCGCCGACCATCAGCGCGTAGCCGTTCGTCAGGCCCCACACCCCGCCGGAGACGCCCGCGTCCACGAAGCCGATGCCCTTGGCACCCAGCTCCTCCGCGTGCTTCTCGTCGTCCGTCCAACGGGAGTTGCCGCCGTCCACGACGACGTCACCGGGCTCCAGGAGCTCTCCCAGCTCGTCGACGGTCGACTGGGTGGCGGCACCGGCCGGGACCATCACCCACACGACGCGGGGGCCCTTGAGCCTGTCCACAAGCTCTCCCAGGCTGTGGACATCGGCGAGGTCCGGGTTGCGGTCGTATCCGATGACGGTGTGGCCTGCGCGGCGGATGCGCTCGCGCATGTTGCCGCCCATCTTGCCGAGGCCGACGAGACCGAGCTCCATCAGTTGTTCCTTAGGGTGCGACGTGGCATGAGGGCACTCGCGTACCTGTGTCCGAGCCTAAACCCGGACGGTCATGCACACCTGTGGGCATACGCGCTCATAAGTACTGGGCGGTATGCCCCGACCTGCGGTGTTCTCGTCGGTACTGGTCAGCCGCTGAGGCGGACCGGCATGATCAGGTACTTGTAGGCCTCGTCCGCCTCGGCGTCCAGGGCGGGCCTGCCGCTGAGCAGCGCGGGCTTGGTGGAGGTCGTGAAGGACAGCTGGGCCACCGGGGAGTCGATGGCGCTCAGGCCGTCCAGCAGGAACGTCGGGTTGAAGGCGATCGACACGTCGTCGCCCTCCAGTTGGGCGTCGACGCGCTCCACAGCCTGTGCGTCGTCGCTGGAACCGGCCTCCAGGATCAGCACGCCCTGCTCGAAGCTCAGCCGCACCGGCGTGTTGCGCTCGGCGACCAGGGCCACGCGCTTGACGGCCTCCACGAAGGGGGCGGTCTCGATCACGGCGATGGAGTTGAACTCCGTCGGGAACAGCGAGCGGTACTTCGGGAGGTCACCCTCCAGGAGGCGGGTCGTCGTACGACGGCCGGCGCCCTCGAAGCCGATGAGGCCCTCGCCCGCGCCCGAGCCGGACAGCGCCAGGATCACGCTGTCGCCGCTCGTGAGGGCCTTGGCGGTGTCCAGGAGCGTCTTGGCGGGCACCAGGGCGACCGCGGACGCCTCCGGGTTCTCCGGCTTCCACAGGAACTCGCGGACCGCGAAGCGGTAGCGGTCGGTGGACGCCAGCGTCACCGTGTCGCCCTCGATCTCGATGCGCACACCGGTGAGGACGGGCAGCGTGTCGTCGCGCCCGGCGGCGATGGCCACCTGGGCGGCGGCCGAGGCGAACACCTCACCGGGGACGGTGCCGGTCGCGCCCGGCATCTGCGGCAGCGCCGGGTACTCCTCCACAGGGAGTGTGTGCAGCGTGAAGCGTGAGGAGCCGCAGACCACCGTCGCCCGTACACCGTCTGTGGAAATCTCCACCGGCCGGTTGGGGAGGGCTCGGCAGATGTCGGCGAGCAGCCGACCGGAGACGAGGACGGTGCCCTCCTCCTCGACCTCGGCGTCGACCGACACGCGCGCGGAGACCTCGTAGTCGAAGCTGGACAGGCTCAGCTGCCCCTCCTCGGACTTCAGCAGGAGGCCGGCGAGGACCGGCGCCGGCGGACGGGCCGGGAGGCTGCGTGCCGCCCAGGCAACTGCCTCCGCGAGTACGTCGCGTTCCACCCGGATCTTCACTGTTGCCGCCTCCTGCTGTTGCCGGCGCTTCTCGGCCTGCCTGGCTTCGTCGTCTGTCTCGGTGTCATCGGTCCCTGTGAGGGGAAGGACAACCGGGGAACAGTCTGACGCACAGCACTGACAGTAGGTGCCTCTCGGGGTCAAGTCGTGACGAGGGGCGGTCGGGCGACGAAGCGCGAGTTGTGCACAGGCCCCGCTTCGAAACGGTTTCCCAGCTCTCTCTAGTTGCTAGTAGTAGTAGGGGCTGTGGATACCGTGGATAACCCTGTTTTCCCAGCTCAGAGCGGGAATTTTGTCCACCGGTCCTGTGGGTGACGGCGGTGGACAACCTCGGGTTTCTGTGGAGAACGGAAAGTTCTGCACACCCCATGCACAGCCGAGGGCCACTTCTCCCCAGCGCCGTCCCCAGCTTTACCCACCTTTCCCACAGCCCAACCCGGCACCTTCGTGTGACGCCTTTCACTCGACACGGTGAGGTGGCGCGTCGCGTTGCCGAACAGTGGACAGCGGTGTGGAGAAGCTGGGGATCGCTGGGGACAACCGCCCCCAGCCTGTGGGTTGTCGGTGGACAACTCCGTCCCCAGCCTGTGGATCACGGATTTGTCCACAGCCTGTGGAGATCTTTTGTCCACGAATCCACAAGCACCTGACCTGGACTGATGGTCTCTCACCCGCGAGGCCTGTGGACACGTTCTGGACAACTTCGCGGTCCCCAGGATGTGGACGGAAGAAAGTCACCAAATCTGTGGAGGGCGGCCGTAACCCGGCGGGTATTCGAACAGCGGGCGGTCCGCACACAGCTGTGGATGAGCGGCGGACACGTCCCGAGCGGCCGCGGGACTGGTCCCGGAAGGGCGTTGGACCGCTTCGAAGCGGCTCCCGACTTGCTCCTGATCGTCGGCAGACCGTCGGCAGAACGCCTCCGGAGCGCCTCGCGAACGGCTGGGAGCGGCAGGGAGCGGCGCCGCCCTGGCTGCGGGTCGCCCAGTTGAAGCGCCTGCACGTTCCCTCCGAGCGCCGTCGCGGCCGACTCCCGGCAAGCCGAAGGGCGCCCGGGGAGAGAATCCCTGGGCGCCCTTCGGCGTCGTAACTGCGCTGCTGTCAGCCGTTCTTGATGCGGTTGGTCAGCTCGGTCACCTGGTTGTAGATCGACCGCCGCTCGGCCATCAGCGCGCGGATCTTGCGGTCGGCGTGCATCACGGTCGTATGGTCGCGACCGCCGAACTGCGCGCCGATCTTCGGCAGGGAGAGATCGGTCAGCTCGCGGCACACGTACATGGCGATCTGCCGGGCCGTGACCAGCTGGCGGCCGCGCGAACTGCCGCACAGGTCCTCGACCGTGATCCCGAAGTAGTCGGCGGTGGCGCCCATGATCGCCGACGCGGTGATCTCCGGGGTCGAGTCCTCGCCGCCCGGGATGAGGTCCTTCAGGACGATCTCGGTGAGACCGAGGTCCACCGGCTGCCGGTTGAGCGACGCGAACGCCGTCACCCGGATCAGCGCCCCCTCCAGCTCGCGGATGTTGCGCGAGATGCGGGAGGCGATGAACTCCAGCACCTCCGGTGGGGCGTTGAGCTGCTCCTGCACCGCCTTCTTACGAAGGATGGCGATACGGGTCTCCAGCTCGGGCGGCTGGACGTCGGTGGTCAGGCCCCACTCGAAACGGTTCCGCAGCCGGTCCTCCAGCGTCACCAGCTGCCTGGGCGGCCGGTCGGAGGACAGCACGATCTGCTTGTTGGCGTTGTGGAGCGTGTTGAACGTGTGGAAGAACTCCTCCTGCGTCGACTCCTTGTCCGCGAGGAACTGGATGTCGTCGACAAGAAGGATGTCCATCTCGCGGTACCGCTTGCGGAAGCTGTCGCCCTTGCCGTCGCGGATCGAGTTGATGAACTCGTTGGTGAACTCCTCCGAGCTGACGTACCGCACGCGCGTGCCGGGGTAGAGGCTCCGCGCGTAGTGCCCGATCGCGTGCAGCAGGTGCGTCTTGCCGAGCCCCGACTCCCCATAGATGAAAAGGGGGTTGTACGCCTTCGCGGGCGCCTCGGCGACGGCGACCGCGGCGGCGTGCGCGAAGCGGTTCGAGGCGCCGATCACGAACGTGTCGAAGAGGTACTTCGGGTTCAGGCGCGCGGTCGGCTCACCCGGGCCGGCCGCCGGCGCGGGCTTCGAGCCCAGCGGTCCCGTCGACCCCGGACCGCCGCGGTGCACATGGCCGGAGTTCGACGACGAGCGCGAGTCGGACAGATCGCGGCGCGCGTCGCGCTGGTTGTACTCCGCGCGGGACTGCTCGTACTCCGCGCGCTGCTGCTCGTACGACGGACGTTCCATCGACTGCGGGCGGTACTCCTGCCCAGGCGGGGCGTACTGGTCCTGCTGCGGCTTGTAGGAGTCCTGGGGCGGTGCGCCGTACTGGTCCGAGGACGGCGGGCCGTACTGGTCCTGTGCGGGCGGCGCGTACTGGTCCGGGGACGGTGAGGCGTACGGATCCCGTTCCGGGAAGCCGAGCCGCTGCTGCTGCCAGCCGTAGTCGTCCTGCGACGGCCGCGGCCAGGCGCCGGGCTCGGGGCGCTGGTACTCCGACGGGTAGACGGGGCGGGCGGTGGGCAGCTGATCGCCGGGGCCGCCCGGGAGCGGCTCGGCGCGATGACGGCCGTAGCCACCCTCGTAAGGGTCCCGGTTCTGCTCGGGTTCTTCGTAGCGGCGGGGCGGGGCGGGGGGTGCCGGCGGGCCCGGGGGCTCGCCCGCGGAGTCGTCGACGGTGATCGCGATACGGATCGGCCGGCCGCACTCGCGGCTCAGGGTCTCGCTGACGATCGGCGCGAGGCGGCCTTCGAGGACGCCCTTCGCAAATTCGTTCGGTACGGCGAGCAAGGCGGTGTCTGCGACGAGTGCCAGGGGCTGGCAGCGCCGGATCCAGTGCTCGTCCTTGGTCTCGACACCCTGCCCACGCCCCTCACCGAGAAGTTGCTCCAGCACTCGTGGCCACACTGCGGCAAGATCGGCAGGTACGTCAGCCACAGGGCACGCTCTCTCACGGGTCCCACGAACGTGTGGTTCGCGGACGGGACGGGATGTACATCGGGTGGGGCGCTCGGGAAAAACGTGTTGGGGCAGGGGACAAAGGAACGAATCGGAGTCTGGCCACGGTAGTCAGGGCGACGGGTGCGGTTCAAGTTGTTGTCCCCAGCCTGTGGATAGTGTCTCGCTGTGACCGCTGGTTTGACCGGATGGCGTAGCCCCGCGTACCGTGACCAGGTCGAGTTGTCGATGGCTGCTGCCGCCTGCCTCCGATGGGCACAGATCGCATGTGGGTGATCGGTCAGCGGTGCACTCGGGCGTTACTGCGAGCTACTCGTGGGCGCACGGTGACAGCCAGGACGGCACCCGCAACCACCGATTTATTTCTGGAGCCCCCTCGTGAGCAAGCGCACCTTCCAGCCGAACAACCGTCGTCGGGCCAAGACCCACGGCTTCCGCCTGCGGATGCGTACCCGTGCCGGTCGCGCGATTCTCGCGAACCGTCGTGGCAAGGGTCGCGCCAGCCTGTCCGCCTGATCCCGATCAGGTCATGACGTCGTGCTGCCTACCGAGCATCGGCTGAGGCGGCGCGAAGACTTCGCGACCGCGGTACGACGGGGTCGCCGGGCCGGCCGCCCGCTTCTCGTCGTCCACTTTCGTAGCGGTGCCACGGACCCGCACGCGCCAGGGGAGAGCGCTCCCCCGACGCGTGCGGGTTTCGTCGTCAGCAAGGCAGTGGGCGGCGCCGTGGTGCGCAACAAAGTGAAGCGCAGACTTCGCCATCTGATGCGTGAGCGAGTCGCCCTGTTTCCCCCCGGTAGCCTGGTAGTCGTACGAGCGCTGCCCGGAGCGGGCGACGCCGACCATGCACAGCTGGCCCAAGACCTGGATGCCGCCGTTCAGCGGCTGCTGGGAGGGGGCGCGCGATGAAGTACCCACTACTGGCACTGATCAAGCTGTACCAGTGGACGATCAGTCCACTCCTGGGTCCGGTGTGCAAGTACTACCCGTCGTGCTCCCACTACGGCTATACGGCCATCGACCGGCACGGCGCGATCAAGGGCACCGCGCTCACGGCCTGGCGCATCCTGCGGTGCAATCCGTGGTCGCTCGGCGGTGTGGACCATGTCCCGCCGCGCAAGCGACCCAGGTGGCACGAGATGCTGCGAGGCACACGGCGCGCAGACAAGGGCGGGACCTCCGCCGCCGAAACGGCCACTGAAGGGCTGAGTCCTTCGAGCCCGGCCGCAGAGACACCGTCCCATGCCCAAGGAGCATGATTAGTGGACACGATTGCCAGTCTTTTCAGCTTCATCACGACACCCGTTTCCTGGGTCATCGTCCAGTTCCACTCGGTGTACGGGAAGGTCTTCGGTCCCGACACGGGCTGGGCCTGGGGCCTGTCCATCGTGTCCCTGGTGATCCTGATCCGCATCTGTCTGATCCCGCTCTTCGTGAAGCAGATCAAGGCGACCCGGGCCATGCAGACCCTGCAGCCCGAGATGAAGAAGATCCAGGAACGCTACAAGAACGACAAGCAGCGTCAGTCCGAAGAGATGATGAAGCTGTACAAGGAGTCGGGTACCAACCCGCTCTCCTCGTGCCTTCCCATCCTGGCGCAGTCCCCGTTCTTCTTCGCCCTGTACCACGTGCTCAACGGCATCGCGACGGGCAAGACGATCGGCGTCATCAACGACTCGCTGCTCGCCAGCGCGCGTCAGGCGCACATCTTCGGTGCCCCGCTGGCTGCGAAGTTCACGGACGGTAGCGCCAAGGTCGCGGACCTCGGTGCCACGCTGACCGACGTCCGGGTCGTCACCGCGGTCATGATCGTGATGATGTCGGCGTCGCAGTTCTACACGCAGCGCCAGCTGATGACGAAGAACGTCGACACCACGGTGAAGACCCCGTTCATGCAGCAGCAGAAGATGCTGATGTACGTCTTCCCGGTCATGTTCGCCATCTTCGGCATCAACTTCCCCGTCGGTGTCCTCGTCTACTGGCTGACCACCAACGTGTGGACCATGGGCCAGCAGATGTACGTCATCCGCAACAACCCGACCCCGGGTTCCAAGGCCCAGGCCGCTTACCTGGAGCGCCTGACCAAGCACGTCACGCACCACGAGAAGACCCGCAGCCGGGGCGAGAAGGCCATCGTCAAGGCGATCGTCTCCAAGGGCCGTGAGCGCAACGAGTTCGAGCGCAAGTTCATCAACAGCCTCACCAAGGTGGGCCTCGTGGCCCAGGCCGACGGGACTGTGGTGAAGGGCGAGGCCGCGGTGGAGTCCGAGGACGGCACGCCCACCACGACCGCTCCCCGGCGCCAGCAGCCCAAGCGGCAGACCAAGTCCCAGCGCCAGTCCACCGCCGCGAAGTCGGCCGACGACAGTGCCGACAACACGGCCGACGACGCCGAGCCGAAGACCTCGCTGAGCAAGTCGGACGAACCCGAGGACGCCAAGCCCGCCACCGCTGCCAAGAAGGCCGCCCCGAAGCCCGCCGGCGGCACCCGCAGCAAGGCCCAGTCCGGACAGCGCAAGGGTCCGCAGCGGCCCAAGTCCCCGTCCAAGAAGTAAGAAGGAGTCCATCCCGTGACGGAAGGCACCACCACCTCCGCCGCCGCCGAGGGTGCAGACACCCTGTCCCGCCTGGAGCAGGAGGGCGAGATCGCGGCGGACTACCTTGAGGGTCTGCTGGACATCGCCGATCTCGACGGCGACATCGACATGGATGTCGAGGCCGACCGCGCCGCTGTCTCGATCATCAGCGACAGCAGCGGCCGCGATCTCCAGAAGCTCGTCGGCCGTGACGGTGAGGTGCTGGAAGCACTCCAGGAACTCACCCGCCTCGCCGTGCACCGGGAGACCGGGGACCGCAGCCGGCTGATGCTGGACATCGCCGGCTACCGCGCCAAGAAGCGCACCGAGCTGTCCGAGCTGGGCGCCAAGACGGCGGCCGATGTGAAGAACACCGGCGAGCCGGTGAAGCTGAACCCGATGACCCCGTTCGAGCGCAAGGTCGTGCACGACGCCGTCAAGGCCGCGGGACTGCGCAGCGAGTCGGAGGGCGAGGAGCCGCAGCGCTTCGTCGTCGTGCTTCCCGCCTGATCGGTCCCCTTGTTCCACCGGCCCCGTCTGTTGAGCAGACGGGGCCGAATTTTGTCAGCCTGATAGTCCTGTAGTTCTGGTGGTCCTGATGGTCAGCGCCCCATGCGCTCTTGCGGTACGGAAGGACGGTCCCCCGTGACGGAGGCAGCGGAGCTTCCCCCTGCGCCCGAGGTGGCGCGCGAGGTGTTCGGCGATCGCTTCGAGGATGCGGTCCGATACGCCGAGCTGCTCGCCGACGCGGGCGTGCAGCGTGGTCTCATCGGACCGCGCGAGGTGCCCCGCCTGTGGGAACGGCACATCCTGAACTGTGCGGTGCTCTCGGAGGTCGTGCCGGAGAGCGTGACCGTCTGCGACGTCGGTTCGGGCGCCGGCCTGCCGGGCATTCCCTTGGCGCTGGTCCGGGAGGACCTGAAGATCACGCTGCTGGAGCCCTTGCTCCGGCGGACCAACTTCCTCGCCGAGGTCGTCGAGCTGCTGGGGCTGGACCATGTCACGGTTGTGCGCGGTCGGGCCGAGGAGGTCATGGGCAAGTTGCAGCCCGTCCACGTGGTGACGGCGCGGGCCGTGGCACCGCTGGACCGGCTGGCCACCTGGGGCATCCCTTTGCTGCGGCCCTACGGAGAGATGCTCGCCCTCAAGGGCGACACCGCGGAGGAAGAACTCAAGGCAGCGGGAACTGCTCTGAGCAAGCTCGGTGCTGTGGAGACGTCCATCCTCCATGTGGGCGAGGGCATCGTGGATCCGCTGTCCACGGTCGTGCGTGTCGAGGTGGGTGAGAGTCCCGGTGGCGTCCGCTTCGCCGCCAAACGCGCGAAGGCCGCGCGCACCGGACGGACCCGCCGTCGTCGCTGATCCGTCCTGACGACGAGACTTACTCCACACAAGCTGCCTAACCTACGCATGCCGGAGTGTCGCGGACAGTTCGGCCTCGGCTGCTGTGCATCGTGTTTCACGTGAAACGTCGCTCACTGCTCCACGGCATCATCAGCCGCAGCCGCGCGGCCGAACCCCGCGATCGGAAGCCTCTCGGATCACTCGGAGAGGGCACGGAGTTGTCCACAGAGGTGGAATTCTCCACAGAACAACAGGCCTCACTGGTTCACGACCCTGAAGACATGGGAGGCTCTGTTCATTGCGAGCCTGAAGTCGAGGAGAGTGAATCCTTGCGGTCCGACGCCAACATCGCGGGACCGATGACCGATCCGGTCCCCGGTCCCCGTACCGAGTCGATGGGGGAGGATGTTTCACGTGAAACACCGCCCCCTATGGACGACACTCCCATCGGTCGTGCTGCCCAACTGGCTGTGGAAGCCCTAGGTCGTGCGGGCGAGGGCCTGCCGCGACCAGAGCAGACCCGAATCATGGTTGTCGCCAACCAGAAGGGTGGGGTGGGCAAGACGACGACGACCGTCAATCTTGCCGCTTCGCTGGCACTGCACGGTGCCCGTGTTCTGGTGGTCGACCTCGACCCCCAGGGCAATGCCTCTACGGCGCTGGGGATTGATCATCACGCCGAAGTTCCTTCCATCTATGACGTGTTGGTCGACAGCAGGCCTCTCTCCGAGGTCGTTCAGCCGGTTCCCGATGTCGAGGGTCTCTTCTGTGCCCCTGCCACGATCGATCTCGCCGGTGCGGAGATCGAGCTGGTGTCCCTGGTGGCGAGAGAGAGCAGACTGCAGCGGGCGATCCAGGCCTACGAGCAGCCGCTGGACTACATCCTCATCGACTGTCCGCCTTCGCTCGGCCTGCTGACGGTCAATGCGCTGGTCGCCGGTGCGGAGGTTCTCATCCCGATCCAGTGCGAGTACTACGCGCTGGAGGGCCTCGGACAACTGCTCCGCAATGTCGATCTGGTGCGGGGACACCTCAACCCCAACCTGCATGTGTCGACCATCCTGCTCACCATGTACGACGGCCGGACGCGTCTCGCGTCCCAGGTCGCGGACGAGGTGCGCAGCCACTTCGGCGACGAGGTACTGCGGACGAGCATTCCCCGCTCGGTCCGTATCTCCGAGGCACCGAGTTATGGGCAGACGGTACTGACCTACGATCCCGGATCGAGCGGTGCCCTCTCCTACTTCGAAGCAGCAAGGGAAATCGCACTGAAGGGTGTGGGCGTCAGCTACGACGCACCGCACGCGCACATCGGCGCGCAGAGCGACCAGAGCATGGTGGAGGGCATCCAGTGAGCGAGCGACGGAGGGGTTTGGGCCGTGGGCTCGGCGCACTGATCCCCGCAGCCCCGACCGGGGAGAAGACGGTGGCTCCGGCCGCCATGGGAGGCGGCTCCGCATCCGCATCCCCCACGGCCGTTCCGGTCATCACCGGTGACCGAGGAGTGGCCGCGGCGAAGGTCACCACCTTGCCGCCGGTTTCCTACGACACCGAGGAGTCGTCGTACGGCGCCGTGGAGACGTTCGCGCCTCCCATCGGTGCCCACTTCGCCGAGCTGCCTCTCGACTCCATTACGCCGAACTCGCGCCAGCCGCGTGAGGTCTTCGACGAGGATGCGCTGCAGGAACTCGTCACCTCCATCAAGGAGGTCGGCCTTCTCCAGCCCGTCGTCGTACGGCAGATCGCTCCGACGCGCTATGAGCTCATCATGGGCGAGCGGCGCTGGCGGGCCTGCCGTGAGGCCGGACTTGAAGCGATCCCGGCGATCGTGCGGGCCACGGACGACGACAAGCTTCTCCTGGACGCCCTCCTGGAGAACCTGCACCGCGCCCAGCTGAACCCGCTCGAAGAGGCAGCTGCCTACGATCAGTTGCTCAAGGACTTCAACTGCACGCACGATCAGCTGGCGGACCGTATCGGGCGTTCCCGCCCGCAGGTCTCCAACACCCTGCGTCTGCTGAAGCTCTCGCCGTCGGTCCAGCGCCGTGTCGCGGCAGGCGTGCTCTCCGCCGGCCATGCCCGGGCACTGCTCTCCGTCGACGACTCGGAGGAGCAGGACCGGCTCGCGCACCGGATCGTGGCGGAAGGGCTCTCCGTGCGGGCCGTCGAGGAGATCGTGACCCTGATGGGTTCACGGCCCCAGACCGCTCAGCGCTCCAAGGGACCGCGGGCCGGCGCGCTGGTCTCTCCGGCGCTGTCCGACCTCGCCACCCGTCTCTCGGATCGCTTCGAGACCCGGGTGAAGGTCGACCTGGGGCAGAAGAAGGGCAAGATCACTGTCGAGTTCGCCTCGATGGAGGACCTTGAGCGGATCCTCGGCTCGCTGGCTCCGGGTGAGGGACCGGTCCTGCAGAGGAGCCTGCTGGACGACGACTCGGAGGACGAGGCCTGAGCCCGTCCGGCTACGGCACGGGTTTCGTTCGTCCGACCTGTGGAGCGGGCCGTGTCCGGTGTGTACCGGAACACGGCTCGCTCTTTGCTTTCTGTCGGTATCGATGCAATCGCATCATGGATACGATGCGTTCGGGTATGGCGCATCCACCTGGCAGCACCTCTTAGGGGAGGCAGGGGCCATGCGAACGGTGAGCCGCACCGGACTGGTGAGCGCGGGTCTGGGCCTGGGGGCGGTCGGCGGGTTCGTCGGCAGTCTGCTCAGGGAACGCAGCGCTTTGACAGCCGCCCGCGATGCTGCGGGCGAAGGAAGCGAGGATCAGCCTTCATGGGGCGTCGGCTCGTACCGCTCACGTTGGACAACCTCCCGGACATTCCCCACCGTTGCCGGTCGTGCGTCTTCTGGGAGCTGGACCCCGTCAGAGGCCAGGCCGCGGTAAGAGCGGGCACGACAGCCCTGGAGAAGGAAGCCTGGATCTCCGCCGTCCTACTGGACTGGGGCTCCTGCGGGCGGGTCGTCTACGTCGATGACGTGCCGGTGGGTTTCGTCCTCTACGCGCCCCCCGCCTACGTTCCTCGCTCGACGGCGTTTCCCACGAGCCCCGTCTCACCGGACGCTGTGCAGCTGATGACGGCGTTCATCATGCCGGGCTATCAGGGACAGGGGCTGGGCCGGGTCATGGTGCAGACGGTCGCCAAGGATCTACTGAGGCGGGGCTTCAAGGCGATCGAGGCCTTCGGCGACACCCACTGGAAAGAGCCTGCCTGCATACTGCCTGCCGATCATCTGCTCGCCGTGGGCTTCAAGACGGTCCGCCCGCATCCCGCCCATCCGCGAATGCGGCTGGAGCTGCGTACAACGCTCTCCTGGAAGGAAGACGTGGAGCTGGCGCTCGACCGGCTCTTGGGGGCGGTACAGAAGGAACCAGCGCTGCGACCGCTCTAGGAGCAGCCTGGGACAGCTCCAAAGCAAATGGGCCGACTCCGGGGAGTCGGCCCATCCATGTTTCACGTGAAACATCACTCGGCGATGAAGTCCTCAAGGTCGCGGACGATCGCGGCCTTCGGCTTTGCACCGACGATGGTCTTGGCGACCTCGCCACCCTGGTAGACGTTCAGGGTCGGGATGGACATCACGCCGTACTTGGCGGCCGTACCCGGGTTCTCGTCGATGTTGAGCTTGACGATCTCGATCTTGTCGCCGTACTCGGCGGCGATGGCTTCGAGGGACGGAGCGATCTGACGGCACGGACCGCACCAGGCGGCCCAGAAGTCCACGAGGACGGGCTTGTCGCTCTTGAGGACGTCCTGCTCGAAGGAATCGTCGGTCACATTCTTCAGAGTGCCGGCCACGGCGGGCTCCTTAACTTGATCGTGCGGTGGGGCGGATGGGGGTCAGACGGTGGTCTTCGCGGGCTCTGCCTTCTCCTCGTCCGCGAGGGCGGAGAGGAAACGCTCGGCGTCGAGAGCCGCGGAGCAGCCGGTGCCGGCGGCGGTGATCGCCTGGCGGTAGGTGTGGTCGACGACGTCACCGGCGCCGAAGACACCGGTCAGGTTGGTCCGGGTCGAGGGCGCCTCGACCTTCAGGTAGCCCTCCCCGTCCAGGTCCAGCTGGCCCTTGAAGAGTTCCGTGCGGGGGTCGTGGCCGATCGCGATGAACAGGCCCGTCACCGCGAGGTCGGAGAGTTCCCCGGTCTTCAGGTTGCGCAGCTTGAGGCCGGCCAGCTTCGGGTCGCCCTCGATCTCGGCGACCTCGCTGTCCCAGACGAACTTGATCTTCGGGTCGGCGAAGGCACGCTCCTGCATCGCCTTGGAGGCACGCAGGCTGTCCCGGCGGTGGACGATCGTCACGGACTTTGCGAAGCGGGAAAGGAAGGTCGCTTCCTCCATCGCCGTGTCACCGCCGCCGATGACGGCGATGTCCTGGTCCTTGAAGAAGAAGCCGTCACAGGTGGCACACCAGGAGACACCTCGGCCGGAGAGGGCGTCCTCGTTCGGCAGGCCCAGCTTGCGGTGCTGGGAGCCGGTGGTGACGATGACGGCCTTCGCCTTGTGCACGGTGCCCGAGGTGTCCGTGACGGTCTTGATCTCACCGGTCAGGTCGACGGAGATCACGTCGTCCGGGATCAGCTCGGCGCCGAAGCGCTCGGCCTGGGCACGCATGTTGTCCATGAGCTCGGGGCCCATGATGCCGTCCTGGAAGCCCGGGAAGTTCTCGACCTCGGTGGTGTTCATCAGCGCGCCACCGGCGGTGACGGCACCCTCGAACACCAGCGGCTTCAGCGACGCGCGCGCGGTGTAGAGCGCCGCCGTGTAGCCGGCGGGCCCGGAGCCGATGATGATCACGTTTCGGACGTCGCTCACGGCTTGGTTCCTCGTCTCTGGACTGCGTCAGTACGACCGGTGGGAGCCCCTGTCAGAGCCTCCACCCCACCCAACGGATCCTACGGGGCCCGCATTCCCGGTGTGTCCGGGCACACGGAGACGGCACACAGGAGGGAAGTACCACACCGGTTGGCGGTAAGACGTCCGAAGTCAGGAACGCGCGTACGACCGCGTCAGAAGAACCTTGCCAGGGGTGGATGTCTGCCCACTGACGCAGGCCGCGTCGACGACATACGCCGTGACCCGGGTGCTGTCGGAGGCATCGGGCAGTACCACGAGATACGCGGCGTTCCCGTTGTAGGTGCCCTTCTTGGCACCGAGGACATCGTCATTGCCGCGGTTGATGCCCTGCCTGATGCAGTTCGGGATGGTGCCGGAGGGCTGGATCAGGGTTTGAGGGGTCTTGACGGAGGACTTCGGACCGTCCGGCACAGTTGCGGCGTTCCACGAGTCCCCTGTATCAGGGCTCCGACTCGTGGCGGTCTTTACGGAGAGAAGATCCGCGACCTCGCTCTCCAACTTCCCCTTCGAGAACGTGTCCGTGGCACTGGTCGGGTTCCCATGACCCGCGTCGGACGTCTTGTGGTCGCCCAGCGACTGGAGGAAGAGGGAACCCGCTCCGAGAACGGCCGCGGTGAACACGGCTCCCAGGACGATCCTCCCGCGGCGACCGCCGCGACTCCGGTCCTTGCGTCCGGGTCCGGTCGCCGCATGCGCACGTCCTGACGGGCGGTCCGCCGGAAGCGATGTTTCACGTGAAACATGCGTCCCGGTGTCCTCGCCGGACACCGATCGGGACGCGCTCACCAAGGTGGGTGCGTCCAGGGTCTCGGGGGCGGTGGCACCAAGCAGGGCCTCCGCGGCGAGGGCCGCGTCGATACGGGTCGCGACCTCTGCGGGCATCCTCGGTGGGCCGGGCAGTGTGCCCAGCAGTCCCCGGATCTCCTCCAAGGAGTCATGGACATCCGCACAGAGCTCGCACTCGTCCAGATGCTGTCGTACCTCGGTCGTCCGGGACGGCGGGAGGAGGCCCTCGGTGAGGTCGGAGATCTCCGCGACGTCCGGGTGCCCGGCCGTGTCCGTCGTGGATGTCACGCTCGCCCACCTCCGCCCTTCACAGCAGCTGAATCGCTCGGCCCTGTATCCCTGGGACCCGATTCGCGTGGTCCCGCTGCCGGTGGGACGGATGTCCCCTGCGCCCGGTTCCGTCGTGCCCCCGGTTCCTCGTCGTCAGCGGCTCTTTCCGGCCGCAGATGGGTGAGGAGCGGAAGGAGTCTGGCTCTACCGCGGGCGCAGCGGCTCTTCACCGTGCCCGTCGGTACATCGAGCATCCGGGCGGCCTCCGCGACGGGGTAGCCCTGCATGTCCACGAGGACGAGGGCGGCGCGCTGGTCGGGTGGGAGGGTGCCCAGGGCTTCCAGCAGTTGGCGGTGCAGGTCGTTGCGCTCCGCAGGAGCGGCGGCCGACTCGTGCGGCTCCAGGAGCTGTTCGAGCCGCTCGGTGTCGTCAACCGGGGACGTCTTCCTGGAGGCGGCCTTGCGGGCACGGTCCAGGCAGGCGTTCACGGTGATCCGGTGCAGCCAGGTCGTGACGGCCGACTGGCCGCGGAAGGTGTGGGCGGCCCGGTAGGCGGAGACCAGGGCGTCCTGGACGGCGTCCGCGGCCTCCTCGCGGTCGCCCAGCGTACGCAGGGCCACGGCCCAGAGACGGTCCCGGTGACGCCGTACGAGCTCACCGAAGGCGTCCGGGTCGCCTTCGACATGACGGGCGAGCAGATCCTGATCGCTCATGCCGTCGTGTCCGGCGCCTTCCGCCATCGGACCCCCTCCCCCTCCGGTGAGACGTCAGCCCGTGAATTTCACGTCGGTGATGGCCTGCTTGTAGCCGGCACCGCTGTAGCCGTCGCTGGGCGCCATCGGCACATCGGTGATCCACAGCAGTACGTACTGCGTCTTCAGCGACTTCGTCGCCTTCACCGTGAGAGAGGTTCCACTGGTGGTGGCGGTTCCGATCTCGGTCATCTCGTCGACTCCCGTCGAGGGTGTCAGCGAGTCGGTGGCGTAGAGATGGATCGTCGTGTGGTTGCCGGTGTACCGGAGCCCTATCGAAGCGGCCGAGATCTTCTTGGCCGAACCGAGGTCGTAGACGATACCCACGCCGGGCTTGTACGGCGCCAGTTTCGGGCCGGAGTTGTAGCGCTTGGTCCGCCAGTAGGTGGTGCTGTCACCGTCGTACGTCTTGGCGACGTCGCCCGGTGCCTGGGCGTCCCCGCTCGCGACGTACTCCTTCGCGCCCTCGATCGTTATGGCCGCGACCGGCTTGGTGTTGCCGCCGTTCTTGTCGTTCCCGTCCGTCGGCTGCGTCTGCTTGGTGTCGTCGGACTTGTTGCCCTGATCCATCAGAGCGTCCGCGAGCTGCCAACTGCCCAGGCCCAGCGCGGCGATCAGCAGCGCCGACACGGCCCACTTGAGTGCCTTACCGGTGCGGCTCTGCAGCGGGGGCGGCGGGGTCGGCACCGCCTGGGTGGCACCGGGATGCGGCGCGGGGCGGCCGTACGTGCCCTGTTGGTAGGTCGTGCGCTGGTACTCGGGAGGCGCGGTGAACGCGGGCTCCGGCGGGCGGATGCGGGGCATCTCGCCGATCGCCTTCACCAGCTCCTCCGGAGTGGTGCACGCCGATTCGTGCCGGGAGGCCGTGGCGCCGTCGTTGGCGAGCGCGCGCATGGCGAGCTCCGAGAGACCTCGGTGGACACCCGCGCGCACCTGGTCGGGGGCGATGAGGCCGACGCCCTTGGGCAGCCCGGACAGGCCGTAGGCGTCGCTCTCGTACGGCCAGCGCTGGGTGAGCGCCGCGTACAGCAGGGCGCCGATCGCCTCCGTGTCCGTGCGCTGCGGGGTGTCCGAACTGATGCCGCGCAGCGCGGCGTTGACGGCCAGGCCCCGGATGCGCCACTGACCGGACGAGGTGCGCAGCACCGCGTTCGGGTTCAGGCGCAGATGGGCGAGGCCCTCGCGGTGGGCGGCGGCCATGGCCGAGGCGATCTGGCTGACCATCTGGTAGGCGTCGTGCGCCTCCAGTGGGGCGGGCGCCAGAAGCGCGGTCAGTTCCGTGGCGTCGGGCAGCCATTCGTGCACGACGTAGACGAGGTCGTTCTCCTCCACGGCGTCCAGGACCTGGACGAAACGGGGATCACCCAGCAGCGCCGAGGAACGGGCCGCGGCCAGCACCGAGCGGGCCCGCGCATGGTCCGCGGGCAGGATGTGCACACCGACGGCACGGCGGAGCTTCTCGTCCACCGCGCGCCAACTGCTGAAGCCGTCCAGACGGGTGACGCACTCTTCGAGGCGATAGCGTCTGGCGAGCTTGTGCCCGCTGTGCAGTTCGGGAGGTGAGGCCTTCTCGGTTTCCTCGATCCCGCCACTCCCCTGTGCCTCGTCGCTGTCCGTGTCCCGCTCCGGGTTCTGGGCCACCCCGTCGGCCGTGGACTGGTCCGCCTTGGCGGTCAGCGGCTCGTCGCCGCTGTTGTCTGCCACGTCGACGGCAGCCGTGCTCCGTTCCGCCACCGCCGCTCCTGCCTCCCCATCCGTTGCACGCTGTCCAACGCCGAAACCAATTGTGCCCACAGTCTGCCGCTATGCACGACACACAGGGGCGGACGATGGTTGTGCATGTGCCCCCGCTCAGCGCCCCAAGCGCCCGCGCACCATGCCGACGAGGGAGTTGAGCTCCTCGATACGCATGCGACGTGCGGCGACGTAGAAGACTCCGAGCAGTACGGCACCGCCCACCAGAAGCGCGGCGAACGAGCCGACGACACCCTGGCCGAGCGTATGTCCGATCCCGTAGCAGGCCGCACCACTGAGCAGTGCTGCCGGCACCGAGGCGATGCAGAGCCGAGCGTACGTCCGCAGCACCCGAGCGCCGTCCAGGTCGCCGTTGAGCCGCTTGCGCAGCCGGTTCCAGGCGACACCGACACCGGTCGCGTACGCGAGGCCGTACGAGGCCGACATGCCGACCACGGCCCAGCGGGCCGGGAGCACGAAGTAACAGACCGCCGAGGCGCCTGCGTTGACCGCGGCGACGATGACGGTGTTGTAGAAGGGCGTCCGGGTGTCCTCGTAGGCGTAGAAGGCACGCAGGACGACGTACTGCACCGAGTACGGGATCAGGCCGAGGGCGAAGGCCATCAGCATGAAGCCCATGTTCGTGGCTTCCCTGGTGCCCGAGGAGCCGAAGATCAGGGTGCACATCGGGATGCCGAGCGAGAGGAGGCCGAAGGCGATCGGCACGATCGCCACGGCGGTCGTGCGCAGCCCCTGGGAGATGTCGTCGCGGACGGCACCTCCGTCGCCCTCCGCCGCCGAACGCGAGATGCGTGGCAGCAGCGCGGCCATCAGAGAAACGGTGATGATCGCCTGTGGCAGGCCCCAGATGAGCTGTGCGTTGGCGTAGGCGGCGAAGCCGGTGCCATCGACGGGCGAGGACTTTCCCGCAGCGGTGGACAGCTGGGAGACGACGATCGCGCCGGCCTGGTTGGCGAGGACGAAGAGGACGGTCCACTTGGCGAGCGTCGCGGCCTTGCCGAGGCCATGGCCCTTCCAGTCGAACCGCAACCGCATCCGGAACCCGGTCTCCCGCAGATACGGGATCATCGCGAGCGCCTGGACGACGAGGCCGAGCAGCACACCGGCGCCGAGGAGTCGCTGGGCCTCTGGCGGGATGTTCGTGACTTTCATGCCGGAGTTCGCGGAGGTGCCGTACACCCAGATGAACATGCCGAGCGTCACGATGATGACGATGTTGTTCAGGACCGGTGTCCACATCATCGCGCCGAACTTGCCCCGCGCGTTGAGGATCTGGCCCATCACGACGTGGATGCCCATGAAGAAGATCGAGGGCAGGAAGTAGCGGACGAAGGTGACGCCTACCTCGTTGGCCGCCGGGTCACTGGCCACCGGATCGGACAGCAGGCGGATCAGGAGCGGTGCCGCGAAGACCGCGAGCGCGGTCAGCGCGCCCAGTGCCACCATGACCAGGGTCAGCAGCCGGTTGGCGAAGGCCTCGCCGCCGTCCTCGTCCTCCTTCATGGCGCGCACGAGCTGCGGCACGAAGACGGAGTTGAGTCCGCCGCCGACGGTCAGGATGTAGATCATCGTCGGCAGCTGGTAGGCGACCTGGAAGGTGTCACCGAGCAGGCCGACACCGAGGGCCGAGACGATCAGCGCGGAGCGGACGAAGCCGGTCAGGCGGGAGACCATCGTGCCCGCCGCCATCACGGCACTCGACTTCAGGAGTCCGCCGGCCTTCCCGGCCTTCTTGGGAGCGGCCGACGGCGCGGGTGCCGTCGGGGTGAGCTGCATCGTGGCGTCGGACATCGGGGCCGGGGTCGGCGCGAGGGGTGCCTGGCCCGACGGCGGTGCGGGGGACGGGCCGGGGACCCCGGGAGGGTCCATCGACGGGCGTCCGCCGCCCTGGCCCTGGTCCCGGAAGAGATGGGCGAAGGCGTCCGGCTCCTGGTGGTCCTCGCCGGCCCCGGTCACGAGGTCGTCGACGCCCACGAACCGGGTCGTGCGCGCGTCGTCGCCGTAGGGCAGGTACTGGGTAGGACCCTCGGGCTCGGGCGCCGGGGTCTGCGCCCACACACGGGGGTCGGGGGCGTACGGGGACTGGGGCGGCTGGGCGTAGAGCGGGGGCTGCGGCTGGTACGTGCCCGGAGGCGGCGGGGGATGGGCGGCGCGGTCGTAGAGCGCCTCGGCGACCGGGTCCTGGGCGGAGAGGTCCTGCGCCCGGTAGGGGTCCTGGTCGTAGGCGTCCTGGAGGTACATGTCCGCGGGGGGCTGTGGCGGCACCTGGCCGTGTTCGGGCGGCGGACCCTCGGGGTAGCCCGAGCCGCCCGCGCCCTGACCGCGGTCACCGTCGTACGGCGCGTTCATGGTTACCCCACCTCATCGTCCCCGGGCCCACCGGCCACGACATCGCTCAACGGTCCACTCTCTCACCCGTGCCGGACGGGTCGGCGCTTTCCGGTGCGGTGTCCGGTGTCGGGTCACTCGGCTGCTCCGGGTCGTCTGCCCGGGACGGAGTGCCGGACTCCTCCTTGAGACGGTCCTGGGGGCCTTCGGGACTCTCCGGCCCGTCGGGATCCTCGGCCGCCCCGTCGTCGGGCCCCTCGGGGCCCTCCTCCTCGGCCTGGCGGGCGACGGCGCGCTTGCGGTGGGTGTACATCCGGAAGCCGGCCAGGACGAGCAGCAGGACACCGCCGCCGATGACCAGCATGACGGTGGCTGTGACCTCGGTGACCTTCACGTCGAACCGGACGGACTGCCCGTACTGCTGGCCGTCCTCCGTGTACAGCTGGGCGACCACGCCCACCTTGCCGTTGGCGTTGGCCGTCGTGGTGAACTTCACGGACTGGCTGTGCCCGCCGTTGACCGTGACCTTCTGCTCCGTGTAGGCCTCGCCACCGATCTTGAGGCGCGTGGGGTTCGTCGAGGTGAGGCGGAGGATGAGGTGGTCGACGCCCTGCACGAGGTTGTTCTGCACGGTCACGGGGATCGTGGCGCTGCGGCCCGAGAGCTTGGTCTCGGACTTGTCGATCAGTTTGACCTGATCGGTGAGATCGTCGAGATAGCCCAGCACGCTCTGGCGGAAGTTCTCCGCCTCACCGGCCCCTTCGCGCCACGACGTGGACATCTCGCGGTTCATGGCCCGCCCGAAGGGGGTAACCACGCGGGACTCGTTGCTGAGGATCACCTGGAAGTTGTCCAGCTTGTCCTGCGTGGTCGCGATCTCCTCGAAGGCCGACCTCGGCAGTTCCTGCTTGCGCAGCGAGGAGGGGTACCTGGAGGACGACGGGATCTTCGTGGTGGCACCCGGGTCCGGCTTGGCCTTGGCCGCCGCGGCGAGATCCTGCGACTCGGTCCAGGTGCTGCCCTGAAGCGCCGTCAGTGCCTCGGCCATCGCCTGGGCCTGGCTGGCGGTCGGCATGCGCTGCGGGGCGACGACGATGCTGCGCTGCTTGTCCGTCTGCAGGTCGAGCGCCAGGCTCTGGGCCAGGAACTGCTGCTCGGCGAGCGTGGCCGCCCCGGCCTTCGTGAGATCGCCCTCGAACGCCGTCGAGAGGCGCGCGTCGGCGACCACCGCCGTCGTTCCGCCACCGATGGGCCGGGCCGCGGAGGGCGTGTACGGCAGGCCGCCGGTCTCCTGGAGGCTGTCGCTGCGGGCGATGACCTTGTCGGCGCCGGCCGAGGTGGCGACCTTGATGATCGACGGGTCCACGGCGCCGCTCACCGGCCACGCGAAGTCGGTGGTCGGTGTCACGTGGAGCACCGTTTCCACGGTGGTCGCGGCGACGTCCGTAGCGTCCTTGAGGTGGCTCAGCGAGCCGGTGACGCTGGTGCCGTTGTGGGCAAGGGACGCCAGGTCAGGATCGGCGAAGGGGAGGGCTACGACCTCCTTGCCGGCCACCGCGGACTGCAGCGCGGCCAGCCATGCCTTGGCGACCGCCTGGTGGGTGCCGGTCGTGGTGGTGTCGCCGGCGCCCTGGATCTTGTAGCTGCGGGTCATCGCGTCGACGGAGGCCAGCAGGTCCGGGTCGATCACCCAGGTGACGTCGAGGTCCTTGCCCAGGGAGAGCATCTGGTCGAGCCGTCCGCCCGGGGCGATCTCCTTGGCGAGGTCGTCGTTGAGGAAGACCGGCGTCTGCTGTTCGTTGGAACCCGTCTGTGCCGTCATGTGGACGGTGGAGACGAGCGGCCACAGATACGTCGTCTTCGTCTTCGTGTCCGCGTCGTCGGGCTGCCACGGCAGGAACGTCCGCTGAATGCCCAGCACCTGGTCCCACTGCTGGGCGGAGGTCTGGCCGGAGAGCGAGACACCGAGCGGGTAGACGCCGTCGTCGCCGAGGCCCAGCTTGTCGACCGGCACGGAGAGGGTGAAGGGTTCGGCGACGCCCGGAGTGAGCTTGGAGAACTTCTGTGTGTACTTGTCGTCGATCTCCGAGCCGTCGACACCCTGGACGAAGTCGGTGCGCTGGGCGGCGCTGTCGATCGCCGAGCGGGTGGTCAGTGCCTGTCCCAGGCGCAGGCCCACGTGGGCGTCGGTGACCGCCTGCTTGCCGTTGTTCGTCACCGTTCCGGAGACGGTCAGCGTGTCCCCGTCCGTGGGGACACTGGGGGTCAGTGTGTCCACGGAGACGGACACGGTCTGCGAGCCGGAGGCGGCCCGCGCGGAGGACTGCTCGGTCGCACCGGCGGGCGCGGCGACGGACATCTGGAGGAGGCCGGCCAGCAGAGGCGCCCCAGCGAGCAGTGCGCCGGTGCGCCGCAGCCACCGGCGGGCAGGTGAGGGACACGTCCCCTGGAAGTCTGCCGCCTCGGCCACGCGCTCGCCCGTCCCTCGTCATCGTCAGTGGTCGTCGCAATGTGCGTCCACGCATGGTAACGATGCGCGCTGAGGGGAAGTGCCGCGGACTGCTCCACAAGATCGCAGATCGATATCGGTGAGTCCTATATGTGGGCGTATAAAGGGGAACACTCAGATACATCGCAAGGGCTGTGCTTGTGCAGGTATCCGTTGATGTATTCGTGGACGTTTAATGGAGGCGCCCATGGTCGCCCGGGCCACGTACCCTTTTCTGTTGTGCCGAACGCCAACGAAGACAACCCCAGTGCCCTGAGCCAGGTGCAGCAGCGCGCGGTGCGCGAACTGCTGCGGGTGGCTCCCGTCGCCGACGACCTCGCCCGCCGTTTCCAGGAGGCCGGGTTCTCCCTCGCCCTGGTCGGCGGCTCGGTCCGCGACGCGCTGCTAGGCCGGCTCGGCAATGACCTGGACTTCACGACGGACGCGCGGCCCGAGGACGTACTGAAGATCGTCCGTCCATGGGCGGACGCCGTGTGGGAGGTCGGGATCGCCTTCGGCACGGTGGGGGTGCAGAAGGACGCCCGCGTCGGAGACGTCGACAGGCGGTTCCAGATCGAGGTGACCACCTATCGGTCGGAAGCGTACGACCGGACTTCGCGCAAGCCCGAGGTGTCGTACGGCGACTCCATCGAGGAGGACCTCGTCCGGCGCGACTTCACGGTGAACGCGATGGCCGTCGCACTCCCGGAGAAGGAGTTCATCGACCCGCACGGCGGTCTCGGCGACCTCGCGGCCCGGGTGCTGCGTACCCCGGGTACTCCCGAGGCGTCCTTCTCGGACGATCCCCTGCGGATGATGCGAGCGGCCCGCTTCGCCGCGCAGCTCGACTTCGAGGTCGCCCCCGAGGTCGTCACGGCGATGAAGGAGATGTCCGGGCGGATCGAGATCGTCTCGGCCGAGCGGGTGCGCGACGAACTGAACAAGCTGGTCCTCTCCGCGTACCCCCGCAAGGGCCTGACCCTGCTCGTCGACACCGGTCTCGCCGACCACGTCCTGCCCGAGCTGCCCGCCCTGCGCCTGGAGAGCGACGAGCACCACCGGCACAAGGACGTCTACGAACACACGCTGATCGTGCTGGAGCAGGCGATCGAACTGGAGGAGAGCGGCCCCGACCTGACCCTCCGGCTGGCCGCGCTGCTGCATGACATCGGCAAGCCGCGCACGCGGCGCTTCGAGAACGACGGCAGGGTCTCGTTCCACCACCACGAGGTGGTCGGCGCGAAGATGACCAAGAAGCGCATGCTGGCGCTCAAGTACTCCAACGAGCTGGTGAAGGACGTCTCACGTCTCGTCGAACTCCACCTGCGTTTCCACGGCTACGGCACCGGCGAGTGGACCGACTCGGCCGTCCGGCGCTACGTCCGTGACGCCGGCCCGCTTCTCGGCCGACTCCACAAGCTGACCCGCTCGGACTGCACCACGCGGAACAAGCGCAGGGCCGCCGCACTGTCCCGTGCGTATGACGGGCTGGAAGAACGCATCGCGCAGCTTCAGGAGCAGGAGGAGCTGGACTCGATCCGTCCTGACCTCGATGGCAACCAGATCATGGAGATCCTTGGCGTCACGCCGGGGCCGGTCATCGGCCGCGCCTACAAGTTCCTGCTGGAACTGCGGCTGGAGAACGGGCCGATGGAGCATGAGGCGGCGGTGGCCGCGCTCAAGGAGTGGTGGGCCTCGGAGAGCTGAGGCCATGGAACGGGGCATGTTTCACGTGAAACATGCCCCCGGACAGCATCGGGGCGGTGTTTCACGTGAAACATGAGACACCGCCCCGCGCTGTGCAACTGCCTTACTTCTTGTAGTCCTTCAGGCAGAGCAGGAAGTCGCTGCCGTCACCGCTCTGGGTGTACGAGTACTGGAAGTCCTTCGCGGCTGCCGAGCACTTCGCGTCGGCCTCGCTCGCAGAGTAATTGCCGCTGATCTTGGCCAGCACCGTGTACTGGGCCTTCGCGTCGCTGCACTTCACGACCTCAAGGTCCGGTTTGGTGTCGCTGGTGCTGCCCCGGTGCATGCAGTCACCGACCTTGGCTGTGTCGGGGTCGTTCTGACTCGATATGGCGCCGTAGATGGCGGCGCCGATACCTATCACGATGATGATGGCGAGCCGGATCAGCTTGGGGCTGAACCGGCGCCTCGGCTGCGGCGGAACAGGAGCGAACGGAGCCGCACCCTGGGGCGGGAATCCGGGCTGGCCGGGCTGCTGCGGGTAGTCGCCCTGGGGCGGATACGGGGCCTGGCCCTGCGGCGGGTACGGAGCCTGCTGCTGAGGCTGGCCGTAGGGCTGCTGACCCTGGGCGTATGGGTTCGGGCCCTGAGGCGGCGGAGTTGTCATTCGAGGTCCCCCCTGGAACATGGGCGCATGGCGCGGCATTGGCACGCGGCATGGTGCGAAGTAAGACGCACGTAAGTTACCGGCACCCACTGACACCGCTGTGACCCGGATCGACTCCGTGTCAGTGATGTGACACTTTCCGGCGCTCAAAGTGGGCCATAGCCACAGCAACTGCCGAGTAGATAACGGCGACCGTGACCACCAGCGTCACCGAACGGCCGTCCGGCGGCAGTACCAGGGCGGCCATCGCCGCCGCGCCGACGAACGCGACGTTGAACAGCACGTCGTAGACGGAGAAGATCCGGCCGCGGAAGCCGTCGTCCACCAAGAACTGCACGATCGTGTCCGTCGCGATCTTCGCGCCCTGTGTGGTCAGGCCCAGGACGAAGGCCGCGGCCAGCATCGGGGCGGTGGTGAACGGGAGGCCGAGGGCCGGTTCCAGGACCGCGGCGCCCGCGGCGCACACGGCGATCCAGCGGCCGGGGCCCAGTCGTCCGGCGGCCCAGGGCGTCACCACGGCCGCCACGAAGAAGCCGGCGCCGGAAACCCCCAACGCCAGCCCCAGCAGGCGCAGTCCGTCGTCCGGGGTCGACGACAGGGCGTACCGGCAGAGCATCAGCAGCAGGACCGTCAGGGCGCCGTAGCAGAAGCGCATCAGTGTCATCGCGAGGAGAGCCTGGACCGCCTCCCGGCGCTGCGGCGCGGCGAGATGGTGTAGCGCCGCGTCGAGGTCCCGGGCGGTGCCGGCGAGGGCGGTTGCCAGTCGGGGGCGGGTCAACGCGTGGTCGGGGCCGAGGAGTTCGGGGGCCATGCGCAAGGAGGTGAGGGCCGCGCACAGATACAGGGCGGCGCCCAGCAGGACCACCGCGGCGTCGGTGTCCGCGACGAGCAGCCGGACGACGAAGGCGAGGCCGCCGCCCGCGGTCGCCGCCAGTGTTCCGGCCGTGGGAGAAAGGGAGTTGGCGAGGACGAGCCGTTCGTCGTCGACCACGCGAGGGAGCGCGGCGGACAGACCGGCCAGGACGAAGCGGTTGACGGCGGTGACGCACAGCGCGGAGACGTAGAAGAGCCAGTCCGGGACATGGCTCACCATCAGGACGGCCGTCAGCGCGGCCAGCAGGGCGCGCAGCAGGTTGCCGTAGAGGAAGACCTGGCGGCGGCGCCAGCGGTCCAGGAGGACGCCGGCGAAGGGGCCGACGAGGGAGTATGGGAGGAGCAGGACCGCCATCGCGGAGGCGATCGAGCCGGCCGAGGTCTGTTTCTCCGGGGAGAAGACGACGTAGGCGGCGAGTGCGACCTGATAGACGCCGTCCGCGCCCTGGGAGAGGAGGCGTACGGCGAGCAGGCGGCGGAAGCCCTGGAAGCGCAGAAGGACGCGCAGGTCATGGACGACGGCCATGGGCACAGCCTCACATACGAGGAGGGTCCCCGGGCGGAATGCCCCGGGGACCCTCGACGAGCGGACCGGCGGGTCCTAGCGCTCGACCTCGCCCTTGATGAACTTCTCGACGTTGGCGTAGGCCTCGTCGTCGAAGTACTGGACCGGCGGGGACTTCATGAAGTAGCTCGACGCCGAGAGGATCGGGCCGCCGATGCCGCGGTCCTTGGCGATCTTCGCGGCGCGCAGGGCGTCGATGATGACACCCGCGGAGTTCGGGGAGTCCCAGACCTCCAGCTTGTACTCCAGGTTCAGCGGGACGTCACCGAAGGCACGGCCTTCGAGGCGGACGTAGGCCCACTTGCGGTCGTCGAGCCACTGGACGTAGTCCGACGGGCCGATGTGGACGTTCTTCTCGCCCAGGTCGCGGTCCGGGATCTGCGAGGTGACGGCCTGCGTCTTCGAGATCTTCTTGGACTCCAGGCGGTCGCGCTCCAGCATGTTCTTGAAGTCCATGTTGCCGCCGACGTTGAGCTGCATCGTGCGCTCAAGGCGGACACCGCGGTCCTCGAACAGCTTCGCCATCACGCGGTGCGTGATGGTGGCGCCGACCTGCGACTTGATGTCGTCGCCGACGATCGGGACACCCGCCTCGGTGAACTTGTCCGCCCACTCCTTGGTGCCCGCGATGAAGACCGGGAGGGCGTTGACGAAGGCGACCTTGGCGTCGATGGCGCACTGGGCGTAGAACTTCGCCGCGTCCTCGGAGCCGACGGGCAGGTAGCAGATGAGGACGTCGACCTGCTTGTCCTTGAGAACCTGGACCACGTCGACCGGGGTCTCGGCGGACTCCTCGATCGTCATGCGGTAGTACTTGCCCAGGCCGTCGAGAGTGTGGCCGCGCTGGACCGTGACGCCCTTGTTCGGGACGTCGCAGATCTTGATGGTGTTGTTCTCGCTGGCACCGATGGCGTCGGAGAGGTCGAGGCCGACCTTCTTCGCGTCGACGTCGAACGCGGCGACGAACTCGACGTCACCGACGTGGTAGTCGCCGAACTGGACGTGCATCAGACCCGGGACCTTGGCCGCCGGATCGGCGTCCTTGTAGTACTCGACGCCCTGTACCAGTGAGGCGGCGCAGTTGCCCACGCCGACGATGGCTACGCGAACCGAACCCATTCCGGTTGCTCCCTGTGTGTGCGAGGTGAGGCCCTGACTGGGCCTCATGTGGTGGTGTCATCGGACGGATCCGGCCCGGGGGTGGCACCCCCGAGCCGGGGCAGGCCGCCCGACTCCCCAGATGTGCTGTCCTGCTGAGCGGTGCCGTCCGGAACGGGACCCTTCAGGTCACGTCCGGCCCGCTCACTCTCGATGAGCTCGTTCAGCCAGCGCACTTCGCGCTCCACGGACTCCATTCCGTGGCGCTGGAGCTCAAGGGTGTAGTCGTCGAGGCGCTCCCGGGTCCGCGCCAGGGAGGAACGCATCTTCTCCAGACGCTCCTCCAGCCGGCTGCGGCGACCCTCCAGTACGCGCATGCGTACGTCGCGTGACGTCTGCCCGAAGAAGGCGAAACGAGCGGCGAAATGTTCGTCCTCGTACGCGTCGGGCCCCGTCTGCGAGAGCAGCTCCTCGAAGTGCTCCTTACCTTCCGCCGTCAACCGGTAGACGATCTTGGCGCGACGCCCCGCGAGTGTGGCCGTGAGGGCGTCCTCAGGAGTGTTCCCCGCCTCCTCGATCAACCAGCCGTTGGCGACCAGCGTCTTGAGGCAGGGATAGAGCGTTCCGTAGCTGAACGCACGGAACACACCCAGTGATGTGTTGAGTCGTTTCCGCAGCTCATAGCCGTGCATCGGGGATTCACGGAGCAGGCCGAGGATGGCGAACTCAAGGATGCCGGAGCGCCGGCTCATCGTCGCCTCCTCTCTGTCCGCGGTCCGACCGTGACGGCCTTTATGCCGAGCTGATGTATCGACTCGATACATCCAGACGATAGAACGGCCTTCCGGATGCGACAAGTGGGGAGATGGTGAGCGGCGTCACATCACTGATTCGTTGGAAGCAAGTTGCCTGATTTGGGGTGAACTTCGGGGCTAAGCAGGTTTTGACGGTGCGTAGTCTGTGCGGCATGCACACCACCGGGAACCAAGTGACGCGTGGGGGCGTCACCGTCCCCGGTGCGGTACGGATGAATGCAGAACCGACCACATCCGTACTTCGGGGGGACCGGAAACCAGCCGCCGTTTCCAGGCGCGCACGGGTGCGCCTGCCCGAGGAGTAATCGTTCGATGAGCGAGCACCGTCGCAAACCGCCGCAGCCGCAGGGAGGCGGACGTGCCGCGGACCGACGCGGCCAGTCCGGACCGACCTCCGGCCGCCGCGCGGCACCGCGAGGCGCCACCACCGGGTCTCCATCCGATTCCTATGGGTCGAACCCCGCCGGTGCGGGGGGTGACGACCGCCAGTACGGCAGCCGTGCCGAAGCCCGTCGGGCCACGCAGAGAGGCGGCGGCCGTCGTAGAGGGGCCGAGCCGGCAGGCCGCGGTCCAGGTGACCCGAACGGGCCCGGCCGGGGCAGAGGACGCGCTCCCGCGCCCGGCAAGAAGAGGTTCATCGACTATCCGCGCTTCGACAAGTACGGATGGCGCCGCTGGATGCCCTCCTGGCGGCTTGTCTCCGGCCTGTGCCTGCTGTTCTTCGGCAGCATCGTGGCCGCGGTCGGTGTCGGCTATGCCATGGTCAGCATCCCCAGCGAGAACACCGCGGCCAAGTCGCAGAACAACGTCTACTACTGGGCCAACGGCGACCAGATGGTCGCCACGGGCACCGGGGCGAACCGACAGAACATCACCATCGACCAGATCCCCAAGGCCATGCAGTGGTCGGTGATCTCGGCCGAGAACAAGAGCTTCTACACGGACTCGGGCGTCGACCCCATGGGTATCGCCCGGGCCCTGGTCAACATGGCCCGGGGCGGTGAGACGCAGGGTGGTTCGACGATCACCCAGCAGTTCGTCAAGAACACCTACCTGAGCCAGGAACAGACGGTCAGCCGTAAGTTCAAGGAGATGTTCATCTCCATCAAGGTGGGGACGTCGCTCAGCAAGGAGCAGGTCCTCCAGGGCTACCTGAACACCTCGTACTACGGCCGCGGCGCCTACGGCATACAGGCCGCCGCGCAGACCTACTACGGTGTGGACGCGGTCAAGCTGACGCCCAGTCAGTGCGCCTTCCTGGCCGCCCTGTTGAAGGGTCCGACGTACTACGACCCGATCGGCGCCACGAACATCGACTCCGCGGCCACTCCCGGCGCCAACCGCAAGCGCTCCGAGGCCCGCTGGAGCTGGATCCTTGAGCAGATGCACGACGACAAGCGCATCACGGACGCCGAGTACCAGACGGCCATCAAGAAGTACCCCACGCCCCAGGGCCTGAAGGCGACCAAGGGCATGACCGGCCAGATCAGCTACCTGGTAGACACGGCCAAGAAGTACGTCTTGAGCCACTCGAACATCTCGCAGACCGAGTTCGACAAGGGCGGCTTCCAGATCTACACGACCTTCCAGAAGGACAAGGTCAACGAACTGAGCGCGGCCGTGCAGAAGATCCAGAAGGAGCGCATCGACCCGAAGAAGCGCAGTCTGGACAAATACGTTCAGTTCGGCGCGGCGTCGGTGGTGCCCAAGGACGGAGCGATCGTCGCCCTCTACGGCGGTGACGGTTACGAGAACGGCCACTTCACCAACAACGCCGACACCTCGGGTGTCCCCGTCGGTTCGACCTGGAAGCCGTTCGTGCTCGCCGCGGCCATGGAGTACGGCACGTACAAGACCGACGGCGTCGGTATCTCGCCGCTCAGCAAGTACAACGGCGACGACCACCTCAAGGTCGAAAACCAGGACGGTTCGTACGTCCTGAACAAGGACGGCTCGACGTTCTACCAGAACAACGAGAGCAACTATCCCTGGGGCTACATCACGCTCCGCAAGGCGATGGAACAGTCCATCAACACGCCGTACGTGCAGCTGGGTATGGATGTCGGGATGACGAAGGTGAAGTCCGTCGCGAAGTCGGCGGGCATCCTGGACGCCAGTATGGCGAAGGACCTCAACGCGTCCTTCGCGATCGGTACGTCGACGCCCAGCGCGATCCGGATGGCCGACGCCTACGCGACGTTCGCCGCCTCGGGCAAGCAGGCGGACCCGTACTCGGTGACGGCCGTCAAGCAGGGCGGACAGCCGGTGGACGGCTTCACCAAGCCGGCGGTCAAGCAGGCGATGCCGGAGAACGTGGCGAACAACGTCACGGACACCCTGGAGAACGTCATCCAGAACGGTACGGCCAAGAACGCCAAGGCTCTGGGCCGTACGGCGGCCGGCAAGACCGGTACGACCGACAGCAACAAGTCGGCCTGGTTCGTCGGCTACACCCAGCAGCTCTCAACGTCGATCGCGATGTTCAGGGAGAACCCCAAGGACGCCGAACTGCTCTCCATGAACGGTACGGCGGGCGTGCCGTCCATCCACGGTGGTGACATTCCGACATCGGTGTGGACCGAGTACATGGAGGCCGCGCTCAAGGGCAAGTCCGACCTGGGCTTCCCGGACGCCACCAAGATCGACAAGGTCCAGAACGAGGACGGCGCACCGTCTCCCTCTCCGACGCCCGTGGTGACGCCGAGCGAGACGCCCACCGAGACGCCGAGCGAGACGCCCAGTGAGACGCCGAGTTCGACGCCGTCGGCGACGGAGTCCTGCCGGTTCAGCTGGCAGTGCAGTGACAACGGCGGCACCGACGGAGGGACGACGTCCACGCCGACGGACACGGCCACTGCGACGGAGTCCAGCGGCACCAGTAATGGCAACGGCAACGGCAATGGGGGCATCTTCGGAGGCTCAACCGGTTAGCCGCCATACCGTCTGTGTTGGGTGTTTCACGTGAAACACCCAACACGGGGTGTTTCACGTGAAACAGGGGCCGTCGCATCCACCGGGTTGCGGCGGCCCTCGGCGTACTCCTAGGTGTGTACGGCAGGATGTGCCCCATGCCCAGTGCAGAACTGACGCCCACGAGCGTGCACGAGCCGGATCCGGTGAAGCCGACCAAGGTCGACCAGGTCGCCGCCGCCGGTAGCGAACTGATCGGTGGCCCCATCGGCCGGCGCGCCCTTCTCGGGGCCTCCTGGTGGACTCCCGTACGGGTTGTCGCGCTGGTGGCGATCGGTATGTTCGCCCTCGGCCTGGTCCAGAAGGCGCCCTGCTACAACAGCGGTTGGTTCTTCGGCGCGAGTTCGCAGTACACGCACGCGTGCTACTCGGACATCCCGCACCTCTACCAGGGGCGCGGCTTCGCCGACGGGCTCGTCCCGTACTTCGACAAGCTCCCCGGCGACATGCAGTACCTCGAATACCCGGTGCTGACCGGTGTGTTCATGGAGGTGGCCGCCTGGCTCACACCCGGCAGCGGCAGCATCCAGCACCAGGAACAGTGGTACTGGATGGTCAACGCCGGGATGCTGATGGTGTGCGCGGCCGTCATCGTCGTATGCGTCAGCCGCACGCACACCCGCCGCCCCTGGGACGGACTGCTGGTCGCCCTGGCGCCCGCCTTCGCGCTGACCGCCACCATCAACTGGGACCTGCTGGCGGTCGCTCTGACGGCCTCCGCGATGCTGATGTGGTCCCGGGGCCGTTCCCTCGCTTTCGGCGTCCTGCTGGGCCTTGCCACGGCCGCCAAGCTGTATCCCGTGTTTCTCCTCGGCCCGTTGTTCCTCCTGTGCTGGCGAGCGGGCAAGTGGCGGGACTTCGGGAGGGCGTTCGGCGGAACCGTCATCGCCTGGCTGGCGGTGAACCTGCCGGTGATGATCTTCGCCTTCGACGGCTGGTCGAAGTTCTATACGTTCAGCCAGGAACGCGGCGTCGACTTCGGGTCCTTCTGGCTGATCATGGCCCAGAAGTCCACCGACCCCCTCAGCACCGACACCGTCAACACGCTCGCCACGTTGCTGATGCTGCTGTGTTGCGGAGGCATCGCGGCGCTCACGATGACCGCTCCTCGCCGGCCACGCTTCGCGCAGCTGGCCTTCCTGATCGTCGCGGCGTTCATCGTGACCAACAAGGTCTACTCGCCGCAGTACGTGCTGTGGCTGGTCCCCCTGGCCGTGCTGGCCCGGCCGAAGTGGCGGGACTTCCTGATCTGGCAGGCGTGCGAGGTGGCGTACTTCCTGGGGATCTGGATGTACCTCGCGTACACGACCAGCGGAGACGCCCACAAGGGCCTGCCGACCGAGGGCTACCAGTTGGTCATCGGCCTGCACATCCTGGGCACGCTCTACCTGTGCGCCGTGATCGTGCGCGACATCCTCATGCCGGAGCGGGACGTGGTGCGCCTGGCGGGCGACGACGACCCCTCGGGCGGGGTGCTCGACCGGGCGGAGGACGTGTTCGTGTTCGGGGCCGCGGCCCGTCCCGGACGGCACGCGGCGCCCTTCGACGGACCGCAGGTGGAATGGGGCGGCGACAGGATGACCGACCGTTCGCTCTGAGCGAACAGGGCCTGGCCAGGGCACGGGAAAGGCCGTACACGGGAGGTCCCGTGTACGGCCTTTCTGCTGTTCAGGAGAGGTTCAGCGATCGACGATGCGGTCGAACTGGGTTGTGGTGTGCCGGAGATGGGCCACCAGCTCCTCGCCGACCTTCGGCTCGGCCGCTTCCGAGGGTACGAACAGGATCGAGACCTGCATGTGCGGGGGCTCGGCGAACCAGCGCTGCTTGCCGTCCCAGACGAACGGAGAAAGGTTCCGGTTCACCGTGGCCAGGCCGGCGCGCGCGACGCCCTTGGCGCGCGGCATGACGCCGTGCAGCGCCTTGGGGGCCTCCAGGCCCACCCCGTGCGACGTACCGCCCGCAACGACCACCAGATAGCCGTCCGAGGCCGCCTTCTGCTGCCGGTAGCCGAAGCGGTCCCCCTTGGAGACCCGGGTGACGTCCAGGACCGCCCCGCGGTACTCGGTGGCCTCGTGGTCCCCCAGCCACAGCCTGGTGCCGATGCGGGCGCGGAAGCGGGTCTGCGGGAACTGCTGCTGCAGCCGGGCGAGTTCCTCGGCCTTGAGGTGGCTGACGAACATCGTGTGCAGCGGCAGCCGCGCGGCGCGCAGCCGGTCCATCCAGCCGATGACCTCCTCGACGGCGTCCGAGCCGTCGGTGCGGTCCAGCGGGAGGTGGATGGCGAAGCCCTCCAGGCGGACGTTCTCTATGGCCGAGTGCAGCTGCGGCAGTTCCTGCTCGCTGACGCCGTGCCGCTTCATCGAGGACATCACCTCGATCACCACACGGGCGCCCACGAGGCCGTACACACCGTCGATGGAGGACACCGAGCGGATCACCCGGTCCGGCAGCGGAACGGGCTCCTCGCCGCGGCGGTACGGCGTCAGTACCAGCAGGTCGCCCCCGAACCAGTCCTTGATCCGGGCGGCCTCGTACGTCGTGCCGACGGCGAGGACGTCCGCGCCCAGACGGGTCGCCTCCTCCGCGAGCCGCTCGTGCCCGAAGCCGTAGCCGTTGCCCTTGCAGACCGGGACGAGCCCCGGGAACTGCTCGGCCACGTGCTTGTGATGCGCCCGCCAGCGCGCAGTGTCGACGTAGAGCGTGAGCGCCATGGCCGGACCTGGAACCTTTCGGGTGGCTGCGGTGTATCAGGAGTATGAGAGCTGTCGACGCTATCGAAGCGAGGACCGTCGGGTCAGCGGCGCGACATGTAGATGTCGAGCGCCTTGTGGAGCAGCTTGTTCAGCGGGAAGTCCCACTCGCCGAGGTATTCGGCGGCCTGCCCGCCGGTGCCCACCTTGAACTGGATCAGACCGAAGAGGTGGTCGGTCTCGTCCAGCGAGTCGGAGATGCCGCGCAGGTCGTACACGGTGGCGCCGAGGGCGTAGGAATCACGCAGCATCCGCCACTGCATCGCGTTCGAGGGCCGGACCTCACGCCCGATGTTGTCGGAGGCGCCGTAGGAGTACCAGACGTGTCCGCCGACCACGAGCATCGTCGCCGCCGACAGGTTCACCCCGTTGTGGCGGGCGAAGTACAGCCGCATCCGGTTGGGGTCCTCGGTGTTGAGGGCCGTCCACATGCGCTGGAAGTACGACAGCGGGCGGGGCCGGAAGTGGTCGCGCACGGCAGTGATCTCGTACAGCCGCTGCCATTCCTCAAGGTCGTGGTAGCCGCCCTGGACGACCTCGACACCGGCCTTCTCGGCCTTCTTGATGTTGCGGCGCCACAGCTGGTTGAAGTTCTTGTGGACCTCTTCGAGCGAGCGGTTCGCCAGCGGCACCTGGTAGACGTAGCGCGGCTGGACGTCGCCGAAGCCGGCGCCACCGTCCTCGCCCTGCTGCCAGCCCATACGGCGCAGCTTGTCGGCCACCTCGAAGGCGCGCGGCTCGATGTAGTCGGCCTCGATGTCACGCAGCCGCTTCACGTCCGGGTTCTGGATGCCCGCCTTGATGGACGTGGCCTCCCAGCGCCGGATGATGACCGGCGGGCCCATCTTCACCGAGAAGGCGCCCTGCTGCTTGAGATGGGCCAGCATCGGCTGGATCCACTCGTCCAGATTCGGCGCGAACCAGTTGATGACCGGGCCCTCGGGCAGATAGGCCAAGTAGCGCTTGATCTTGGGGAGTTGCCGGTAGAGGACCAGGCCCACGCCGACCAGCTCGCCGGTCTTCTCGTCGAACCAGCCGAGGTTCTCGGAGCGCCACTCCGCCTTCACATCAGCCCATGCCGGGACCTGCATGTGGCTAGCCGACGGCAGGCTCTGGATGAATGCCAGATGCTGCTCTCGGCTGATGGTCCTCAGGGTCAGGCTCATTCGGGGCGCTCCTCGGGCTGGTGTGTCCCCATGGGTACAGGGGCTCCGGCTCTCGCGCCGAAGCCTACTGCGCCTTGCGAGCGCCCCGACTGGGCGTATGCAACCTTCGCCTCGGCCTGTGGGTCGCCGAGGCGTTCCGTGGTGTTTTACGCGGTGTTCGGACGGTGGTGCCGCAGTGTCAGCTGATGACGCCGCCGAACAGGCCGCCGTGTGCCATGCCGAGGAAGAACCCGACACCCGCGGCACCGAGACCCAGGATCAGACCGAAGCGTTCCCTCGTGGTCTCCGAGATCCACTGTCCGTACGCGCCGGTGAGGATCCCCACCAGTCCGGTCCATGAGCTGAGCAGATGCAGGTTGTGGAAGAAGCCCGTGACGAACGCGGTCAGCCCGAGCACCACGGTCACCGCGAGCAGCGTGTCCTGGAGCGGATGGGGCTTGCCGTCCGTCGCGAAAAGGGAACCGGCGGTGTTGGGTCGCAATGCCTGTGCCATGTGGCACCTCCTGCGGAAGGCGGCGCGTCGTCGCGCCGGACACACCCGATGTGTACAGATTGACGCTCTCCGCCACCGGATTTCAACCGGAAGCCGGTGTGCGGGTACTCTGTATCCTCTGCACTGGTGTCTGCCCACGTCGTCACGGATCGGAATCCCCGCAAGGGGCACCCGATGTCAGTGGCGGCTGTTTTACTGGCACACACTGTTGCTTACGCATCACAACCCTCCTGCCACGGATCGACCGTGGCCGCTGAGTCCAAAGGAGGTGGGTTCCACATGCGTCACTACGAGGTGATGGTCATCCTCGACCCCGATCTGGAGGAGCGCGCTGTCTCCCCCCTGATCGAGAACTTCCTCTCCGTCGTCCGTGAGGGCAACGGAAAGGTCGAGAAGGTCGACACCTGGGGCCGTCGTCGTCTCTCGTACGAGATCAAGAAGAAGCCCGAGGGCATCTACTCGGTCATCGACCTGCAGGCCGAGCCTGCGGTCGTCAAGGAGCTCGACCGCCAGATGAACCTGAACGAGTCGGTCCTCCGGACCAAGGTCCTCCGCCCCGAGACCCACTGAGCATCTAGCTCAGCTGATCTCGGGATTCGAGTAGCAGCACCAAGCAGCCAGCAGCAAACCCGCCGAGAGGTTCCCCCATGGCAGGCGAGACCGTCATCACGGTCGTCGGCAATCTTGTCGACGACCCCGAGCTGCGCTTCACCCCTTCCGGTGCGGCGGTCGCGAAGTTCCGTGTCGCGTCCACTCCCCGCACCTTCGACCGTCAGACGAACGAGTGGAAGGACGGCGAAAGCCTCTTCCTCACCTGCTCGGTCTGGCGGCAGGCGGCGGAGAACGTCGCCGAATCGCTCCAGCGAGGCATGCGCGTCATCGTGCAGGGCCGGCTGAAGCAGCGGTCCTACGAGGACCGTGAGGGCGTCAAGCGCACGGTCTACGAACTGGACGTCGAAGAAGTCGGCGCCAGCCTGCGCAGTGCCACGGCCAAGGTCACCAAGACCGCCGGTGGCGCTCGCGGTGGTCAGGGCGGCGGCTTCGGCGGCGGCGGTGGTGGCGGCCAGGGTGGTGGCGGCTGGGGTGGAAACTCCGGCGGCGGTCAGCCGGCCGGCGGCGCTCCCGCCGACGACCCGTGGGCAACCGGCGCTCCCGCCGGTGGCAGCCAGGGCGGTGGCGGCTGGGGTGGAAACTCCGGCGGCGGTGCCGGCGGTGGCGGCGGCTACTCGGACGAACCCCCCTTCTAGGCCTTCGGGCCGAGGGTGGGTCGTACCCACACTTCTTGATCACACAGGAGATACACCATGGCGAAGCCGCCTGTGCGCAAGCCGAAGAAGAAGGTCTGCGCATTCTGCAAGGACAAGGTCCAGTACGTGGACTACAAGGACACGAACATGCTGCGGAAGTTCATTTCCGACCGCGGCAAGATCCGTGCCCGCCGCGTGACCGGCAACTGCACGCAGCACCAGCGTGACGTCGCCACGGCCGTGAAGAACAGCCGTGAGATGGCGCTGCTGCCCTACACCTCCACCGCGCGATAAGGGAAGGGTGACCGACCAATGAAGATCATCCTCACCCACGAGGTCTCCGGCCTCGGTGCCGCGGGCGACGTCGTCGACGTCAAGGACGGTTACGCTCGCAACTACCTGATCCCGCGGAAGTTCGCTATCCGCTGGACCAAGGGTGGCGAGAAGGACGTCGAGCAGATCCGTCGTGCTCGCAAGATCCACGAGATCCAGACCATCGAGCAGGCCAACTCTGTGAAGGCCCAGCTCGAAGGCGTCAAGGTTCGTCTGGCCGTCCGCTCCGGCGACGCCGGTCGTCTCTTCGGTTCCGTCACTCCGGCCGACATCGCTTCGGCGATCAAGGCTTCCGGTGGTCCCGAGGTCGACAAGCGTCGTATCGAGCTGTCTGCCCCGATCAAGACGCTGGGCGCCCACGAGACGTCCGTGCGTCTGCACCCCGAGGTTGCCGCCAAGGTCAACATCGAGGTCATCGCGGCCTGACCGCTGCGTTCGGCATAGCTGAGAGAGGGGCCGCACCCATTGGGGTGCGGCCCCTCTGCTGTGTTCAAGGCGGTGCTACGGCGCGCATGTTTCACGTGAAACGTGGCAGCGCGCGGTGTTTCACGTGAAACGGTCAGCGGGTCGCGCCCGTGACGACCCAGCGGCCCGAGCGGGTGCGCAGCAGAAGCGTCAGCATGCGCACCGTCATCATCAGGGTCATCGCTCCCCAGAGAGCGGTCAGTCCGGCGCCGAAGACCGGTACGAGCAGAGCCACCGGGGCGAAGACCGCCAGGGTCACCAACATCGCTCCTGCGAGATACGGCCCGTCTCCCGCACCCATCAGCACCCCGTCCAGGACGAAGACGACACCGCAGATGGGCTGTGAGAGCGCCACCATGATCAGGGCGGGCAGAGCGGTGTCCTTGACCGTGGAGTCGCTGGTGAACAAGGGGAGGAACAGCGGCCGGGACACGATCACCAGGAGACCGAGCACCACTCCGACGGCGATGCCCCACTGCACCATGCGGCGGCAGGCGGCTCGGGCGCCTTGTGGATCGTCCGCACCGAGGTAGCGGCCGATGATGGCCTGTCCCGCGATGGCGATGGCGTCTAGTGCCATGGCCAGGAGAGACCACAGGGACAGGATGATCTGGTGGGCGGCGATGTCGGCATCCCCGAGGCGGGCGGCGACCGCCGTCGCGATCAGGAGGATCGCTCTCAGGGAGAGCGTGCGTACCAGGAGAGGTGCGCCCGCCTGCGCCGAGGCTCGGATTCCTGTTGCGTCGGGGCGGAGCGAGGCACCATGCCGGCGAGCCCCTCGGACGACCACGACGAGATAGACGGCAGCCATCCCCCATTGGGCGATGACGGTGCCCCAGGCGGAGCCGGCGATGCCGAGGTCGGCGCCGTAGACGAGCCCCAGGTTGAGGACGCCGTTGGCGACGAAGCCGGTGATGGCGACGTAGAGCGGTGTCTTTGTGTTCTGCAGTCCACGGAGGACTCCGGTGGCGGCGAGTACGACCAGCATGGCCGGGATGCCGAGGGATGAGATCCGCAGATAGGTCGTCGCGTAGGGGGCTGCCGTGTCCGAGGCGCCGAAGAGGTCGACGAGGGCGGGTGCCGAAGGGAGGACGACGGCGATGACGGTGGCGCCTATCAGAAGGGCGAGCCAGATGCCGTCCATGCCCTGGCGGATGGCCGCCTGGAGATCACCCGCGCCGACCCGTCGGGCGACGGCCGCCGTGGTGGCGTAGGCGAGGAAGACGAAGACGCTCACAGCTGTCGTCAGGAGGGCGGAGGCCACGCCGAGTCCGGCGAGTTGTGCTGTGCCGAGATGGCCCACGATCGCGCTGTCGGCCATGACGAAAAGGGGCTCGGCGACGAGTGCGCCGAAGGCCGGGACGGCCAGCACGACGATCTCGCGGTCGTGCCGGCGTCGGGTGGCCGTGGTGGTCGCGGGAGCCTGTGTCATGAGCACTAATCTAATCGTCCACAGGTAAGAGATGCAATTGCTATGTGACCCTTACCTCTCGTCTCGCCTCGTGTCCTCTCGCGCACTGTTCGAAGCGATCTTGGTCCGACTGGAGAAGTTTTTCTTCTGCACAGCCGGTGGACGGGGAAAGGGCAGGTCAGATGGGTCTTTCTCGGAGTGGAGCCGTCTTGTTCACAGGGCTGTCCACCGGGTCGTGCACAGGTTTTGGCGGGTTCTCCACAGCATCCGGGCCGTCGTCCACATGGCCTGTGGATAACCAGATTGGCTGACGGTGCCCGCGGGCCTACGGTGGACCGGCGCCCGCTCCGTCCGTCGGCCTGAAAACCATCACAAAACCGACGCGCCCGTACCGGAGTTGGGCGTCTCATTTGTCAGTGCCGTGCCGTAGAAATGAGGGGCACGGCGAGGTCCGCTCGGCGGACGGGAGGAGGTGGCTCGGTTGAGTATTTCCGAGCCCTTGGACGACCCGTGGGCCGAGAGCGGTCCAAGTGATCGTCTGCCCGCTTCCCGACGGCGCGGAGACGGAGGCCGGGGTCGCGACGAACAGCACGACCGCGGCCGGGAAGGCGGCGAGTGGGAGGGCGCGGGCTCGGCCTTCGAACGCGTACCGCCGCAGGACCTCGATGCCGAGCAGTCCGTACTCGGCGGCATGCTCCTGTCCAAGGACGCCATCGCCGACGTCGTCGAGGTCCTCAAAGGCCACGACTTCTACAAGCCCGCGCACGAGACGATCTATCAGGCGATCCTCGACGTCTACGCCAAGGGCGAGCCGGCCGACCCGATCACCATCGCCGCCGAACTCACCAAGCGCGGCGAGATCAACAAGGTCGGCGGCGCATCGTATCTGCACACACTCGTCCAGACCGTGCCGACCGCGGCGAACGCGGAGTACTACGCGGAGATCGTCCACGAACGTGCCGTCCTGCGCCGCCTGGTCGAGGCCGGTACGCGCATCACGCAGATGGGATACGCGGCCGACGACGACGTCGACGAGATCGTCAACCGGGCCCAGGCCGAGATCTACGCCGTCACCGAGCAGCGGACCAGCGAGGACTACCTCCCGCTCGGCGACATCATGGAGGGCGCGCTAGACGAGATCGAGGCGATCGGCTCACGCAGCGGCGAGATGACGGGTGTGCCCACCGGGTTCACGGACCTCGACTCGCTCACCAACGGTCTGCACCCGGGTCAGATGATCGTCATCGCCGCCCGTCCCGCCATGGGCAAGTCCACCCTCGCCCTGGACTTCGCGCGTGCGGCATCGATCAAGCACAACCTGCCGAGCGTCATCTTCTCCCTCGAAATGGGGCGCAACGAGATCGCGATGCGTCTCCTGTCCGCCGAGGCCCGCGTCGCCCTGCACCACATGCGTTCCGGCACGATGACCGACGAGGACTGGACCCGGCTGGCGCGTCGGATGCCCGAGGTGTCGTCCGCACCGCTCTACATCGACGACTCCCCGAACCTGTCGATGATGGAGATCCGCGCGAAGTGCCGCCGGCTCAAGCAGCGCAGCGACATCAAGCTCGTGATCATCGACTATCTGCAGCTGATGCAGGCCGGTGGCTCCAAGCGCCAGGAAAGCCGCCAGCAGGAGGTCTCGGACATGTCCCGAAACCTCAAGCTGCTGGCGAAGGAGCTGGAGGTGCCGGTGATTGCGCTCTCGCAGCTGAACCGTGGCCCCGAGCAGCGCACGGACAAGAAGCCGATGGTGTCCGACCTGCGTGAGTCCGGCTCCATCGAGCAGGACGCCGACATGGTGATCCTGCTGCACCGCGAGGACGCCTACGAGAAGGAGTCACCGCGCGCGGGCGAGGCGGACATCATCGTGGGCAAGCACCGTAACGGCCCGACGGCGACGATCACCGTCGCCTTCCAGGGCCACTACTCGCGCTTCGTGGACATGGCGCAGACCTGACCGGGCGGCTGTATGCGGCCGACCCGGTGCCGTGTCCCGAGAAATGTGCTCGACGTACGGCCGCCCCGCCGGATGGACTGGGGGCATGACGACATCTCAGGACGACTTGCTTCCCGCTACTCGCCGGGCGCTGCTGCACCGGATCGCCGTGGCCCAGACCGAGGGACGGGCACCCTCGTTGGCCGCCGCGGTGGTGCGGGACGGGCGGGCGGTGTGGCACGGAGCGCGGACCTCGGTGGACGGGCACGGGCCGGACGAGAACGTGCAGTACCGGATCGGTTCGATCACCAAGACGTTCACCGCCGTCCTGGTACTGCGGCTGCGGGACGAAGGCGTCCTCGATCTCGGTGACCCCCTGGAGAAGCATCTGCCGGGCACCGGCGCGGGGGAGGCCACCATCGCCCAACTGCTCGCGCACACAAGCGGGTTGGCGGCCGAGTCGCCCGCGCCCTGGTGGGAACGGACACCTGGTTCCCTGCGCCCCGAACTCCGCGATGTGCTGGGCGAGCAGCCCCTGCTGCATCCGGTCGGCCGCCGGTTCCACTATTCGAACCCCGGGTACACGGTGTTGGGCGCGCTCGTCGAGGAGCTGCGTGGTGCGCCCTGGGAGGACGTACTCCGGCGGGAAGTGCTCGAACCACTGGGCCTCCATCGCACGAGTGCTCAGCCCCAGGCACCCCACGCGGGCGCCTGGGCGGTGCATCCATGGGCCGACGCACTGCTGCCGGAACCCGCCGAGGATCTCGGCCTCATGGCGCCGGCCGGTCAACTCTGGTCAACCACAGGTGACTTGGCGCGGTTCGCCGTCTTCCTGGCCAACGGCGACGACCGGGTCCTGAGCGCGGAGTCCGTGCGGGAGATGCGGACCCCCGCGGCACCGGCGGAGGCGGCCGATGTCGTGGACGGCGCCGCCTACGGTCTCGGCCTGCAGATCCAGCGGCGCGACGGCCGACTGCTCATCGGCCACTCCGGATCGCTGCCCGGTTTCCTGGCGAACCTCACCATTAGCCTGGAGGACGACGTGTCGGCTGTGGTGCTGGCCAACTGCACCTCCGGACCGTTGCTCGCATCGGTGGGCGCAGATCTCGTCCGTATCGTCGCCGAGGCCGAACCGAGGATTCCCGAGCCATGGCGCCCGATGCCCGAAGTCGATGCCTCCGTACTGGAGTTGGCCGGGCAGTGGTACTGGGGCACGCACGGTTTCGCCCTGCGGCTGACGGCAGATGGAAGGGCCTCGCTGGAGCCATTGGCGGGCAGGGGTCGCCGCTCACGCTTCCGGGCCAACGGTGACGGCACCTGGACGGGCCTGGAGGGGTACTACGCCGGAGAGCTCCTACGGCCCGTACGGCGCCCGGACGGGTCCGTCAGCCACCTGGACCTCGGATCGTTCGTCTTCACGCGTCAGCCGTACGACGAGAGCGGTTCTGTGCCGGGTGGGGTGGACCCGGAGGGGTGGCGGGGGCTCCGCTAACCGGGATGTGAGGGGAGGCGTCGTGTTTCACGTGAAACACGACGCCTCTTCTTCTTCAGAGCGGGAGCTTGAAGCCCACATGCGAGGCCGTGAAGCCGAGCCGTTCGTAGAACCGGTGGGCGTCGGTGCGGGTGGCATCGGAGGTCAGCTGGACCAACTGGCAGTCCTGGCGGCGCGATTCGGCGATCGCCCACTCGATGAGCTGTGTCCCCAGGCCGCTGCCCCGCTCGTCCGCGTGGATGCGTACGGCCTCGATGATCGAGCGTGTGGCGCCCTTGCGGGACAGTCCGGGAATGACCGTGAGCTGGAGGGTGCCGACGACACGGCCCTCGCGCACGGCGACGACCAGGTGCTGGTTCGGGTCGGCGGTCAGGCGTTCCAGCGCGCTCAGATAGGGCGTCAGGTCGTCGGGTGACTCGCGATGTGAGCCCAGGGGGTCGTCGGCGAGCATGTCGACAATGGCGGGGACGTCTTCGGTGACCGCGGCTCGTATCTCAAGATCTCCCATGGACACACCTTAGGCAGCGGTGCCCGGCGGGGGACGGGTTACACGGGCGCGTGCATCGACTCCACGACACGGACCAGCGGCGCCAGCTCGGGGTTTCCGGCCGCTGCGTCGAGGGCCTCCCGCAGGGCGGTGTCGTTCGTGGGCCGGGCCTCTTCGAGCAGGGCGAGGCCGGCCTCGGAGACGTTCGTGTAGATGCCCCGGCGGTCGGTCGGGCACAAATACCGGGCGAGCAGACCGCGGTCCTCAAGGCGGGTGACCAACCGGGTGGTGGCGCTCTGGCTGAGGACGACCGCGTCGGCGACCTGCCGCATCTGCAGATGGCCCCCGTCCCCGTCGTGCTGTCGGCTGAGGACGTCGAGCAGGGAGTACTCCCGCATGCTCAGGTCGTGCTTGGCCTGCAGGGCGCGCTCGATGTGCGCCTCGATCCTCCCGTGCAGCAGGGAGAGGGCGCACCAGCCCTGGGCAAGGGCGGTGAGTGCGGGGTCCGTCGCTGTCATTGGCGTTTCCTCCGTCCCGGAGCGGCTGAACCCAGGATAGAGCACAGGCGAAATAGTCCGCGCTTGCATATAGCCCGCGTCTGCAACTATTGTGAACGCACGCAAAGCGCTCCTGCAATCTTCTGGGAAGGGTACATCCCCATGCCTCTCGCGCTTCTGGCCCTCGCGATCGGGGCCTTCGGAATCGGAACGACCGAGTTCGTGATCATGGGCTTGCTGCCCCAGGTCGCGGGTGACTTCGGGGTCTCCATCCCCACTGCCGGCCTGCTGGTCACCGGCTACGCGCTGGGTGTGGTGATCGGCGCCCCGCTGATGACCGTCCTCGGCACCAAGATCCCCCGCAAGCGGATGCTGATGCTGCTGATGGGCCTGTTCATCGTCGGCAACCTGCTCTCCGCCGTCGCCCCCAGCTTCTCCGTGATGCTGATCGGCCGTGTGATCGCCTCGCTCGCCCACGGCGCCTTCTTCGGCATCGGCTCGGTCGTCGCGGCCGAGCTGGTCGCCCCGGACAAGAAGGCAGGAGCCATCGCGATGATGTTCACCGGGCTGACCGTCGCCAATGTCGTCGGCGTCCCGCTGGGCACCCTCGTCGGACAGTCCGTCGGCTGGCGCGTCACCTTCGCCATCGTCGCGGGCCTCGGCGTGATCGGCCTGGCCGGCATCGCCAAGCTCGTGCCCGACCTGCCCAAGGCCGAGGGTGTGCAACTCCGGCACGAGCTGGCCGCCTTCAAGAACACCCAGGTGCTGCTCGCCATGGCGATGACCGTCCTCGGTTTCGGCGGTGTCTTCGCGGCCATCACCTACATCGCCCCGATGATGACCCATGTCGCGGGCTTCGCCGACGGCTCCGTCACCTGGCTGCTCGTCCTCTTCGGCCTCGGCATGGTCGGCGGCAACCTCATCGGCGGCAAGTTCGCCGACCGTGCCCTGATGCCCATGCTGTACGTCTCGCTCGGCGCCCTGGCCGTCGTACTCGCGCTCTTCACGGTCACCGCACACAACAAGATCGCGGCAGCCGTCACCATCGCGCTCATCGGCGCCCTGGGCTTCGCCACTGTGCCGCCACTGCAGAAGCGGGTCCTCGACCAGGCGCACGGCGCCCCGACGCTGGCCTCCGCGGTGAACATCGGCGCCTTCAACCTCGGCAACGCGCTCTCCGCCTGGCTCGGCGGCATCGTCATCGCGGCCGGCCTCGGCTACACCGCCCCCAACTGGGTCGGCGCCGTCCTCGCCGCGGCCGCCCTTGTCCTCGCGATCCTCTCGGCCGCCCTGGAGCGCCGCACCGGCGCCCGCGGCACGGTCGTGGCGGGCGGCCTGCCGAGCGACCAGCGGACCGTCGTCCACCACTGACCCCGCCGGGCAGCGGCCGGGAGTCACGGGGCCAGGGCCGTCCCTGTGACTCCCGACCGCACCGGTCCCGTCCGATCCGTCCTTCCGACACCACCAACAGCAACACCCGCAAGGAGAAACCCCGATGAGCACCACCACCGCAGTAGCCCCGCTGACCATCCAGGACGCCGAAGCGCTCGTCGACCACGCGCGCCGTGCCGCGGAGGCCGCCGGGGTCACGGTCAGCGTCACCGTGCTGGACGCGGGCGGTCATCTGCTCGCCTTCCGCCGCGACGACCGGGCCGTGCTGATCTCCGGGGAGACCAGCACCCGCAAGGCCTACACCGCGCTTCAGCTGAACGCGGCCACCGCCGACCTGGTCGACGCCGTTCAGCCCGGAGGCCTCTTCCACACCCTGCCGACCGCACTCGACCGACCGCTGCTGTTCATCGCGGGCGGTCTCCCAGTGCACCGCGACGGCCGGCTGATCGGAGCGATCGGGGTCGGTGGCGGCGCGCCGTCGCAGGACCACGGGTTCGCCCAGGCCGCGGTGGAGGCACTCGTCTGACGTCGGAAGACGGTTGGAACGCCGGTTCTCGACCATGTCGGGAGCCGGCGTTCTCCATGCCCGGAACTGTCAGCCCGCCGCGACCGTGAGGGGCGCGAACCGCCGGGTCCAGTCGCCGGGCAGCTCCGCGATCCCGTACGTCATCACGGAGTTGGAAGCGCAGTGCTCCAGGCCACGTGCCTTCGCCCAGGACAGCAGGTCCTCGTGGCGTGCGTCGATGTCGGTGCGCAGGGGGCGGTCGGTGCGGTCGGCGAGTGAGGCGAGGAGAGCCTTCGCCGTCTCCGAGTCCTGTGCGATCAGTGGGCCCACGACCTGTGTGTCCATGTTGGGCCAGGCCGCCGCGTACCCGATGATCCGGCCGTCGTCCTGCGCCACCCGCAACTGGTCGGCGAAGGCAGGCAGTCGTGTGATGAGGGGCGTGCGATCGGTGCCGAACACCTCCTCGTCGAGCCGGAGAATGCCGGTGAGGTCCTCTGCCGTGGCCGCACGGGTGGCGATCCGGGACTCGGGTCTATCGGATCCGGCGGGCGTGAAACGACCGCGCAGCATCTCGGCCCGACCGGTCACCTTGAAGCCGAGTTCTTCGTAGAGCGGGAGGCCGTTCGGGGTCGCGTGCAGGGTCAGCGGCGTGGGGCCCAACACGGACAACAGGTGGCGCATCAGTCGGCGCCCCACGCCCTGACGGGCATGGCGTTCGGCGACCAGGACCATGCCGATGGCGCCCAGATCCGGGCGGTCCTGCGGGCCGTACTCCGTGACGACACACGCCGCGCCGAGGCCGCCTTCCGGGCTGTCGATGCCGTATCCCGTTCCCGCGCTGAGGAGGAAGCCCCACTTGTGTTCCTCGCGTGGCCACCCCCGGTCCTCGGACAGGTCGGCACAGGCGATGCGATCGCGGAGCGTCAGCCGGCGGATGGGCAGAGCGGCGAGGGAATGAGTCGGCACGCAGGTCAGGCTGTCTGACTGCGTTGTTGGCGTCCACCCGTTTCCGGGGAGACGTACTTGCTTTTGGCCATGTCATGGCCGACTGCACAACACCTCGGCGGAAGCCGGATGTTTCACGTGAAACAGCGGCGAACGTCCAGCACTCGGCAGGCCCGCGGAAGGTGTCACAGTTCCGCCCACTAACCTCGTGGTCCATGGCGAGACTTCATCTCTTCGACCTCGACGGCACTTTGCTGCACGGAACCAGCGCACCCCTGGAGATCTCACGTCAACTCGGTCTGGAAGCCGAGACGGTGGCGCTTGAGCAGGAGATTTCGGCCGGGCTGATCGGGCCGCCGGAGTATGCGACCCGCGTGTACGCGCTCTGGGCGGATCTCACGGAGGCGCATGTGGCGGCTGCCTTTGCAGGGGCCCCTTGGCTGGCGCGGATCCGTGAAGTCTGGGCCGAGATCAGGAGCGCCGGTGAATACTGCGCCGTCGTATCGCTCTCGCCGTCCTTCTTCGTGGAGCGGCTCACGGGCTGGGGTGCGCACGCGGCACACGGATCGCTTTTCCCGGCCGTGCCCTTCAGCGAGCCTTCCATGGACCTGGCCGGAGTCCTCGATGCCGCCGCCAAAGTGGTGATCGCGGATCGGCTGTGTGAGGAGTTCGGGGTGACGAGAGCGGATTGTGTCGCCTATGGCGACTCGATGTCGGACAAGGATCTGTTCGGCGCCGTGCCCGTCTCTGTCGCGGTGAACGCGGATGGACATCTGTCGGGCCTTGCCACCCACTCCTATGCGGGACGGGATCTGTGGGATGCCTACGAATTGGTGCGCGGCGCCCGGTAGTTGAGGGAGTTGATGGTTCGCCCCTCCGCCTGTTCACGGGGGAGCAAGGCGGGACTTGTGCGTGTACCGAGGGCCGGTATGGTCGACTCCGGTTCTGGTCCGCAGCCGGGTGCCGCAGGAGAGCACTGCGGGCAAAGTCACACTCGCGCCTTACTTGTCCGTACGCAGCGGGAATGTGGGTTGGATATGGCTGTATTGGCAGCTTGAGCGAACGGGGAAAAGCAAGCAGTCCGCGCGGAAAGCAGGCAGCTTCCGATGGGGGAAGCACGCCGACCGACCGAAAGATGTTCGAGGCGAGGCACACCATGGACGCTCCGACCACCACGTCGGCCGACAACGGCCCGTCCGGCGGCGGAAGCGGCAGCAGCGGAGGCGGCTGGTTCACACCACGCAAGCAGCCGGAGGTGCCTCCGGGTGAAGAACGGGAGACGACAGGGGTACGGCGTCCGGCCGTCATGCGGCCCGTTCGCAGGTCAGCGGCGGGTGTCAACGAGCCTTCGCCCACGGCGAGTTCGGAACGGTCCGCGCAGAGCGCCGGCGGCGCCGCGCCGGAGCCGGACGGCCACGGTTCGCAGCAGGGCGGCCCGCCCGGCCAGGAGCGAATACCGCCGACCGCGACCGTCTCCCAGCCCTTCACCCCGGCCCAGCCTCCGTCCGCCGGACCTCCGCAGCCCTTCGTTCCCGCTCAAGCCTCGGCTCCCGCACCTCCGCCGCCCTTCACCCCTGCTCAAACCCCGCCTCCCGCACCCCCGTCACCCTCCACACCCGCTCAGGCCCCGCCTCCCGCACGGTGGTCGGCCGCACCCGTGCCGTCGGTCGCCGCGACGGATTCGGCGGCCGTCGTGCATGTGCCCGCCCGGCGGTCCGTCGGCACCGTCACCGAGAACGCGTCCCCGGACGCCGTGCTCATTCGCCGGACCATGGCCGACGTCGCCCCGGTGGCCGACAAGGTCACCTCGTACTTCTACGCGCTGCTGTTCGTACGCCACCCCGAACTGCGCTCGCTGTTCCCGGCGGCGATGGACACCCAGCGGGACCGGTTGCTCAAGGCGCTGCTCACCGCGGCCGAGCACATCGACAACACGGAGGTCCTCGTCGCGTATCTGCAGAACCTCGGCCGTGGGCACCGTAAGTACGGCACCCGGCCCGAGCACTACCCGGCCGTCGGTGAGTGCCTCATCGGCGCGCTCAACAAGTACGCCTCCGGTGTCTGGGACGCCGAGACGGAGGCGGCCTGGGTCCGGGCGTACACGACGATCTCGCAGGTCATGATCGACGCGGCTGCCGCGGACGAACTGCGCGCCCCGGCCTGGTGGAACGCGGAGGTCGTCGCCCACGATCTCAGGACCCGGGACATCGCGGTCGTCACCGTCCGCCCCGACCAGCCCTACCCCTTTCTCGCCGGGCAGTACACGAGCCTGGAGACGCCCTGGTGGCCGCGGATCTGGCGGCACTACTCCTTCGCCTCGGCGCCCCGCTCGGACGGTCTGCTGACCTTCCATGTGAAGGCCGTCCCGGCGGGCTGGGTCTCGAACGCGCTGGTGCACCGCTCCCGGCCCGGTGACGTCATCCGGCTCGGTCCGCCGGCCGGCTCGATGGCCGTGGACCACACCACCGACAGCGGGCTGCTCTGTCTGGGCGGTGGCACCGGCATAGCGCCGATCAGGGCACTGGTCGAGGACGTGGTCGAGCACGGCGAACGGCGGCCGGTGGAGGTGTTCTACGGGGCCCGTACCGACCACGACCTCTATGACATCGACACGATGCTCCGGCTCCAGCAGGCGTATCCGTGGCTCACGGTCCGGACGGTCGTCGACCAGCAGGCACATCTCCAACTCCCGGACGCCATACGGACGCACGGGCCGTGGGGCGGGTACGACGCCTATGTCTCGGGCCCGCCCGGAATGATCCGCAGCGGTGTCGACGCGCTGAAGGACGTCGGTATCCCGGCGGAGCGCATACGGCACGACGCGGTCGAGGAACTGGTGGCCGCCGGGGACTGACCCGGCGTCGGAGTGGTCAGCCGAGGTCGGGGGCGTGCATCGCGCGGACCCCTTCGATGTTGCCGTCCAGATAGTGCCGCAGGGAGAGGGGCACGAGATGGACGGACGCGATGCCCACCCGGGTGAACGGGACTCTGACGATCTCGTACTCGCCGAGGGGAGCGTCCACTTCGGGACCGTGGCGCAGCGCCGGGTCCATGGACTCCAGGTGGCAGACGAAGAAGTGCTGGACCTTCACGCCGGTCGCCGTGGCGTCCGCGCCGATGTGCTCGACGGTGTCCACGAAGCAGGGAACCACGTCAGTGATCTTGGCGCCGAGCTCCTCGTACACCTCACGGTGCAGGGCATCGACGACGGTGGTGTCCTCGGGCTCGACTCCGCCACCGGGCGTGACCCAGTACGGATCCACGCCGGGCTTGGTGCGCTTGATCAGGATCAGGTCGTCGCCGTCGAGGAGAACGGCACGTGCGGTGCGCTTGACCACGGGTCGGACGGTCATGGGAGAAATGTGGCCCGGCTGGTTCCACGTGAAACATCGCGAAACGTCACCTTGGGGGTTCAGAGCGTGACATTCGGCGTCGTTGACGAGAAGCGACGAGAAAGTGCCTGGTCAGCCCCATCCGGTGGCCGCGCGGTGCAGCCACTCGTGGGCCCGGGCGATGTGTGGCATCGCGAGAGTTCCGGTGCGGACGACCAGGAAATACGTCCGCAGGGGTGGTACCGCCGGTTCGTGGAGCGGGACGACGTCGCCGCGTTCCAGTGCGAGGGCGCACAGATAGCGGGGCAGCACCGCGAGTCCGGCGCCCGCGGTCACGCAGGCGAGCACCGCGCGCAGGTCCGGCACGATGACGGTGCCCGGGGCGGCCGGACGGGAGTCGAAGACTGACGCCCAGTACCGGGAGACGAAAGGCAGCGACTCGTGCACCTCGACCACGGGGAGGCCGTCCAGGGCCGGCACGTCCATGCGGTCGAGTTTCCCGGAGCCGGAGCCGGAGCCGGAGCCGGAGCCGGAGCCGGAGCGGATCTGTTCGGCCCGGTGCGGAGCGGCGACCAGGACGTGCTCCTCGTCGCAGAGCGTTGTCGCCGTGAGCAGGGCACCCCGCGGACGGGCCGTGCTGATGGCCAGATCATGATGTCCGGCGGCCAGCCCCTCCAGAGTTTCCTCGGCGTTCCCGAAGGACGCGCGCAGCGCGAAGGACTGGCCGTCGTCGCCGGTCAGCTCCGTGAGCGCGGGCAGCGCCCGCTCGGCGGTGAACTCGGGGGGCCCGGCGAGATGCAGGGTGCGCAGGGAGGAGTCGTTGTCGGGGCCGGTCTCGGCTATCTCCACGAGGGCGTCGAGATGCGGCGCGGCCTTGTGCGCGAGTTCGTCGCCCATGGTCGTGGGGGTGACTCCACGGGCCTGACGCAGGAACAAGGGGCGGCCCAACTGCCGTTCCAGGGTGCGGATCTGGGACGTCACCGCGGGCTGCGAGAGACCGAGCAGGGCTGCGGCGCGGGTGAAGGAGCCGGCTCGATGCACGGTCACGAAGGTGCGCAGCAAGGCCAGATCCATGGCACGCACTCTCCTTTCCCGCCCTTTCTCCGGCCCCGGGCAGGGCCCAACTATAAATAAGTCGATAGGCCGCTGTCGCTACTGTGATTGGACACTGACACAGAGTCAACTAGCCTTGTGCGCGCGGTTCTTCGCGCGCAGAACCGAGGACGGTCCGAGCCACGAGGGGGGAGGCTCGGACCGTCCGTTGTGCGTAGCCGGACACCGACCGGCGGTGCGTAAAGCGGTCACCGCGCCGACTCGTCCAGCGCACGCAGCACATCGGCCACCAGGTCCTCGGGATCCTCGGCACCCACCGAGAAGCGAACGAAGCCCTCCGGTACCGCGTCCCCGCCCCAGCGCCCCCGGCGTTCGGCGGTGGACCGCACCCCGCCGAAGCTCGTCGCGTCGTCCACGAGCCGCAGCGCGTCGAGAAAACGCTCGGCACGCGCGCGCGTGGGCAACGTGAACGAAACCACACACCCGTAGCGCCGCATCTGCCGCGAGGCGACCTTGTGCGAGGGATCGTCGGGCAGCCCCGGATAACGCAGCCCCGTGATGTCGTCCCGCTCCCGCAGGGCCTCGGCGAGGATCAGCGCGGTGGCGTCCTGCCGGTCCACGCGCAGCTGGAGCGTGGAGATGGAGCGGTGCGCGAGCCAGGCCTCCATGGGCCCGGGGATCGCGCCGACGACCTTGCGCCAACGGCGTACGGCCGTCATCGCGGAGGCGTCGGTTCCGGCGACGTATCCCAGAAGGAGGTCCCCGTGCCCGGTGAGCTGCTTGGTGCCGCTCGCCACGGCGAAGTCGGCGCCGAGTTCCAGCGGGCGCTGTCCCAGGGGCGTGGCGAGGGTGTTGTCGACGGCCACCAGGGCGCCACGCGCGTGTGCCGCCTCGACGAGCCGACGGATGTCGCACACGTCGAGACCGGGGTTCGAGGGGGTCTCGATCCACAGCAGTTTCGCGCCGTCGAGAAGGTCGAGCTGGGCGTCCCCGCCGGTCGGCGCGGTGCGCACCTCGATGCCGTAAGCCTCCAACTGGGCGCGCACCAGGGGCAGTACCTGGTAGCCGTCGTTCGGCAGTACGACCGTGTCGCCGGCGCGCAGCTGGGAGAAGAGCACCGACGAGATGGCGGCCATGCCGGAGGCGAACACGAGCGTCTCGACATCGCTCCGCCTGGGTGCCTCCAGCTCGCCGATGGCGCGCTCCAGGTGGGTCCAGGTCGGGTTCTCGTCACGGCCGTACTTGTACGGGCCCGTCACCTCGCCCGGGAGGTGGAAGTGCCCGGCGAACACCGGCCCGGGCAGGGTCGGTTCGTGTCTGACGGGCTCGGGCAGACCGGCCCGCACCGCGAGCGTGCCGTCCCCGGCACCGCCTCCGACACCTCCGTCTGCGGCGGAATCACTCATATCGCTCGTCCCTCCACTTCCTCGCGTACCGCGGCGAGCAGGCCCTCGCTCGCCGCCTCCACCATCTCAAGACATTCCTCGAAGCCGTCCAGGCCCCCGTAGTACGGATCCGGTACGTCCAGGTCGTCGCCGACGGCGGGGTCGTAGGAGCGCAGGAGACGGACCTTCTGGGCGTCCTGCTCGGTCGGGGCGAGGCGGCGCAGGGCCTTGCGATGGCCGCCGTCGAGGGCGATGACGAGGTCGAGGCGGGAGAACCAGGAGGCCTGGAACTGGCGTGCGACATGGTCGGTCCCGTAGCCGTGCTCCGCCAGGACGGCGACGGCGCGCGGGTCGGCGCCGTCGCCCTCGTGCCAGCCGCCGGTGCCCGCGCTCTCGACCTCGACCCGATCGCCGAGCCCGGCCTCCTCCACCCGCGCGCGGAAGACCGATGCGGCCATCGGGGAGCGGCAGATGTTGCCGGTGCAGACGAAGCTGACGCGGTAGGTCATCGCGCGCTCAGTCCCCGTCGGGGAGGGCGAGGTTGAGCGCCCAGGAGACGACCGAGATGATCAGGCCGCCCAGGACGGCGGTCCAGAAACCGTCCACGTGGAAACTCAGGTCGAGCTTGTCGGCCAGCCACGAGGTGAGCAGCAGCATCAGCGCGTTGACCACCAGGGTGATCAGACCGAGCGTCAGGATGAACAGCGGGAAGGTCAGCAACTTGACGATCGGCTTCACGAGGAAGTTGACCAGGCCGAAGACCACGGCGACGAGGAGCAGGGTCCAGACCTTCTTGAAGGTGCTGTCGCCGGTCAGGGTGATCTTGTCGATGAGCCATACGGCGACCGCCAGGGCACCCGCGTTGGCGATCGTCTTGACTAGGAAATTCTTCATGTGTCTGATCGTGACAGAAGAGATCGAATCCGAGCGTGGACGAGGGCGATGAAGGCATTCCGGTTGGATGAACTGGAGGCGGAGCGTGCCGCCAACGACGGCGCATACCTGCAGTTCCTGCGCGAGAAGAACATGTCGGTCGGCCTCTACGCGCTCGACGCGGGCGACCACGACCGGCAGCAGCCGCACAACCAGGACGAGGTGTACTTCGTCGTGAGCGGCCGTGCCGCGATCACCGTCGGCATGGAGACCACCCAGGTGGCGCGCGGCAGCGTGGTCTATGTGCCGGCCGGGGTGGCCCACAAGTTCCACCACATCAGCGAGGACCTGCGGGTGCTGGTGGTGTTCTCGCCGCCGGAGGCCTGACTCTCTCCCCCTGAAGCCTGACCCCGCGTCTCAGGGTTCCCTAGGGGAACGGTCAGGGGAGGACAAGGGATGCGAGGCCCCCGTTCTGCCTTCGGCCGCCCTAGCATCGAGTGCAGGACATCAGAGGTCCGGCACAGCGGTGCCGGACACCGACAGGACCCGGTACGAGCGACGGGCGGAGAGGTAAAGGACGAGGGCGATGCGAGAGATCTTCGGCGGACTGCCGTGGTGGGTGAAGTGGGTCGCGGTGCCGGTCATCGCGCTGGTCGTGTTCGGCGGGCTGATAGCGACCGTCGTGGGCTTTGTCATCGGACTGCTCTTCAAGGCGCTGGTCTTCGTGGCGCTGGTCGGCGGACTGATCTACGTCGTACGGAAGTTCACGGCGGGTTCCTCCTCACGCAGCGACTGGTGAGGCCCTGTCGGGCAACCGGTGATCGGTAACAGGAATCACCGGTTCCCTCGGGCGGGGGAAGTTTTCCGGACAGGCCGTCCGCGGGCGGTGGCGGGCGGTTACAGTCCGGAATTCGACGCGGGGACGAACCCCGCGGGCGGCGCACCCCCTCCCCGTGTTCCCCGCACGGGCTGCCCCCTCGCGCTCCGGAAGTGACCCTTGGCCACGGTTGACACCGCACCCGTAGAACCGCACGCACCTCCCACCCAGCCCGGCCCGCCGACCTGGCCGAGTTCGGTGGCGATCCCCGCCCAGCTGCGCCCCGTGGCGGCCCCGCCGCGGCAGCGCACCGCGACAGCCCCCGAGCCCCAGCCCGCCGCCACCCTCATCGGCTCCGTGCAGCGGGCGATGCGGCTGCTGGAGTCCGTCGCCGCGCACGAACACGGCGCGCCCGCGAAGCAGTTGGCCCGCGAGACCGGTCTCGCGCTTCCCACGGCGTACCACCTGCTGCGCACCCTCGTGCACGAGGGCTATCTCCGGCGCGACAAAGGGCTGTTCTTCCTCGGTGAGGCTGCCGAGAGGCTGAGCACCAGCGGGGCGCAGGAGAAACGTCGCAGCACGCTCGTGGACGCGCTTGCGGCCTGGCGGGATGCGATCGGTGTGCCGGTCTACTACGCGATGTACCGCGACGGTGAGATCGAGGTCATGTGCGTCTCCGACAGCCCCGGCAACCCGGCGGTCGAGGAGTGGGCCGACTTCCGTGAGACGGGGCACGCGCACGCCATCGGCCAGTGTCTGCTGGCGCAGTTGGACGAGGGCGCCCGGCGCGACCACCTCGACCGCTACCCCGCGCAGTCACTCACGCCGTACACCGTGCGGGACGGTCACGCCCTGCTGCGGCGCCTGGAGCGGATGCGGCGGATGGAGCTGGTGGTGGAGCGTCAGGAGTACGCGCTGGGGACCGTCTGCGCGGCGATTCCGATCACGCTCGGCAGTACGGCCGCCACGATGGCCATTTCTCTCCCTTCGCATCAGGCCGACCGTCTGGCGGCCGCTGCCCGGGAGTTGCAGACCGAGGTCGGCAGGCTGCTGGGGTCGCTCGCGCTCTCTATCAGTATCTGAAAAATTACTCCTTGTGATCTGTTGTGTACGTTCAGCAATATTCCTTCAGTGTCACGGGGATCATTCCCAGCCAGTCGGCGGCAATTGACGGGATAGGCGATGCGCGAGTCCGTACAGGCAGAGGTCATGATGAGCTTCCTCGTCTCCGAGGAGCTCTCCTTCCGTATCCCGGTCGAACTGGGCTACGAGACATGCGATCCGTACGCCGTACGGCTGACCTTCCATTTGCCGGGGGATGCCCCGGTGACCTGGGCTTTCGGCCGGGAGCTGCTGATCGATGGGGTGGGCCGGGCGTCCGGGGACGGTGATGTCCGGATCGAGCCGGTCGATCCCGAGACGCTGGGCGAAGTGCTGATCAGGCTTCAGGTGGGCGGCGACCAGGCGCTGTTCCGCACCGGCGCGGCCCCGCTCGTGGCGTTCCTGGACCGCACCGACCGGCTGGTTCCGCTCGGTCAGGAAGGCGCGCTGGCGGATTTCGACGCCCACCTCGACGAGGCACTGGACCGCATCCTGGCGGAGGAGCAGAGCACCGGTTGAAGCGTTGCCATGGTGGCGGGGGGAGTTGGCGTAACGCTTCGCCAACAGGCCCGAAATCGCAGGCGGCATCTGCGGAGCCCTGAAAGACCGCCGGGGTCGAGAGGGCTCGGAAGCGGCCAGGAGCCCGATAGGAGCCCGGGGAGGCCGGAGGAGTCCCGGCCGGGCCTGAAGGTTGCAGGAACGCTTCTCCGGGGCCCTGCACGGCGGTTCCCGCCGTCCTCAGTGCTTGCGGCGTCGGCCCTTCCCGCCGCGGGCCGGCGTGGGCTTGCCGGCCGGCGCCGTCGCGATCCCGGCGCCGGGCGCTGCTGTGGCCGCCCCGGCAACCCCCGCCGGAACCGGGTCGCTGCCGGACCGGTCCGCCGAGACCACCAGGGCCGCGAGCGCCGTGGTGACCGGCACCGAAGCGACCAGGCCGATCGAGCCCACCAGCGTGCGCACGATCTCCTCGGCGACCAACTCGCTGTTGGCGACCGACCCCACGCTGCTCTGCGCGATGGAGAAGAGCAGCAGCAGCGGCAGGGCGGCGCCCGCGTAGGCGAGGACGAGCGTGTTGACGACGGACGCGATGTGGTCGCGGCCGATCCGGATACCGGCGCGGTACAGCCCGCGCCAGCCCATCGCCGGGTTGGCCTCGTGCAGCTCCCAGACCGCCGACGTCTGCGTGACCGTCACATCGTCGAGCACACCGAGCGAACCGATGATGACGCCGGCGAGCAGCAGACCACTCATGTCGATCGACGGGTACAGCCCGTGGATCAGGCCCGTGTTGTCGTCCGTGTTGCCGGTCAGCGCGGCCCAGTCGATGAACCCCGAACCCAGGACGCCGATCAGCACCAGCGACATCAGCGTGCCGAGCACCGCCACGGACGTACGGGCCGACAGCCCGTGGCACATGTAGAGGGCGATCAGCATGATGGCACTCGATCCGACCACCGCCACGATCAGCGGGTTCGAGCCGTGCAGGATCGCGGGCAGGATGAAGAAGTTGAGGATCATGAAGCTGATGGCCAGCGCGACCAGTGCCATGACGCCACGCAGCCTGCCCACCACCACGACGGCCAGGGCGAAGATCCCGGCGAGCAGCGCCATCGGGAACTTACGGTTCACGTCGGTGACCGAGTACTGCAGATCCCGGGGCGCGGAGGGCTCGTAGGCGACCACGACCTTCTCGCCCTCGTGCAACTGCCGCGACTGGTCGGGCTGCACGATCTCCGTGAACGTACGGCCCTTGTCCTTGCCCGTGCTGACCGTGACCGTGGCCTTCTTGCAGGTGCCGCCCGCCTCCTGCTGCGCCGAGGAGCCCTCGGCCGTGGAGGTGTCGCCCGTCGCGCCCCCGCCCGAGGCGTTCACGGAGGCGCAGCTCACGCTGACGACCTTGGTGACCGTCGCCTGCTGCGTCTGCCGGTCGAAGCCGACGCCGGTGCGCTTGTGGGACGGGGCGCCGCCCGGCCACAGCACCACCATGCCGACCACCACCGCCACCGTGAACGGGATCAGGATCGCCGCGATGACCTTCCGGAGGTGTCGGGAGACGGGGGCGGCGGGACCGTGGCTGTGCGAGTGGCCGTGCCCACCTCCCGCGCCGGAACCGTGCCCGCCGTCCCCACCGGAGCTGTGGTCGTCCCCGGACCCGGAACCGTGGTCGCCATCGGAACCGTGGCCGTGGTCATGGCCATGCGGCGGCCCGGTCGGCGGGTACGGGGGCTGCTGCGTCGTGGTCACCGCCCGATCATCGCAAGAACGCCGGAGGCCCACTGTTCACCGCGCCACATATGACGCTAGCGTGGAGCCACCTTTGCACACGCGGGAGCTCGGAGCACCGGGCTGAGAGGGCGCTGACCTCCGTCTCTGCGATGTTTCACGGGAAACGTCACCTGTATCGAGTGATGTTTCACATGAAACATCGGCTGACGGAAGCCGCTGCGTCGACCGCCGAACCTGTTACCGGGTAATGCCGGCGTAGGGAGTAGGTCTCATGACCAACAAGGACGCACACACGTCTGCCTTCAGCCAGGACGAACAGCCCATTCCGGGCGAGGAGTTCGCGCGGGCCGAGCAGCCGACGGGGGCCGAGGAGTCCCCTGCGGCCGGGAAGTCCGCCGGCTGGCACAAGGGGTACGTCGAGGGCTCGCGGCCCGATCTGCGGGTGCCGGTCCGTCAGGTGCACCTCACCAACGGACAGTCCGTGACGCTGTACGACACCTCCGGCCCGTACACCGATCCGCTCGTCGACACCGACGTCCGCAGGGGGCTGGCGCCGCTGCGGGAGAACTGGATCATCGCCCGGGGCGACACCGAGGAGTACGCGGGCCGTCCCCTCCGTCCCGAGGACGACGGAATCAAGCACACCTCACCGCGCGGTGGACTGCGCAACCTCGACGCGGTGTTCCCAGGCCGCCCGCGGCAGCCACGCCGAGGACGCGAGGGCACGGCGGTGACTCAACTCGCCTACGCGCGACGGGGCGAGATCACGCCCGAGATGGAGTTCGTGGCCGTACGGGAGAAGGTGTCGCCCGTGGTGGTCCGGGAGGAGATCGCGGCCGGGCGGGCGGTGCTGCCGGCCAACGTCAACCACCCCGAGATCGAGCCGATGATCATCGGCAAGCGGTTCCTGGTGAAGGTCAACGCCAACATCGGAAATTCCGCGGTCACTTCCTCCATCGAGGAGGAGGTCGAGAAGATGACCTGGGCGACCCGCTGGGGCGCCGACACGGTCATGGACCTGTCCACCGGCCGCAACATCCACACCACCCGCGAGTGGGTGCTGCGCAACTCCCCCGTCCCCATCGGCACGGTGCCGCTCTACCAGGCGCTCGAAAAGGTCGACGGCCGCGCCGAGGAGCTGACCTGGGAGATCTACAAGGACACGGTCCTCGAACAGGCCGAACAGGGCGTGGACTACATGACCGTTCACGCGGGCGTACGGCTGCCGTTCGTACCGCTCACGGCGAACCGCAAGACCGGCATCGTCTCGCGCGGCGGCTCGATCATGGCGGCCTGGTGCCTGGCCCACCACAAGGAATCGTTCCTCTACGAGAACTTCGAGGAGCTGTGCGAGATCCTCGCCGCCTACGACGTCACGTACTCGCTGGGCGACGGCCTTCGGCCCGGGTCGATCGCGGACGCCAACGACGAGGCGCAGTTCGCCGAGTTGAGGACGCTCGGGGAACTCAACACGATCGCGAAGCGTTTCAACGTACAGACCATGATCGAGGGCCCGGGGCATGTCCCGATGCACAAGATCAAGGAGAACATCGACCTTCAGCAGGAGATCTGTGATGAAGCTCCGTTCTATACGCTCGGCCCGCTGACGACGGACGTCGCGCCTGCGTACGACCACATCACTTCCGGCATCGGTGCCGCGATGATCGCCTGGTGGGGCACGGCCATGCTCTGCTATGTCACGCCCAAGGAGCACTTGGGCCTGCCCAATCGTGACGACGTCAAGACCGGCGTCATCACCTACAAGATCGCCGCCCACGCAGCCGACCTCGCCAAGGGGCACCCAGGTGCACAGGAGTGGGACGACGCGCTGTCCGACGCCCGCTTCGAGTTCCGCTGGGAGGACCAGTTCAACCTGGCCCTCGACCCGGTCACCGCACGGGAGTTCCACGACGAGACACTCCCCGCGGAGCCGGCCAAGACGGCTCACTTCTGCTCGATGTGCGGGCCGAAGTTCTGCTCGATGAAGATCTCCCAGGACATCCGCCGTGAACACGGCGGCACCCAGGCGGAGGTCGAGGAGGGTATGGCGCGGAAGTCGAAGGAGTTCGCGGCGGCGGGCAACCGGGTGTATCTGCCGATCGCCGACTGACGACGACCGGCCGGGTCGGACACGGTCCAGCACGGTGTCTAGCTCTTCGGCGAGCCCTTGGTCGATGTGTTGTCGCACAGGGCGTGGTCGACCAGGGTGCCTGTCGCGCGGTTGAGGGCGGTGAGGTCCGGGGGTGCGGTGGTGGTCGTGATGGAGACGGTCACCGCGCGTCGGCCGTCGGCGCTCACCGCGGGGCGGGTGTTGACGCCGACTCCGTCGCCCTCGTGGGTGTAGTAGAAACCGCCGCAGGAGAGCGGGATTTTGCGCAGGCCGAGGCCGTAGGTGCCCTCGGGCATCTCGGCCACGTCCTCCGGGTCGTCGGTCCGCCGCACGGTCTGCCGCATCTCGCGCCACTGCGCGGCGGGTAGCAGCCGGCCGTCGGCCAGCGCGCGGAAGAAGGTGTTCAGGTCGGCCGTGGTGCTCACCACACCGGAGTCCGCGGTGTGCTGGAGGCTGTGATCGGTGACGTCGAGACGCTTGCCGTCGGCGGTCGTCAGGTATGCGTTCACGTGCGGGTCGGGCAGGAACGGGTCGAGCCCGGGGATGGAGGTGTTGCGCAGTCCGAGCTTCGCGATGATCCGGTGGGTGACCAGGTCCTGCCAGCTCGCGCCACCGGCCTTCTCGGCGATCATCCCGGCCAGCAGGTAGTTGGTGTTGGAGTACGCCCATCGGGTGGCCCCGCCGGGCTGCCCGGGCTGCGGGACGAAGAGCGGGTGGTGCTTCATCGCGACCGCGACCATGTCGGCCGCCGGGGTGGTGTCGTAGCGGACCTCGTCGAAGTGGTTGAACAGGCGGTCCTGGATCTCCGGGTCGTCGACGTAGTCGTAGAGGCCGCTGGTCTGGCGGAGCAGGTCGCGGACGGTGATGCGGGTGCCGTCGTTGCCGTTGCCCGTGACGACTCCCGGCAGCCAGTGTTCGACGGTGTCGTCGAGTGACAGCCGTTTCTCCGCCACGAGTTGGAGGACGACGGTCGCCACGAACGTCTTCGTCGTGCTCGCCACGCGGAAGTGCGCGTTCCAGGGGATCGGTGCCGTGGAGCCGGCCGTGCGGGTACCGATGCGGGCCATGAGCGGTGCGCCGTGGGGTCCGTCGACCCTGGCCAGCACGTTCACGTCGCCGCCTCCGGCCAGCCGTACGGCGGCCAGGTCACGCTGGAGCATGGCCTCGTCGTACGAGTGGGAGGGGTGGTTCGCCGCCGGCTGTCCGGTGGTCGCGGTCGCGGCCATGGGTGAGGCCAGTGCGAGCAACGCCGCTGCCAGTACGGCGGCGCCGGTCTTCCTCGACGACGGTGTCTGCATGTTCGAATCCCCCGTTGCTCCTGGTGCTGATCGGTGACGATCACCAGCCAACCCGGTCAAGTCGCGGGGGAGGATGGGGCTGCCCGCCGAATCCGGGGTCCGGGTAACCCCCGTACGAGTCCAGCGCGGCGAAACCCGCTGGACGTCGTAACGGAAGAGAGAAGATCACGCGTGCCGCGATCAAGGTCTCTACCCTGCCTGGCATGGGTGGGATCGATCTGGGCAACGGGGTTGTCGGCGCCGTGCTGGGCATGCTGGTCGCGGTGCTGTTCCAGGATCCGCTGCAGAACAGCTGGTACAGGCTGCGCGCCCGCTCGAAGAGCGCGGTACGCGGGCTGCGTCGGCAGGAGGAGTCGAGTCCGGTGTGGCGGACGTTCTCCCTCGGTCCGCTGCACACCTCTGCCCTGATCGTCGAGGGCGACGGGGAATCGTCCATACCGGCGCAGGCCGTCTACATCCAGGTATTGGACCAGGAAATCGAGCTGCCCCCGGACATGGCGGGCTGGCGGGCCGAGATAGAGGAAGAAAGCGCGCGACTGCAGGCAGAGGGCCGAACACCGTTGTGGAACGGGCCGCGATACGCGGTCGAGACGGTAGGAATATCCCGGACCGCGCTCGACGAACAGCCGGAAATCCACCTTCGTCTGCGTCCGACGGACTACTACACTTTTCTTGCGGCCCAGCAATTGGATCGTCGCCTGTCCGACGGGACCACCCCTCGTTCGCGCTATCTCGATCCCGAGGACCCGCTGTCGGCACCCGCTTTTCTGCAATGCAGTCTCGCGGTGAACATCGCGGTGGTGACGGCCGACGACATGCTGATCGTCAGCCGGCGCAGTGACCGGGTGCGTATGGCCCCAGGCGTGTGGAACTCGTCCCTCAATGAGGGCATGTCACGGTACATCGACTCGTCAGGTAGGAACGCCCCGGATCTGTATGCGGTCGCGCGGCGCGGTATGCGCGAGGAACTGGCCATAGAACCGCACGAGTACTCACTCGACATGCTCGCATTCGTGCTGGACATCGAGAAGCGTCATTGGAGTGCTCACTTCTACGCCCGGCTCAAGGAAGTGAGTTGGGCCGATATGCAGGCGCGTATGAGCAGAGGGGTCGCGGACAGATGGGAACACCAGACCATTGATTTCGTTCCCTTCCGCCCTTCGGCGGTGATCAAATACGTACTTCGCGACGATCGCGTTCACCGGTGGGCCCCTCTCGCGCCGGCGCTCTTTCATCTCGCACTGGTGCATGTCCACAGCCGTGCCCCGGTGGAAAGGGCCGCGGCGCAGATAGTTCGCCGAATTCAGTGAACTCGGTGAAATCAGTGCATTCGGAGACGAACTCGGTGAATTCGGGTGTTCGGCTTGCGCTCCCCTGGGTGGGGGCGCAAGCCGAGGGGCTACTCCGGCGCGTGCTCGGGCCCCCCGAAGTCCGGGCTGCTGAAGTCCGGGCTGCTGAAGCTCGGACGGTGACCCGGTTCCGGGCCGTCGTCGGGGCTGGAGAAGCCCGGACGGTCGTAGCCGAGGTGCGGCATGCGACTGGTCGGTGCCGAGGGTGTCGTACGGCGTAGTGCCGCCGTGCCCGGGGCCGCGAGCGCCTCCTGGAGGAACGGCAGGATGCCGCGTTCCAGCAGGGCGTCGTGCCAGGCTTCCCTGGCCCGGGCCACCTCACCGCCCGACTCGCCATAGGGGTCGGCGTCGAACGTCGGCCGGTTGCGCAGGGCCGTGAGGAGCAGGCCGATGGCGGCGACGAGGATCGCCGCGGCGGTCATCGCGCCGAACACCCAGCCGGCGGTCAGCATGGTCTGCGCGAACGCGGGTTCGGGGGTGAGCATCTTGAGGATGTAACCCACGAGCAGGAATATCGCCGCGGCCGTGCCGGCGAGGACGGGGGTGAGGACAGCGGCGACGGCGACGGCACCCGCACCCTCGGCAGCCTCCCCCAGGGTGGTGGCGAGCCCCATCGCGCCCACGCCGTCCGGCTCCGTGGAGCCGGTCTCGTGGACGGACGACGGGGTGGACGACGCCGGCTGGCGCAGTTCCTCGCGGACCTTCACGTAGTGCTGGTACTCGGTCGCCGCGGCCGCCGTGATGAGTGCGGTGGCGTTCAGCGCCATGGTGCGCAGCTGTTCGGGGTTGAGCCGCTTACCGACAGCGGCCAGTTCCGGGCGGGTAGGGGCGGAGCGCAGCGCCTCGTCGAGGATCCGCTCGTACTCCTGGCGGTCCTCGCTGTGCAGGTGCTGCGGAACGCTGTTCATGTGCATCCCCCGATGCTCCGTAGGGCTTGGGGCTCGCATGCCAACGAGCCGTCGGGCAGAAACGGAGGGGAGCCTGCTACGGATAAGCCGATGGTAGAGCGGCGACGGCACACGGTGACAGGGGGTTTCCAGAAATTGGCCCCTGGCCAGCGCAGTCGTCCGCCGGTCCTCCGAGGGGGACGTCTGCCCGCTAAACGCTCAGATATCCAACGGCAGTTGCTGGACCAGCAGTTTTCCGGCCATGGTCACTCCGCCGTCCATCGCGATGGCCAGTCCTTCGGCGTAGACGTGCGGTCCCTCGACCACGGGGCTCGCGGTGTCCTCGCCGTCCTCGGAGCCGACATCGCCCAGGAGGTAGGGGATCGGGCTGTGGCCGTGCACGATCCGGGTCCCGCCGTACATGTCGAGCAATGAGCGGACATGTTCGGCACCTCCCTCGTCGCGGAAGGAGAAGCGCTTGGTGAACTTGCGGAACACGTCCCACACCTCGTCCGCGTCGTTGCGGGTGAGAGTCTCGCGGACGTTGTCGTTGACGGCCTCGATCGAGTCGCCGTAGTCGAGGTAGGCGGTGGTGTCGGAGTGGACGAGGAGGTGGCCGTCGACCTCCTCCATGGCGTCCAGCCGGGACATCCACTGCAGGTGGACGTCCTGGAGGCGGTCCATGTCGGTCTTCTGGCCGCCGTTGAGCAGCCAGGCCGCCTGGAAGGTGGCGGTGCCCGCGCCGGAGTTGACGGGGGTGTCGCCGAACCGCTTGGCGCCGAGCAGCAGCAGCTCGTGGTTGCCCATGAGCGCCTTGCAGTAGCCGCCGGCCGCGGCGGCCTCGGCGGACAGCCGCATCACCAGGTCGATGACGCCGATGCCGTCCGGACCGCGGTCGGTGAAGTCGCCGAGGAACCACAGTCGCGCGGTGCCCGCGCACCAGCTGCCGGCCGAGTCGATCAGGCCCTTCTCCCGCAGGGCGTCCACCAGTTCGTCGAGGTAGCCGTGCACATCACCTACGACGAACAGCGGACCGGGGCCCTCCGACTGCCGCGGGATACCCACCGGCGCCGGGTCCACCGCGACCTGAACCGTGTCACCCCGATGGATGACAGGCAGATCGCGCCGGGTGGGCGTGTAGCCCTCCGGATAGGCCTCCTCGAAGGCCTCGTCAAAGGCCTCCTCGTCGGGTCGTACGGCGCCGCCGGACTGCGCGCTGTCGGCGTACGGACCGGTCTCGTGGACATACGCCGGCACCCGGAAGTCGCGCAACGTCGCCGTGCGCTCCACCTCGGGTCCCTGACCGGCCCCCTGAGTCATCGACCCCTCCACCATCACGCCGCGTCTGCACCGCGTCGGACTGCCTGGTCGCAGCGGCCCGCGGTGTCGTGGGCCCATCATAGGAATGCGGATCGCGCCATGTGATGACCCAGGGGTGGTGAATCAGAGCAGGACTCCGGTTCACCGTGGCTTTCGCCCCGATTGGGCAGGGCTTCGACCACTCGACCAGCACTCCGGGGACGATCGGTTCCCGCCGGAAGGGCGGCTTGATTTCGCCGGTGCGGATGCCTCTGGCGGTTGCCGTTCACCACCTTCGGGTTCGTCGAGAGCGCCGGCCTTCGTTTGCGGACGCCGGTACGACTGTCGGCTGTCGCTTGTCGACTTCGGTGCGGGTGCCGGGCGGCGGGTGCCGGACGCCAACCGCCTTTCGCCAACCGTCGGCTGCCGACGCCGGCACGAGGCGTCAGCCGGTCGGCGGCCGACGCTGGTGCCGGGTGGGCGCCTGGGTGCCTGGGCGCCTGGGGGCCGTAGGGGTGGGGGCGGTGCAGGGCGCAGGGCAGGCGGTACGGGCCGAGCGGTGCCGGGTGGGAGTCCCGGCACCGCTCGGCCCGTGCTGGAGCCCGAGGGAAGCGTCCGGGCGCCGTCCGCCCGCCACTCCGCTCCGCCCCGAGAGGCGCCCGGCACCGCGCCCGTCATGCTGTCCTCCCTCAGCCGCCCCCACCCGCCACGGTGCAGACCGCGAGAAAGGACGCGGTGCCGATCCGTCCCGGCTACGACCCTGCCCCGCCCGCCACCACACGCCGAGCGGTCCTCGGTGCGGGCAGACGAACCACTGGACGGTCAACCCGCCGGAGCAGGCCGACAGACCGGTCCCACTGCCCCGGAGGCCGACTCCGCCCACCCGCTCGACCAACCCACCGCCCCGGCGACCGGCCGACCGGACGCATGGGGCCCAGCCGACCGCGGACCCACCGGCGCACCTGACGACGGCTCACCGCCGGACTCACCAGCCCACCCAACTGCGCGACGGGCCCACCCATCGACGTCCCGACCCAGGCCGACCGCGGACCCACTGCCGAACCTGATGACAGCTCACCGCCGGACCGACCGGCCCACCGACTGCGCGACGGGCTCACCGACTGGCCGCCAGGCCTGCCCATCGACCCACCCAGCGCCGCCCCGACCGCCGGGCCGACCCCGACCGACCGCGGACCCACCGCCAGACCTGACGGCAGCTCACCGCCGGACTGACCGGCGCACCGGCTGCGCGACGGGCTGACCGGCTGGCCTCCAGGCCCACCCACCGACGCCCCGACCTCGACCGACCGCAGACCTACTGCCGAACCTGATGACAGCTCACCGCCGGTCCGACCGGCGCACTGGCTGTGCGACGGGCTCACCGACTGGCCGCCAGGCCTGCCCATCGACCCACCCGGCGACGCCCCGACCGCCGGGCCGACCTCGGCCGACCGTGGACCCACCGCCAGACCTGAACGACGGCCCACCACCGGACCGACCGGCTCACCGACTCGCCGACGGGCCCGCCCAACGCCCCCTCCACCAACGCCCCGCCCCCGGTCACCCACAGACCCACAGGCAGACCTGACCACAGCCCACCGCCAGACCGCCCCGCGAGACCGCCCCACAGCCGGACGACCTGCCCGCCCTGCCCGCCCCGCTCACCCCACCCCCTCGCCCTACTTCCCCTCCGGCGATCGAGGCGGACTGACCGTCGTCCGAGGCGGCCGCCGCTGCGACGATGTCCGCACGATCAGTTCTGTCGGTATCACCTGCTCGACCGGCAGATCCGAGTCGACGCCCTCGATGGCGTCGATGAGGAGCTGCACCACCGCCGTGCCGATGCGGCGCGGCTTCAGTGAGAGCGTGGTGATCGGTGGCTCGGTGTTGGCGTACACCGTGGACTCGCTGCAGCACACCAGCAGAAGATCCTCCGGCACCCGCATCCCGTAACGACGGGCCGCGGCCAGCAGATCCGTGCCGTTGGGGTCGAACAGGCCGTAGACCGCGTCGGGGCGGTCGGGCCGGGCGAGCAGTCGGTCGGCGGCGACGGCGCCCGCGCACGGATCGTGCGCCGGATAGGACTCGTACACCGGATCCTGGCCCACCCGCTCGCACCAACGCAGGTATGCGGTGGTCGAGAGGTGTGTGTATGTGTCCGTGCTCGTGCCTGTGAGCAGGCCGATGCGGCGGGCGCCGGCGTCGGCCAGGTGGTCGAGGATGCCCAGGACCGCGGCCTCGTGGTCGTTGTCGACCCACGCGGTCACCGGGAGCGAGCCGGCCGGGCGGCCGTCGGAGACGACCGGTAAACCCTGCCGGACGAGTTCGCTGACCACCGGGTCCTGGTCGGACGGGTCGATGACGACCGTGCCGTCCAGGGCGACGTTCGACCACACGTCGTGGCGCGAGGTCGCGGGGAGGATCACGAGGGCGTAGCCGCGGGCGAGTGCGGCCGAGGTGGCGGCGCGCGCCATCTCGGCGAAGTACGCGAATTCGGTGAAGGTGAAAGGTTCATCCCCGTACGTCGTGACGGTCAGGCCGATGAGGCCCGATTTCCCGGTACGGAGCGTGCGAGCCGCCGCGGAGGGGCGATAGCCCAGCCGGTCGGCCACTTCGCGGACATGGCGTCGGGTGGCGTCCGGGAGCCGGCCCTTGCCGTTGAGGGCGTCGGAGACGGTCGTGATGGAGACTCCGGCCGCGGCGGCCACGTCTCTGATTCCCGCCCGGCCCGGCCGGCTTCCTCGACGAGAGGTTTCCGCGCGGCTCACCTGGTGCTTCCCTGCTGCTGTCATGGCGAGCCGATAGTAGGGCTCATGCGGTGGGGTAGTGCGGACGCATATGCACGCGTTGACAGGCACGTTTCTGCAAGGTCAGGAAGGGTCAACTACCTTAGAAACAAAGTCAGTTAAACGCTTCGATGGCATTACGTGACTTGTCGGCGCGCATGGGCCTGCCAAGTCCCCGATGTTTCGAAGAGGTCTCAACTCACCTGTACGAGGGATGCGCGCCACGGCGCGAGCCACCAGCGCATAGATATATGTACAGCGCGCCCCCGGTTCGTGCGCCTTCGTACGCTGTTGCCCCTGATGCGGATATGACGTGTGAGACGTTCCCGGCCGACGTCCGGGGGCCGCTCACCCGGACCGGACCTGTACGCGCCGGCGTCGAATCCTCATAAGGTGAGCAGTATTGAAATCCGGTGGTGGTCACGAGGAGGACTGCGGTGAGCGAGACGAGCCCCAAGCTGCGCGCCGAGCTGGAGGGTATCCCCACCTACAAGCCGGGCAAGCCCGCCTCGGCGGACGGTCCGGTGGCCTACAAGCTGTCCTCCAACGAGAACCCGTATCCGCCGCTGCCGGGTGTCATGGAGAGCGTGACGGCGGCTGCCGCGTCCTTCAACCGGTACCCCGACATGGCGTGCACCGGTCTGATGAACGAGCTGGCGGAACGGTTCGGCGTCCCCGTCTCCCACCTGGCCACCGGCACGGGCTCGGTCGGCGTCGCCCAGCAGTTGATCCAGGCGACCGCGGGACCCGGCGACGAGGTCATGTACGCCTGGCGCTCCTTCGAGGCGTACCCGATCATCACGCGCATCAGCGGTGCCACGGCCGTGCAGGTGCCGCTGACTCCGGGCGATGTGCACGACCTCGACGCGATGGCCGACGCGATCACCGACCGGACCCGGCTGATCTTCGTCTGCAACCCCAACAACCCGACGGGCACGGTCGTACGCCGGGCCGAGCTGGAACGCTTCCTGGACCGGGTGCCCGGCGATGTGCTGGTCGTACTGGACGAGGCGTACCGGGAGTTCATCCGGGACATGGAGGTGCCGGACGGCGTCCAGCTCTACCGTGACCGGCCGAACGTCTGCGTCCTGCGGACCTTCTCCAAGGCCTACGGCCTCGCCGGGCTGCGGGTCGGCTTCGCGATCGCGCACGAGCCGGTGGCGGCTGCGCTGCGCAAGACGGCGGTGCCCTTCGGGGTGAGCCAGCTCGCGCAGGACGCGGCGGTCGCCTCGCTGCGTGCCGAGGACGAACTGCTCGGCCGGGTCGGCTCGTTGGTGAGCGAGCGCACCCGCGTGGTCGACACGCTGCGCGCCCAGGGCTGGACGGTCCCGGAGACCCAGGCCAACTTCGTGTGGCTGCGGCTGGGGGAGCGCACGCTCGACTTCGCGGCGGTGTGCGACCAGGCGGGCGTGGTGGTGCGGCCGTTCGCGGGTGAAGGCGCCCGGATCACGATCGGGGAGACCGAGGCCAACGACATCTTCCTGAAGGTGGCGGAGGGCTTCCGCAAGGAGTTGTAGGGCGTCGTCGACGCCATAGGCCGACCGGTCCCTCCCTGGTGGGGCCGGTCGGCCGCGTTAGGGGACCCCCCGCCTCTCACGTCTCGAACTGTCATGCGTCATAATCCTTGTGAATGTGAACGCGTTCACAAGCGTGTCCTGGTTGTCCAGTGATGCGTGGGGCATAAGGGGCAAACTGCCGCTGTGACCACGGCGACATAAGGAGACTGACGACGTGCACCTGGCTCTGGCGCCGGAGACACTGGCGCGATGGCAGTTCGGCATCACCACCGTCTACCACTTCCTGTTCGTCCCCCTGACGATCTCGCTCGCCGCTCTCACGGCCGGGCTGCAGACCGCGTGGGTGCGCACGGAGAAGGAGAAGTACCTCAGGGCCACCAAGTTCTGGGGCAAGCTCTTCCTGATCAACATCGCCATGGGCGTCGTCACGGGCATCGTCCAGGAGTTCCAGTTCGGTATGAACTGGTCCGCCTACTCGCGGTTCGTGGGTGACATCTTCGGGGCCCCGCTCGCCTTCGAGGCGCTGATCGCGTTCTTCTTCGAGTCCACCTTCATCGGGCTGTGGATCTTCGGCTGGGACAAGCTGCCCAAGCGCATCCACCTGGCCTGCATCTGGATGGTCTCGATCGGCACGATCCTCTCGGCGTACTTCATCCTCGCGGCCAACTCGTGGATGCAGCACCCCGTCGGCTACAAGATCAACAAGGCCAAGGGCCGTGCCGAACTCACCGACTTCTGGCACGTGCTGACCCAGAACACCGCGCTCGCGCAGGCCTTCCACACGCTGTCCGCGTCCTTCCTGACCGGCGGCGCGTTCATGGTCGGCATCGCGGCCTTCCACCTGTACCGCAAGAAGCACATCTCGGTGATGAAGACCTCGCTGCGGCTGGGCCTGATCACCGTCACCATCGCCGGCCTGCTCACCGCCGTCAGCGGTGACACCCTCGGCAAGGTCATGTTCAAGCAGCAGCCCATGAAGATGGCCGCCGCCGAAGCGCTGTGGGACGGCCAGGACTCGGCACCGTTCTCGATCTTCGCCTACGGCGACGTCAGCAAGGGCCACAACACCGTCGAGCTCTCGATCCCCGGGATACTGTCGTTCCTCGCCGACGACGACTTCAGCTCCTACGTCCCCGGCATCAACGACACCAACAAGGCCGAGCAGGCCAAGTACGGTCCCGGCGACTACCGGCCCATCATCCCCGTCACCTTCTGGGCGTTCCGCTGGATGATCGGCTTCGGCATGGCGTCCTTCGCCGTCGGAGTGGCCGGACTCTGGCTGACCCGCAAGAAGTTCATGCTGCCCCAGCATCTGCGGGTCGGCGAGGACGAGGTCCCGAACGTGGTCCTCTTCAAGAAGAAGGCCCTCGGCCCGAAACTCACCAAGCTCTACTGGCTGGTGTCCATCTGGACCCTCGGCTTCCCCCTCATCGCCAACTCCTGGGGCTGGATCTTCACCGAGATGGGCCGCCAGCCGTGGGTCGTCTACGGCCTCTTCCAGACCCGTGACGCCGTCTCCCCCAGCGTCTCCCAGGGCGAGGTCCTCACCTCGATGATCGTCTTCACCTCGCTCTACGCGATCCTCGCCGTCATCGAGGTCAAGCTGCTCGCGAAGTACGTCAAGGCCGGCCCGCCCGAACTCACCGAGGCCGACCTCAACCCGCCCACGAAGATCGGCGGCGACTCCCAGGACGCCGACAAGCCGATGGCCTTCTCGTACTAGGCCGAGGGAGCTGCAACTGTCATGGAACTGCACGACGTCTGGTTCGTCCTCATCGCCGTCCTGTGGACCGGCTACTTCTTCCTGGAGGGCTTCGACTTCGGGGTCGGCATCCTCACCAAGCTGCTCGCCCGGGACCGCACCGAGAAGCGGGTGCTGATCAACACGATCGGCCCGGTCTGGGACGGCAACGAGGTCTGGCTGCTCACGGCCGGCGGCGCGACCTTCGCCGCCTTCCCCGAGTGGTACGCCACCCTCTTCTCCGGCTTCTACCTCGCCCTGCTGATCATCCTGGTCTGCCTGATCGTCCGGGGCGTCGCCTTCGAGTACCGGGCGAAGCGGCCCGAGGAGAACTGGCAGCGCAACTGGGAGACGGCGATCTTCTGGACCTCGCTGCTCCCCGCGTTCCTGTGGGGTGTGGCCTTCGGCAACATCGTGCGGGGCGTGAAGATCGACAAGAACTTCGAGTACGCCGGTAACTTCTGGGACCTGCTCAACCCGTACGCCATCCTCGGCGGCCTGGTCACCCTGACCCTCTTCACGTTCCACGGCGCGGTGTTCACGGCGCTCAAGACCGTCGGGGACATCCGGGTGCGGGCCCGGAAGCTGGCCCTTCAAGTCGGTCTCGTCACCGCCCTGTTGGCGCTGGCCTTCCTGATCTGGACCCAGGTCGACAGCGGTGACGGTAAGAGCCTGGTGGCGATGATCGTGGCGGTCGTCGCCCTGGTCGCGGCGCTGGGGGCGATCCAAGTCGGGCGCGAGGGCTGGTCGTTCGCGTTCTCCGGGGTCACCATCATTGCCGCCGTCGCGATGCTCTTCCTGTCGCTCTTCCCGAACGTCATGCCGTCCTCGCTCAACGCGGACTGGAGCCTCACGGTCACCAACGCCTCGTCGAGCCCGTACACGCTGCGGATCATGACCTGGTGCGCGGGGATCGCCACTCCGATCGTGCTGCTCTACCAGGGCTGGACGTACTGGGTGTTCCGCAAGCGGATCGGTACGCAGCACATCGCCGAAGCGGCGCACTGAGTGAGGAATGGGGCATGTTTCACGTGAAACATGCCCCTTGAGAAGAGGGTGTGTTTCACGTGAAACCAATCGACCCACGGCTGCTCCGATACGCCCGCGCCACCCGCCTCTTCCTGATGGCGGTCGTCGGCCTGGGAGCCGTCGGGGCGCTGCTGGTCATCGCGCAGGCGATGCTCATCGCCGAGGTCGTGGTCGGCGCCTTCCAGCACGGCAAGTCCGCGAGCGAACTCGGCACCCCCCTGCTGCTGTTGGTGGCCGTCGCGGCTGGCCGTGCCCTCGTCTCCTGGCTCACCGAACTCGCCGCCCACCGCGCCAGCGCCTCCGTGAAGTCGGAGCTACGGCGACGGTTGCTGGAGCGTTCCGTGGAGCTGGGCCCCGGCTGGCTGAGCGGGCAGCGGACCGGATCGCTGGTCGCCCTCGCCACTCGTGGGGTCGATGCCCTCGACGACTATTTCTCGCGCTATCTCCCGCAGTTGGGGCTCGCGGTGGTCGTCCCGGTGGCGGTGCTGGCGCGGATCGTCACCGAGGACTGGGTCTCGGCGGCGATCATCGTCGGCACCCTGCCGCTCATCCCGCTCTTCATGGTGATGATCGGCTGGGCCACGCAGTCCCGGATGGACCGTCAGTGGCAGTTGCTGTCCCGGCTCTCCGGGCACTTCCTGGACGTGGTCGCGGGGCTGCCCACCCTGAAGGTGTTCGGGCGGGCCAAGGCGCAGGCCGAGTCGATCCGGCGGATCACCGGTGAGTACCGCCAGGCGACCATGCGGACCCTGCGGATCGCCTTCGTCTCCTCCTTCGCGCTGGAACTCCTCGCCACGCTCTCCGTCGCCCTGGTCGCCGTGACGATCGGCATGCGGCTCGTCCACGGAGACATGGACCTCTACATCGGTCTCGTCGTCCTCGTCCTGGCCCCCGAGGCGTATCTGCCGCTCCGCCAGGTCGGCGCGCAGTACCACGCGGCGGCCGAGGGCCTCGCGGCGGCCGAGGAGATCTTCTCGGTGCTGGAGACCCCGGTACCGGCCACGGGAACCACCGAAGTGCCCTCCGACGCCCTGGCCTTCGAGGGCGTGACGGTCCGTTATCCCGGGCGGTCCGTGGACGCCGTGTCGGACGTGACCTTCGCCGTGGAACCCGGTGAGACGGTCGCCCTCGTCGGCCCGAGCGGTTCGGGCAAGTCCACTTTGCTGAACGCCCTGTTGGGGTTCGTGCGGCCCGCCGAGGGCCGGGTGCGCGTCGGGGGAGTCGATCTCACCGACGCCGACCTGGAACGGTGGCGGGCACGGATCGCCTGGGTACCGCAACACCCGCAGCTGTACGCCGGGACGATCGCCGAGAACGTACGGCTCGCCCGCCCCGATGCCGACGACACCGCCGTACGGCGGGCGTTGGCCGATGCCGGGGCCCTGGAGTTCGTGGACGCGCTGCCCGAGGGGATCGGGAGTGTGCTCGGGGAGGACGGGGCCGGGCTGTCCGCAGGGCAGCGGCAGCGGCTCGCGCTCGCCCGGGCCTTCCTCGCCGACCGTCCCGTCCTGCTCCTCGACGAGCCGACGGCCGCGCTGGACGGAGCCACCGAGGCCGAAGTGGTCGAGGCGGTACGGCGGTTGGCGGTCGGACGGACGGTCCTGCTCGTGGTGCACCGCCCGGCCCTGCTGGCGGTGGCGGACCGGGTGGTGCGGGTGACGGAGGGCGAGACCGCGGTGCGCGCGGAGACCGTGCCGACGGTCGCCGGTACGAGCCCGGAGGCGGCGACGGTGAGTCCCGTGGCCGTCGACGAATCCGAGACACGGTTCGCCGCACGCAAGGGCAGCGTCCTCTCCCGCGTCCGGGCCATGTCCGGTGCCCGGCGTGGCCGCCTCGCCCTGGCGCTGCTGCTCGGAAGTCTCGCGCTGGGCAGCGCGGTTGGGCTCATGGCCACTTCCGGGTGGCTGATCTCGCGGGCCTCGCAGCAGCCGCCCGTGCTGTATCTGATGGTGGCGGTGACGGCGACCCGGGCCTTCGGGATCGGGCGGGCCGTGTTCCGCTACGCCGAGCGGCTCGTGTCGCACGACGCGGTGCTGCGGATGCTCGCCGACACCCGGGTCGCCGTCTACCGGCGCCTCGAACGGCTGGCGCCCGCCGGTCTGCGGGACACCCGCCGGGGCGATCTGCTGTCCCGGCTCGTCGCCGACGTGGACGCGCTCCAGGACTACTGGCTGCGCTGGCTGCTGCCCGCCGGGGTCGCGGCCACCGTGTCCGCGGCGACGGTCGGCTTCACGGCCTGGCTGCTGCCCGAGGCCGGTGCCGTGCTCGCGGCCGGTCTCCTCGCGGCCGGTGTCGGAGTCCCCCTCGTCACCGGTGCCGTGGCCCGGCGCGCCGAACGGCGGCTGGCCCCCGCTCGCGGGGTGCTCGCCACCCGCGTGACCGAACTGCTCACCGGCACCGCCGAGTTGACGGTCGCCGGCGCACTGCCCGCCCGTACCGCCGAGGCCCGCCGCGCGGACGGCGTCCTCACCCGGATCGCCTCCCGCGCCGCCACCGCCACCGCGCTCGGCGACGGCCTCACCGCGCTGATCTCCGGCCTGACCGTCGCCGCCACCGCGCTGGTGGCAGCGCAAGGCGTCGCCGCGGGACGGCTCAGCGGTGTGGTGACGGCCGTCGTCGTCCTCACTCCCCTCGCCGCCTTCGAGGCCGTCCTCGGACTGCCCCTCGCCGTGCAGTACCGGCAGCGGGTCCGCAAGAGTGCGGAGCGCGTGTACGAGGTCCTGGACGCCCCCGAGCCCGTACGGGAACCGGAGCGGCCCCGCCGGGCGCCCGCGACGCCGTTCCCGCTCGTCGTGCAGGGACTGGCCGCCCGGCACACCGGGCAGGACCGGGACGCGCTCGCCGGACTCGACCTCACGCTGGAGAAGGGGCGCCGGGTCGCGGTGGTCGGGTCCTCCGGGTCCGGCAAGACGACGCTGGCGCAGGTGCTGCTGCGGTTCCTGGACGCGGACGCGGGCACGTACACGCTGGCCGGCGTGGACGCGTACGCCCTGGACGGTGACGCCGTACGACGGCTCGTCGGGCTGTGTGCCCAGGACGCGCATCTCTTCGACAGCTCGGTGCGCGAGAACCTGCTGCTGGCGAAGAAGGACGCGACCGAGGACGAGCTGCGGGCCGCGCTGGAGCGGGCCCGGCTGCTCGACTGGGCCGACGGGCTGCCCGCCGGACTGGACACGCTCGTCGGTGAGCACGGGGCTCGGCTGTCCGGCGGTCAGCGGCAGCGGCTGGCCCTCGCCCGTGCGCTGCTCGCCGACTTCCCGGTGCTCGTGCTCGACGAGCCCGCCGAGCACCTGGACCTGGCGACCGCCGACGCGCTCACCGCCGATCTGCTGGCCGCCACGGAGGGCCGTACGACCCTGCTCATCACGCACCGGCTGGCGGGACTTGAGGACGTGGACGAGGTGATCGTGCTGGACGCGGGACGGGTTGTGCAACGGGGGCCGTACGCCGAACTGGTCTTGGCGGACGGGCCGTTGCGGGGGATGGCGGAGCGGGAGGCGGAGTCGGAGCTCTTGGTGGCGGCCGGGTAGGGAGCCCCGGTGACCGACGTGCTCGACTTTCGGTGACAAAGGGGACTTATTAGGCTCGGGGTATGTCTGCCGCCCCGAGTGCCGCCGTACGCATGCCGCAGTTGCTGGCGGCGGTGCGGTCCGTGGGCAGTGGGCTCGAACTGCACTCCACGCTGGAGCGGATCTGCGAGGCGGCGGCCATGCTGACGGACGCCCGGTACGCGGGGCTCGGTGTCGTGGACGAGGAGGGCGACGCCCTCGCCGACTTCGTCTTCCACGGGGTCGACGCCGGAACCGCGCGGCGCATCGGACGCTTTCCCGACGGGCACAAGGGGCTGCTCGGCGCGCTCGTCCGGGAGCCGGAGCCGGTCCGGCTCGGGGATGTGAGCCAGGATCCGCGCTCCTGGGGCTTTCCCGCGCACCATCCGCGGATGCGCGGCTTCCTCGGTGTTCCGATCCGGGTGCAAGGGGAGGTCTTCGGCAATCTCTATCTGGGCGAGAAGCGCGGCGGGGGCCCCTTCGACGACGACGATGTCGACATGGTCCGGGTCCTGGCTACCGAGGCCGGTATCGCCATCGGCAACGCCCGGTTGTACGAGGCCGCCCAGCAGCGTGAGCGGTGGATCGACGGGTCGGTGGCCGTCACGACCGCCCTGTTGTCCGGTGGGGACGCCGAGGACGCGCTCCAGGTCGTCGCGGAACGGGCCCGCCGGCTGTCCGGATCGGCGGCCGGGATCGTGCTGCTGCCCGCCGACGGGGGCGGCATGGAGATCGTCGCCGTGGCCTCGGAACGGCCGTCGGACCAGCTCGGCAGAGTCGTCCCGCCGGAGAGCGAGATCATGGCGCAACTCCTCGACGGACAGCCGGTGTTCGTCAAGGACGCGGGCACCGATCCCCGAATGATCAGCGCCCTCGCGCGCGCGTACGGGCCGATCATGGCACTGCCCCTGCAGAGCGGCGGGCGTGTCCTGGGAGCCCTCGTCACTCCTCGGGCGCGGGGCGAGCGGCCGTTCACGGAGGCGGAACGCACCCTCGCGATCCAGTTCGCCTCGCAGGCCGCGCTCGCGCTGATGATGGCCGAGGCCCAGCGCGACCGGGAACGTCTCGCGGTGTACGAGGACCGGGACCGGATCGCCCGCGACCTGCACGACCTGGTCGTCCAACGGCTGTTCGCCACCGGCATGATGCTGGAGAGCGCCCGCCGCGACTCGCTCGTGCCCGAGGTGCGGCAGGGCGTCGGCAACGCCGTCGACGAACTCGACATCACCATCCAGGAGATCCGCACCGCGATCTTCGCGCTCCAGCAGGGCCCCACCGAAGCACCCTCCGGGCTGCGCACGCGGGTGCTGCGGGAGATCAACACGGCCGCCGTGCCGCTCGGTTTCACCCCCGCGCACCGTTTCGTCGGCGCGGTCGACACCGTGGTCGGCGACCTGACCGGCAAGAATCTCGTCGCGGCCCTGCGCGAGGCCCTCTCCAACGCGTTCCGGCACGCGGCGGCCACCCGGATCGAGGTCGTCGTCGACGCGACCGCGATCCTGCCCGACGGGCGGCCGGGCGTACGGCTCACCGTCACGGACGACGGGGTCGGCATCCCGGAGGGCGGTCGCCGCAGCGGCCTGAGGAACCTCAAGCGCCGGGCCGAGTCCCTGGGCGGCGACAGCTGGTACGGGCCCGGCAACGGCGGAGGCGGTACGACGGTGGTGTGGCAGGCGCCCCACTGAACCCGTCGCCCCGGGCTCCCACTGAGCCGTTCGCGCCACCCTGTCCCCCATGCGTACGCCTTGAACAGGGCGTCGGTCGGCCGTGCGGGTCACGATCGCTGACATGCCCTCATCTCGCCGTCACCCACTGCTCGTTCCGGTGCTGCTGTGCGCGATCGCCGTGCTGGCGGCCCGCCCCGGCGACGGCGACAGCCACTCCGCCGGTGCCGGGCGGACGGACGCCCCGGCCGCGGCGGGCCCTTGCCCGGGCGCGGTCCGCCTCGACCGACCGCCGGCCACCGGAACCACCGCATGGGTCGCGCCGGTGGAGTCGGGCGACCTGTCCGCCGGATTCGGCAGCGACGGCTCCCGCTGGGCGAACCGGCACACCGGCCAGGACTTCGCGGTGCCCGTCGGGACGCCGGTGCGGGCGGCCGGAGCGGGCCGGGTGGTGCGGGTGTCCTGCGGCGGCGCCTTCGGCATTCAGATCGTGGTCGAGCATCCGGGCGGCTACTGCACGCAGTACGCCCACCTCTCCGCCGTCGCCGTGGACGAGGGGGACCGTGTCGCCGCCGGCCAGTGGATCGGCGAGTCCGGCACGACCGGCAACTCCACAGGGCCGCACCTGCACTTCGAGGTACGGACCACTCCGGAGACGGGGTCGGCGGTCGATCCGCTGCCGTGGCTGGCGGCCCGCGGAGTGGCCGTCGGCTGAGCTACCGCCGCTCCGCCAGCATCCGCTCGATCACGACCGCCACGCCGTCCTCGTTGTTGTCGACGGTCCGTCCCGAGGCGGCGGCGAGCACGTCGGGGTGCGCGTTGCCCATCGCGTACGACTGCCCCGCCCAGGTGAGCATCTCGACGTCGTTGGGCATGTCCCCGAAGGCGACGACCTCCTCGGGCGCGATACCCCGCTCCGCGCAGCACAGGGCGAGCGTGCTCGCCTTGGAGACACCGGGGCCGCTGATCTCCAGCAGGGCGCTGGGACTGGAGCGGGTGACGTTCGCGCGGTCGCCCAGGGCGAGGCGGGCCGTGGTCAGGAACTCGTCCGGGTCGAGGTCGGGGTGGAACGCGAGGATCTTCAGCACCGGCTCGTCGGCTCCCGGGGCGTCCGCCGCGAGGAGTTTCTCGGCGGGCGCGAGGGTGTCCGGGATCTCCATGTGCATCTTCGGATACTCCGGCTCCTGGTAGAAGCCGTAGGTCTGCTCGATCGCGTACACCGTCCCGGGCGCCGCCTCGCGCACCAGTCGTACGGCGTCGAGGGCGTTGTTCCGGGCCAGTTCGCGGACCTTCACGAAGCGGTGGGCGCCGGGGCCGCCGTGCAGGTCGACCACGGCGGCGCCGTTTCCGCAGATCGCCAGGCCGTGGCCGTGGACGTGGTCGCTGACGACGTCCATCCAGCGGGCCGGGCGGCCGGTCACGAAGAAGACCTCGATCCCCGCCTCCTCGGCAGCCGCCAGGGCGGCGACCGTGCGGGGGGACACCGACTTGTCGTCGCGCAGCAGAGTGCCGTCCAGGTCGGTGGCGATCAGCCGTGGCGGGACGGCGGAGGCCGGGGTCTCGGGCTGTCGAGTCGCTGAGGTCACCGGGCCATTCTCCCGCATTTGCCCGCACGGCCGTGCGAGGGTGCGCACATGTGAGTGGTTATGGCCCCTTGCGGGGTCGTTGCGCCCGCGGCCGGGGGTGCCGCCGGGGCGGTGGAGGAGCGTTCCGACAGGGTTCCGAGGTGAGTCGGTGGACGGCACGCCGATCGGTGCCGGGCCGGATGCGCTGGGGAAAAACCGTGCGGGTGGAGCCGACGGTTCCGATGGGCCGACCTTCCGGCTCCTGTCGGAAGGCGGACCGGCGGGAGCGGCCGATCCGGAGCGACGCGATGGAGCCGGCCCCGCTCCACAGTGCCGGGAGCGGGATCGCCGTACGGTCCGGGCGGCGTGCCGATCATCGGGTCGTAGCAGGTGGTGCGCCGTGGGAGCGGACGACGGTGTGCGCTTCGTCCGGGACCGGCACGGCGAGTTCCTCCCGCGCACGGTGGCGGACGCGGTCGGGCGCGGCACCCGAAGCCCGTGCCTTTTCGCGGGCACGGGCAACCGCGACCTGAATCGTATGCGGCAGCAAACGATCGCGCATGTCCCGGGAGTGGATCGGGGCCGTCGATGCCCTCAGGTGGTGTCGGACCTGCGGTGTTTGGTCAACTGGCCTTGTTCGGGACGGACTGCGGTCCGCACCACGGGCACCGTTGGGCGTCTCCGTTACCCTTCCTGGCGCGCGCCAACCTCAAGACTGTCTCAACTCGCTTTACTTTAGATAACGCTCATCGTTTACTGACGCTTCCCCACGATGGCACGCCTCCGGGCGCGGGTGAGGGACCTCGGCGCGGCAGCCGCCCGCGCGGCCCTCACCAGCCGTATCGGAATGGAGGCGCGCCCTGCGGGGAGCGCAGATCCGCGACACCGTCGACCCGGCCCATCGGATCGCGGTGCCGCCACAACCGCCGCCCAGCACCGGAACACCGGCACGCAAGCAGCGCAAGGAGAGCGACGGGACAACCGGCTGAGGCGGTCACACAGATACCAACGGGGAGATCATCGCTTTGACAAATCTCACGAAGGACGATCAGGGACCGGGGCCACGGCCGGAGCCGCAACCAGGGCCGCAGCAGGACTTAAGCGCCGCCCCGGCCACTCCGCCCGCTCCGGGGGATCCGCACGCCATCCCCTCGCTCACCCCCCGAGAACGGCAAGTTCTCGTCCTGCTCAGTCACGCCGCCGACAATCGCGAGATCAGCCGCCGGCTGGGCATAGCCGAGCGCACCGTCAAAGCGCACCTGACCAACCTCATGGTCAAGATCAAAGTGACCGGCCGCACGGAGGCGGCCCTCTTCGCCTACGCCCATCACGGCCGCCTCTCCGACGGGCTCTGAGGATCCCGTCCGCCCCCGCACTCCGGGCTTGACAACGTGCATATCGCTTATCGATACTATCGATAAGCGATATGCACGTGGGGTGACAGGGGGAAGCCGTGAGTACGAAGTCCTGGTGGAGCCGGACCGACAACCGACTCCTTGAGGCGGTTCTCGGCCTGGCCGCTCTGCTCGACGGCGTCTTCGGCGTACTGCTCCCGGCGCTCGGGGTGGTCGGCCTCATCGACCCCGTGGACACCCGCGAGGTCAGGACCGAGACCGCGACCCGGGTACCGGGCACCGTGACCGACGCGGTCGCGGGCCACGGCATGACCCTCACCGGCACCCACCGGGCCGACCTCGCCTTCGCCCACCCCGACCTGGGCCAGCGCCTGTTGCTCGCCCTGCCGGATGTCGTCGGCGGTCTGCTGCTGCTCCTCGTCCTGGTCCTCCTGACGCGGATGGCCGGGACACTGAGGGAAGGCGATGTCTTCGTGCCGAGGAACGCCCGCCGACTGAGCGTCATCGGGCTCACGGTGCTGGTCCAGGCCGTCCTCTCCCCGGCGCTGCCGGCGTTCACCACACAGGCACTGGTGAGCGGCACCCCCATGGCCGAGCAGATCCCCCTCTCGGTCACCTTCACCGGTGAGTACGTCCTGCTCGCCTTCCTCATCCTGTCGCTGGGCGAGGTCTTCCGGCGGGGGACGAAGCTCCGCGCCGACACCGAGGGACTGGTCTGATGCCGCCGGACGAGGAACACCGGGTCAAGGTCCACCTGGACCGGCTGCTGGCCGAGCGCGGAATGACCCTGTCCGAACTGGCGGCCAAGGTCGACGTGACGGTGGTCAACCTCTCCGTCCTGAAGAACGACCGGGCGAAGGCGATCCGCTTCTCCACCCTCACCGCGATCTGCCGCGAACTGAACTGCCAACCCGGTGACCTGCTCAGCGTCCGCGAGGACTGACCCGAAAAAAGCCTGTAACTCCACCATCTAGACAAGGGATTGCTCATGGGGACGACCTCTGTCCGGCAGCTGTTACAGGCCGGTGCGATCACCGTGTGTGCCGCCGCGCTCGCGGCGTGCGGGACCTCCTCGCGCTCCTACAACGTGTCGGCGGCGCCCGGTGGCGACAGCGCCGGCTGCTCCGGTCTGGTGAGCAGCGCGCCGCAGAAACTGGGCGCCCACAAGCGCAACGACTCCGACCAGAAGGGAACGGCCGTCTGGGGCGACGGTGATGTGATCCTCCGCTGCGGGAACATCTCGGACGTCCCGGAGTCCGCCGCGTGCACATCGGTCAAGGGCGTCGACTGGGTCGTGAACGCGAAGAAGACCCACGACGGGACGAAGACCGTTCTGTCGTACGGGCGCAGCCCCGCGGCCGAGGTCACGATGTCGGAGCGGATCAGGGACAAGGACGCCGTCATCGGTGAGATGTCCGGGATCGTGTCGGGGCTGGCCAAGCAGAAGGCGTGCGCGAAGCGGGGCTGAGGCATGGGCGTGTCCGGGACTCGGCGGGCGTCGCCGTAGGCTCGGAGACATGAGTCTGCGCCTGAGTACCGTGATCCTTCCGCACCGCCGCTGGCACGAGGGAGGCCGTGCCGCATGGCGGCGCGTGGAGGAACTCGGGTTCCACACTGCGTACACCTACGACCACCTGTCCTGGCGTACGTTCCGGGACGGCCCGTGGTTCGGCGCGATCCCGACGCTGACGGCGGCGGCTGGCGTCACGGAGCGGATGCGTCTGGGCACCCTCGTCACGTCGCCCAATTTCCGGCATCCCGTGACGCTGGCCAAGGATCTGATCTCGCTCGACGACGTCTCCGGAGGCCGGATCACTCTCGGTATCGGTGCGGGCGGCACCGGCTTCGACGCCACCGCGCTCGGACAGGATCCGTGGACCCCGCGGGAGCGTGCCGACCGGTTCGGGGAGTTCGTGCCGTTGCTGGACCGGCTGCTCACCGAGGACTCGGTGTCGTACGAGGGCGACTTCTACTCGGCGCACGAGGCCCGGAACATTCCGGGGTGTGTGCAGCGGCCCCGGCTGCCGTTCGCGGTGGCCGCCACCGGGCCGCGTGGCCTGAAGCTCACCGCCCGGTACGGACAGGCGTGGGTGACGACCGGAGATCCGAAGCTGTTCGAGAGCGGCACCCCCGAGCAGTCGGTTCGCGCCCTTCACGGGCAGGTCGAGAAGCTGGCCGACGCCTGCGCGGCGGTCGGCCGGGACGCGGCGGGGCTCGACAAGATCCTGCTCACCGGTTTCACCCCGGACCGTGGACGTCCGCTGGAGTCCCTCGGCGCCTTCGTCGACTTCGCTGGCCGGCACCAGGAGCTGGGCTTCACCGACATCGTGATCCACTGGCCCATCTCCGACTCGGACTTCGCCGCGGACGAGAAGGTCTTCGAGCAGATCGCCATGGAAGCGGCGGCCCAGCTGACGTGACGACGGTGCCCACCGCAACCGCTCGTCGATGTTTCACGTGAAACCGTCCCCTCATGCCCGCCGGGGCGGGCCGTACCCGGCGGCACATCCCGGGCCGCGCGGGATCAGTGGGACTCGGGGAACCGCAGGTAGCGCGTGGGTACCGCCTCGGTGAGCCACACGCCGTTCTCGCTGACCCGGAACACATGGCCGTCGCCGTGCATCGCGCCCGCGTCGACGGAGAGCACGACAGGCCGGCCGCGACGGGCGCCGACACGGGTCGCGGTCTCCCGATCGGCGGAGAGGTGCACGGCGTGGCGGTTCATGGGCCGGAGCCCTTCGGCCCGGATCGCGTCCAGGTTGCGCGCCACCGTGCCGTGGAAGAGGTACGACGGCGGGGTGGCCGGGGGCAGTCCGAGGTCGACCTCGATGCTGTGGCCCTGGCTGGCGCGGATCCGCGTGCCCTCGATCGCGAAGCGTTGCTTGTCGTTCGTGGCCACCACGTGGTCGAGTTCCTGACGGCTGAAGCGGAACCCGTGCGCTGCACAGGCGGCGATCAGCGTGTCGATCTCGACCCAGCCGGCCTCGTCGAGGGTGAGCCCGATCCGCTCGGGCTGGTGTCGCAGGTGTTTCGAGAGGTACTTCGACACCTTCACGGTGCGTCTTTCATCCATCCGCTCAGCATGACGGGAGAGACGCGGATCACGCATTTTCTTTTGGAGCCGATGTTTGGTCCACAACCAACTGTAGTTATCCACAGGGGGACTTGGCGTTTCTGTGGACAACTCCCTGTCATGTCAGCCCTGTTCGTCAAGATCGGCTGGGGGACGCCCACTTGGCATGAGCGCATCCAACGCCCTTGCCCGCAGCTCCCGTTCAGCCGCGAGCGCCACGAACTCCGCCGCCCTCGCCGTCCCAACCAGCCCCTCCACGGCCCGCATCGTCTCCTCGGGGACAGCCACGGAACGTGACGAGAACGCCGGTGCCGAGGGCTCGACCGCCCCCAGGTGCCGCCGCAGCGAACGGTTGGCGAACAGCCGCATAGCGCGGGCGAGTTCCGCGTCCACCGTCTGCTGCGCGAGCGGGCGCAGCCGTCGTACGAGCGAGGCCGCCTCGGCCGCGTCCGCGTCGGTCGGACGGTGCGGTCCTTCGAGGTAGCGGGCGAAGACGTGCTCGGTGGTGAACTCCAGGAAACGGGAGGCGATGTGCTCGACCTGGACCCTCAACTCCCGCAGATGGGACGAGATCGCGGACAGCGGGACCCCGGAGGCGTGCAACTCGACGGCCACCGCCAGTTCTTGGGGGCTCGGCACGAGGAAGGAGTCGGTGTCCCCGGGGACCGGTTCCAGTACGCCGAGTTCCACGGCCTCGGCGACGGCCGATTCGTCGGGGTCGCCGCCGAAACGCCGCTCCAGTTCGGCGCGCGAGATCCGGCCCGCCTCCTCGTCGGTCCACGGCCCGTCCACCTCGGCGACCAGTCCGAGCACCCCGCCCAGGCCCCGGCCCGCGTCCCAGGCCGCCAGCAGCTCCTTGATGGAGGCCAGGGTGTAGCCGCGGTCGAGGAGGTCCGCGATCTGGCGGAGCCGGGCGAGATGGACGTCGGCGTACACATTGGCCCGCCCGCGTCGCTCGGGGCGGGGGAGCAGACCGCGGTCCTGATAGGCGCGGATCGTCCGGACGGTGGTCCCGCTGAGCCGCGCGAGATCCTCGATCCGGTAGGCGACCCCACCGGAGCGGGCACTCACGCGGCCCCCGCCCGCGCCGCAGGTGACCGTCTCAGGTACTCCACCGCCCGGTTCAGCGATCCCTCCCGCGACGGATGGTAGGAGCGCCGCAGATAGCGGGGGACGGCCGCGCCGAGCGACCGCCAGGTGGGCAACAGGCCTTTCCGCACGGCCCTGTTGTGCTCGGCGAGCGAGTAGCGGACGCGCCCGGCGAGTCGCGGGTCGTGGCGGATCAGGTAGGCCGTGCCCCAGGCCCACAGGTAGAGCATCACGGGCGCGGTGACCGTCATGCCGGCGATACGGCGGGCGTAGCGGGGGAGACCGCGGCCCCCGCAGTGCTGGAACATGTCGAAGGCCACCGCGCGGTGTTCGACCTCCTCCGCGCCGTGCCAGCGCAGCAGGTCGAGCATGATCTCGTCGGCGCCCGCCCGGTCGAGGTCCTCCGCGGCCAGGATCCAGTCGCCCAGCACCGCCGTGAACTGCTCGATCGCCGCGACGACCGCGAGCCGGAAGCGCAGCCACTCGCGCTCCGGCAACGGTGCGCCGAGCGGCGGGCGTTCGCCCAGCAGCCGTTCGAAGAGGAAGTCGACGTGCTTGGTGAAGTCGGCGGTGTCGAGCCGCTGGGCCGCGAGATGGTCCAGCACGTGCGCGTGCTGGACGCTGTGTGTGGCCTCCTGGCCCATGAACCCCTTGACGTCCGCGCGGAGTTGGGGGTCCCTGACCAGCGGCAGGCCCTCCTTGAGGACCTTCACGAACCACCGCTCCCCCGCCGGGAGCAGCAGATGCAGCACGTTGATGACATGGGTGGCGGTCGGCTCGTCCGGGATCCAGTGCAGGGGCGTGCGCGACCAGTCGAAGGAGACCCGGCGGGGCGCGATCGCGTGGTGTTCATCGGCTGAGGTCACAGCGGCGGCTCCAGCCGGGCCACCGCCCGCAGCGCGCGCGGGGCGAACCGGGACAGCAGATGGGCACCGCGTGCCTCCGGGGTGACCGGTACGACGGCCTGGTCGCGGACGACCGCCCGCAGGATCGCGTCGGCGACCTTCTCCGGCGGGTAGTTCCGCAGCCCGTACAGGCGTGCCGAGCGCTTCTGGCGCCGTTTCTCCTCGGCGGCGCCCACGCCGGCGAAGTGGGCGGTCGAGGTGATGTTGGTGTTGACGAGGCCCGGGCATATCGCCGAGACACCGATCCCCTGCCCGGACAGCTCCGCGCGCAGGCACTCGCTGAGCATCAGGACGGCCGCCTTGGAGGTGCTGTAGGCGGGGAGTGCCTTGGAGGGCTGGAATGCCGCCGCCGACGCGGTGTTGACGATGTGCCCGCCCTGGCCGCGCTCGGCCATCTGCTTCCCGAAGAGGCGGCAGCCGTGGATGACGCCCCACAGGTTGACGTCGAGGACCTTCTTCCAGTCCTCCGGGGTGGTGTCGAAGAAGGAACCGGAGAGTCCGATTCCGGCGTTGTTCACGAGGACGTCCACCACGCCGTACTCACCGGCGACCTTCGCGGCGAGTTTCTCCATGGCCTGCCCGTCGGAGACGTCGACCGTCTCCGCCCAGGCCTCGGGGGCGCCGATCAGCCGCGCCAACTCCGCGGTGCGGACGGCACTTTCCGCGTCCCGGTCGACGGCCACCACGCGCGCGCCCGCCTCGGCGAACGCGAAGGCCGTGGCCCGCCCGATCCCGCTGCCCGCCCCCGTGACCAGCACGAGCTGCCCGCCGAACCGCTGGGCGTACTTGCCTGTCCCCGCTCCGGTGGACGTCACCGCACCCCCTTCGTTGGCCGTCACGAACTCCGTGATCCAGGCAGCCAGTTGATCGGGGCGTGTGCGCGGGATCCAGTGCTTGGCCGGCAACGTCCGCCGCGCCAGCTCCGGCGCCCACTCCTCCAGCCCGTCGTAGAGCCGCTCGGACAGAAACGCGTCCCCCAGCGGCGTGACGAGCTGCACGGGCGCGTGCGCGTACGCGTCGGGGCGTGGCCTGCGCAGCCGCGCCCGGACGTTGTCGCGGTACAGCCAGGCGCCGTGGGCCGCGTCCTGAGGCAGCGACGAGGTCGGGTAGTCGCCGCGCGGGACCTTCTCGACGCGCTCCAGGATCTTCGGCCAGCGCTTGCCGAGCGGGCCGCGCCAGGCGAGTTCGGGCAGCACGGGCGTGTGCAGCAGGTACACGTACCAGGACTTGGCGCCCTGGCCCAGGAGCTGGCCGACGCGGCGCGGAGTGGGCCGGGTCAGGCGCTTGTTGATCCAGTGCCCGAAGTGGTCGAGGGACGGTCCGGACATCGACGTGAAGGAGGCGATACGGCCCTTGGTGCGCGCGACGGTGACGAACTCCCAGGCCTGCACCGAGCCCCAGTCGTGCCCCACCAGGTGCACCGGCCGGTCCGGGCTGACCGCGTCCGCGACCGCCAGGAAGTCGTCCGTCAGCTTCTCCAGGGTGAACCCGCCCCGCAGCGGCTGCGGGGCCGACGACCGGCCGTGCCCCCGGACGTCGTAGAGCACCACATGGAAGCGGTCGGCGAGGCGGCCGGCCACCTCGGACCAGACCTCCTTGCTGTCGGGATAGCCGTGCACCAGGACCACCGTGGGGTTCGACGCGTCCCCCAACTCGGCCACGCACAGCTCGACTCCGCCGGTCCGCACCCAGCGCTCGCGCGCACCCTCAAGCGTCACTTGTCCTCCGCCCAGCGCCGCACGTGCGGCAGATCGTCGTCCAGCCAGAAGGCGCTCTGCTCGGGGTCCCCGGAGTCGGTGACGACGAGGATCTCCTCGAACTTGGCGCCCGTGCCCCGGAATCCGAGATGCGGTTCGACCGCCCACAGGCCGGGGTGCGGGGGGTGGTCGGAGAAGCGGTACGGCGACCAGAGCGGGGACCAGCCGTCGCGGTGGCCGTGCAGCGCGTCGCTCGCGAGGCCCTTCAGGGCCTGGGTGCCGAACCCGAACAGCCGCGGGGACCAAGGGCGTTCGGCGACCCGGTCGACCTTGTGCGCGATCACGCCGAAGGGGTACGCGCGGTGCCGGTTGGCGTAGCCCTGGCGGACCATGAGGCGGTCCACGTCCTCGTAGATCTCGCGCAGCGGGCGCCGCTCGCGCACCTCGCGCAGCAGCAGCTCGCGGTGTGCCTCCAGGTCGGCCATCAGCCGGTCCTGTACCGGGTTCGCCCCGAGGGAGCCCGAATATCCGATGTCGGCCGTGAAACCTTTGTACACGGGGGCCATGTCCAGGATGAACGGCATCCCGGGCTCCAGCCGGCGGTTCGTGGGGAAGAACTGCAGCGGCACCCGGAAGTTCGTGAACGCCGTGCGGTCGCCGAACCAGGCGAAGGGCAGATGGAACCAGTCGCTCACACCCTTCGCGCGCAGCCAGGACCGCTGCATGCGCGCCGCGTCGCGCTCGGTCACCCCGGGCTCCAGCCGGGCCGCGACGGCCTCGGCGCACTCGTACGCCAGCCGCTGGACCTCCCTGAACCCCCGCAGTTCCGCGGAGAGTTCGCGTGTCACCGCCGTAGTCATGCCACCGCCCCACCTGTCCACACCGACTGCGGTACGTGCTCGTAACTTGACACTGGTGAATGTGACAGTTGTTAGAGGCTGCGTCAATAGGGTTGATCTCTACCTGTGGACAAGTGCGCGAGGCCGGTCGCGTAGCTCTCAAGTAGGGGCATCCCCTACGGACCCGTACGTCTCGAGTCTGACGTGAGGACAGCTCTGCGGGGTGACGACCGGAGTGGTCCGCGTCACTACCTTCGTAGTCGTGACTGTGATCGCGACCGAAAGCCTGAGCAAGCGGTTCCCCCGGGTGACCGCGCTTGACCGGCTCTCCGTGGACGTCGGCCCCGGTGTGACGGGGCTCGTCGGTGCCAACGGAGCCGGCAAGTCGACCTTGATCAAGATCCTGCTGGGTCTGTCCCCCGCCTCCGAGGGCCGAGCCGAAGTGCTCGGCCTCGATGTCGCCACCAAGGGTGCCGACATCCGCGAGCGCGTCGGGTACATGCCGGAGCACGACTGTCTGCCGCCCGACGTCTCGGCCACCGAGTTCGTCGTCCACATGGCGCGCATGTCCGGACTGCCGCCCACCGCGGCGCGCGAGCGCACCGCGGACACGCTGCGCCATGTCGGCCTGTACGAGGAGCGCTACCGCCCCATCGGCGGCTACTCGACGGGCATGAAGCAGCGCGTCAAGCTGGCGCAGGCCCTCGTCCACGACCCGCAGCTGGTCTTCCTGGACGAGCCGACCAACGGCCTGGACCCGGTCGGCCGTGACGAGATGCTCGGCCTCATCCGCCGCATCTACACGGACTTCGGGATCTCGGTCCTGGTGACCTCGCACCTGCTGGGCGAGCTGGAGCGCACCTGCGACCACGTGATCGTGGTCGACGGCGGCAAGCTCCTGCGCTCCAGCTCCACCACGGACTTCACCCAGACCACGACCACCCTGGCCATCGAGGTCACCGACACCGACGAGCACCCGGACGGCACCCGCGCGGTGCGCGAGGCGCTCCACGCGCGCGGGGTGGACACCCACGACGGCAGCGGCCTGCCGGGCGCGGGCCACGTCCTGCTCCTGACGGCCTCGGGCGAGGAGACGTACGACGTGGTCAGGGACGTGATCGCGGACCTCGGCCTCGGCCTGGTGCGCATGGAGCAGCGCCGCCACCACATCTCCGAGGTCTTCACCGACACCGACGCAGAGCGGAAGGAGGCCGTAGGCCATGGCAATTGACCAGCCCCTGGTCCCCCAGCCGGGCGACCAGACCCGTATCCACAACATCGGCTACCGCAACTACGACGGCCCCCGTCTGGGCCGCGCCTACGCCCGGCGCTCCCTCTACTCGCAGTCCCTGCGCGGCGCCTACGGCCTCGGCCGCTCGGTGAAGTCCAAGGTGCTGCCCATGCTGCTGTTCGTGGTCATGTGCGTGCCCGCGGCCATCATGGTGGCCGTCGCGGTCGCCACGAAGGCCAAGGACCTGCCCGTCGACTACACCCGCTACGCGATCATCATGCAGGCCGTCATCAGCCTCTACGTCGCCTCCCAGGCACCCCAGTCCGTCTCGCGCGACCTGCGCTTCAAGACCGTCCCGCTGTACTTCTCGCGGCCGATCGAGACCGCCGACTACGTGCGGGCCAAGTTCGCGGCCCTGGCCTCGGCGATGTTCATCCTCACCGCGGCTCCCCTGATCGTGCTCTACGTAGGAGCGTTGCTCGCGAAGCTCGACTTCGCCGACCAGACCAAGGGCTTCGCCCAGGGACTCGTCTCCGTGACCCTCCTCTCCCTGCTCTTCGCCGGCATCGGCCTGGTCATCGCGGCGATCACCCCGCGCCGCGGCTTCGGCATCGCGGCCGTCATCGCCGTACTGACCATCTCCTACGGCGCCGTCTCCACCCTCCAGGCGATCGCCGACGCGCAGAACGCCACGAGCGCCATCCCGTGGATCGGCCTCTTCTCGCCCGTCACCCTCATCGACGGCCTCCAGTCGGCCTTCCTGGGCGCGAGTTCGGCGTTCCCCGGAGGCGTCGGCCCCACCCACGGACAGGGCGTCGTCTACGTCCTCGCCGTTCTGGGCCTCATCGCCGCGACCTACGGCCTCCTGATCCGCCGCTACCGGAAGGTGGGCCTGTGACCACGCTCTCCATCGACCATGTCTCCCGCTGGTTCGGCAACGTGGTCGCCGTCAACGACATCACCATGAACGTCGGCCCCGGAGTCACCGGACTCCTCGGCCCCAACGGCGCCGGAAAGTCCACCCTCATCAACATGATGGGCGGCTTCCTCGCTCCCTCCACCGGCACCGTCACCCTCGACGGCCAGCAGGTGTGGCGCAACGAACAGATCTACAAGCACATCGGGATCGTCCCCGAGCGCGAGGCGATGTACGACTTCCTCACGGGACGCGAATTCGTCGTCGCCAACGCGGAGTTGCACGGCCTCGGCGCCAAGGCCGCCCAGAAGGCGCTGGCCACGGTCGAGATGGAGTACGCGCAGGACCGCAAGATCTCGACGTACTCCAAGGGCATGCGCCAGCGCGTGAAGATGGCCTCCGCCCTGGTCCACGACCCCTCGCTGCTCCTGCTCGACGAGCCCTTCAACGGCATGGACCCGCGCCAGCGCATGCAGCTCATGGACCTGCTGCGGCGGATGGGCGACGAGGGCCGCACGGTGCTGTTCTCGTCCCACATCCTCGAAGAGGTCGAACAGCTCGCCTGGCACATCGAGGTCGTCGTCGCCGGACGGCACGCGGCCAGCGGCGACTTCCGCAAGATCCGCCGCCTGATGACCGACCGCCCGCACCGCTACCTGGTCCGCTCCAGCGACGACCGCGCCCTCGCCGCCGCGCTGATCGCGGACCCGTCGACCTCGGGCATCGAGGTCGACCTGGCCGAGGGCGCGCTGCGCATCCAGGCCGTCGACTTCGGCCGGTTCACCGCCCTGCTGCCCCGGGTGGCCAGGGACCACGGCATCCGGCTGCTCACGGTCTCGCCGTCGGACGAGTCGCTCGAATCCGTCTTCTCGTATCTCGTCGCGGCGTAGGAGGCCAAGAGATGTACGACCCCACAGTCGCCCGACTCACCTACCGGGCCCTGCTCGGCCGGCGCCGGGCCCTCATCCTGGGCGCCCTGCCCATGCTGCTGATCGTGATCTCCGTGGTGGTGCGCGCCCTCGCCGGCGCCGACGACCAGACCGCCGTCGACGTCCTGGGCGGCCTCGGCCTCGCCACGATGGTGCCGATCATCGGCGTCATCGCGGGCACGGGCGCGATCGGACCGGAAATCGACGACGGCTCCGTGGTGTATCTGCTGTCCAAGCCGCTGAAGCGGCCCACGATCATCTTCACCAAGCTGATCGTGGCGGTCGGCGTCACCATGGTGTTCTCGGCCGTGCCCATGCTGATCTCCGGGCTCATCCTGAACGGCAACGGCCAGCAGATCGCCGTCGCCTACACGGTGGCCGCCCTGGTCGCCTCCATCGCCTACGCGGCACTCTTCCTGCTGCTCGGCACGGTCTCGCGGCACGCTGTGGTCTTCGGGCTCGTCTACGCCCTCGTCTGGGAGGCCCTGTTCGGCTCCCTGGTCGCCGGCGCCCGCACGCTCAGCGTCCAGCAGTGGGCCCTGGCCGTCGCCCACAAGGTGTCCGGCGGCGAGCTGGTGACCTCCGACGTCGGGCTGACCACGGCGACGATCTTCCTGGTCGCGGTCACCGTGGGAGCGACCTGGTACGCCGGACAGAAGCTGCGCTCGCTGACCCTCGCCGGCGAGGAATGACAGGTCCTGATCTTGACGGGGGCTTCATCTCTGTCCGGGCACACTGGGCAAACGGGGACGCACGGCTAGGAGGAACGGGGATGGCGGGACAGGCACCGTACGGCGGCGGACAGGCCGAATCAGGGGACGGCTGGGACAAGTTGGTCCTGGACGACGACTTCATACGGTCCGCCGAGACGGCCGAGCCGTCCGCGCGCGCCCGGATGCTCGCGGCGCGCTGGCGCAACGAGTCGCCCGAGCCGCAGCCCTGGCGCTCGGACGAGCCGCCCGCGGGCTGGTTCTTCAGCAAGGCGCGTCGGCGCAGGTGGCGCCGGAGCTAGCCGTCACGCGGCTGCCCTTTTATTCGGTGGCGTCCAACTCGGCGTACAGGCACAGTTGTTCTGTCGACGCCGGATCAGCCGGCGCCACCGACCGGGAGAGGAGCTGGACGATGTCGATGCACGACAGGACGTCCAACTCCCTTCAGGGCAGCCCGCGGCGGTCTCCGGAGTAGTTACCCTCCGTCGAGTCGCCCACCACGGGGAGCTGCCCGGGGCGGCCGCTTCGAGCACGCGACTCATTATCGCGTGGGCCGCCCTCCCTTTCGCCCCCATCGCAGGGGGCATGACGAGCTGGGGCGGTTGCCCACACCTACGCGAGCAACCGCTCCAGCACGACCGCGATCCCGTCCTCCTCGTTCGAGGACGTCACCTCGTCCGCCACAGCCTTCAGTTCCTCATGCGCGTTGGCCATCGCCACGCTGTGGGCCGCCCACCCGAACATCGCGATGTCGTTGGGCATGTCGCCGAAGGCGATCGTGTCAGCGGCCTTCAGACCGAGGCGGCGCACCGCGATGGAGAGGCCCGTGGCCTTGGACAGGCCCAGGGGCAGCAGTTCGACGATGCCCTCGCCCGCCATCGCGACCGTGACGAAGCCGCCCGCGGCCTCGCGGGCCGCCTCGGCGAGCTGGTCGTCGGTGAGGGTCGGGTGCTGGATGTAGATCTTGTTCAGTGGAGCGGCCCACAACTCGGACACGTCCGTGAACGGGGTCGCGGGAAGCGCCCCCGTGACCCGGTATCCGGGTCCGACCAGCACCTCGCCGTCCAGGCCGCCCTGGCTCGCCGCCAGGAACAGCGGGCCGACCTCCGCCTCGATCTTGGCGAGCGCCACGGCGGCCAGTTGCCGGTCCAGGGTGACCGCGGTCAGCAGGCGGTGCTCCCCGGCGTCGTAGACCTGGGCACCCTGGGCGCAGACCGCGAGGCCCTCGTAGCCGAGGTCGTCGAGGATGTGCCGGGTCCAGGGGGCCGCGCGGCCGGTCACCACGATGTGCGCGGCACCGGCCTCCGTGGCCGCCGCGAGGGCGGCACGGGTGCGCGGTGAGACCGACTCGTCGGAGCGCAGGAGCGTTCCGTCGAGGTCGGTCGCGATCAGCTTGTACGGGAAGCCGGTGCTCACTTGGCGACCGGCGTCAGGACCTCACGGCCGCCCAGGTACGGGCGCAGCACCTCGGGCACCCGCACCGAACCGTCGGGCAGCTGGTGGTTCTCCAGGATCGCCACGATCGTGCGCGGTACGGCGCACAGCGTGCCGTTGAGCGTGGCCAGCGGCTGCACCTTCTTGCCGTCGCGCAGGCGCACCGACAGTCGGCGGGCCTGGAAGCTGTCGCAGTTGGAGGCCGAGGTCAGCTCGCGGTACTTGCCCTGGGTCGGGATCCACGCCTCGCAGTCGAACTTGCGGGACGCCGACGCGCCGAGGTCGCCGGAGGCCACGTCGATGACCTGGAAGGGCAGTTCGAGGCCGGTCAGCCACTGCTTCTCCCAGTTCAGGAGCCGCTGGTGCTCGTTCTCCGCATCCTCGGGGAGGACGTACGAGAACATCTCGACCTTGTCGAACTGGTGCACGCGGAAGATGCCGCGCGTGTCCTTGCCGTAGGTGCCGGCCTCGCGGCGGAAGCACGGCGAGAAGCCCGCGTAGCGCAGCGGCAGCTTGTCCGCGTCGAGGATCTCGTCCATGTGGTACGCGGCGAGGGGGACCTCGGAGGTGCCGACCAGGTAGTAGTCGTCCTTCTCCAGGTGGTACACGTTCTCCGCGGCCTGGCCGAGGAAGCCGGTGCCCTCCATGGCGCGCGGGCGGACCAGCGCCGGGGTCAGCATCGGAACGAAGCCGGCCTCCGTGGCCTGCGCGATCGCCGCGTTGACGAGCGCCAGCTCCAGGAGGGCGCCGACGCCGGTGAGGTAGTAGAAGCGCGAGCCGGACACCTTGGCGCCGCGCTCGACGTCGATGGCGCCCAGCGCCTCGCCGAGCTCCAGGTGGTCCTTGGGCTCGAAGCCCTCGGCGGCGAAGTCGCGGATCGTGCCGTGCGTCTCCAGGACGACGAAGTCCTCCTCGCCGCCCACGGGCACGTCCGGGTGCACGAGGTTGCCGAGCTGGAGCGCGAGGCGCTTGGTCTCCTCGTCCGCCTCGTGCTGCTCGGCGTCGGCCGCCTTGACGTCGGCGGCGAGCTGGCCCGTCTTCTTGAGCAGCTCGGCCTTCTCGTCGCCGGAGGCCTTGGAGATGAGCTTGCCGATGCTCTTCTGCTCGGAGCGCAGCTCGTCGAAGCGGACGCCGGACGACCTGCGTCGCTCGTCGGCGGACAGGAGAGCGTCGACGAGCGCGACGTCCTCTCCACGGGCGCGCTGGGACGCGCGCACACGGTCGGGGTCCTCACGGAGCAGGCGAAGGTCAATCACGCGGACCAGGCTACCGGTGCGGGGTTCCGGCTCACGACTTGGTATTCCGAACCGCGGCTTACATCCAGTTATGGGGTAATTGCGAAGAGTGTCAATGTCGGTGGATGCGAGTCAATGAAAGAGCGTTCCGCTCCCTGGAACGGGGCAGGCGCGAGGCGGCCTGTTGACTCGAATCCCTTGTGGGAAACGGGACTTGAGGGCGCGGTTGTCCACAGGAATCCACATCCCGGAAGAGTTATCCACAGGCTGTGTGGAAGATCTGTGGATGTCGGAAGTGATCATTCCTAAAGGGGTTCCGGGATCAAGGAATTCCCGACCCAAACGTCCCTCACACCCACTTTCGGGTGGAATTGCGTCGCTCCATAGGATTGCCCGAAGGAAACGGGTGGACGAAGAGTGACTTGCGCGCCGGTGCGCACACCAGGGGCCTGTAGGGCGATTTGTCGACAGAGTGGTGCTCCACTGTCGACTTGTCCCCAGGTCGAGAAGTGGGCCTGTGGATAACTTCTGTGGATAACGAAGATACGCAGGTACTACCGGGCCACTACCGGGCCACCATCGGCGCACTGCCGGTCAGAAACGGCCGTCCTGGCAGTGCGCGACCCAGTCCGCCGCCGACAGGAACTCCTCGTCCGAGGTCCCCGGGAACAGCGGCCGTACGCCGTCGACGCCGACGTCCGCGCGCGGGTACGAACCGAGGAAGCGCACCTGCAGACAGATCCGCTTGAGCCCCATCAGGGCCTCGGCCACCCGGCGGTCGGAGATGTGCCCCTCGGCGTCGACGCAGAAGCAGTAGTTGCCGATACCGGCGCCGGTCGGGCGGGACTGCAGCAGCATGAGGTTGATGCCCCGGGTGGCGAACTCGCCGAGCAGGTCGCGCAGACCGCCGGGGTGGTCGTCGCGCTGCCAGATGACGACGGACGTCTTGTCCGCGCCGGTCGGCGCCGCCGGGCGGGCGGGTTTGCCCACCAGCACGAACCGGGTCTGGGCGTTCTCCGCGTCGTGGATCTCCGTCTCCAGGGCCTCCAGGCCGTACCGGGCGGCGGCGAACTCACCGGCGAAGGCGGCGTCGTAGCGGCCCTCCTGGACCAGCCGGGCGGCGTCCGCGTTCGAGGCGGCCGACTCCCACAGGGCGTCCGGGAGGTTCGCCTTCATCCAGTTGCGGACCTGCGGCTGGGCGGCCGGGTGCGCGGAGACCGTCTTGATGTCGGAGATCTTCGTGCCGGGCCTGACCAGCAGCGCGAAGGTGATCGACAGCAGCACCTCGCGGTAGATCATCAGCGGCGCGCCCGCGACCAGCTCGTCCAAGGTGGTGGTGATACCGCCCTCGACGGAGTTCTCGATCGGCACGAACGCGGCCTCGGCCTCACCGGTGCGCACCGCGTCCAGGGCGGACTGCACCGACACATACGGGATCAGCTCCCGGGTGGCCGCCTCGGGAAGCGTGCGCAGGGCGACTTCGGTGAAGGTGCCCTCAGGGCCGAGATACGCGTAGCTGGCTGGCATGACCTCACCCTAATGGCCCTTGCCAAACCCGGGGCACGCATCCCGGCCCGGCCACTCCATAGGGCGACGGGCTCCGCCGCCCACCACCGCCCTGCCGGGGCGACGGGCTCACCCCTCCAGCAACCGCTGCCCCACGTACTCGCCCTCCGCCGCCCCGCCCGGGACCGCGAACAGGCCGCTCGCCTCGTGGCGGATGTACGTCGACAGGGCGTCGCCGCGGTCGAGCTTGCGCTGCACGGTGACGAAGCCGCGCAGCGGGTCGGCCTGCCAGCAGACGAAGAGGAGCCCGGCGTCCGGGGTGCCGTCGGCGCCGATGCCGTCGTGGTAGGAGAAGGGGCGCCGGAGCATCGCCGCCCCGCCGTTCTGGTCGGGGCGGGCGATCCGGGCGTGCGCGTTGATGGGGACGACCAGGGCGCCCTTCGCGTCGGTCTTCTCCAGGTCCATCGCGGTCGTCTCACCGCCCCCGGAAAGGGGTGCCCCATTGGACTTGCGGCGCCCGACGACGTTCTCCTGGGCGCCGGTCGAGAGCTTCTCCCAGTCGTCGAGGAGCATGCGGATCCGGCGTACGACGGCGTAGGAGCCGTTCGCCATCCAGGCCGGGTCGGCCGAACCGGACGCCGGCACGAAGATCCGCTTGTCGAAGTCGGACTCGGTCGGCTTCGGATTGCGGGTGCCGTCGAGTTGGCCCATCAGATTGCGGGCCGTCATCTTGTGGACCGTCGCGCCCGGCGACCGGTTGAAGCCGTTCATCTGCCAGCGCACCTTGGCCGCGCTGCCCGCGTCCTTCTGGATCGTGCGCAGGGCGTGGAAGGCGACCAGGGCGTCGTCGGCGCCGATCTGCACCCACAGGTCGCCGTTGCTGCGTGCCTTGTCGAGCTGGTCGGAGGAGAAGTCGGGGAGCGGGTCGAGGGAGGCGGGGCGCTGCTTCTCCAGGCCCGTGCGGGAGAAGAAGCTGTTGCCGAAGCCGAAGGTGATCGTCAGCGACGAGGGCCCCGCGTCCCGGGCGACATCCGTGTCGTCCTGCGCTGCCGGCTCACCGGCCATCAGCCGCTGGGCGGTCGTCGACCAGCGGCGCAGCAGGGCCGCCGCCTCCTTACGGCCCGCGCCCGCCGCGAGGTCGAAGGCGACGAGGTGGCCGCGCGCCTGGAGGCCCTCGGTGATGCCGGGCTGATGTTTCCCGTGAAACATTGCCCTGTCCGCGCCAAGTGAGGTCAGCGGAGTGGCCCCTGCCGGTGCGGACGCGTACCCCACGGCCCCGCCCGCCGCACCGAGCACGAGTCCGGTGGCACCGGCCGAACCGAGGAGCCGTCGGCGGGAAACACCCTCCCCCGGGGAGGCGTTTTCGGAAACGGCCTCCCCAGGAGGTGCCTTTACGGTGCTGGCCTCGGGAATGGACTGGTCAGGCATGGCGTGGTTCAGCCGATCTGCGCGTTCTTGTCGACGGTGGTCTGGTCGATGTCGGAGGTCCGCACGGTCACCGAGATCTTCCAGTCGCCCGCCATGGGGATCTGGATTCCGTTCGCGGCCCAGTGCCCGGTGGTGATGCGGTCGGGCGTCACGGGCAGCGGACCGATCTTCTTCGCCGCGAGCGTGAAGGCGACCTTCACCTCGGGGACGTCGAAGGCCCGGCCGTTGGGGCGCTGCACATAGACGTGCATCTCGTTGCCGCCCACCCGCGCGGGGTCGATGTCGACCCGGATGACGCCCTTGCCGTCCGTGCCCCCGGTGTCGAAGGACATGTCCAGGGTCAGCGCGCCCGAGGACGACGAGGAAGAGGACGAGGAGGAGGCCTTGGCCGCCTTGGCGTCCTCCTCCGTGCGGCCCGGTTCGGTGGTCGTCAGGGCCGTGGTGACGGCGAGGACGACGACCGCGACGGCGGCCTCGGCGAGGACCGAGCGGCGCAGCCCGAAGAGATTCGGGTCGGCGTCCCGCAGCCGCTTCTGCTTGGTGTTGTCCACGGCGGCCTGCTGGCGCGCGAGTTGGGCGGCGCGCTTGGAGTCACCGGACGCGGCCGACGAACCGCCGGTCTTGGCGGACGCCGTGACGTGCTCCTTCTCCGGCTCGTTTTCCTCGGCTGCCGCCGTTTCCTCGACGACCGTCTCAGCCGTGGCCGTGTCGGTGTCGCCGTCCGCGAGTCGCGCGGTCCACCGCCGGGAGATCGACGCGATCCCCACGAGCAGCGCAACCAGCCCGATCTTGACGAGCAGCAGCTGCCCGTAGCCGGTGTCGGTGAACGCCGACCAGGAGCCGAGCTGGCGCCAGGACTGGTAGACGCCGGTCGCGACCAGCGCGACGACACTGCCGAACGCGAGGCGCGAGAAGCGCTGTACGACGACCCGTCCGACGGGGTTGTCGGCGGGCGCCCGGTACAGCGAGACGAGGAGCGCGGTGAGGCCGCCGAGCCAGGCGGCGACGGCCAGCAGGTGGACGACGTCGACGGGCATCGCGATGCCGGGCTGCAGCCCGGTCGAGGCGTGCTCGGACAGCGCCCAGCTCGCGGCGAGCCCGGCGGCCACCACACCGCCGCCGATCGCCAGCCCGAAGGTCAGGTCCCGCTTCTCCTCGTCCTCCCGCTTGTCGTAGGCCCCGAAGAGGACGGCGATGAACAGCGCGGCGGCGGCGAGCAGCAGCAGCCGGGAGACGAGCGAGGCGCCCGTCTTGGTCTGGAGGACCTGGCCGAGGAGGTTCAGGTCGAAGATGTCGCCGAACTTCCCGGAGGTCGTGTACGAGCCGCGCAGGAGCAGCAGCCAGAGCGTGGCCGCGGTCAGCGAGACCCACCCGGACACGACCAGCCGCTGGAGGGCGCGCACCCCGGCGCCCCGCTGCCAGCAGGCCAGGACGAAGGCGGCGCCGCCGACCATGACGATGAAGCCGGCGTACGACATGTAGCGCCCGAAGCCGTACAGCCCGCCGACGAGCCCGCCGCCGACGTCCTGTTCGGCCGACGCCGAGACGACGGTCTTCGAGGGGGAGCCGATGGAGAAGGTGAAGGCGCCGCCCACGGGGTGACTGTCCGCGGACACGACCTGCCAGGCCACCGTGTAGGTGCCGGTGGGCAGTCCGCTGCGGATCTGCACGGCGTATGTCGTACCGCTGATGTTGGACGGTTTGCCGACGTCGACGCGTTTGCCCTTCGGGTTGAGCACGCGCAGCGAGTCGTTGTTCGTCGCGACCTTCTCGGAGAAGGTGAGCGAGACCTGTGTCGGAGCCTTGTTGACCACCACCCCCGAAGAGGGGTCGCTGCCGGTCAGGGCGGCGTGCGCGGAGGCCGTCCCGGCACCCGCGAACAGCATGCCGACGACGGCAAGGAACAGCAGCACCAGAGTGCGGACTCGGGGGGTGATGGTCGTCTTCAAGGTGGGGGTCCCTCCCTCAGTGCCCGGTCGTGGGGTTGTACGTCGCCGACTTCACGGGCATCTCAACCGTGAGAGGGCCGGACTTGGCAAAGTGCAGCTTCACGGTCACGTTGTCGCCCTGCTTCAGCGTGTGCTTCAGCTTGTCGAACATCAGGTGGTTGCCCCCGCTCTTGAACACGAGTTGACCGTGTGCGGGCACATTGAGGGACGTGACCTCCTCCATCGCCTGGCCGACCGTCTCGTGCACGGAGACCGGGCCTACGTCGCTGGTGACAGAGGTCAACTCGTCCTTCGTACCGCCCTTGTTGGCGATGTCCAGGAAGCCCGCCGCCATGTCCGAGACCGGCTGGGGGATGTAGGCGGAGCCGACGGAGAGCTGGGCCTTCGTGTCGTCCGAGCCGCCGCAGCCGGTGAGGACCAGCGCGCCGGTCAGCACCGCGACGGGCCCGGCGAACCGCCTCACGGGGTCTCCCCCTTGATGATCTTGGGGAGGTCCTTGGTGTAGTCGTCGACGGTGGTGTCCTGGCCGTAGAGCAGATAACCGCCGTTGGTCTTCGGGGAGAACGCGACGACCTGGGTGCCGTGGACGGAGACGAGCTTGCCGTTCTTGTCCTTGGAGGTCGGTTCGATGGAGATGCCCAGGGTGCGGGCGCCGGCCTGGATGGTGGCGAAGGAGCCGGTCAGGCCGACGAACTGGGTGTCGATGCCCTTGAGCCACTTGCCGAGCTCCGACGCGGTGTCCCGGGCCGGGTCGGTGGTGACGAACACGACCAGCAGCTTGTCCTGCTCGGCCTTGGGCAGCGACTTCTTGGCGACGGCGATGTTGTTCATCGTCAGCGGGCAGATGTCGGGGCAGTGGGTGTAGCCGAAGTAGATCAGCGTCGGCCGGTTCTTGGTCTCCGCCCGGAAGTCGTACTTCTTGCCGTGCGTGTCCGTGAGGACCAGGTCCGGCTTCTCGAACGGGGTGTCGAGCACGGTGGCGGCCTGGGTCGCGGTGTCCTCGGAGACCACGGCGACGGGGCTGTTGCCGTCGTCGCCGCTGCCGCAGGCGGAGAGCGTCAGGGTGGCGGCGGCGAGCAGCGCTGCCGCCGCGAACGTCTTCTTGCGCATAGGAAAAATGTCCCAGTTGTGAGAGCTCCGGCGCGCACCGGGGTCGTTGCGCAAGAGTCGCACGGACCCCTGTGCGCGCCATGAGCGGACGGGCCTCAGACGGTCGTACGCCGACGGCCGGCGAGAACGCCGTACGCCACACCGGCGGCGCCGACGGCGATGCCGACCACGCCGAGGACGCGGGCGGTGGTGTCGGAGGAGTCGGCGGCGGTCGTGGTGTCGGCGGCGGTGTTCTCGGTCTTCTCGGAGGCGTCCTCGGCGGTCGCGCCGGAGGCGGAGGCGGAGGTCAGTTCAAGGGTCGGAGCCGGGTTCTCGGGCTCCTCCTCGCCGTCCTTCTGCACCTCGATCCAGCGCACGACCTCCTTGTCGGAGTACGTCTGCAGCGCCTTGAAGACGAGCTGGTCGGCGTCCGTGGGCAACATGCCGACGGAGACCGGGAACTTCTGGAAGTAGCCGGGCTCGACGCCCTTGCCGGTCGCGGTCCAGGTGACCTTGGTGACGGCCTCGGTGATCGTCTCGCCGTGCATCTCGGCGGGCTTGGCCAGCTTCGACCTGGTGACCTTGACGGTCCAGCCGCTGATCGGCTCCGGCATCACGGAGGCCAGCGGGTGGTCGGTCGGGAAGGTGACTTCGAGCTTGGTGGTCGAGGCGTCGTCGCGCTCGTTCGGGACCTTGAAGTCGACGACCGCGTAGCCGCCCTTGACGGCCGTGCCCTCCGGCTGCACGGAGACGTGCGCGAAGGCGGGGGAGGACAGGACGACAACGGCCGAGCCGGCGACGGCAGCGGCGGCGGCGATACGAGAAGCCTTCATGGAAGGGAGCACTCCACTTCGAGTTCGAGTGAGTTCCGGTGGTGAAGAGGGGCGCGTGAACACCTGGGTGACACCAGGGGTTTCCCGGCGGAAAAAGCCGGGCACGCGCGCGTGCCGCACGACGGCGGCCTCTCCACACACGAAAGGAGTGCGGTGGTGGTCGCGTCGCGTCAGGCGGCGAGGACGTGTGCGGCGGCCGAAGGCGGACCGCGGCGGATCACCGAGTGCTGGAGTGCGGTGGTGTGCGGCGCGGGCGGCGCGAAGTGGGCGGTACGCCGCAGCCGCGGACCCGTACCAGGTGCTCCCGGCAGTCCGGCCCGCAGGGCGCGCACCAGGGCGAGCGCCCCGCGCAGGGACCGTACGAGCGCCCCTTCCGCGACTCCGTGTGCCGACAGTTCCATCAGGCGCCGCAGCGCCAGGTCACCGTGCCGCAGCAGCCAGCCGGCGGCGAGGGCCGCCAGGAGGTGGCCGATCAGCATGGACACGGACGGGAAGAGCGACATGGAGGAGGCGGCGGAGGTGGACATGGCGTCCGCCGGGTGGTGCATCGACCCCATCCCGCTCATCCCGCTCATCGGGCCCGAGGCCGGCAGCAGCCGCGCGTCGGCGAGGAGTTGGTGGGCCTGCGCCGGGCTGATCGCCGCCGCGGTGGTCCCGCACAGCAGATGCGCGGCGCGTGCGACGAGCGAGGCTTCGGACGCGGACAGGCTGCCCGTGGTCGACGTACCGGCCGTCTGGCCGAGCCCGAACAGCGTGTGCAGCACGGTCTGTCCGACCGCGAGCAGCGCCGCGATGCCCGGCAGCGAGCGCTCGCGTCCGGCGAGCGGCGCGACGAGCAGGGACGTGGCGAGGAAGCCCGCGCCGAGTGTCCACAGGGGCACGGTGGCGCAGGAGGCGATGGCATGACCGGCCGCGGCCAGCACGACACAGACCGCGGCGAACACCGCGGCCCGCAGGAACCGGAGTTCACCTCCGGAGCGCGCCGTACGTGGGTGGGGGGCAGTCATGGCGGGCTCATCATCGCACCGGCCCTGTGGACGCCATACGGCAGGTCCGCCACACCGGGACGATAATGTGTCATAGATCACAAAGGTCACTCTCCGACGTGAGCTACCTCCGGATACACCAATTACGTTTCGGGCACATCCCCCATATGGGCGGCATCACGTCAACTCCGTGCTTACACAGGGGCACTGGCGGCAATAGGTATCACTATGTCGAGCCGCGGCCAGGAGGCTGGAGCATGAGCATCTGGTGGTCACTCCATCTGAGGCGCGAGGCCGCGAGCGTTCCGCTCGCCCGCCGGCTTCTCCTCGGCACGATGGAGACCGCGGGCGTCGACCCGGACATCTCCTACGACCTCTCGGTCGCCCTCAGCGAGGCGTGCGCCAACGCCGTCGAGCACGGCGGCGACACCGAGCCCGGCGCGTCCTCGGAGGCGTACCGCGTCACCGCGTACCTCGACGGCGAGAAGTGCCGGATCGAGGTCGCCGACTCGGGCCCCGGCTTCGCGCGCGCCCAGGCCGTCCGCCCGGCCCCGAGCGAGGCGGAGAACGGCCGGGGGCTGTGTCTCATCCAGGAACTCGCCGACCACGTCCACATCGGCAACAAGCCGGGTGTGGGCGGCGCGGTGGTGAGCTTCGACAAGATCCTGAAGTGGCGGAAGGACGCGCCGCTGATGGCGGTGTGAGGGAGCGTCCGAAGCGCGTCCCTGGGTGTCCGCGCCACGGCAGAATCCGCGCATGGACATCCGACCCGAACAACTGACCGAGGGCTTGACGCTGCGGCTCGCCGAGCCGGCCGACGCCCCGGCCCTCGCCGCCGCTTTCGCCGAGAACCGGAGCCCCTGGGAGCCGTACCGCCCGGACGCCTTCTTCACCGCCGAAGGACAGCGCGGGCGGCTGCAGGCGATGTTGCGGGAGTACCGGGAGGGCCGGGTCGTGCCGTTGCTCCTCGTGTCCGGCGAGCGGGTCGCCGGGGCCTTCACCCTGGCCGGGATCGTGCTCGGCTCCTTCCGCAGCGCCTCGCTCGGCTACTGGATCACCGCCGACCTGCAAGGGCGCGGCCTGGCCACCTCGGGTGTCGAACGGGTCTGCCGGCTCGCGCGGGAGACGCTCCGACTGCACCGGCTGGAGGCGACCACACGGCTCGACAACCTCGCCTCCCAACGCGTCCTGGAGAAGAGCGGGTTCGAACCGATCGGCATGGCTCCGCGCTACGCGCACATCGGCGGGGAGTGGCGGGACCACCGGCTGTTCCAGCGGATCCTGAACGACGACGACCCGATGTCAGTTTTCTAAGGATTCTTACCGGGCGCACAGCCGGGACCCACGCCCCTGACGGGTGCCGTTCGTAGCTTCCCGATCATGACGGGAAACCACAAAGACAAAACCATCAGCCGGCGCCGCGCCCTCGCGGTGACCGGCGGTACGGTCGCGGCCGGCGGGCTGGCGGTGGCCGGGTTCCAGTCGGCGTTCGCCGACACGACCGACACGACGGCCGACGCGGACGCGACGGCCACGGCGACCTCGACCAGCAGCGAGTGCATGACGCTGATGACGAGCGTCACCGAGGGCCCGTACTACCTCGACGGTGCCTTGGTGCGCAAGGACATCACCGAGGGCAAGGCGGGCGTCCCCCTCACCCTGCGCCTGACCGTCGTCGACGCCACCGACGGCTGCACCCCGGTCAAGGGCGCGGCCGTGGAGATCTGGCACTGCGACGCCTGGGGCTACTACTCCGGCTACACCACCGCCAACCCCGGCGGCTCGGCCCCCGCCGAGAGCGAGGAGGGCGACAGCGCCAACGACCTCACCTACCTGCGCGGTTACCAGATCGCCAACGCCAACGGGGTCGTCAAGTTCGAGACGATCTTCCCCGGCTGGTACACCCCGCGCACCTGCCACATCCACGTCAAGGTGCACACCGGCGGCGAGAAGGAGGACGGCACCTACGAGGGCGGCAAGGTCAACTACACCGGCCAGCTGTTCTTCGCCGACGACATCGCCGAGGAGATCTTCACCCTCGACCCCTACTCCAAGCACACGGGCTCGTACACCGTCCTCGCGAACGACATGGTCTACGACGGCGGAGGAGCCACCAGCGGCCTGCTCACCCTCAAGGCCGTCCACAAGAAGGACCCGTCCAAGGGCTACAAGGGCTCCCTGACGCTCGGCGTCGACCCGGACGCCGAGAGCACGGGCGCGGGCAGCGGCGGAGGCGGCACACCCCCGAGCGGCGCTCCCAGCGACGCCCCTACGGGTACGCCGCCCAGCGACAGCGCCTCCCCTTCCGCCTCGGCCTCCTCATAAGGTAAGGGACATGACAAGTCGCGAGGACGACGCGCTGGCGTGGGCCGCCGTGGCCGCGCTCACCGGTCAGCTGGCCCTGGCTCCCAAGCCGGGACTGCCCGACCCGCGTGACCTGGACGCCCGCAGTACGCGCCGGGAGCACGACAGTCTGCGCTGGTCGGCCAAGGCGCTGACGCCCGGCCTCGCGGCGATGGCCGCCGCCGCCCGCCGTGCCGGTGAGGCCACGCCGGCGCTGCGGGCGGAGCTGGGCGCGATCGGCCGGTGCACCGAGCACTCGGTCGGCCTGGCCGGAGGCGGCCACAAGGGCGCCCTGTGGGCCCTCGGCTTCCTGGTTGCCGCGGTCGCCCTGGACCCCGGTGCCGAGGCCCGCGAGATGGCCCTGAACACCCGGAAGATCGCCGCGTTCAACGACAAGGGCGCCCCCAGGCGCCCCTCCCGGGGTTCGTCGATCTCCGTCAAGTACGGCGCGGCCGGCGCCCGGGGCGAGGCAAGGGCCGGATTCCCGCACGTACGCAGGGCGTTGGACGCCCTCGACACAGCCCGCAAGGCAGGCGCCACCGAGAGCCAGGCCCGCCTGGACGCCCTCCTCACCGTGATGTCCACCCTCCAGGACACCGAACTCCTGCACACCGCCGGCCCGTTGGGCCTGCGCCAGGTCCAGGCGGGGGCCCGCGGTGTCCTGGAAACGGGCGGCACGGCCACGAGGGCGGGCGCGGAGGCCCTGGCCGCCTTGGACACCGACCTCCGCACGCGCGCGTGGAGCCCTCGCGGAAGCGCGGGACTCTTAGCGGGCGCGCTGTTCCTGGACTCACTGCCGGTCACCTCGCCGGCGCGGACCGGTTGATGGAGCCGGTGCCGGTCAGCTCACCAACACCCTCCGCCTGACCGGCACTTCATCCCCACGGGTCGCCCGCCGCGTCGCCGGTCCCATCGCGTACGACGCCGCCACCGTCGCCCCGCCCAGCAGCAGCCAGCCCGGTGTGCCCCACTCCAGGAGGAGGGACGTCAGCACCAGGGGACCCATCGTCCGGGCCACCGTCACACCCGTCCCGAAGAACCCCTGGTACTCGCCCACCCGGTCGGCGGGCGCCAGTGCGAAGGACAGTTGCCAGGAACCCGCCGACTGCCCCATCTCGGCGGCCACTTGGAGGACCGCCCCTACCACCAGCGCCCCGGCCGCCACCCACGGCGACGCGCCCGCCGACAGTGCGAACGCCGCGCAGGCCGCCAGCATCACCCAGCCCGAACGCCGCACCACGCGCGTGGCCGACGCGAGCCCCGTGACCCCGCGTGCCGTCCGGACCTGGAAGACCATCACCGCACCGGTGTTGAGCACGAACAGCGCGGACACCAGCCAGGTCGGCGCGTCGGTCCGCTCGGCGATCCACAGCGGCAGCCCGAGGCTGAGCAGCGGCATCCGCAGCAGCAGCACGGTGTTGAGAAGAGTGACGACGACATACGGCCGGTCGCGCAGGACGCCGAGGCCGCCCGCCTTCCGCACCTGAACGCTCGGTACCGACGGCAGCCGCAGCAGCAACCCCGCGCACACCAGGAAGCTCACCGCGTCCAGCGCGAACACCCCGAGGTACGCCGACCGCGTCCCCGCCCGCAGCGCGAGCCCGCCGAGGCCCGCGCCCACCGCGAGACCGGCGTTCAGCGTCGACTGCAGATGGGCCAGCAGCCCGGTCCGCTCCCCGGCGGACACCAGCCCCGCCAGCAGCGCCTGCCGGGCCGCCGCGAGCCCCGACTGCGCGGAGGCGTAGGCACACGCGGCGAGCACGAACGGCACGAATCCCCGGACGACGAGGAAGGACGCCACCGCGAGCCCGGTCGCCAACGCCAGCAGCACCGCCGTACCGCGCGGCCCGCGCCGGTCGGCCAGCCGTCCCAGCGGCACGCCCACCAGTGAACCCACGGCCCACGCGAGGGTGAGCCCGAGGCCCACGCGCGCGGGGGCGAGCCCGACGACGTGGGTGAAGTACAGCGCCGAGGTCACGTAGTAGGCGCCGTCACCGACGGAGTTGGTCAACTGGGCCAGCGCGAGGGTGCGTTGCGGGCCCGCGGGCGGGACGAGCGAGTTCGTCATGGCTACGACGGTAGAAGCTTATTGGGTCCCCTGTGAGACCCAATACTCACTCCATTTGTTGGCCCAATTGTCGAACCCTTCGCCCTTCTGGCCCCGTCCAGCACCCGCCCCAACACCTCCAGCGCCTCCGGATACACCCGCTCCCGGGGCGTCCCGTACCCCACGACCAGCCCCTGCGGGCGTTCCTCCCCCGCCGCATGCCAGTGCTCGCCGAGCCGCCCGACCGCGAGCCCCTCCTTCTCGGCCCGCGCCACTACGGCCTCCTCGTCGTCGACCTCCACCAGCGCGTGCAGCCCGGCCGCGATCCCGCGCACGCCGCGGCGCGCCCCCAGCCGGTCGAGGAGCTGGTCGCGGCGGCGCCGGTAGCGCAGCCGGCACGCGCGCACGTGCCGGTCGTAGGCGTGGCTGTCGATCAGTTCGGCGAGCGCCAACTGGCCGATGGTCTCGGTGTGGTGGTCGCTGTGCAGCTTGGCGTCGGCGACCGCGTCGACCAGGTGGGGCGGCAGCACCATCCAGCCGAGCCGCAGCGCGGGCCCGAGCGTCTTGGAGGCGGTGCCCAGGTACGCGACCTGTCCCGGCGCCATCCCCTGGAGCGCGCCCACGGGCTGCCGGTCGTAGCGGAACTCCCCGTCGTAGTCGTCCTCGACGATGAGTCCCCCACGCGCGCGTGCCCAGTCGGTCAGTGCCCGTCTGCGCTCCGGGTGCAGGGTCACGCCGGTCGGGTACTGGTGGGCCGGTGTCAGCACCACGGCCGCCGCGTCCCCCAACTCCTCGGCGCGGGCGCCCCGTTCGTCGACCCCTACGGGGACCACGGTGCCGCCGTTGTGCCGGACCACCTCCCTGTGGAAGGGCAGTCCGGGATCCTCCATGGCCACTCGGGAACCGTCGAGCACGCGCGTGAGGAGCGCGAGTCCCTGAACGTACCCGGAGGTGATCACGATCCGCTCCGGGGGCGCGATCACCCCGCGCGCCCGCCCCAGGTAGCCGGACAGCGCGGTGCGCAGTTCGAGGCGACCGCGCGGATCGCCGTAGTCGTACGCCAGGGAGGGTGCCGTCGCGATGGCGCGGCGCAGCGCGCGCAGCCAGGCCGCCGCCGGGAACGCGCCGACGTCCGGGCTGCCGGGCCGCAGGTCGAAACGGGGTGCACGCGCGCGTGCCGCCGCCCCCGGTGTCTCCGTGTCGACGGAGGGCAGCAGCGCGACCTGGGTGCCGGAGCCCTGGCGCGCGGTCAGATAGCCCTCGGCGACGAGCTGGTCGTAGGCCGCCTTCGCGGTGCCCCGGGAGACGCCGAGTTCGGTCGCGAGGCGTCTGGTGGCCGGGAGGCGGGTCCCGGGGGCCAGGCGGCCGTCGCGTACGGCGTCCCGGAGCGCGCGTTCGAGACCGGCGCGGCGGCCGCCCTCCGGGTCGGGTTCCAGATGCAGGTCGACCCCGACACCGGACCAGAAGTCGTTCACGAAAAAGCCCTCCCCCTAGGCATACGAACGGCCGGGCACCCTACGCGTGCCCGGCCATCAGTCTTGTATCAGCTCCGTCAGCCCTTGAGGGACGCCATCCACGCCTCGACCTCGTCGGACCGCCGGGGCAGGCCGTCGGAGAGGTTCCGGTTGCCGTTCTCGGTGACCAGGATGTCGTCCTCGATGCGGACGCCGATGCCGCGGTACTCCTCGGGGACGGTCAGGTCGTCCGCCTGGAAGTACAGGCCGGGCTCCACCGTGAGGACCATGCCGGGCTCCAGCGTGCCCTCGACATATGTCTCGGTGCGCGCGGCGGCGCAGTCGTGGACGTCCATGCCGAGCATGTGGCCGGTGCCGTGCAGTGTCCAGCGGCGCTGGAGGCCCAGCTCCAGGACGCGCTCCACGGGTCCCTCGACAAGGCCCCACTCGACGATCTTCTCGGCCAGCACGCGCTGCGCCGCGTCGTGGAAGTCGCGGTACTTGCCGCCCGGCTGCACCGCCGCGATACCGGCCTCCTGGGCCTCGTACACGGCGTCGTAGACCTGCTTCTGGAGTTCGGTGAAGCGGCCGTTGATCGGAAGCGTGCGGGTGACGTCGGCGGTGTACAGGGTGTGCGTCTCGACGCCGGCGTCCAGGAGGAGCAGGTCGCCGGAGCGGACCGGGCCGTCGTTGCGCACCCAGTGCAGGGTGGTGGCGTGCGGTCCCGCGGCGCAGATCGAGCCGTAGCCGACGTCGTTGCCCTCGACGCGCGCACGGAGGAAGAACGTGCCCTCGATGTAGCGCTCGCTGGTCGCCTCGGCCTTGTCGAGGACCTTCACCACGTCCTCGAAGCCACGGACCGTCGAGTCGACGGCCTTCTGCAGCTCGGCGATCTCGAACTCGTCCTTGACCAGGCGGGCCTCGGAGAGGAAGACCCGCAGTTCCTCGTCGCGCTCGGCGGTGACCTTGTCGGTCAGCGCGGCCTCGATGCCGGCGTCGTGGCCGCGGACGACCCGGACCGGGCCGGTGGCCTCGCGCAGCGCCTCGGCCAGCTCGCGGACGTCGGAGGCGGGGATGCCGTAGAGCGCCTCGGACTCGGTCAGCGAGTGGCGGCGGCCGACCCACAGCTCGCCCTGGCCGTCGAGCCAGAACTCGCCGTTCTCGCGGTCGGAGCGCGGGAGGAGGTAGATGCTCGCCTTGTGGCCCTCGGTGGTGGGCTCCAGGACGAGGACGCCGTCCTCGGTGAGGTTGCCCGTCAGGTACGCGTACTCGACCGACGCCCGGAAGGGGTACTCGGTGTCGTTCGAGCGGGTCTTGAGGTTGCCCGCGGGGATCACCAGGCGCTCGCCCGGGAAACGCGCGGAGAGCGCGGCACGGCGGCGGGCGGTGTGCTCGGCCTGCTCGACGGGCCGCAGGTCGTGCAGCTCGGTGTCGGCCCAGCCGGACTTCATGCTCTCGGCCAACTCGTCGGACACGCCCGGGTACAGGCCGTTCTTCCGCTTCTTGATGGGCTCCTCAGACTCAGTCTCCGGGGTCTCCGGGGTGAGCTCGTCGGCCACGGTCATCCTCCTAGATACGGCACTGGACCCCCTCCATCGTACGGTCGTACGGAAGGGGGCCCAGAGCCGTATGGCCTGTTACACATGGCTTCCGGGCGACTACTCGAAACGGGCCGCCAGGAGGACGACGTCCTCGTCGCTGTCGGCCGTGTCGAGGCCGTCCGGCAGGACGGTCCGCAGCACGTGGTCGGCGATCGCGGCCGGGTCGGCGCGCAGCGCCTTGGGGACGCTCGCCGCCGCCGAGTGCAGCCGGGCGAAGGCGCGGTCCATGGGGTCGCCGGTACGGTGCAGCAGCCCGTCCGTGTAGAGCAGGACCGTCTCGCCGGGCTCCGCCTCCAGCTCCACGCTCGGCGCCTCCCAGCAGGCGAGCATGCCGAGCGGCGCGGACACCGAGGTCTCCACGAACTCCGTGCGCCGCTCGCCGACCAGGAGCGGCGGGCTGTGACCTGCCCCCGCCAGGGTGATCTTGCGCAGCGCGGGCTCGCAGTAGGCGAACAGGGCGGTGGCCGAGCGGGCGGGCTCGGTGAGCCTCAGGAGCAGTTCGAGGTCGGACAGGACCGCGACCGGGTCCTCGCCCTCCATCACCGCGTACGCCCGCAGGGAGGCCCGCAGCCGGCCCATCGCGGCGATCGCGCTCGGCCCGGAACCGGTCACCGAGCCGACGGCGAGACCGAGCGCGGCATCGGGCAGCGGCAGCGCGTCGTACCAGTCGCCGCCGCCGCGCGGACCCGTGCGGTGCAGCGCGGCGAGCTGTACACCGGCCACGCGGGGGAGCCGGGACGGCAGCAGCTCCTCGGCGATGGTCGCCATGCACGCGCGCGTGCGCTCGACTTCGAGGAGCCGCGCCAGGTGCTCGGTGGCGTACCGGGCGTACAGGCCGACGAGATGGCGCTGCCGCTCGACCGGCTCGGCGGGCTCGTCGTAGAGCCACACGGCGGCGCCCAGGCGTCCGGCCGCGTCGGTCGCCAGGGGCAGCGCGTAACTCGCCGCGTAGCCCAGGCGTACGGCCACCTCGCGGTGGCGCGGGTCGAGGCCGTCCTCGGCGAACAGGTCGGGGTGGACGATCTCACCCCCCTCGCCGCCGGGAGCCCCGGCAGGACCGTCGAGAATCTGGCCGTAGGACATCGCCCCGCGCGGGACCGTCTCGATGTGGCCGAGGTCGGAGCGGTCCAGGCCCAGGCCGATGGTGGTGTCGGGGCCCAGGCCGTCGCCGGGTTCCAGGACGACGAGTCCGCGCCGGGCGCCCACGAGGGCGGCTCCGGCGTGCAGCAGTTCCTGGAGTGCGTCCGCGAGTGCGTCCGTGCGGGTCAGGCGTTCCGTGAGTTCGTGGAGGGTCGTGAGGTCGGAGACCCAGCCGGCGAGACGGTCCTGGAGCAGGGCACTTGGCGCGTTCGGAGCGGTTTCCGGCGGGTTCTGGACGTTAGGGGAAGGGGCCGGAGGGGTACCGGTGGCGGCAGGCGCGGGCGCGACAGTGTGTGCGGGCGAGGGAACCGTTGAATCGATTCCAGCCACTTTCGGAGGGTGAGGGGCGTTCATGGCGTCCGGCTTTCCGACCGGTGCGTATTGCTCAAAAGCATCGCAAACCCCCATGTCATTCTGCGCCGCTGGCAGTGTCTCCACATGTACACGCACTCGTGAGGGGATGTCCAGCATTGTCCTGCTGGGATTCCTGGTGTCCATGGGTTTCGCGGGGGCATTTCGCTCTCCCCTTGCGGATTGGCAAAGTTGGCTTAAAACTGCATCAGGGGACGGTCCATTGCGGTCGACTGGGCTTGCTCGACGGAGCGTCACAGCGGTCGTGATGGGTACGTACTCGGAGAAGACCAGGGGTGGCGGGGGCCGCCCGGAACCTGGTGAGGGACCCGGGCGTCTTAACCACCGACGATCGTGCCCCATCCTCCCGTGGCGGAGGCGGAGAGAAATACGCGGGACGGCAAAACGCCAGACTTCGCCACCCCCACGCCACGCCCATGCTTTTCAAGCACGCACGGGTTCCCCTTGCTTCGCGCAGGGGTGTGATGCGCCAACAGGTACGCACAGTGAAGTGATCGACACATGGTGTGATGTGGTCCTCGGTGTTGCCAGCGGTGCAACGGAAAGGAACGAGCGCTCATGCGCGAGATCCTCGGAAAGCGACGCAGGCTCCTGTCCAGGCGAGACAACAGGAGGTCTGAGATGCTCAGCGCGGCCCTGACCTTCGCCACTGAATGGAAATGGCCCGTACTCCCGGGCGTGGCACCCGATCCCCAGGGACGGGCCCGCTGCGGCTGTCCGGACCCTGAGTGCACGGTGCCCGGCGCCCACCCCTTCGACCCCGGCCTCCTCGCGGCCACCACCGACGCCCGCATGGTGCGCTGGTGGTGGGGCAACCGCCCCGCCGCGCCCATCGTCCTCGCCACCGGCGACAAGGCCCCCTGCGCGGTCAGCCTGCCCGCACCCGCGGCCGCCCGGGCCCTGGCCGCGCTCGACCTCCAGGGCATGCGCCTCGGCCCGGTCGTCGCCGCGCCCACCCGTTGGTCGCTGCTCGTCAAGCCGTACTCCCTGGAGCAGTTGGGCGAGCTGCTCTACGCCAAGGACCACGTCCCCGGCTCGCTCCGCTTCCACGGCGAGGGCGGCTATCTCGCCCTGCCGCCCTCCGAGACCGGCCAGGGCCAGATCCGCTGGGAGCGCGCACCACTGCCCGGCTCTTCCTCGCCCTGGGTCCCCGATGTCGAGGCCGTGGTGGACGCCGTGGTCGAGGCCCTCACTCGTACGGGTGTGAGCGCCCCCGAGTTGTAGGGGTGTCGGGCGCGCGCGGACCGTGGCGCCCGTAGTTGGTCGTTATCTTCCGCTCTATGAACCTTCGTCTGCTCGCCCTCGCGGGCGTCGCGGTGTGCGCGGTCGCGCTGCCGCTGGCCGTGGCGTCCGCGGGACCCGTACGCGACGAGGGTCACGCGGTCGTACGTTCCCTGGTCCACTCCTCCGACGACGACCGGGACGATGACCGGAAGGCGTCGTCCGCCGCGCCCTCGCCGGCGCCCACCCGCTCTCCGCTGACCCTCGGCCTGGGGCTGGCCACCGCGGCCCGCTGCGGACCCGAACTCTCCACCCCCGACGGCATCGAGGCGCAGACCTGTGTCATGACGCAGGGCGAGGAGACCTGGGCGCGCACCTACTACCGGAACGCGACCGGCGACGACCTGGACGCGGTGCTGAGCCTGATGGGGCCGGCGGACCGCACCGTGCAGATGCACTGCGCCGTGAGCGCCGAGGATGAGCCCTCGCTGTGCGAGACGCCCAGGGAGCACACACAGGGCGGTCCGGCGGACTACACGGCTGTCGCGGAGTTCGCCGCCGGACCGGGTGGGAGTGGGCCGCTGTTGCTGCGCTCGGGGAGCAACTCCTCGGCGCCTACCGCGAGTTGACGGACGACGTCGTTCCGTACACGCGGGCCGGGCATGAAAAGACCCGGTTGCTGGCGACGGGGGATGCACCAGCAACCGGGCTACTCGAACGGTAACAAGAGATCGGCGGTTCGCAAATTCGATCTCGGCTATTCGGACACCGACTTGCCTTTCACAACGGGGAGTTGTGACAGGAGTCACCGGAGTGAACAGGCCTGTTGCGACTGACCGGTCGGTCAGTCGAACCCCTGCGCCCTTCCGGGTGTCAGCTCAGCGTGACCTGCCGGTTGGTGAGGCCGCCGCGCGCGCGGCGCTCGTCCGCGGTGAGCGGGGTGTCCGTGGCCAGCGCGGCGGCCAGGCGCTCGGCGAACTCTGCGGCCGGCTTCTCCGTGTCGTCCGCGCCGAACCCGCTCGGCAGGTCCCAGACGGGCACGGTCAGACCGTGAGCACGGAAGGACCCCACGAGGCGGGTGCCCTCACCGAGACCGGAGCGGCCGGCGGCGTGCAGCCGGGCGAGAGCGTCCAGAAGCTGCTCCTCCGGGTACGGCATCACCCAGCGCAGATGGTTCTTGTCCGGCGTCTCGCACCAGTACGCGGCGTCCACGCCCTGGAGTTTCACGGTCGGGATGGCGGCGGCGTTGGCACGCTCCAGGGAGGCGGTCACCTCGGGCGACGCGTTCTCCGCCTCCGGAACCCAGAATTCGAAGCCCGTGTGCACAACTGGCTCGAACGCGCCTTCAGGGTCGAGCAGTTCCTGCAGCCGCGGACCGTCGGCCGGGGCACGGCGGGACTGCACCGGAGTGCCCGGGTCCGCGACCAGCGCGCGCTGGAGGGTGTCGGCGAGGTCGCGGCTGATGTCGCCGGACGCCGTGTCGTTCTGCAGGCCGAGCAGCACCGAGCCGTCGTCCCGGCGCAGGGCGGGCCAGGCCATCGGCAGCACCGTGGCCAGCGTGACCGACGGAACCCCTTCGGGGAGGCCGCCCTTCAGCGGCAGCGCGACCGTGGCGGCCGGCACCAGCTCGCGCAGCGCCACCCAGTCGCCCTCGCCGGGCAGCCCCTCGAAGGGCCGCTGCACCAGCTCGGTCACCGCGTGCGCGGCGGCCCGGCCGTGGCACGCCTTGTAGCGCCGGCCACTGCCACAGGGGCAGGGCTCGCGGGCACCGACCACCGGGACCTCTGCGTCGCTGAGCTGAGGCCGCTTGGCCGTGGTCTGGGGTCGCTTCTTGGCCATCGTGGGTGTCTCCCGGTTACGGCTCGTCTCGTACGGGCGGGAGCCTAGCCGTTCACGCCATGACCGACGGGAGCCTGTGGACAACGCGGCGACTCTGGTCGGCGGCGGCCCACCTGTGGAAAACCCGGTGACACGGGGCGCCTGTGGACAATCCGGCGCCTGTGTACGGACGGGGTGGTTCTGCGCGGACGCGCCGGTCCAAGTCGCCGCAACGAACGTGTCCGACCAAGCCGTCGCGGCGGACGCGCGTCAGTCCAAGTCGTCGTAGGTGTCCGCGAAGCCCAGCCGGGGGCCCGCGGAGACCGCCGGGGCCGTGACGCGCGCGGCGAAGTCGTCGCGCCGGTGTGCGGCATCCGGATCGTGGACGTCCTCGTGGACGACGACCCACACCGTGACCTCGCCCCGGGTGTCGTCGCGTACGCCCCAGTCGTCGGCCAGCGCGGTGATGATGTTCAGGCCGCGTCCGCCGTGCGCCGTGACCGACGGGGTGGCCGGAGCCGGGCGGGTCGGGCCGCCGCCGTCCGTCACCTCGACGGTGAGCCGGCCGCCGGTGTCCACGCGCCAGGCGCACCGGACGTCGCCGTCACCGGCCAGGGCGTCGCCCAGGGGCCGCCCGTGTTTGCACGCATTGCTGAGAAGTTCGGAAAGGATCAGTACGGCATCGTCGATGACCGCTTCCGACACACCGCCCGTGCGCAACTGGTCGCGCATGCGATGTCTTGCCTGCCCCACGCCCGCAGGGCCATGGGTCACGGCCATGCTCGACGACGTGGGCACTTCCTGTGCCACCACCAACGCCACCCCCGAGACCTCCTTCGCCCCACGCCACGGTGTGGATGCCCTCTTGGCCTGTACCGGAAACCGGCCAATCCACGTTCAGTGACGCATTCGCAACGATCGAACACGGAACGAACGCGCCGGAGCACTCCCCGTAATCGGGTGGCTTGTTTTCGATGGTGTGGCCGAGTTCGGAGGATGGTGCAGGTGGGGTGCCCGGGTCAAGGGGTGTTTGGCGGTCTTTATGAGGTTCTTTAACGTTCCCTACCGAGCTGGCTCAGAACGGCCCGCGGTCGGTTGGTGATGATGGCGTCAATGCCCAGGTCAACGCAGAGATCGACGTCCTCGGGCTCGTTGACGGTCCACACATGCACCCGATGACCGGCGTTTTTCAGCCGCTCGATATACGCAGGGTGATTGCGCACGATCCTGATCGAGGGGCCTGCGATCCGGACACCGGCCGGAAGTCGACCGTCCCTCAGGCGGGGCGAGAGGAACTGCAACAGGTAGACCGTCGGCAGCGTCGGGGACGCGGCCCGCACCCGGTGCAAAGATCGCGCCGAGAAACTCATGACCCGTACCGGCGAGTCCGCGGCGGAGTCCGGGGCGTCCAGGCCGAACCGCTTCAGGAGCACCAGCAGCCGTTCCTCGACCTGTCCCGCCCAGCGCGTCGGATGCTTCGTCTCGATGGCCAGCTCCACCCGCCGGCCCGCGTCCGCGACGAGTTCGAGCAACCGCTCCAGGGTGAGTACGGAGGTGTCCGCGCGGTCCTCCGGAAGGTGCTCCCAGTCCGGCTCCTCGTCCCGTGTCCGCCAGGAGTCGCGGGACAGGTCGCGGCCCTTCCAGGAGCCGAAGTCGAGGGCGGCCAGATCGGCGAGTTCCAGTGCCGAGACCGCTCCGCGTCCGTTCGACGTACGGTTGACGCGTCGGTCGTGGACGCAGACGAGATGGCCGTCGGCGGTCAGTCGTACATCGCACTCAAGCGCGTCCGCGCCGTCCTCGATCGCCTTCTTGTAGGCGGCGAGGGTGTGTTCGGGGGCCTCTTCGGAGGCTCCGCGGTGGGCGACGACTTGGATCCGGTGCTGCCGTGCGTGGGTCACCGCGTCATGGTGCCACCGCAAAGGGGTACACGTGGAACCGAGAAGGCGTAGATATGCGGCTTTTTGGTGTTGATGACCGCTTATAAAGGATCGCCATGGACCCACAGGCACCGCTTATGGTGCCCTGACGTCCGGTGGGAAAAGCTGACGGCATACAAAAGCACCAGCACAGCTGTTTCGCGCCGGACCGTCGACAAGCGTGAACGAGTGTGACCGCATGCTTCCGAGAACAACAGCCGTGGACCGAGGAGAAGAGCTGTGAGCACCGAGAACGAGGGCACTGAGGTACCCCCGGCCCCGTCTGCACCTCCTGTGCCGGTGGAATCTCCCGCAGCTTCCCCGCAGGCGGCTGCGCCCGAGGGGGGCGCGCCCACCACGCCGCTCCCCCCGGTGCCTCCGAGCACCCCGCACGACGCACCGCACGCCGGGCACGCGCCCGCGTACGGCGCCGCGCCCCAGGCACCCGGCCCCGAGGGCACGGGATCCGCTCCCGACGCCGCCTGGCCGCCCCCGCCCGCCACACCGTCGTACGCCGACGGAGGCACGGCCGCGGGCGCGTACGGCGGCGAGGGCGTGGGCGGATACGGCGGCGACGGCTACGGCGCGGCCGGCGCCGGTGGCTACGGCGGTGACGGCACGGCCGGCTGGGGCACCCCGTACCAGCAGCCGGCGCCCAAGAAGTCCGGCGGACGCGGCGGGCTGATCGCCGCCGTCCTGATCGCCGCGCTCGTCGCAGGCGGCCTGGGCGGTGGCCTCGGCTACACCCTGGCCAAGGACAACGACGACAGCAACTCCACCACCGTCTCCTCCGACACCGGCAGCAGCGCCTCCGTCAAGCGCGACCCGGGCACCATCGCCGCGGTGGCCGCCAAGTCCCTGCCCAGCACGGTCACCATCGAGGCCGAGAGCACCAGCGGCGAGGGCGGCACCGGCACCGGCTTCGTCTTCGACACCCAGGGCCACATCGTCACCAACAACCACGTCGTCGCCGACGCGGTCGACGGCGGCAAGCTCACGGCGACCTTCCCGAACGGCAAGAAGTACGACGCCGAGATCGTCGGCCACGCCCAGGGCTACGACGTAGCGGTCATCAAGCTCAAGAACGCCCCCACCGACCTGAAGCCGCTCGCCCTCGGCGACTCGGACAAGGTGGCCGTGGGCGACGAGACGATCGCCATCGGCGCCCCCTTCGGCCTGTCCAACACGGTGACCACGGGCATCATCAGCGCCAAGAACCGCCCGGTGGCCTCCAGCGACGGCAGCGCCACCAGCAAGGCGTCCTACATGAGCGCCCTGCAGACCGACGCCTCCATCAACCCCGGCAACTCGGGCGGCCCGCTGCTCGACGCCCAGGGCTCGGTCATCGGCATCAACTCCGCGATCCAGTCGACCAGCAGCGGCGGCCTCAGCGGCAGCAGCCAGTCCGGCTCGATCGGCCTGGGCTTCGCCATCCCGATCAACCAGGCGAAGTACGTCGCCCAGCAGCTGATCAAGACCGGCAAGCCGGTGTACGCCAAGATCGGCGCCTCCGTCTCCCTGGAGGACAGCACCGGCGGTGCGACGATCACCACCGGTGCCTCGGCGATCGAGGCCGGCGGTCCCGCGGCCAAGGCGGGCCTCAAGGCCGGCGACGTCATCACCAAGTTCGACGGCTCGGTGATCGACAGCGGCCCGACCCTCATCGGCGAGATCTGGACCCACAAGCCCGACGACAAGGTCTCGATCACCTACAAGCGCGACGGCACGGAGCACACCACCGAACTGACTCTGGGATCACGGGTCGGCGACAGCTGACATACGCGGCGTCAGACGCTCAACCGGCGGGCCGGGCAAGGGATTCCTTGCCCGGCCCGCCCCGGAGCCACCCCCCGACCCCAGGGTGGGGACACAACGCGGGGACC